>NZ_JAPQNT010000005.1 GCF_028867965.1 Flavobacterium sp. SUN046
TACGAAGTCATAAGTACCATTGAATAATCTAAACTTGTATAACGTAGCTCCTGAAACTACATCAACACTAATGTTGGTAGCCATACTTGGAACTAAATAGTTATTACACAACGAAGCTACTACCTGAGTAGTTGGGAACGCTGGTGATTTGATGATACAACCTGGTCCTTCTGGTAAATAAGTACCATCGGTATTTCTACAAGACACTCTTACAAAATAATTCGTGTTAAAACTTTGATTAGAAGCCAATAATTGTGTCAATGTAAATTTGTTCAAACTTGAATAAACATATTGTGTTTGACCATTACTTTGATTAGTAACTTCATATCTATATCCGGTTACATTAGCAACATAAGACGAATTGATGTATTGTGACATACTAGTTAATGTAGATCCACATTGTGCAGCAGATATAATACTAACTGGTGATGGTGTGTTCACAAAACACGGACTTCCGTAGAAACCTTGCCATACGCCTGCGAATTTAATTGCCACTTCAATTTTGTATTGTGTAGCAAATGTTACGCCCGGTAAATTCATGAATTGGAACGAAATTGACGGACTGTCTAATACTTGAACCGTATTAGTAGTCATGTTCGTAATCTTGAATCTAAACGCTTGAGCTCCTGGAACGTTAACCGCAGAAACAACAGTGTTTAATGCACTTACTGTGCTACCACAAGTAGTCGTTGGTAAATTAGCTACTTTTGGTGTACAACCTCCTGGCATTCCAACGTTATCAACGTTTCCGTTACAGTCGTTATCAATAGCATCATAACAAACATCAACTGCACCTGGGTGAACTGAAGATTTAGTATCGTCGCAATCGGTATTATTTGATGAATATCCAGAAACTGGAGGAGTTGTGGCATTTACAGCACATAATGATTGAGCTGTAGCACTTACTGAACCGTAACCGTCTCCATCAGCATCTGTATAGAAACTATAGGTTGCATGAACTGCAGCATTAGAATCATTACAATCTGAACCAAGTGTTGACAAGCTTGTTCCTGTAGGAAGTGTTGCTCCGTAACAAGTTACTGCTGAACCTGCATTGTATCCGTCGTTATCAACGTCTGTGTACAATAAAGCACTTCTATAAATAGTTGCATTTGTATCGTCGCAATCTGTTGAATTAACTGAATATCCAGTTGGTGGTGTTGTAGCACTTACTGCACAAACTAATTGTGAAGTTCCTGTTCCATAAGAATCACCATCAGCATCTGTATAGAAACTATATGTTGAATGAACTGCAGCATTAGAATCATTACAATCTGAACCAAGTGTTGACAAGCTTGTTCCTGCAGGAAGTGTTGCTCCATAACAAGTTACTGCTGAACCTGCATTGTATCCGTCGTTATCAACGTCTGTGTACAATAAAGCACTTCTATAAATAGTTGCATTTGTATCGTCACAATCTGTTCCTAAAGTTGTTAATGAAGTTCCTGTAGGAAGTGTAGCACCATAACAAGTTACTGCTGAACCTACATTATAACCATCTGCATCTGCATCAGCATACAACAAAGCACTTCTGTAAATTGTTGCATTAGTATCATCACAATCGGTATTGTTAACTGAATATCCTGTTGGAGGAGTTGTAGCATTTACTACACAAACACTAACAGCAATTCCTGCACCGTAAGTATCATTATCTGAATCAACATAAAAAGAGAATGTTGAGTGTATTGCAGCATTAGTATCATCACAATCAGTGTTATCCAATACATAACCTGGTATTGACGAACATGTAAAAATACTATTGTTTATATCTCCAAAACCATCATTATCATTATCTGCATAATAAGTAAAGTTTGGAAGTAATGTAATTACTGCTGAACCACTATTTCCAGTACCTACTAATGAATCATTATCAGTTACAGATACTAATGTGTAAGTAGTATTAGTAGTTGGCGAAACAATAATATTAGAATTACTTAAGTAACCAGTTACAGTTGTATTAGAAGTTCCATCATTGTAGACAACTGTATATGGAGCACTACCACCAGTTATTGCAACTGAAATTGTAGCACTATCACCATCACAAATTGATGTTGTTCCTGATAATACAGAAGATGTTGGAGGAATAGGTAACGTCACCAATCCGTAAATAGTTACATCATCAAGTCTAAAAGTTCCTGTTGAAGCGGCTGCACCAGCACCTAAATCGGCGCGTTGTGTTCCGTAAGGATAAACTCTGAAAGTTACTGTACCAGCTGATGGTGTTATAAAATCAGCAAAATCCCATGTTATTACGCTTCCTGTTGTAGGACTATTTGGAGCTGCACCCCAAGATGTTGAAGTTGCAAAACCATCTGTACTGTAACGAACTTCAAGCTGATTAGGAGCCGATGCACTTGCTTGTCTAAAGAAAGACAATGCCGATACATTTAAAATTCTTCCAGAAACAGCTGTAGCAGAAAACTCAATATAAGAAGTGTTAGAAACTGTACTTGTATTATTTAACGTTAGTGAGTTAAATACATTAGCAGTTGGATTACAAGCGATTGTGTTTCTTGTTAATGGTGTTCCAGTAGCATTTGTTGCCATAGTTGGAACGTTTCCATTAGTTGGACACGCACTTGCACCAGTAAATTGATTCAAATAAAGTACTGGTTGCGTAATATTAGCTGTTAAACCGGTAGGTTGTGTTAAGCTATAATTTGTTGCATCGGCACCGCTCAAAGTAGCTGTTGAAGTAACAGCAATACCATTTGCTATAGCAGAAGAAGCAAAAATACCTGTTCCGTTTAGTGTAACAACATCTCCTGAAATTAATCCTGATAAAGTACCCGTAATAGTTGCTGCGGTAGTACCATCATATTGTTTGTTTTGAGCTAATGGAGTTGAAATAGTTAACGATTTAGTTGTTATGTTAGCAGTTAATCCAGACGGTAATGTAACTGAATATTTAGCTGCATCAGCACCTGCTAATGTTTGTGTTGAAGTAACAACAATTCCATTGGCTACTAAAACACTTGCAAATGTTCCAGTGTTAGAAATTGTTACAACATCGGTACCAATAACACCAACCAAAGTTGAACCTGAAATTGTAGCTGCATTAGTTTTAGTATAAACCTTGTTATCAGCAACCGCACCTGAAACCGTAATTGGTTTAGGAGAAATTGTATAAACTAACGTTGCGTTACCAGTTCCTCCAGCATTAGTAGCTGAAATAGTAACATTAAAAACACCTGGAAATCCTGTTGGAGTTCCTGAAATAGTTCCATTAGTAGTATTTATTACTAAACCTGTAGGTAAACCAGTTGCATTAAATGCGGTTGGTGAATTCGAGGCTGTTATAGTATAAGTTGTTGAAACAACACCATAAACACCATTGGCTGTTAACGAACTTATTATTACTGGTGAAGGAACCGTAGTAATATCAGCTAATAACGAAGGCTGTGTTAAAGTGTAATTAGTTGCTCCTGAACCTGATATTGAATATCCTGTTACAGATACCAGAATGTTAGTTCCAGCATTTGGCGTAGCAAAAGTAGCAACAGGAGTTCCTCCTAAAGTTACTATATCACTATTAACTATACCTACTAAAGCAGCTGTTCCGCTTAATGTTGCAGAAGTATTTCCGTCATACAATTTACTATTAGCAGTTAATCCTGAAATAGTTAATGCTTTAGGTGTAACAGCACTTGAAACCGTTGCAACATTTAAGTTGGCAGCACCTGAACTTGTAAGAACGATATCACCAAAATAAGTTCCAACATTAGTAGTTGAAGGAATACGAACATAAACAGTTGTTGAAGCTATTGTTCCAGCAGCACCCACTGTAATTGTAGAAGCATATCCTGAACCTGAACTTAATGAAACTTGGTATCCAGTTGGTGGAGTTACCAAAATTCCAGCATTCATATCAGTACCTGAAACACTGAATGTTGTAGTTGAAGAAGCAGTTCCATAAATAGTATTAACAGCAGTCAATGTTCCAGTTGAAGAAATAGTAGGAGTTGGACAAACTGTAGTTATAGTAAATGATGGAAAAGTAGCTGCTGTTGCAGAAGTTCCAAACCATTTGGCAGGAGTAACAATTGCTGCTAAAACCATAGCAGGTGTTCCACAAACATTAACAGCAGTTGATGCTAGACCAGTATTAGAAAAATATCCATTGGCATAAGTGCTTGTTGGTAAATTAACAAATGCTGTTGCTGGTAAAATACTAGCATTAGGTTGAAGTGTATTAGAAGCACCAGAAGTTGAACTCAAAGCAATACCGTAATTCATACCGAATAATAATGTTATTCCAGATTGAGAAGCCCAATTTGTTGTAGAACCTTGAAAAAGAAACAATTGATCACCTGAACCATTGAATGAAAAGTTAGTTGGCGCATTTGAACTCCAACCTGTTCCGGTAATTGACATTCCATTTGTCCAAGTTAAAACAGTTCCATAAGCAAGTGCTGTTGGAGCAGTGAACGTTAAAAATCCTTCACCAGTTCTTCCAGAAGTATCTGTTCCTGTAAATCCGTTATCTGTAAAATTAATTACAGTATTTTGTCCAATATCTTTCAGTAAAACAATTGAAAAAGTATCTGGATTAGCAGAATTTATATCAATTACAGCTACATCACCAGCAACTAAAGTAGTTGGACCAGCTGTTATGTTAGCTGTTAATCCTGTTGGTTGGGTTAAACTATAATTAGTTGCATCAGCACCTGTTATAGTTGATGTTGATGTGACAGCTATAGCATTACCAATTGCAGAAGAAGCAAATGTTCCTGTTCCTACTAAGTTAACTACATCACCAGATATAATTCCACTTAATGTTCCTGAAATAGTTGCAGTAGTTGTTCCGTCGAATTGTTTATTAGCAGCAACTGCACCTGAAATTGTTAATGCTTTAGCAGTAATATCAGAAGACAATCCTGTTGGTAATGAAACCGAATATTTTGCAGCATCAGTTCCAGTTAATGTTTGTGTAGATGTTACCGTAATTCCAGTATTTACAAGAGCACTTGCAAAAGTTCCTGTATTTGAGATAGTAACGATATCACCACCAACAACACCATTTAAAATAGACCCTGAAATAGTTGCAACAGTTGTTTTGTCATATATTTTGTTGTCAGCAACTGCACCTGATACTGTTAAAGGTTTAGCTAAAATAGTATAAACAAGCGTAGCATTTGTAGTTCCTCCAGCATTTGTAGCAGAAATAGTTACATTGCTAGCCGCAGGAAATCCAGTGGGAGTTCCAGTTATTTGTCCGCTATTAGTATCAATGCTTAAACCAGCAGGCAAACCTGTTGCATTGTAAGATGTAGGTGCGTTAGTAGCAGTAATTGTATAAGTAGCTGCAGCAATTCCGTAAGTTGCCGATGCTGTTAAAGCACTAGTAATTACTGGAGTTGGTGCATTAGTGATATTAGCTGTAAACGAGGGTTGTGTTAAAGTATAATTACCAGCACCAGAGCCCGATAGTGTATATCCTGTAACAGAAACTGGAATAGCTGTACCAACAGATGAACTTGCAAAAGTAGCTACTGCTGTCCCACCTAAAGTGACAACATCACTATTCACAACACCTACTAAAGAGGCTGTACCAGATAAAGTTGCTGATGTGTTTCCGTCAAATACTTTATTATTAGCTGTTATACCTGAAATTGTTAATGCTTTTGCAGTAACAGAACTTGAAACTGTAGCCACATTAACTGTTGTAGCACTTGCGCTAGTTAAAACAATATTTCCTGAATAAGGAGAACCAGCAACTGTCGCGTTAGATTTTATTCTAACATAAACTGGAGTTGATGCTATCGTTCCAGAAGCACCAACCGTAACAGTTGAAGTAAAAGTTCCGCCAGAGGTTAACGATACTTCATAACCTGATGGTGGTGTAACTAAAATTCCTGCACTCATATTAGCACCTGATACGTTAAATGTAGTTTCAGCAGATGCAGTACCATAAGTTGTGTTTACAGCAATCAATGTTCCTGCAGAAGAAATTGTAGGTATTGCAGCTAAAGTAACTGTTCCATTTAACGTTAAATCATCAATTCTAAAAGTACCTGTAGCAGCAGATGCTCCAGTTAAATCAGCTCTTTGTGTACCATAAGGATATATTCTAAAAGTAACTGTTCCAGCAGTAGGAGTAGAAAAATCAGTAAAATCCCAAGTTGCTGTTGTTCCTGTTGTAGGAGAAACTGGAGCTGCACCCCAAGTTGTAAATGTTGCAAATCCGTCAGTACTGTAACGAACTTCTAATTGATTAGGAGCTGAAGCACTTGCTTGTCTCAAAAAAGACAAAGTAGTTAAATTTAACTTATAACTTGCGTTAGCAGTTGCCGAAAACTCGATGTATGAAGTTGCACTTAAACTACTTGTTGTTACTAATGTTGTGGAATTAAACACATTTGCTGTTGCGTTACAAGTTATTGTATTTCTTGAAACAGCAGTTCCAGTTGAATTTGTCGCCATAACTGGAGTATTACCATTAGTAGGACAAGCTGATGCACCAGTAAAGGTGTTTGTGTAAATTTGACCAAAAGATGTTGTTGGTAAAGTCAACAAACCAATCAGTAAAATTAATAATGTAAAATTTGTTTTAAAACCACTAAAATTGTCATTTTTAGAATTGTTTTTGTTAAAATTTCGAAATAGCATAAAAAGTTGATTTTGTTTCATTTCTTAATATTTATTTGTTTTGTGGTGTAAAAATATCCCACCATGTTGATAAAATTGATAAAGTAAGTGTTATCAATATGTTAATTAAAACACGAAGAATACTTAATCGAGAAAAGAATGCTTTTAATCGATACTTATCAAAAAAAAATATTTTTCTTTTGTTTTTTAATAAAAAAAATAAGAATTTTCTTCAATCCAAAAATATGATTATTTTTTTCAAAAATAAAATAAAACAAAATTCAATGTTAACAAATTGTTAACAAATATAAACAGTAAAATTTAAAGAAGTATCACATTCATTAAGAAAACTAAACTATACATAATGTAAAACAACGTAATAAGATGAATAAGTGGTGTTAAAATTTACAAATACATAATAATAAAATAAGTTTACAAAATTAAAACTTCCATAGATTTACAAAAAAATTTATGAAGAAAATATTACTTATTTTAGTTATAGTGCTAACCTATATTTCTTGTACAATTGACAGAGAAATTCCTGCAAATATTATTACTATTGATCCAACAAGTGTTCTAGTTCATTATTGGAATTTTAATAGCTTAAGTGGAACGGTAACAACTGTAAATGCTGATGTTTCGTTATTACCAGGTACATCCTCAATCAAATATAATGGAAGCGGAGCAGGATATATGGATAGTTTTTCTCCTGGCTATGATATCAATGCTCTCAATAATGATATTGCAGGTACTGGCTTAAGAGCAAGAAATCCAAGTGATACGAGAAGTTTATTATTAACAGTTCCAACTACAGGATATAAATCTATAATTGTTCAATTTGCAACAGCAAAATCTGGATCGGGTGCAACAACTCAATCGTATTCTTACACTATTGATGGAACAAGTTATATAACTAATGATTTATCAACCATTGTTTTTAATCCGACTGATGATCCATTAGCTTCATTAGTAACATTGGATTTTTCTCAAATAACTGGTGTTAACAATAATTCAAATTTTAAAATAAAAATTGATTTTAGTGGTACAACAGCCTCAGGAACTTCAGGCAACAATCGATTTGATAATGTTTCTTTAGTCGGCATTCCTTTGAGTCTGACTGCACCACCAAGTAATTTAAGTTATAATACTACTAATTCTTTTTTAATCAATACTGCTATTACTCCATTATCTCCATCGGTTACTGGTAATGTAGCCTCATACAATGTTTCTCCAAATTTACCAACCGGATTGGCATTAGATTCATCAACTGGAATTATTAGTGGAACACCTACAAGCCTTTCACCGGCTACAGATTATACAATTACAGCTTCTAATAGTTTTGGAAGCACAACATTTATAACTTCTATAACTGTTGCCAATGCACCTTTACTATTGGTTCATTATTGGAATTTTAATTCATTACCAACAGGCACTTTAAACAATGTTATCGCTGATGCATCATTAATATCTACTACATCGGCTAATATAAAATATAATGGAACAGGTGCAGGATATATGGATCAATATACGCCAGGATCAACTGCTAATGCTCAAAATAGCGATGCTGCAGGTTTAGGATTAAGATTAAGAAATCCAAGCGACACTAGAAACGTGTTAATATCATCACCTACAACAGGTTATAAAAATGTTATAGTTCGTTTTGCAACTGCAAGAAGTTCAACATCTGGAGCTTCTGTTCAAAATTATTCGTACTCACTTGATGGAACAAATTTTGTAACTACTAATTTATCTACAACAACTTTTAACCCTAATATTGATCCTATTTATGATAGTATTACTTTAGACTTTACAAATATTGCTGGAGCAAATAATAACCCCAATTTTAAGATTAAAATTGTTTTTGCTGGCATTGAAGCATCTGGAACATCTGGAAATAATAGATTAGATAATATAACCGTTCAAGCCAATCAATTATGATACTAAAAACAAATATTCTCATTGGAATTTTACTATTTTCAATTTCAATAACTGCGCAAACTGCAACTAAGCTAAAACCAACAAAATCCATTTCAATCAAAGTACCTGAGCCATCAGATATTTGTTACAGTCCAAAAAACGATAGTTTTTTTATCGTTAGTGATACTGGAATTTTATTTGAAACCAACTTGAATGGTGATATAATTCGCAAACAAGAGCAAAAAGATACTGATTTTGAAGCAGTATACTCTGATAATAAATATGTTTATGCTGTAGACGAAAGTAATAGAACAATTTATCAATACAATATTGCTGATCTAAAAAAAGTAAAAGAAACCGTTTTTCCCTATAATGGAGCTAGAAATAAGGGCTATGAATCATTTACTTATGATGAAATTAAAAAAAGATTTTTACTCATTACAGAAAGTGAACCTACAATTATATTTGAATTAGATGATAATTTTAATATTACTAAACAAACAGATATTAGCTCTATTGCATCTGACATATCTTCGGCAAGATTTTACAAAAATAACTTATGGCTTTTAAGCGATGAAGACATGATGCTAATAAAAGTAAATCCTGAAACATATGAGGTCATTAAGAAATGGAAACTTCCTATAATAAATCCTGAAGGACTTGCATTTGACAAAAATGGAAATCTGTTAATTACATCAGATGACATGCAACGTCTTTTCTTTTTTAATAACCCTGAAAACTAATTTCATGAAAAAAATTACATCAATACTATTTATTTGTTTTATTGCTACTACTAATTACGCACAATTAGTAATTACAAACGGAAAACATATTTTAGAAATTTCAAGTAATTTTTCAGGATTTTATAATTATAGATCTTTAAAAGAGGGTGAAAATGATTATTCGAAAAATCGATTTAAACTTCGAGATGCTCAATTAGGAATTGATGGTCGAGTTGGAAATAAATTTGAATATTCCTTAAAAGTTGATTTTGCAGATATGGCTGCAAATTCAATAAACACAGTTATAGATCCTGAAAATCCCGGATTATTAAATGCCAATATTACTTACAAAGGCTTTAAGTTTTTTGATATTGAAATGGGATATGGTAAAATTTACTATTCTAGAAACACCTTAGTACCATTCGAAAATTCAGCCTATTGGCAAGGAGCAGAAATAACAAGAGGTTCTATTTTTTCAGTTAGAGATGTTGGAGTTACCTTAAAGAAGAACTTTTGGAAACAACGTGCCAACCTATATTTAGGAGCTTACACAGGTTTGGGTGAACTTTCTTTGGCAGGCGATAATGATCCAAGTGGCAAATTAGAATATGTTGGTAGATTTGATATTTCTTATCCTAGTAGATTTAGATACAGTGAAGTAGATTTGAGAAAATCTCCAATACCAATGTTTTCAATAGGAATTGCAGGAAGATATGCTGATAAGAAATTACCTACCGGAACTGCATTTCCTGTTAATGCAACAAGCAGCTATGGGATTAAAGTTATAGATGGAAAACGATACGTTTATGGCTTTGATGTAGCTTTTCAATACCAAGGTTTTTCTGGCCAATTTGAAATACATCAAATAAAAGCACAACCTCAAGATCCGAATGATCCATTGTATCAAAACTATACTCCTAATCAAACAAAAGGTTATTTTTTAGCCGGCGGATATATAGCACAACTAAATTACTATATAAAAAATTGGAGAACAATACTTTCTGCAAGATATGAAGAACTTGATTTAAATGATTTAGTCATAGGTAAATCTAAAAGGTTTTCACCAGCAGTAGCTATGAAACTTAAAGGTAGTTCTGCAATGGTTAAATTTCAATACTTTAACATCCTAAAAGAAGAAAATATCGATCCTTTTTCTTGGAAAGAACAGTTTAGACTAGGAATTCAGTTTCAATTAAAATAAATTAAAAAAAATTATTATGACAAAAAAAATACTTTACAATTTAGCTGTTCTATTATTTTCAACACTATCATTTGGACAAATAACTACACTTCCGGCAAATGAAAGTTTTACAACACCATTTACAGAAGGTACTAATGTTAGTTTCATACCAAATTGGACAGGAAATACAGTAGCTCCGCCATCATCTAAAATTTTTAGAGATATCGTAGACTACAATTCGACTCCAGCAGCATTGAGTGTTATTCCAACTAGTTCATTCAATGGAGATGTACAGGTAAATCTTAATTTATCTACTTATTCATCTGTTGGAATTAGTTTTTTAGCAAAATCAATGCTTAATGGAACTGGAACTAGAGATGCGGTTTTAACAATGTCAACTTCTATAGACAATGGAGTTACTTGGATAGGAAGCTCAATTGTAGCATCATTACCAAATATTAATCAAACTGCATTTACAAGTTATAGTTATACTCTTCCAGTTGAAGCAAATAATCAAAGTAATGTTTTGGTTAGATTTTTTATCACTAGAGGTTCTGCAGGAACTTCAACAGCAGCAAAAATGGTTATAGATGATGTACTTATTCAACAAGTTACAACGCCATCAATTACAGTAAGTTCTAATTCTTTAACATTTAGTCAAGTACTGGGAAGCCCGTCTCAAAGTCAAACTTTTAATATATCTGGCAGTAATTTAACTGGAAATTTAATTTTAACCGCACCTACTAACTTCGAAGTATCTTTAAATAGTACATCAGGTTTTTCAGGTTCCCTTTCTTTAGTTCCAAATTCTGGAAACATATTATTAACACCTATTTATTCAAGACTTAATAGTTCATCTGTTGGAACTTACAGTGGTAATTTAATGGTAACAAGTCAAAATGCAACAACTCAAAATATTGCATTATCCGGAGATTGTGTAGTTTCAACCGTGACTAACCCATCACCTTTGTCAATTAGTGATGCTAACATTTACAACGTTTTTACAAATTGGGCAAGTACAAATACCGCAGGAAGTTTTCCTTCAAACATAGCATTTTGGACACATGCTACGACTGATCCAGATTTAGCAACATTATTCATTTCTGATTGGAGTTGTTTGTATAATTTAACTTCTAGATCTCGTTTTGTTGGTGATGATGCTAATGGAATTTCAATGATTAATACCGGAAATTCTCAATTTACAGGAGTTTGTGATGGTACAGATCCTGCTCAAACAACTGGAACTACAATTTCAAATGGTCGTGCTGGAGCAATAGTATTGGCGTTAAATTCAAGTGCTGTTACAAGCGGTTCTTCAATAACTATAAATTGGACAGGAAGAACTGTTTTGAAAAATTTAAGAGCTTATGGATTGAGAATGCAATATAGAATCGGATTAGCATCTGGAAATCCTAATTCGGGATGGCAGGAATTTTCAAGCACACAAGAATACCTTAATGGAGAAGATGCTACATTTGAATCAAAATCTACTACTTTACCAACAAGTTGTAATGGTCAACCAATTGTTCAAGTAAGATGGGTTTATTATGTAATAGGAACTACAGGAGCTAGAGCACAAGTTGGGTTAGATGATGTTATAGTTTCTGTCGCAACATTAAATAATGATAGTTTTATTGCTGAAACTAACACATTTTCTCTTTATCCAAACCCATCAAATAAAGAAATTGTAAATTTAAATAAAATCAATACTGTTACAATTTACGACATAACAGGAAGAAAAATTGCTAATTATAAAGAAGTTAATTCTTTTGATACTAAAACCCTTCAATCTGGAACTTATCTAGTAAAAACTGATTCTGGATTGACACAAAAGTTGATAGTTAAATAAACATACAAAAATCAACAATAAAAGCGTTATCATTCACTTGATAACGCTTTTATTTTTGGAAACTATATTTTGAAAATGCAATCAAAATATACAATGACTTTTTAGATAACATTCAATTAATTTTATTTTTGTAGATTCTTTCTAGATAACCTGAAATCAAAACAACTATAATATAACAAAAAACTCCTCAATTTCTTGAGGAGTTTTTAAAATATTAAGCTTGTCCGGTTGGACCAAAGTTTAATGGAATTGGCGGTTGTTCAGAATCTTTAATTTCGCCATGAGCTTGCTCAAATCGGTGAATGTTTTCTCCTAATGCTTTAAGAAATCTTTTAGCATGTTGTGGAGTTAATATAATTCTCGATTTAACCTTTGATTTTGGAACACCGGGCATGATGGTCACAAAATCTAAAACAAATTCAGAAGGAGAATGATTGATAATTGCTAAGTTAGAATAAATTCCTTCTGCAACTTTTTCATCTAATTCAATATTAATTTGTCCCGGTTGTGGTTGATTAGTATCGCTCATATTAATAAATATATTCTTCTTTATTTGCCATTAATTCATTGTAATCGTCTTTAGATCCTACTATAATATTATCATAGTCTCTCATACCTGTTCCTGCTGGGATTCTGTGTCCAACAATAACATTTTCTTTAAGACCTTCTAATGTATCAATTTTTCCAGCAACAGCTGCTTCATTCAATACTTTGGTAGTTTCTTGGAACGATGCTGCAGAAATGAATGATTTAGTTTGAAGCGATGCTCTAGTAATACCTTGTAATACTGGAGTTGCTGTAGCCGTAATTACATCACGAGCAGTAACTAAATTTTTATCATTACGTTTCAATAATGAATTTTCATCTCTCAATTCTCTAGGTGAAACAATTTGACCTGGTTTAAGATTATCAGAATCTCCTGCATCTTCAACCACTTTCATTCCGTATAACTTATCATTTTCAACGATAAAATCGCTGGTGTGAATTAATTGCTCTTCTAAGAATAAAGTATCTCCTGGATCATCAATTCTAACTTTACGCATCATTTGACGAATAACAACCTCAAAGTGTTTGTCATTAATTTTTACACCTTGAAGACGGTATACTTCTTGAATTTCATTAACTAAATACTGTTGAACAGCAGATGGTCCTTGAATTCTTAAAATATCGTCTGGAGTAATAGCACCATCAGATAATGGAACTCCTGCTTTAACGAAGTCATTTTCTTGAACAAGAATTTGACTTGATAATTTTACAAGATATTTTCTAACATCACCAAATTTAGATTCGATAATAATCTCACGGTTACCTCTTTTAATTTTTCCAAAAGAAACCACTCCATCAATTTCAGAAACTACTGCTGGATTAGAAGGATTACGAGCCTCTAACAACTCGGTAATTCTTGGTAAACCTCCAGTAATATCGCCAGCTTTAGAAGAACGACGAGGAATTTTTACAAGAATTTTACCTGCTTTAATTTTCTCTCCATCTTCTACCATAAGGTGAGCGCCTACTGGTAAGTTGTAAGAACGTATTAATTCTCCGTCTTTACCATAAACCAATAATGTTGGAATTAATTTTTTGTTTCTTCCTTCAGAAATTACTTTCTCTTGGAAACCTGTTTGCTCATCAATTTCAACTTGGAACGATTGTCCTTGTTCTAAATCTTCGTAAGCAATTTTTCCTGTAAACTCAGAAACAATTACACCATTATATGGATCCCATTTACAAATAGCAGCGCCTTTTTCAACAACGTCACCATCTTTTACACTAATCACAGAACCATAAGGAATGTAATGAGTACTTAAAAGGATTTCTGTTTTTACATCTATTAATTTTAATTCTGTAGAACGAGAAACAACAATATCAACTTTGTTTCCATCACCATCTTCTCCAACTACAGTTTTTAAATCTTCAATTTCTAGTTTTCCGCCAAATCTTGCAATAATGCTTGATTCTTCAGAAACTCCACCTGCAACTCCACCTACGTGGAAAGTACGAAGTGTTAACTGTGTACCTGGCTCTCCAATTGACTGTGCGGCAATTACACCAACAGCTTCACCTTTTTGAGTCATTTTTCCAGTTGCTAAGTTTCTTCCGTAACATTTAGCACAAATACCTTTTTTAGCTTCACAAGTTAAAGGCGAACGAACTTCCATTTTTTCAACTGGAGATTCTTCAATTGCTTTAACAATAGCTTCGGTAATTTGAACACCTGCATGAACCAAAATTTCAGAAGTTAAAGGATTAATCACGTCTTGCAATGCTACACGTCCTAAAATTCTTTCTCCTAATGTTTCAACGATTTCTTCGTTTTTCTTTAAAGCAGAAACTTCAATTCCTCTCAAAGTACCACAATCTACAGAGTTTACGATAACATCTTGAGAAACGTCATGTAATCTTCTTGTTAAGTATCCCGCATCTGCTGTTTTAAGAGCCGTATCTGCAAGACCTTTACGAGCACCGTGAGTTGAGATAAAGTATTCTAAAATCGAAAGACCTTCTTTAAAGTTAGAAAGAATTGGATTTTCAATAATTTCACCACCACCAGCAGTAGATTTTTTCGGCTTAGCCATCAAACCACGCATACCAGTTAACTGACGAATTTGTTCTTTAGATCCACGTGCTCCAGAGTCAAGCATCATATATACCGAGTTGAAACCTTGTTGGTCTTCACGGATATTTTTCATTGCTAATTCTGTTAATTGCGCATTCGCAGAAGTCCAAATATCAATAACTTGGTTGTATCTTTCATTGTTTGTAATAAGACCCATGTTGTAGTTCATAGAAATACCTTCTACTTGCACACGAGCGTCAGCAATCAATTTAGTTTTTTGTTCTGGAATTCTAATATCACCTAATGAGAATGACAATCCACCTTTAAAGGCAAATTTATATCCCATATCTTTCATGTTATCAAGGAAAGCTGCAGTTGTAGGAACATCAGTTACCGACAAAATTTTTCCGATAATATCACGAAGTGATTTTTTAGTCAATACTTCATTAATGTATCCTGCTGCTGGCGGAACTACTTCGTTAAAAAGTACTCTTCCTGCAGTTGTTTGGATTACCTTATATACTAACTCTCCATTTTCATTAAAATCTTTAGCACGTACTTTCACACGAGCATTCAATTCTAATCTACCTTCGTTCAAAGCAATATTTACTTCTTCAGCAGAGTAGAACGTTAAATCTTGACCTAAAATTACATGCCCTTCTGTAGTCAATCTTTCTTTGGTCATGTAATAAAGACCTAGCACCATGTCTTGAGAAGGAACCGTAATTGGAGCACCATTCGCTGGATTCAAGATATTATGAGAAGCCAACATCAATAATTGTGCTTCTAAAATAGCTTCTGGTCCAAGTGGCAAGTGAACCGCCATCTGGTCACCATCAAAATCCGCGTTGAACGCCGTACATACTAATGGGTGTAATTGGATAGCTTTTCCTTCAATTAATTTTGGTTGGAACGCTTGAATACCCAATCTGTGTAACGTAGGAGCACGATTTAGTAATACTGGATGTCCTTTAATTACATTTTCAAGAATATCCCAAACTACTGGCTCTTTTTTGTCAATTATTTTCTTAGCCGATTTAACCGTTTTAACAATCCCTCTTTCGATTAATTTACGAATAACGAATGGTTTGTACAATTCGGCAGCCATATCTTTAGGAAGACCACATTCGAATAATTTCATTTCTGGTCCAACAACAATTACTGAACGAGCAGAATAATCCACACGTTTTCCTAATAAGTTTTGACGGAAACGACCTTGTTTACCTTTTAACGAATCTGATAAAGATTTTAATGGTCTGTTTGATTCAGTTTTTACAGCAGAAGCTTTACGTGTATTGTCAAACAATGAATCTACCGATTCTTGCAACATACGTTTTTCGTTTCTTAAGATAACTTCTGGAGCTTTAATTTCCATTAATCTTTTCAAACGATTGTTTCTGATGATAACTCTACGGTACAAGTCATTCAAATCTGAAGTTGCGAAACGACCACCATCAAGTGGTACTAACGGACGCAATTCTGGTGGAATAACTGGAATTACTTTAAGAATCATCCATTCTGGACGGTTTTCTCTATTTAAGTTAGAATCACGGAATGACTCAACTACTTGTAATCTTTTTAAAGCTTCCGTTTTTCTTTGTTTAGAAGTTTCATTGTTAGCACTGTGTCTTAATTCATAAGAAAGCGCATCCAAATCAGTTCTAGCCAATAAATCCATGATACATTCAGCACCCATTTTGGCGATGAATTTATTAGGATCATTATCATCTAAATATTGATTTTCCATCGGAAGCGTATCTAAAATATTCAAATACTCTTCTTCTGTTAAAAAGTCTAAACGATTTAATGAATCACCTTCAGCAGTTTTAGCAATACCAGCTTGAATAACTACATATCTTTCGTAGTAGATAATCATGTCTAATTTCTTAGATGGTAAGCCAAGTATGTAACCAATTTTGTTTGGAAGTGAACGGAAATACCAAATATGAGCAATTGGCACAACAAGATTGATGTGTCCTACTCTATCACGACGTACTTTTTTCTCAGTAACTTCTACTCCACAACGGTCACAAACAATTCCTTTGTAACGGATTCTTTTATATTTTCCACAAGCACATTCAAAATCTTTTACTGGACCGAAAATTCGTTCGCAAAAAAGACCATCACGTTCTGGCTTGTGCGTTCTATAATTGATTGTTTCAGGTTTTAAAACCTCACCTCTTGATTCAGCTAAAATTGACTCAGGAGATGCAAGTCCAATAGTGATTTTGTCAAATCTCTTAATGGTACTTTGTTTATTATCTTTGTTATTGTTTCTATTATTCATCATAGTTTTTACTATTGATTTAGTGCTATTAAAATTAAATTTTAGATTTATGATGTTCTTCTCAAAAAAGAGATTAAACCATTAAGCTACTACCTCGAATTACTTCTCTAAACTTCAAACTATATTTTGAAGTGCTAGTTATAAAAAATCAAATTTCTATAAAAAATCGGAACGGTTTACGGGTATAAATCTTTAAAAACTTGTTGTAAATGTTAAAGTAGAGACGCGATGAATCGCATCTCTACAAATAACAATTTTTATTATTCTTCTAAACGAATGTCTAATCCAAGACCTTTCAATTCATGCATTAATACATTGAATGATTCAGGCAATCCTGGTTCTGGCATAGTTTCACCTTTTACGATTGCTTCGTAAGTTTTAGCTCTACCAATAACGTCATCCGATTTCACTGTTAAGATTTCACGTAATGTACTTGACGCTCCATAAGCTTCAAGTGCCCAAACCTCCATCTCTCCAAAACGTTGACCTCCAAATTGAGCTTTACCTCCAAGTGGTTGTTGCGTGATAAGTGAGTATGGTCCGATTGAACGTGCGTGCATCTTATCGTCAACCATGTGTCCAAGTTTCAACATATAGATTACTCCAACGGTTGCTGCCTGATGGAAACGTTCTCCAGTTCCTCCGTCATATAAATAAGTATGACCAAATCTCGGAATTCCTGCTTCGTCCGTCAATTCATTAATTTGATCTAAAGTTGCGCCATCAAAAATTGGTGTTGCATACTTACGACCTAATTTTTGACCAGCCCATCCAAGAACTGTTTCATAAATTTGACCAATGTTCATACGAGAAGGTACACCAAGTGGATTCAATACGATATCTACAGGAGTTCCATCTTCAAGGAAAGGCATATCTTCATGACGAACAATACGAGCAACGATACCTTTGTTACCGTGACGACCTGCCATTTTATCCCCAACTTTAAGTTTACGTTTTTTAGCAATATAAACTTTTGCTAATTTCAAGATTCCAGCTGGTAATTCATCTCCAACAGTAATTGTGAATTTTTCTCTACGTAAAGCTCCTTGTAAATCGTTCAACTTAATTTTGTAGTTGTGAATCAAATCATTAACCATACGGTTAGTATCGTCATCAGCAACCCATTGTCCTTTAGTTAAGTGAGCGAAATCCTCAACAGATTGAAGCATTTTTTTAGAATATTTTTTACCTTTTGGTAAAACTTCTTCTCCTAAATCGTTCATTACACCTTGCGATGTTTTTCCGTCAACAATAACAAAAAGTTTCTCAATTAATTTGTCTTTTAAATCAACAAATTTAGTTTCGAATTCCATTTCTAAAGCAGTCAAATCGTCTTTGTCTTTCGTACGTTTACGTTTGTCTTTTACTGCTCTAGCGAATAATTTTTTATCCAAAACTACACCATGTAATGAAGGAGACGCTTTTAATGAAGCATCTTTTACATCACCAGCTTTATCACCGAAGATAGCTCTTAAAAGTTTTTCTTCTGGAGTTGGATCTGATTCTCCTTTTGGTGTAATTTTTCCGATAAGAATGTCGCCAGGTTTCACTTCAGCACCAATTCTAATCATTCCGTTTTCATCTAAATCTTTAGTAGCTTCTTCAGAAACGTTAGGAATATCGTTAGTTAACTCTTCGTTACCTAATTTAGTGTCTCTAACTTCTAATGAATAATCATCTACGTGGATTGATGTAAAAATATCATCACGAACTACTTTTTCAGAGATTACAATCGCATCCTCGAAATTGTATCCTTTCCATGGCATAAATGCTACTTTAAGGTTTCTACCTATGGCTAATTCTCCGTTTTGAGTTGCGTAACCTTCACAAAGAACTTGACCTAATTGAACTCTATCACCTTTTCTTACGATTGGTTTCAAGTTAATAGAAGTACTTTGATTTGTTTTTCTAAATTTGATTAATTGGTATGTTTTTTCATCTGGTTCAAAACTTACCATTCTTTCTTCTTCGGTTCTGTCGTATTTGATGGTAATCATGTTAGCATCAACATATTCTACAGTTCCATTTCCTTCAGCATTAATCAATACTCTTGAATCAGACGCCACTTGACGCTCTAATCCAGTTCCTACGATTGGTGCTTCTGGACGTAATAAAGGTACTGCTTGACGCATCATGTTCGATCCCATCAATGCTCTATTCGCATCATCATGTTCCAAGAAAGGAATTAATGAAGCTGAAATTGATGCAATTTGGTTCGGCGCAACGTCAGTATAATGAACCGCTGATGGGTCAACAACTGGGAAATCACCTTCTTCACGAGCAATAACTTTATCGGCAGTGATTTTTCCGTGAGCATCCATTTCGATGTTTGCTTGGGCAATCATTTTACCTTCTTCTTCTTCTGCACTTAAATATACAGGAGTAGAATCTAAATCAACAACACCGTTAGTTACCTTACGATAAGGTGTTTCGATGAATCCCATTCCGTTTACTTTAGCATAAACACCCAAAGATGAAATCAATCCAATATTTGGTCCCTCAGGAGTTTCAATTGGACAAAGTCTTCCGTAGTGCGTATAGTGAACGTCACGAACCTCGAAACCAGCTCTTTCTCTCGAAAGTCCACCTGGTCCAAGTGCTGATAATCTTCTTTTATGTGTAATCTCGGCTAATGGATTGGTTTGATCCATAAATTGAGACAACTGGTTTGTTCCAAAGAAAGAGTTGATAACCGATGATAATGTTTTAGCATTAATCAAATCGATTGGTGTAAACACCTCGTTATCTCTAACGTTCATTCTCTCACGAATAGTTCTAGCCATACGAGCCAAACCAACACCGAATTGTTGTGAAAGTTGTTCTCCAACTGTTCTCACACGACGGTTTGATAAGTGGTCAATATCATCAATATCTGCTTTCGCATTGATAAGTTCAATCAAATATTTAATGATTGTGATGATATCCTCTTTCGTTAAAACTTGTTTTTCCATTGGAATATCAAGGTTTAACTTTTTGTTCATTCTATAACGACCAACTTCACCTAAGTTATAACGTTGATCAGAGAAGAATAATTTATCGATAATACCACGAGCAGTTTCTTCATCAGGCGGTTCTGCATTACGCAATTGTCTGTAGATATGCTCAACAGCTTCTTTTTCAGAGTTTGTTGGGTCTTTTTGCAATGTGTTGTGGATGATTGCATAATCAACTTGATTATTTTCTTCCTTGTGTAACAAAATTAATTTTACATCAGCATCAAGAATTTCTTCTACATTATCTTTATCTAATATAGTATCTCTATCTAATATAATTTCGTTACGCTCAATAGAAACTACTTCGCCAGTATCCTCATCCACGAAATCTTCATGCCAAGTATTCAATACTCTTGCGGCTAATTTTCTACCAACATATTTTTTAAGACCAGTTTTTGAAACTTTAATTTCTTCTGCAAGATCAAAAATTTCAAGAATGTCCTTATCTCTTTCAAATCCAATAGCACGTAGAAGAGTAGTAACTGGTAATTTTTTCTTTCTATCAATGTACGCATACATTACGTTATTGATATCAGTTGCGAATTCTATCCAAGAACCTTTAAAAGGAATTACCCTAGCAGAATATAATTTTGTACCATTTGCATGGAATGATTGACCAAAGAAAACCCCTGGAGAACGGTGTAATTGAGAAACTACAACACGCTCAGCACCATTGATTACAAATGTTCCGCTTGGCGTCATGTAAGGAATTGTACCTAAATAAACGTCTTGAACTATAGTTTCAAAATCCTCATGTTCAGGATCTGTACAATATAATTTAAGGCGTGCTTTTAGAGGTACACTATACGTTAAACCTCTTTCGATACACTCTTGAATAGTGTAACGTGGTGGATCAACAAAGTAATCTAGAAATTCTAATACAAATTGGTTTCTTGTATCGGTAATTGGAAAGTTTTCCATGAAGGTATTGTATAAACCTTCGTTGCCTCTTTCATCAGATTTAGTTTCCAATTGGAAAAAATCTTGAAACGATTTTACCTGAACATCTAGAAAATCTGGATATTGTGGGATATTTTTCGTTGAAGCAAAATTCAATCTTTCAGTCTGATTCGTTATCATCAATTGACAAAATTTTGATTAAAAAAAAGTAATTTTTTTGTGTATAACACTGTTTAATCTATACTTTTCCTTTTTATAATCAGTACCTCTTTAAAAATAAACCAGGAAAATTTAGTTCATTTCTTTCATCGTAATGATTAAAATTTTTTCGTATTTTAAACTATTTGATAATAAAATTTTTTATGATTTTATTATACGAAAAATGGTTTAGGTCATTGAGTGGTTAAACTCAAGACCTAAACCTAGTTCTAAAACTATGTTTGAATTATTTTAACTCAACAACAGCTCCAGCTTCTTCTAAAGATTTTTTCAAACCTTCAGCTTCTGCTTTAGTAACTCCTTCTTTAATATTCGCTGGAGCACCATCTACTATATCTTTAGCTTCTTTCAATCCTAAACCAGTTAATTCTTTAACCGCTTTAACAACTGCTAATTTAGAAGCACCAGCTTCTTTTAATACTACAGTGAATTCTGTTTGCTCTTCAGCAACAGCTTCTCCACCACCAGCAGCAACTACTACAGCTGCAGCAGCTGGTTCGATACCATATTCATCTTTTAATATTGTAGCTAAATCATTAACTTCTTTTACTGTTAAGTTAACTAATTGTTCTGCGAATTGTTTCAAATCTGCCATTTTTTCTATCGTTTAAAATGTTTTGTAATTTATTTTTGTTTACTCGTGCGCAAATTATTCTGCTGCTGTTTCACCTTTTTGTTCAGCATTGTTTAACAAAGCCGCGATGACACGTTTAGCAGGAGATTGAAGTAATCCAATGATTTCTCCAATAACTTCTTCTTTTGATTTTAGTGAAGCCAAGCTATCTAAAAGGTTATCTCCGATGTAAATTTCACCATTGATGTAAGCACCTTTGAAAGCAGGTTTTTCAGATTTTTTGCGGAAATCTTTAATAATTTTTGCTGGAGCGTTAGCTATATCAGCAATAAAAATAGATGAATTTCCTTTTAAAATTGATGGTAAATCACCATAATCATTTGTAGAAGCTTCCATTGCTTTTTCAAGCAATGTATTTTTCACAACTTCTAATTTAATTCCAGCTTTAAAACAAGCTCTTCTTAAATTTGAAGTAGTATCAGCATTTAATCCTGAAGTATCTGCAATATAAACTATGTTTGCTTCAGCCAACTTTGCAGTTAAATCTTCTATCGCGATTGATTTTTCTTCTCTAGTCATAATAAAATTTGTTAACTACCAATTATACTCCTTTAGGATCTAAAGCAATAGCAGGACTCATTGTACTAGACAAGTGAATAGACTTGATGTAAGTACCTTTAGCCGCAGTTGGTTTCATTTTGATTAATGTTTGAATAATTTCGTGAGCGTTATCTACAAGTTTATCAGCTTCGAAAGATATTCTTCCGATACCTGCATGTACGATACCTGTTTTATCAACTTTAAAGTCGATTTTACCAGCTTTAATTTCAGCTACAGCTTTACCAATTTCCATGGTTACTGTTCCGGTTTTAGGATTAGGCATTAAACCTCTAGGCCCTAATACACGACCTAATGGACCTAATTTACCCATAATAGCTGGCATAGTAACGATTACGTCAACATCTGTCCAACCATCTTTAATTTTTTGAAGGTAATCATCCAATCCTACATAGTCAGCACCAGCAGCTTTCGCTTCTGCTTCTTTATCTGGAGTTACTAAAGCTAATACTTTAGTATCTTTTCCAGTTCCATGCGGAAGTGTTACAACACCTCTAACCATTTGATTTGCTTTTCTAGGATCTACTCCAAGCTTAACAGCAATATCTACAGACTCGTCAAATTTTGCTGAAGCAACAAATTTCAATAAAGACGAAGCATCTTTAAGAGAATATAATTTGTTTTTTTCAATTTTTGAAGCAGCCTCTTTTTGTTTTTTTGTCAATTTTGCCATTTCTTACCTTAATTTAGAGGAGAATCTCCAGTTACAGTTATACCCATAGATCTAGCTGTTCCAGCAATCATGCTCATAGCTTTTTCAATTGTGAAAGCATTTAAATCAACCATCTTGTCTTCAGCAATAGCCTTAATTTGATCCCAAGTTACATTTGCAACTTTTTTTCTGTTAGGCTGGCCTGAACCAGATTTCAATTTAGCAGCATCCAATAATTGAATCGCAGCAGGTGGAGTTTTTACAACAAAGTCAAACGATTTGTCTTTATACACGGTAATTTGTACCGGTAACACTTTGCCAGGTTGATCTTGTGTTCTAGCATTAAATTGCTTACAGAACTCCATGATATTAACACCAGCAGCTCCCAGAGCAGGTCCAACCGGTGGCGATGGGTTCGCAGCACCTCCCTTAACTTGTAGTTTAACTACTTTACTAATCTCTTTAGCCATTGTTTTTAAAAATTTACAAAAATCTGTGGAAGCAGATTATTGCGGTTTATAATAGTGTAACAAATTATACTTTTTCAACTTGCATAAAACTTAATTCTAATGGTGTTTTTCTTCCGAAAATTTTAACCATCACTTCTAGTTTACGCTTTTCTTCATTGATTTTTTCAATAGTTCCATTAAACCCATTGAAAGGTCCATCAATAACCTTTATTGTTTCATCAATTTTGAAAGGAATAGATTGTGTATCTGTGTTTACAGCTAACTCATCTACTTTTCCAAGCATTCTGTTTACTTCAGATAATCTCAAAGGAACAGGATCTCCGCCTTTAACTTCTCCTAAGAAACCAATAACACCTGTAATCGATTTGATAATATGTGGAATTTCTCCTGTAAGATTAGCTTCAATCATTACATATCCTGGAAAATAAACTTTGTCCTTAGATATTTTTTTTCCATCACGAACCTGAACTACTTTTTCTGTAGGAACTAGAACTTGTGATATATAATCACTCATTCCTAATCTGCTAATTTCAGTTTCAATATAAGCTTTAACTTTATTCTCCTGACCACTTACAGCTCTTACTACATACCATTTTTTCACACTATTATCTGCCATGGTAACTATATTATCCTTTAATCAATTTGAAAAAACCAGCAATTGCTCTAGAACAAAGTTCATCAACTCCCCATGTTGCCATGGCGAAAATAATTGAAAATAAAGCAACAACAATAGTTAATTTTTGCACCTCAGCCCATTCTGGCCAAGTAACATTTGACTTCAACTCTTCAAATGCTTCTGAAAAATAATTTAATACTTTTGACATAATAATGAATTTATTTTTGCACGGGCGGAGGGATTCGAACCCCCATCAACGGTTTTGGAGACCGCTATTCTACCCTTGAACTACGCCCGTTTATTAAAAACCAGTGCTGCTAAAATAACAACACTGGCTCTTTATTTAATTTGAAATTATTCTACGATTTCAGTTACTTGACCAGCACCAACCGTTCTACCACCTTCACGGATAGCAAAACGTAAACCTACGTTCATAGCGATTGGGCTTAATAAAGCTACATCAATAGTTAAGTTATCACCTGGCATTACCATCTCTACTCCAGTAGGTAAAGTAATAACTCCTGTTACGTCAGTTGTACGAACGTAAAACTGAGGACGGTAGTTATTATGGAATGGTGTGTGACGACCACCTTCTTCTTTTTTCAAGATATAAACCTCAGCTTTAAATTTAGCATGTGGTTTTACAGATCCTGGTTTAACTATTACCATTCCTCTTTTAATATCTTCTTTAGCAACACCTCTTAACAAGATACCTGCATTATCTCCAGCCTCTCCTCTATCAAGGATTTGACGGAACATTTCAATACCTGTAATTGTAGATGTTAATTTCTCAGCACCCATCCCGATGATTTCAACTGGATCTCCAGTATTACAAACTCCAGTTTCGATACGACCTGTAGCAACAGTTCCACGACCTGTAATTGTAAATACATCTTCTACTGGCATTAAGAAAGGTTTTTCTGTATCACGAATTGGCTCTTCAATCCAAGCATCTACAGCCTCCATTAATTCAATGATTTTTGGTACCCAAGCTGGATCATTATTCAATCCACCTAATGCAGAACCTTGAACAACAGGACCATTATCTCCATCATATTCATAGAAAGATAATAAATCTCTGATTTCCATTTCTACTAATTCTAATAATTCCGCGTCATCAACCATATCCACTTTATTCATGAATACAACGATTCTTGGAATACCAACTTGACGTCCTAAAAGGATGTGCTCACGTGTTTGTGGCATTGGTCCGTCTGTTGCAGCAACAACAAGAATAGCACCGTCCATTTGGGCGGCACCTGTAACCATGTTCTTAACGTAATCCGCGTGACCTGGACAGTCTACGTGTGCGTAGTGACGGTTAGCAGTTTCATATTCTACGTGTGATGTATTAATTGTAATACCTCTTTCTTTTTCTTCAGGTGCATTATCAATTTGATCAAATGATTTTGCTTGACAGTAACCAGCATCAGATAATACTTTTGTGATTGCCGCTGTTAAAGTTGTTTTGCCGTGATCTACGTGTCCGATCGTACCAATATTTAAGTGTGGTTTCGAACGGTTAAAGGTTTCTTTTGCCATTTTACTTAATTTTTAATCTTAGTTATTATATATTTATTAGTGTTCAAATTTTCAATTTTGAGCCAACTACGGGAATTGAACCCGTGACCTCTTCCTTACCAAGGAAGCACTCTACCTCTGAGCTAAGTCGGCAGGTAAAGATTTAAATATTTGATATTAAATACCAAATATCAGAAACTTTATATTTAAAATTTCTTGTGGGGAGAGCAGGATTCGAACCTGCGAAGACGTAGTCAGCAGATTTACAGTCTGCCCTCGTTGGCCGCTTGAGTATCTCCCCAACTTTCTTTATTTCAATACCTTATCTTGAGCCGGCGGAGGGACTCGAACCCACGACCTGCTGATTACAAATCAGCTGCTCTAGCCAACTGAGCTACGCTGGCATATACAATAAAAAAAGTCCGCTATTTCTAACGGACTGCAAATGTAGACATTTTATTTTTTAATCAAAATGTTTTTGTAAAAAATTTTATTAAATATGTGTTCTAATTTTTTCTTTTCTTTTTAGCAATAATCTTTCTAATGATTCTGCAGATAATTCAACAGCTTCTTCAAAAGTTTTACATTGCTTTTTAACCAAAAAATCGTCTCCAGGAACATGAATTTTAATCTCAACAATCTTATTTTCTTTATCGCTAGTGTTTTCAACTTTTAAAAAAACATCTGAAGAAACAATTTTGTCGTAATATTTATCTAATTTATCCATTCTTTGTTGTACAAAATCAATTAATTTTCTGTCAACTGTAAAATTCACTGCATTTACATTTACCTTCATAATTTTTAAATTAATGGTTATTGGAATTATTTTTTATTTCTAGGATGAGCATTTCCGTATACTTTTTTTAATTCTGCCAAACTATTGTGAGTGTACACTTGGGTTGATGCTAAACTTGAATGACCTAATAATTCTTTTACTGAGTTCAAATCTGCTCCGTTGTTAAGCATGTGAGTAGCAAACGTGTGACGTAATATATGCGGACTCTTTTTTACCTTCTCGGAGACATTACTAAAGTAATAATTTATTAAACGATAAACAAACGAATCGTTCAATTTAACGCCTTTTAACATTAAAAAAAAATAGTCGCTATCTATAACTCTTTCTAATTGAGCTCTTTCGGATAAATACAGATTTATTTGTTTTGAAATAATTGGTAATATTGGGATTATTCTTTCTTTATTTCTCTTTCCTAAGACCTTAATTGTCCCATTAAAAGCATTTACATTTTGTAATTTTAAACTAATTAACTCTGCTCTTCTTATTCCTGTAGTATAAAATAAGTCGATTATTAACTTATCTCTAACTCCATCGAAACCTTCAGAATAATTAATATGATTCAACACATTGTCTAATTCTTTTTCGGAAAATGGAATTTGAATCTTTTTTGGTGTTTTGAGGGATTTATGTTTTAATAGCGGACTGTTTTCTATTTGCTTAATTTTTAGAAGGAATTTGTAAAACGATTTTAACGAAGATATCTTTCGATTTACAGAACTGTTAGAAATTGAATTATCTACCATAGAAACTATCCAATTTCTAATCATGCTATAATTTACTTTTTCTAAAACTTCATGATCAAAATTGTTTTTTAAAAATTCCTGAAAAAACATCAAATCATTGACATACGCATTCACTGTATGTAATGAATACTTTTTTTCGAGTTGAAGATAATCTTGAAAAGCCTTTATATTTGACATTGAAATTTACATAAGCCCGAGACTGCACTTAAGGCAACAATATATAATGAAATAAAAAATCGTTAGTAACAAAGTTATAAAACTTTAATTACTAACGATTGTATATTTAAGAAAATTAATTTCTAACTTTCTAAACCGTCTTTCATATTTTGTATGTAAGCCGCTTTTTGGAATTTCATTCTGTTTGTAACAGAAGGTTTGATGAAAGCTTGACGCGCACGCAACTGACGAACAGTTCCTGTTTTATCAAATTTTCTTTTATAGCGCTTCAATGCTCTATCGATATTTTCTCCGTCTTTAATTGGTATAATTAACATAATATAGACACCTCCTCTCGTTAAGGGTGCAAAAGTAGAAATTAATTATGAATTAACAACAAAGAAAATAGAGAAAAGAAAATAGATGCCATAAAAAAGACCAAATCAATAATAAACTTAGTCTTTTATTTAAATTCTATTCGATATTTTACAAATTACTTAACCGCTGGTTGATAATTCTGTTTATCGATTATCATTTTGGATAAAATTTCTTTTAAAATTTCTGAAGTTCCACCGCCAATTGGTCCTAAACGGCTGTCTCTTAATAATCTTGCTAATGGATATTCCTCCATGTAACCGTAACCGCCGAGCATTTGCAAACAACTATATATAGTTTCGTCTGCAACTTTGGTGGATTTTAATTTTGCCATTGTAGCTTCTTTCACAACATATTCACCTTGATTTAATCTTGCGACCGCAGCATAGTTGAAAACTTTACAATGCTCAACATCGGTTGCATGTTCAACCATAGCATGTCGTAATGCTTGAAATTTATTTATTTTAGTTCCGAAAGCTTCGCGTTGTGACATATAATCTATCGTGTAATCGATAGCATATTCTGCTCTTGCGTGAGCATTTATTGCCATAATTAATCGCTCTAAAGCAAAATGTTGCATAATGTAAGCAAAACCTTTTCCTTCTTCACCCATTAAATTTTCTGCTGGAATTTCTACATTATCGAATGCTATTTCGGCTGTGTCAGAAGCGCGCCAGCCTAATTTATCAAGTTTTGTAGCTGAAATTCCTTTTAAATTAGTGTCCATTAAAAAGATACTAATTCCCTTATTTCCTTGATCCGGACTGGTTTTTGCTGCCACAACATAATAGTCAGCGTAAACGCCGTTGGTTATAAAAGTTTTTGAACCATTAATAATATATTTATCACCTTTCTTTGTAGCAGTTGTTCGCATTCCTGCAACATCACTTCCACCAAAAGGTTCTGTAATACACAAACCTCCGATTTTATCTCCAGAAATGCTTGGTGCTAAATAATCTTGCTTGATTCGTTCATCACCTTCGGCATTCAAATGTGTCATAGCAAGATAAGCGTGCGCCCACATTGCTGCCGCAAAACCAGACGATTTTATTTTTTGAAGTTCTTCAAGAAAAACAACGGTGTAAAATAAATCTAAGTTTAAGCCGCCGTAAGCTTCTGGATAATTGATTCCGAAGAAACCCATTTCTCCCATTTTTTTCCAAATAAAGCGTTCGATTGTACCTGTTTTTTCCCATTTTTCAATGTGCGGTACTACTTCTTTTTGCAAAAAATCTTGTAAACTTTTTCTAAACGATTCGTGTTCTTCTGTGAAATATATTGAATTCATATTCTAGGACAATTTTATTGGAATTTTATGTTTTATTTTAGAATTCCAAATATAAGGCAATTATTTTGATTTTATCAACAGGAAAACCTTTAATATTTGCTAAATCCTCAATTTTTAAATCTCCATTCATACTTCTATAAGTGACAATGTTTTTAGAAATTGGATATTTAAAATAAGGAAATTGACCTAACTCTTTTATTGATGCGTTATTAATATTGATTTTTTTAACTTTTGGAAGTGTGCTAATTTTGAAATATTTGTTCAAACTCGCCAAGACTTCTGGCGATAATCCCCAAATGTCATTCATTTGATCCATAGAAACAAATCCGGTATAACTTTCTTTTTGAATTAAAATTCTGTCGGAAATTGCGTCACCTATTCCAGAGATTTTCATTAAATCTTCTTTTGTGGCTTGGTTAATGTCCAAAACTTTTAGCGCTTCTTTCTTTGGATATTCTTTCCAGTTTGATTTTGGATATTTTGAATTATAATTTCCATTGTTTTTATTAGTAACCCAATCTGGAAATTTAAAATAAGGTGAAATAGCATTCAACAACGAATCGGAAATTCCTGTAACATTTTGAAACTCTTCAGGTGAATTGGCAAATTTTCCTTGTTTTCTAAAAGCTAATAGTTTGTTGATTTCTTCAGTTTTCATTCCGAGTTTATACCCTTTAAAATCGGTTATAAAATTGGGATTGAATGGATATATTGTGTAAGTCGTTTTAGATTTTTGTGTTTTTAAGGTATCTATATTTGCTTGAAGAGAAAGCCAATTTTGTTCTTCTGGAGTTTGTTTTTCACTTGAATTAAAATCTACAAAATAATAAGCAACTTGTAATCCTATTATTATTGCAAATAAAAGTAGTATTCCTTTTCGTTGGTCTTTTGAAAAGGTTAGAATTGTTTTAAATGGATTATTGTCTTCTTGCATTTTTTACCACAAATTTTCACAAATTAAAATTGATGAAATAGATTATTTTGAATGTATTATTGTTTCTTTCTAACACAAATTTCACAAATTATCACAAATTATCACAAATTATAAAACTCATGAAAATTAGATTGTTTTGAATGATTATTGTCTTCTAGCATTAATACTATTTTATTTTACAAATCAAAAACTGATGTTCGTTTGGCTCGAATTAAATCTTTAAGTTTTATCCAAAAAGCTAGTGTTAAATAAAATCCAAATCCTATTCCGACTGTTATAAATGATATGTAAATGAAAAATAATCGCACACTTGTTGCTCGCATTCCGAGTTTATCAGCAAGTCGTGATGAAACATGGAAACCGTGTTTTTCAAAAAAATATCTTATATTGGTAATTGGTTTCAACATTATCTTAAATTTTAACTATGAGCACTTCGACTGCGCTCAGTGTGACAAAAAAATCAATTAATTTTCTCTTTTAAAAGTGCTAATCCAATGCCGCATTGTAAACATTTTTTGGCATTACAATATTCATTTTTCAATTGTAGTAGCGATTGTGATTCGAATGCGTTTTTTGCTTTCAATCCAAATGTAGTAAATTTTTCTATAATCGTATTTTTCTCTGGTGAAATTGTTGCAATTAATTGAATCAATTCTTCGGAATTTTCTTTACCAAGATTATTTGCGTAAGCGAACTTTATTGGCAAAATGGTATTTACAATTACCAAATCGATGAATGATTTAGACAAATTCTTTTCTTTTCTCGGACTTGATTTATCAAAATTATAATGCGTTTTCCAATAATCACTTACCGAAATATTAAAAATTTGATACATATCTTGAATGGATTTTGCTTCAATGATTTTGGAAAATAAATTTCTATGCAAATGATATAACATAGCTAATTGCGCCAATCGAATAGTTGGAAAATTATCAGGTCGGTGTTTAAAAAACTGAACTGGTTCAATAATTGGCTTTTTCAACTGGTATTTTAACGCAATATAATCGTACCAAGATTTAAGTTCTTTTGGATAATTATCTTCTACATTTATCGGAATCATATCGGCTTGGCCAAAAAGCAAAGCTTCAATATACATGACTTCTAACGCTTCTTTTCTGATTATTGAAAATGTGATGGATTTGGAAATTTTTAAAAACGTTTCACCATTAGTATTCAATCCGAAATTTTTTGCTAACATGCAGAACAAAACCGATTCCCAATCATTTTCTGTTTCTTCTAGCAACTGATTTATTGGCTGTGATTTTCGTTCCAAGCGTTCAAAAAACAAACGTTCTTGCCAATTTATAATTACAAAATCGTCAATAGTTGCTAATTGATTTTCGCAAAATATCCAAGATTTTGGAGTTGTTAATGAATTGTATTTATTAATTTCTTCTTTATTAATGTAGTTTTTCAACTCTAAAACTGGTATTTCAGAATTGTCTTTTCTAAAAATTGGCGTATCATGTTCCCAAACTACGTGCAGAATTACCGAATCGTAATTTTCATCTTTCTCGTGATTGTGAACATACCAATCGGTAGATTTGATATGAATTTCGATATTTCCGGCCCATTTTTGATTGTTCAAAATAATTTGAGCATTGAAAAAATCTGGTCCAGCAAGTTGGGTGTATTGACCGAAGTTGGAAATAGTTAAAACTTCGTTTTGAGTGGTTATTAGATTAGAAAAATTAAATTTCTTGTATAACCAAATGTAGTGTAGAAAATCTTCTTTCATAAAATATATCTGTATGGCTTTGAAGTTACTAAAGTATTATTTTAACTGAAACTAAACAAATTTTAGTGAACTAAATTTTCAAAACTTATATTTGTCGTATAAACAACAAGCTATGAAAACCTTATTTTATTCATTTCTATTCTTATTTTCTATTTCTATTTTTGGTCAAACGAATTATAAAATCACTTATTTAAAGAGTTCTAATGGGAAATTAATTGAAAATCAAGATGCTATTTTGGTATTTTCAAATGAAAAGCAATCGTTAATTTCATCAGAAGCCATTATAAATGAAAAATCGGAATTTCCATTTGAGCAAACCATAATTACCAATTTGAATTATTTGCAAGTTGCTAATTTGAGTAAAATTAAAACTATTGCGACTAAAGATAGTACTTCAATAGGTAAACAATCTTTTGAATTACAATCTGAAACTAAAAAAATAGTTGGTTACAATTGTAAAAAAGCCAAAATTATTATCAATTCAAATACGATAGAAATTTGGTATACCAATGATTTGAAAGTTAAAGGCGCGCCAACAGTTCTTGGACAAAATTTAGGTTTGGTTTTGGAAATGAATCGCAACGGAAATTTTGTTATAACAGCAACAAAAGTTGAAAGAATAAAACAATTTCCAATTTTGAAAGTTGATGAAAACAAAACTTTAGATGTCTTGACTTATAGAGATTTATTATGGAAAAGTCGCTTTACTTCAATTTCCATTTTTAAAGATGAAGTTATTAATTTTTCAGATGCATCTAAATCGAATGATAGTATTTTGAGATTTGCAAATGGAACAATTATTTTGAAGAAAATTAAAATTCCAGCAATTGCAAAAGGAAGTCAAGTGTTTATTGATGTTACCGAACAATCTAATGGTGATGCTTATGATAGAACTGGTTCGGTTTTTATGATTCCGATGGATAAAAAAATGTCTTTTTTGGATGGTTTACAAAACGGAGTGAAAACACTTCCGATTTATGATAATGGAAATGGAAAACAATACCAAGGAATCGTTTCAACTGAAAATTACTCGCCACTTATTGAATTGATGCGCTTTTTTACACCATTTGGAATCAAACAATACAACACTATTCAGTTGAAAGATAAAATTTGGGAAGAACGTGTAAGTTACCGTCAAGATATTTCAGAGTTGACTTCGGCATTGAACAATCAAGAGGTTTATATTGGAACTTTTATTGGGAATTATGATAAAGGCGGACATAAAGTGAGTGTAAATATTACGATTCATCCTGAAGAAGAAATTGTGGCTAAAGCAGCTTTTGCGATTCCGTTGTTTAATTCTACCAATGTTATGGAAATGGCTGGACAAGAGTATGGAACTTTATTCAATTCTGATAAAGGTTTACTCGTAACTTTCACATTGAATTCTGATTTGAAAAATGCCAAACTTCGATACATAACAACTGGTCATGGCGGTTGGGAAAATGGTGACGAATTTGTGCCAAAGAAAAATACGATTTATTTAGACGAAAAAGAAGTTTTTCATTTTACTCCTTGGCGTGAAGATTGCGGTTCTTATCGATTGTATAATCCTGCATCTGGAAATTTTCCTAACGGATTATCGTCTTCTGATTACAGTCGCTCTAATTGGTGTCCGGGAATGGTGACTAATCCGACATATATTGATTTAGGTGACTTGAAAGCTGGAATTCATACAATTCAAGTCAAAATTCTACAAGGCGCAAATGAAGGAACAAGCTTTAGTTCTTGGAATGTTTCGGGAGTTTTGATTGGAAATTAAAAAACCTACAACTTTCATTGTAGGTTTCTTCTATTTATTTTTTTTCTAGCTCTGATGCTTTTATGGTTACCATTTTTCCGTCTCGCATTATTACTAATGATTGGTTTTTTTCGATTTTAGATTGCACCATTCTTTCAGAAGATAATTTCAAACCTTTTAAAACTTTAGATATAAAATCTGAATGACTGTCTTTGACTATTTTCATTTTAGATACAATTAGATTTTAATAAATTCCAAATTTCTTGATTTTTAATACTAGTTTCTGATTGAATTCCTTCGGCAATTAATACTGGCATTTTATCGGAATTATCAAATAGTGCCCAATCATCACACAAAGGTAAATAAATTTTGAATAGGTTTTCAATTCCACGTTTATATCTTCTTTCAATCACCTCTTTTGGAATATTATGACCACCTTCTGAAACACGAATTGCAACTCTATTTATTGCCATTTCAATAGTTGGCAACCAGAAAAATAAAAGTTTAACATTGAAACCGTTTTCCTTTGCAAGAAAAAGTTTTTGCTTATACGATTTGGTTGACAGAGTAGTTTCTATTGCAAAATTATAATTGCATTTTAATAAATTATCAATTCGTTCTAACATTATTCTTCCAGCTTCGAAGGCTACTTTTTCGGGCTGAAAAGGTGATAAACCTTTTGCAATTTCATCGGCATTTACAAATTCTTTACAATCTAAAATTTCAGGTAAAATAGTAAATGAAGCTGTTGTCTTTCCTGCTCCGTTACATCCTGCAATTATATAGAGATTTTTTTCTTGCATTTATTTTATAGAACCAATAATGTCATATTTAGTAATGATATGATGTTTACCATTTCCTAAATCAACTAAAACCGCTTGATTTTCTTTAGTAAATAATTTAGAAACTTCTTCAATTGGAGTTCCTAATTTTACAATTGGATAGGGTTTTCCCATAACTTCTTTGATTGGTTTATCAGCTACATTTTTATCTGAAACATAACTTTGAAACAAATCGGTTTCATCTACAGAACCCACAAAACCTGTGATATCCATTACTGGAATTTGAGAGATTTTGTATTTTCTCATTCTGTCGATTGCGTGTGAAACCAATTCTTCTGTACGAACAACAACTAATGTTTTATCAATATGATCTTTGATTACGTCTTCGGCTTTGGTAATTTCTTCGTCTAAAAATCCACGTTCGCGCATCCAATCGTCGTTGAACATTTTTCCAACGTAACGACTTCCTGAATCATGAAATAAAACTACAACAACATCATCTTTAGTGAAATGTTCTTTTAATTGATGTAATCCTTTTACACAAGAACCAGCTGAATTACCTACAAAAATTCCTTCTTCTAATGCAATTTTACGTGTGTAAACTGCTGCATCTTTATCGGTAACTTTTGTGAATCCGTCTATTAGTGAAAAATCTACATTTTTTGGAAGTATGTCTTCTCCGATTCCTTCAGTTATATAAGAATAGATTTCGTTTTCGTCAAAAATTCCAGTTTCGTGGTATTTTTTGAATACAGAACCGTAAGTATCAATTCCCCAAATTTTAATGTTTGGATTTTTTTCTTTTAGATATTTTCCGATTCCTGAAATTGTTCCACCCGTTCCTACTCCAACTACAAAATGCGTTATTTTTCCATTAGTTTGTTCCCAAATTTCTGGTCCGGTTTGCTCGTAATGTGCTTGAGCATTGGATGGATTATCATATTGATTTACGTACCAAGAATTTGGAATTTCTGTACCTAATCTTTTGGAAACTGAATAATATGAACGTTCGTCGGTTGGTTCAACATCGGTTGGGCAAACAATTACTTTGGCTCCAACTGCACGTAGAATATCCATTTTTTCTTTGGATTGCTTGTCGGTAATTACAAAAATACATTTGTAACCTTTAACAATTGCTGCTAAAGCCAATCCCATTCCTGTATTTCCTGAAGTTCCTTCGATTATTGTTCCTCCTGGTTTTAATCTTCCGTCGGCTTCGGCATCTTCTACCATTTTTAGTGCCATTCGGTCTTTGGTAGAATTTCCTGGATTGAAAGTTTCAACTTTAGCAAGAACTAAAGCGTCGATTCCTTTTACGACTTTGTTTAGTTTTACTAATGGTGTGTTACCTATAGTTCCTAATATATTTTCTGAATAGTTCATATTTGATTGTTTGTGACTGCAAATATATTGATAATAATATGGTTGTACAATACTACTGATTTTATTCAAATGGTTTGCAATCTAACCCTGATGGGAGAAGTTACCGTGTAACTCGGACAGCAGGAATACGGTTTTGGAAAATTCGCAAGTGATTCGTTACTGAAAGAAATTCCACACCAATCCGAAACGAATCATGAAATCGTGGTAGGGCAAATTTGGTGCCGAATAATACTTACTACCCGAAAATCCTGAATTAAAATGCTCTGCTTTTAGGTAAATTCGAGTTTGTTTCACGCGTGCATTAACGAAAAAATCTAACATTGGGAATTCACCAATTTGCTTGGTTTTTTGCACAAAAAATTCACCTAAAATTGGATTGTAATCATCGGCATAATATTTAGTGAAATAATTTACTATAATACCGGTTTGTAAGAACATAGCTCTTTTAAAAACATAGTCAGAATAGTAAATTGTATTTCTTAAGGTTAGCTCAGGAACGTTTAAAATAGTGTCTTTTTTGGCTACTTTTTGATATAAAAAAGTGTTATCTAAAGCCCATTTTCTATATTTAATTTCTTTGGCTAGTTTTAATGAAATGTAATTTATAGTACCGTTAAACTGCTCGGGTTTAACATATTGTTGTTGGGAATTAGGTATTGAATCTTTAAAATAAAGGTGGTCGTTTAAAGAAGTTACTTGTAATGACGCAGAAAGCCATTGTGTATTGGCATTGACAACTAAATTATTGATTTTTTCATTTCTAAAATTATGATACCAATTGTATTCATTATAGCTGCTTTGGTTTAAATTATAATTATGATTGGGTAACTTACTAATGTTTTGATATTGAAACGAAATACTATTTTTTGGATTAATTGTATAAGTAAGTTTGGCATCAAAATTTCTTGTTGGCTGTGTAGATATTGAGTTGGACGCTACAATTGTTCCGTTCCATTTCTTTTTTCTGTAGTCATATTGTCCGCCAACGGTATTTATTGTTGCTTTTAACTGATTTGGAAAAGTAGTGGTAGCAATAGTTTTTTCGGTATTATAAAAATATTTATAATTGAAGTTTTCAATAAAAAATTGAAACTTTCCTATGGTTTTATTTTCATAAATTAATCCAACTTTGTTGTAAAGTCTGTCATATATTGTTTGGTCTATTATATTCGTGGTTTGAGAAGTATCGCCAAACCTATAAAAAGGTGTTGTATTTGTTCCGATTGTTGAAGTTGTGGTTACTTGATTAAATTCAAAAAACTTATGTTCATAATTAAATTGATGCGTAATAAATAGATTATTGGAAGCATCTTTAGTATTTATACGGAAACTATGATCAAAAAAGAAACGTTTTCCTTTTAAAAAAGACTTAGCGTTGGTTAAATAAACCTGTAATCTTGGTCTGTTTTTAAAAGCTGGATCTTCGTTTTCAAAATCCTCGGGCATGGTTAATCCACCATTTTCACCATTTAATAAATCTTGACCGGTGTAATGAAAATTTAAAGCATAGCGATTGTTAAGCGTGAAATAACTTGTTGTAAATCTGAAATTACCATTGCTTGACAATTGGTTTATATATTTTCCTAATGAACGCAAGCCTTTAAAAGCAATTGAAAAATTAAAATTTTTGGCAGTATTTAATGTTATAAGTGCGTCAACATTTTGACCTTGCTCCATAACTGTTTTAAAATACAATTCGGTTAATGGAGTTGCTACCGAATAATATTTAATATCGTTTACTTCTAAATAGTTAAAATGCTTGGCTTTGAAACCAAATTCTGGAAAAGACGTAAATTTATTTAAACCAAAATTAAGTGTTGTATAGGTTTGTCCTTCATTTGGAAAAGGCATTAAACCAAATATATCTTTTCTTAGATAATTATAATCGTACTCTTTTTTTATTGATAGCGTAGTATCAAGAACTATTGTATCTCGTTGTAATGAAATAATTTTATAGGATGTAATTGGTGCTTTTTTAGCCAATTCTTTAGCCTTTTGTTCAGCTGTTTTCACTAAACTTTTACGTTGACTTTCTTTTCCTTTTTCTTGGGAATAGATTGACATCGTTGAAAACATAAAAATAAATGCAATAAGTACTCTCATAACAATTTGAAAGCAACAAAAATAGGTAAATGTTTATTAGTTATTCATAATATAATGCAAAAAAAAGACCGCCATAAATGACGGTCTTTATTATATAACAATAAAATTAATTATTAGTTAGGCGCACCAGGAACCCAGAAAGGAGTTTTGCTATTGATAGAAAACACTTCTGCAGAAGTCATAGATGGTACATTAGCACTGTTAGCTACATATTCAGAAACTGGATAGATTAATCTATATGGTTTACGTGTTTGAGTAGCATTAGATGAAAGTGGCGTGTATGGGAAACCAGTTCTATTATAGTCAATAAATGACTGAATAGGATTGTAAACACCCATAGTAGCGATCCATTTTTGATACAAAATTGCATGAATTTTTTGAGTATCTGTTCCAATCCAACCAAAATTTGGTTTAGTATTGATTGTAGTAAGATATGAGCCTATAGTAGCATTTCTGATAAGGAAGTTATCAGTAATAGCATCTTGAAAGTGAGTTTGACCACCACTAAACAAAGATGGCCATCTTACAGCTGCTTCAGCTTGCAATAATTCAGACTCTGAAAAAGTCATTATATAACCTTCTATTGATGAGTAACCAGAAAGTGTACCATCATGAACTCCATAAGGATAGAAGTTACCTGCTAAACCAACTCTACAAGGTAAACCTGGGAATGTTGTTGTAGGAGCACCTACATCAACTAAAGTACTTCCTTGATTAACCGCTCTTCTAGGATTTGATGGAGCGCCAGTAAATAATCTACCTGAACGACCATCAGTTATATTTGGATAAAATACACCAGTACCTGCAACAATTTCTTGAGAACCAGCAGCTGGATAATTAGTTGTAGCATAACTTTGTAGCGACTTGTATGCATGACCTGTCATAGTAATGAAAGTTCTGTTTTGCAATAAGTTACCTGCAGCATCATATTCAAAGTTACCCCATTCAGGATTTTGATTATCATTAGATGCATCAGAGAAACCTGGATTAACAGTAACATTGTCAGATAAAAATGGACCTGCAGCAATATCAGCTAATTTAGTATCTCTATAAGTTGCTTTAGCACCAGTAACCTCTGACATGTGCACACAAAATCTTAGTTGTAGTGTGTTAGCAAATTCATTCCATCTAGACATGTCTCCACCTAACATTACATCATAAGGAGTTATGTCTTCAGCTGTAGGACCAGCATTAGCAATTAGATTTCTTGCATCTTCTAATTCACCAATTAAAGCTTGATAAATAGCATAATCATCATCATAAGCTGGCGTTGTATTATCATTACCTTGCCAAGCTTGAGTATAAGGTGCATCACCATACAAATCAACAATCTCTTGCATGTAATGAGCTTTACAAATTTTAGCTGCAGCTATATATAAATCATACTTTCCTGTAGGATTTGGATACTTAATGATTGCATCAAAATTCTTTAAATTTCTAAATAAACCATCCCAAATACCAGTATAAAAACCGTTGTCAATTTGTAATTGTAATTCTCTATCAAATCCATTTCCAAAAGACTGTACGTTTCTTGTCCATGAATTCATAAACACATTACCTAACTGATTCATTGTTGTAGCTTGCACTCTGTAAGTAGAAACTTGAGCACCAGGCAAAAGTTTACTAGGAGTAGCTTGCGAAAAAGACAAATCATTAGGACTAGGACTGTTTATATCCAAATAATTATCGCACGAGAAAAAAGCAAAAGCTAATATCGGTGCTAAAAATTTTATTTTTTTCATATTCATTTTATTTTTTAAAATGTTAAATTAAGAGTAAATCCAAGTGTTCTAGTAGTTGGATATTGTCCAATATTCATAATACCTTGAGCATTACCTGTTGTGTTAGAAGCTTCAGGATCACCATAACCATGATTTTCTAAACCATTTTTAGCTTTAATTAATTTACCATCAGCTAAGAAAACGAAAGGGTTTCTTGCATTAACACCAACTCTAAATGACTCTAAACCTGTACCAGCAATTAATTTTTTTGGTAAAGCATAGCTCAAAGAAAGCTCTCTAATTTTTAAAGCTGCTGCATCAATAACACTAGTTTCTCCTACTTGTCTGTGAACAGAAGTAAAATAATTTAATGTACCTGCATAAGTACCATCATTGTTTGCCGGAACTGTATTAACAGCACCTGCTGCATTAACACCAGGAACAACATAACCTTGAGTTCTGTCAAATCCTGCAGTATCTTGATCACCTCCAGTAAAATACAATAAATTTTTAGCTTCTGACCAAGTTGACGCACCAGTTCTAAAATCTGCTACAGCAGTAAATTTTAATCCTTTGTACTCAAATGAGTTTGTGAAACCAATAATATAATCTGGCACACCTTTACCTAATTTAGTAAAAGTAGAATTTCTTGTTGGATTACCATTAGCATCAACAACAATGTTTCCGTTGCCATCTCTTACAAAAGAAGTACCTTTGATAAGTGGAAATTCTTCACCAACTTCAGCAAAAATTCCGATTTGAGCATTAGATTGTAAGTTTACACTTGTAGCTCCATCTGCTAATTTTACAATTTTTGTTTTGTAAGAAGATAAACTAGTTCTGATGTCCCATTTAAAACTACTAGTTTTAATTGGAGTAACACCTAAATCAATTTCAAAACCTTTATTTTCTAATTCACCAACATTATCTAATAAAGATGAATTACCAGAAGCTGAAGAAGCTGTTGTTCTAGTTATCAAATCTTTAGTTTTAGCAGTATAATAAGAACCTTCTAAAGTCAATCTATCATTAAAAAATCCGAATTGACCACCAACTTCAAATGTGTTAACAAATTCTGGTTTGATGTTTGGATTAGTTGGAGCAGAATTGTACTGTAAAGCTGATAAGTTACCAAATGGGAATCCTTGAGGAATTCTAGTTAACTCATTAGTATCATAAGGAGAAATTGCAGTTGTATTACCTACTGAAGTGTAAGAAGCATTTAATTTAGCATAGTTTAAAACTTTACTATCTTTTAATGCAGCAATAGCTTTTGTAGGAATAAATGAAAGTCCAACAGATGGATAAAAATATGAATTTTTAACTGCTGAATATTGTTCAACTCTACCTGTAGCATTCAAGAATAAATAATCTTTAAAGGCTAAATCAACGTTACCAAAAGCAGCAACACGTCTTGACCTAACAGTACGATTATTATAACCTGCAGCTCTTAAAGCAGTAGGATTGTAAGGATTTAACACGTTAGAAATATTATAAAATCCTGGTACGTCTAAATTTTCACCACCTTGAGAAGTTTCTCTAAAGTATCTGTCTTGAACGTTATTACCAACATTTACTTTTAAATTTAAATCTTTAGTTAAATCATAATTAAAGTTAACTAATAAATCACCATAAATATTTCTTGTTGACGATTGGTTAGCAAAATAGAAAGAAGTAATTGCTCCAGCTCCACCACCACCTAATAAATCAGAGTAAGTATAAGAAGATGAACCATAATATTGATAAGCACCAAAATCATACAAAGTATTGATTTCATCTAAAAATGCATTTCTGTGTGCTTGAGATTCGGTATTTCTCATTTGTACGTTAGCAGTGTAATTTACACTAATATGTTTATTAAACTCATACGCTAGAGAAAGAATTCCATTCATAAAATCTGAAGCATCATCATATCTTTCATTTTTAGTTGTCCAATAAGGTGATGTAGCATAAACTGTCCAGTGGTGTTGGTTTAAACCACCAAGTTCACCAAATTTACCAACTGGAATAGTTGAAGCAGTTTGAATCAAATCATCAAATAAATTTGAATTAGTTTGAGAAGTTTTTTGAGTGATGTAGTTAACATTACCATCAATACTAAATTTACCAATTTTTTTACCTGCTTTGAACAAGAATGAATTTCTCACTAATTTATCGTCTTGAACAACAAAATCAGTATTTTGTCTGTTTACAGATAAAAATACATAAGAATCTTGTCCTCCAACATTAAAATTAAAACCATTTTGATAAATAGTTCCATTTTTAAAGAATTGTTTAATATTATCTTTAATTGGTTGCCATGGAGTGAAGATAAAATTACCATCAGCTTGAGGTAAACCAGTAGGAACTAACGGCCCAACTAATGGGTTACTGTATGCTGGTCCCCATGAACCATTTTCAAAAGGAACGTTGGTAGGAATAACGCCTGGACCAGTTAATCCTGGATCAGTTGCCCAACCTTGACCATACTCTTGTTGTGTATGAGGGACAAAACTAACTGATTCGAAATCTACAGAAGAATTCAAACCAAAAGTAAACTTGTCTTTCTTTCCTCCTTTTTTTGTAGTAACAATGATAACACCGTTTACACCTTGAGCACCATACAAAGCAGCACCTTGAGCACCTTTGATAACGTTAACACTTTGAACAATGTCTGGAGGCAATTGTCCTAAAACTGTTGCAGATGAAATAGCATTATCAATAACAACCAAAGCTTGGTTATCACCAGTAATAGTTCTATTACCTCTTAACAAAATTCTAGTACCTGCATTAACACCATTACTAGTAGTACTAATTTGCAAACCAGATACTTTACCAGTCAAAGACTGAATAGCATTTGGATTAGCCGCTTGTGTTAATTCAGCTCCTGTTACATTTTTTTGAGCAGAAACAACTGCATCTCTTGTTCTTTTGATACCCATAGCCTGTACAACTACCTCACCTAAAACTACTGGAGTTTCATTTAAAGAAACATTGTAAGAATTGGCAGCACCAACAGTAACGCTCTTATCATCATAACCTATAGAAGTTATAATTAAAACATCACCAGCTTTTGCTTTAATAGCAAACTTTCCATCTATATCAGTCGCTGAACCTTTTGGCGAACCTTTTATAGACACATTAGCACCTGATAGAGGCAGTTTACCTGAGGTAACCACACCTGTTACAGTTTTCTCTTGTGCAAACGAAAACTGCATTGATAACGCTACTAATAGCGTAAAAATCCATTTGAACTTCGATCTCATATTATATTTATTTGAGTTAGTTATTCCGCAAACTTCTTAATAATTTCTTAAATAAACAAATAATACTTCGGAATATTACGATTTATTTTTGTTAAAATTTTTTGGAGGTTTACTAACAATGTGGTTGCAACACATAACTATGATGCAGAAAAATGCAAAAGGTTGCGTTAAAATTTATATTTTTATCAAAATTAATTTTATGTTAAATTTAAGATATTCTGATTTTAATTTAGAATGCGGCACTGATGAAGCTGGCAGAGGTTGTCTAGCTGGACCAGTAACTGCAGCAGCTGTAATACTTCCAGAGGATTTTAAAATGGATTTACTTAACGATTCTAAACAATTGTCTGAAAAAGTTAGAGAAAAATTAAAACCATTAATTGAAGTAAAAGCTATGACATTTGCAGTGACTCATATTGAACCAAAAATTATTGATAAAATTAATATTTTGAATGCATCAATAAAAGCCATGCAAGAAAGTATTGTTAAGTTAGATCCAAAACCGCTATATATTATTGTAGATGGTAACAGATTTAAACCAATAAATAGTATTCCGTACTCAACAATTATTAAAGGTGACTCTAAATACATGAGCATTGCCGCTGCATCAGTACTAGCAAAAACCTACAGAGATGAATATATGAATATAATTCATGAAGAATTCCCCATGTATAATTGGAAACAAAACAAAGGCTATCCAACAAAAGAGCATCGCGAAGCTATTAGAAAATATGGCACCACCAAATACCACAGAATGAGTTTTAGATTATTGCCAGAGCAATTGAAATTGGAAATTTAATTATTAAACAAACATAGATTCAAAAAGAGCTGAAAAATGTTTTTTAATTTTTTGTTTGACTTCAAATTCATCTACCTTATCAACTCCGAGTTCAACTTGCAATGAAGTAACTGCTTTTCCGCGAATACCACACGGAATAATATTATCGAAATAACCTAAATCGGCATTTACATTTAACGCAAATCCGTGCATGGTTACCCAACGACTTGCTCGAACACCCATGGCGCATATTTTTCTAGCAAATGGTGTCCCTACATCAAGCCAAACTCCGGTTTCACCTTCGCTTCTTGCTCCTATTATATTATACTCGGAAAGAGTTAATATTATTGCTTCTTCAAGAAAACGCAAATATTTATGAATATCGGTAAAAAAATTTTCTAAATCTAGAATTGGATACCCTACAATTTGTCCTGGACCGTGATATGTAATATCGCCGCCTCTATTTATTTTATAGAATGTTGCTCCTTTGGCTTCAAGTTGTTTTTCTGATAAAAGTAAATTTGTCATATCACCACTTTTCCCTAACGTATACACATGTGGATGCTCAACGAAAAGAAAATAATTTGGAGTTTCAATTTCAGTTTCGTCTTTTCGGTTTTGAATTTTAACATCAACAATACCTGTAAACAATTCTTCTTGATAATTCCAGGTTTCTTTAAAATCTTTATTTCCTAAATCTTGAAGTTGGATATTCTTATTCATTTATATCAAAAGCTTTTTTGTATTGACACAATTTTATTTTTCAAATTCTACTTCAAAATTTAATTTTTCTGGATTCTCCATGTATTCTTTCAATGGATATTCAATAGTTATAGTTTTTCTATCTTTACTGTAGGTAACATTTTCTGCCGAAACCTTTTTAACAGCTTTTGGAAATTCATAAACCACTTTAAAGCTTGATTCAGTATAGAGCATCTCCATTGATTGTTTCATGTTAGCGGCAAGTTCATCTTCAGATTTTGTTTCCTCAAATGTTTCTTTTTTCTTTTTTAATTTTGACACAGTTTTCTTGAACGTATTTCCATCAAAAAAGAATTTAGTTGAAGAATTGTCCTCAGGAATTGCAGCATCAGCTCCAGCAGTTTTATCTTTTCCAGCAGGAACTAACGATTTCATTGACTGAACAGGATTCATAACATCTTGCAACTCTTGAACGGAAGCAAAATCAGTGAACATCGAATAATTCATAATACCCTTTTCTTCATTCATAATCATGTGAACAGAAAAGCGCTCCATTTTTTTTATCTTTTCTTGCTCTTCGGCAGATAACTTAGCTATACTGTCTTTTTTATTAGCAAACATTTCTTTAAAAGTAAATGTGCTATCTATATTTTTCTCATTCTTTTTATCTTTTCCATTTTTGGCATCTTTATCAGAATCGCCTTTAAAAGCACTTCCCACCATTGACATCATTTTCGATCCATCAATTTCGTATGTAAATTTACCTGAACCTTTATCATTGATAATCATTTTTTCAGTTATAGTACAACTAACCAAACTGAAAACAAAAAGAAAAACTGAAAGTAATTTTATTAATCTCATATTATTTTTTTTATAATTTGCACAAATATACAAATGATTTACAAATTAACCCTGACAGAAACGGCATCCTTTTTTCTTGGTGTTCAAGAAAAAAGATAAAGTGAATGGCAGGAAAATGGATTACAAATAAAGCCCAAGCCATTCGTTTCAAAAAACCTTAAACTTGAAACTTGAAACTTGAAACAAATATTTTATCTTTGTGCTCTTAAATAAAAAATATGCAACTTTCAGAACAAGAAATCATTAGAAGAGACAAGCTTAATGCTTTACGCCAACTTGGAATTAACCCTTATCCAGCCGATTTATTTCCGGTAAATCATACATCAAAGCAAGTAAAGGAAAATTTTGAAGAAGGTAAAAAGGTTATTGTTGCTGGTAGATTAATGAGTGTTCGCGATCAAGGAAAAGCGTGCTTTGCCGAATTACAAGATAGTGAAGGCAGAATTCAGTTGTATTTAAACCGTGATATGCTTTGTCTTGGCGAAGATAAAACGATGTACAATCAAGTTTTTAAGAAACTAACCGATTTAGGTGATTTTATAGGAATTGAAGGCGAATTATTCACTACCAAAGTTGGTGCTCAATGTATTAGAGTTGATAATTATACTTTTTTAAGTAAAACATTGCGTCCGTTACCGTTGCCAAAAACTGATGAAGACGGAAAAGTACATGATGCTTTTAATGATGCTGAATTGCGTTACCGCATGCGTTATGTAGATTTAGTTGTAAACCCACATGTGAAAGAAGTTTTTGTAAAAAGAAACAAATTGTTTACATCAATGAGAAATTTCTTTAATAATGCTGGTTATATGGAAGTGGAGACTCCGGTTTTGCAATCAATTCCTGGTGGTGCTGCGGCACGACCGTTTATTACACATCACAATAGTTTGGATATTCCTTTGTATATGAGAATCGCTAACGAATTATACCTAAAAAGATTGATTGTCGGTGGATTTGATGGAGTTTATGAGTTTTCTAAAAATTTTAGAAATGAAGGAATGGATAGAACGCACAATCCAGAATTTACCGCAATGGAAATTTATGTAGCTTACAAAGACTACAATTGGATGATGGAAATGACCGAAAATTTATTGGAATATTGTGCTAATGAAGTAAATGGAACTACCGAAGCGACTTTTGGTGAACATAAAGTAAACTTTAAAGCGCCTTATGCAAGAGTTACTATGACTGATGCTATTAAGCAATTTACTGGTTTTGATATTTCTGGAAAAACCGAAGCTGAATTATTTGAAGCTGCGAAGTCAATGCACATTGACGTTAACGAAACAATGGGTAAAGGAAAATTGATTGATGAGATTTTTGGCGCTAAATGTGAAGGCAATTTTATTCAACCTACTTTTATTACCGATTATCCTAAAGAGATGTCGCCTTTGTGCAAAGAACACCGAACAAACCCAGATTTGACAGAACGTTTTGAACTAATGGTTTGTGGAAAAGAAATTGCAAATGCATATTCTGAATTGAATGACCCAATTGACCAACGTCAGCGATTTGAAGCGCAAATGGCTTTGGCAGCAAAAGGCGACGATGAAGCAAATGGAATTATAGACGAAGACTTTTTACGAGCTTTAGAATACGGAATGCCTCCAACATCTGGATTAGGAATAGGAATGGATAGATTAATAATGTTTTTGACCAATAATCCGTCGATTCAAGAAGTATTATTCTTTCCTCAAATGCGACCTGAAAAAAAGCAAGTTGAATTGACTGATGACGAAAAATATATTATAGAAATTTTGAAAGCCAACGAAGGAATTTCGATTGGAGATTTAAAGCTGAAAGCTAATTTAAGTGGAAAGAAATGGGACACAGCTAGCAAAGGAATTTCAAAACATGGCTTGATGAAAATTGTAGTTGATGGTGAAAATAAAATTGTAGAGTATTTAGGAAAGTAGCTAGATAATTTTCTTTGATTTAAAAAAAAATTACTACATTCGCTTTTTAACAAATTAATTTAAAGAATATTATGAAAAAAATAATTGCACTTTTTACATTAACATTAGCATTTGGAATTACAGCTCATGCGCAAGAAGCTAAAAAAAACAGCATAACATCAACAACAGTTCAAGCATCTGATGAAGCAAAAATAAAAATCAAGCAAGACGCTGTTAAAGATGTTGAAATTTTATCAAAAACTACAAACCTTGATGAAAACACTAAAAGTGAAATAACTAATCTTATTTTGATGAGACAAGAGGCATTAGAAAAAGTTAAAAGTGAAGAAGAAAAACTTGCTGTTTTTAATAAATACACACAAAGAATTAAAGAATCATTCACTGCTGATCAATTGTTAGCTTTACAAAAAAATAAAGAAGCTTATTTAAAATTAACTACTTACAGCAGTAAATAAAATTTATAAAAGAGAATTGATAAAAAAAATCGAAGTTTTCAATTGATGAAAACTTCGATTTTTTTTACTTTTATATTAAAATTTTGTTAAGCATTAAACCTTACTAATTTATTAAAGTCAAAATAGCATAACAATTAAAAAAAGTAAAATGAAAAAATTAGTAGTATTTGCATTATTGGTTGTAGGATTAACAACATTTGCACAAGAAGGTAGAAAAAGAGGCGAAGGAAAAGAAAAACTTCCACCAGAACAAAGAGTTGAAAAGCAACTTGAAAAAATGACAAAAGATTTAAATTTGAACGAAAAACAGACGGCTCAAGTTAAAGAACTTTTGACTAAAGAAAATGCAGAAAGACAAGCAAAAAAAGCTGAAATGGAAGCTAAAAGAGCTGACGGAACTAAACCAACTCCAGAGGAAAAAATGGCAATGAAAGAAAAAATAGATCAAAGAATTGTTACACACAAAGCTGAAATGAAAAAAATTCTTAATGCCGATCAATATACCAAATGGGAACAAAATTTCGAGCAAAGAAAAGAAAAAATGAAAGAGAAAATAATGGAACGAAAAGGCGATAAAAAGAAAAAAGAAGATTAATCAAATTAAATTTTGTGTTTTCAAATAAATAATATATTTTTGATTATCGTATTGTTATTAAAATTATATAATTATGAAAAAAATATTTTTTGTTTTCGCTTTATTACTTGCATTTTCGGTTAGCGTAAGTGCTCAAGAGAAAAAAGCAGCAACTTCTCAAGAATCAGCAAAAAAAGATGCTGTTGAACTAGCAAATTTAGTTAAGTTATCTCCAGAAATGACTGAAAACTTCTTACGTTTATTTGAAATGAAATATCAAATTCTTGAAGATAAAAGCCTAACAGCAGAAAGAAAATCTGAACTTGAAAATGTTATGGATGCTAAAATTAGAGCTACTCTAGATGCTAAACAAATGTCATTATTAGAAGGTAACAAAGAATTATTTGATAGATTAAAAAGATAATTTACAAATTTATATAAAAAAAGCTCCGAAAATTCGGAGCTTTTTTTTATAATGTTTTAGCAACTTTATCTATGGCGTTTACCGTAAAATCTAAATCTTCATAGGTTAAAGCATCGGTAATAAACCATGTTTCATAGGCCGATGGTGCAATGTAAATTCCTTCGTTTAATAAACCATGAAAAAACTTCTTAAATGTTTCATTGTCTCCATTTTTTGCGGTTTGAAAATCAATTACTGGAGTTGAATCAAAGTGAACAGAAATCATTGAACCTACTCTATTTATTGTGAAAACAATATTATTTTTAGATAAAACTTCTGTAATTCCTTTTTCTAAATAGGCGGTTTTAGATTCTAAACTTTCGAAAATAGTTTTATCATTATTAAGCGCTTCTAACATTGTTAATCCGGCAGCCATGGCTAGTGGATTTCCTGATAATGTTCCGGCTTGATATACTGGACCGATTGGTGCTAAATAATTCATAATTTCATTTCGAGCAGCAAATGCTCCAACTGGCAATCCGCCACCAATTACTTTTCCGAAACAAACAATATCTGCTTTGATGTTGAATAGTTCTTGCACACCACCTTTGGCCAATCTAAAACCAGTCATAACTTCATCAAAAATAAGCATACTTTGATTTTCATCACAAAGCTGTCTTAAAGCTTCTAAAAAACCATTAATTGGAGGCACACAACCCATATTACCAGCTACAGGCTCCACAATAATTGCCGCAATTTCGTTTTTATTCGCTTCAAATAATTCTTTAACACTTTGAATATCATTATAATTCGCCAACAATGTATCTTGTGCTGTACCTTTAGTTACACCTGGACTATTTGGAGTTCCAAATGTGCTTGCTCCACTTCCGGCTTGAATTAAAAACGAATCGGAATGACCATGATAACATCCTGCGAATTTTATAATTTTATCTCTATTTGTATATCCGCGTGCCAATCTAATTGCACTCATGCACGCTTCTGTACCCGAATTTACAAAACGTATTTTATCAATGTTTGGCACCATTGAAACTGCTAATTCAGCAATTTTAGTTTCTAATTCGGTTGGCATTCCAAATGAAGTTCCCAATTTGGCTCTTTCAGTAATAGCTTCAATAACTGGTTGGTATGCATGACCTAAAATCATTGGACCCCATGAATTAATATAATCTATTAATCGATTTCCATCTTCATCATATAAATAGGCACCATTTGCTCTTTTTACAAAAATTGGAGTTCCACCAACGCCTTTAAATGCTCTTACTGGCGAATTAACACCACCTGGAATAACTTTTTCTGCATTAATAAATAACTGACTGCTTCTTTCGTATAACATTTATTTTTATATTTAATTACCTTACTATTAGTTTTTGTCCAATAGACAAACCAGTATCGGCAATATTGTTTTTCTTTTTTAATTCTTCAATAGAAATATTGTACCTTTTAGATATTGAATAAAGTGTATCACCTTTAATTACTTGGTGCGAATCTTTGTCTATATTCGTAGAAACGACATCATTTGGTTTTTGTACAACAATTGATTTTTCAACTTGAATTTCTTTAGTTGGAACATAGTTAAGTCCGAGCACATCTGAATCAAATTTTTGCAATTCATAGCGCTCAATTAATGCAATTAATTTTGTTGGATAAGCCGAATCTGTAGCATAACCAGCTGCTTTAAGTCCTTTAGCCCATGATTTATAATCGTTTTTTTCAAGTTTAAACAAACTAGAATATCGCTCACGAGTTACTAAAAAAAGTGAATGATCTTTGTAAGAATCATTGGGTTGACTGTATTTTCTAAAGCATTCTTGCGCAGTATCATCGTCATATTTCACACTTGGACCTGTCCATTCTTTATGACATTTAATACCAAAATGATTATTGGCTTGAACACTTAACGGACCAGTTCCTGCACCCGATTCTAAAATTCCTTGACCTAATGTTATACTTGCAGGAATTCCAAATTCTTTCATGTCTTGTTTAGCAATTTCTTTATATTTTTCGATATAATCTAAAACCATTGCTGTTGTAACTTTAACTCTTGTTGTTGCTTCTAAAATTTCAATTGAATTGTCTTGTTCTTTACTATTATTTTCAACAACTTGTTTATCATCATATTTTTTTGCTGGTTCGACTTTGGTTACAATTGGCTTAACATCGGTTGTCTTTGCAATGGGTTTTGCAATTGGTTTTTTTACGTTTCTAACAATTGGTTTAGATTGTTGTGACGAAGAATTTTTAGTGGTTCTGACAACAGGATGACTAGAACCGCAAGAGATTAAAAGACTTAAACACACTAAAAAAATTAGTTTCTTAAACATCGAATTTTATAGTTTCTAGGTTTTTATTTATTAATTTATTATTCATTCCTTGAACGCCTTGAATTCCACCAGTGTGAATTAATAGTATTTTAGAATCTTCAGGAAAATAATTTTTGTTTATTAAATCTATAACGCCAAAAACCATCTTTCCAGTATAAATTGGGTCTAAAGGAATTTTATATTTTTTAAAAAAAACATTTATAAATAATATTAATTCATCGGACACTTTTCCGTAACCACCAAAATGATAATCTGTAATTAATTTCCAATTTTGTTTTGTTGCAAATTTACAAATATCTTTTTGTAAAAAATCGCCTTTTAGAGAAGGAAATCCAAGAATATTTTGCTCAATTATTGATTTATTTATTATTCCTGAAATTGTTCCTCCAGTTCCAACAGAGCAACAAACGTAATCATACTTTACATCATCGTCGTTTAAAATTTCCTCGCAACCTTTGATCGCTTGATTGTTGGTTCCGCCTTCGGGAATTAAATAAAAATCTCCAAAATCATATCTTAATTGACTTAAAAAGTCTGATGAGTCTTTTATTTTATAATTTTCTCTTGTAACAAACACAAATTTCATTCCACATTCACGTGCAAAAAGCAATGTTGGATTATCTGCTATTTTAGATTCTAGTTCTTCGCCACGAATTATTCCAATGGTTTTAAATCCATTTTCTTTTCCTGCATAGGCTGTTGCAGCAATATGATTTGAGAAAGCACCTCCAAAAGTTACTAAAGTTGAATGATTTTCTTCTTTAGCTTGAATTAAGTTGTATTTTAATTTTCTGAATTTATTTCCGGATATAAACGGATGAATTAAGTCTTCTCGTTTAATGAAAAGTCGAATTGAAGTGTTTTTTAATTGTATTTCTTGAGTTAGAACTTCCAATTTATTTTTTTACAAAGTTACGAATCTTACTATTGACATCATAAAAAAAAGACATTCACAAAAATGAATGTCTTTAAACTTTATTTTTATTAAATTTATTTTACTTTTTCCACAATAATTTTCTGACCAATACTTTGTCCGTTATTAGTTTTTAATTTAACTATATAAATTCCTTCACTTAGTGCTGCTGTAGAAAATTCATAGCTATTTTTACTTCCTAAATCAACTTTATCAAAAATAAGTTTTCCTAAAACATCGTATAGCGATACCGACTTAATATCTAAAATATTCGGATTAGAAACCGATAATAATTGATTGTCATTATTTTGAACAATTGACAAACTTGTAAGATTATTAGCGTTAGTATTTAAAGCTGTATCCAAAAAGGTTATTTCATATCTAGTATTGGTTACACCGCTCTCTACAGGAAATTCATATTGATTGTTTTTTATTTCATGGTAAATTCCTGTAAGATTATCATACAAGTAAACATTATTAGCTTGATTAAAATTGATCATGTCTGCAACGGTAATTTTAACCGTTGCCGCAGCATTAGATTTAAAACCAATTGGCAATCTTTTATTTTCATTAAAATCTATTACAGAAATAATGTACTCGCTATTACTCATAACAAAATACATATCCATTGGTGAACTATCGCTAGGATTTTTAGCATCTTTGGCATGATCAACACTATCGGTTGCCGATTCGTCAAATGCCAAAACAACTTGTTTTATAGCTTCATTATTCAACAGTGCATTTATTTTTATTTGTGGTACTTCTTGGGTAGAAACCGTCGTATAATCAAATCCTGATACCGATTGAATTTCAGGCAAAAAATCACCAACAACACTGGATGTAGAAGAACTCTTTTCAAAAACTGAAGTTCCAACATTTTCTTTTTGATATACTCTGTAAGAATTTTTCATTGTTACAGTTGGACCAGATCCGTTTCCTTCAATCATAAATCCTTGGCCTATTGGAGAAAAATATCTAGCATAACTATTATTTGGTGTACTTGTCAATCCCAGTTGATTTCCATAAACATCATAAGCGTAGAATTTTGCAGGAACGTAAATACCCGTACCGCCTCTTGAAATAGGTGAATAAGTACCATAACCACCTCGATAATTTGCTAATACATGTGAATTAACCGTTTTATCTTGCTCCCAAAAATAAGCAATTCCTGTACAATTAAGAGCTGCTGTAAGAAATGCAGACAAATCAATAGCTGACGGATAAGGATTTCCGGTTAATGTTTGTTTTAAATTAGCAACATTTATAGTTATATCGCCATCGTTGGGCTTTCCTCTAAAATCATACCTTTGTTTACTTCCCGGATTGTTAGCAACAGATTCGCCAGGATTTGTAGCATCTGAACCACTTGTCCCTTTCATTGTGAAGCCTTCGCCAGGCGCAATATTTGTAGCTGCAGCCGATTGAAACCATTGAGAATATAGTGATGATGACAAGAATTTCCAAATCCAATAAGGTGCAATTGATAATGCTCCTGTTCCAGATGAACCATCGTAATTTCCAATTGGAAGGATGGTCACTGGCGTACTAGCAACATTAGTGGTTGGAACATTTAGCATAGAAATTCCAAAAGATTCATTACCAGTTGCCACTGATGCATTTCCTACTGGTGAACACCAATAATTATAAGCGTAGTTATTCACAGTACCTTCTTGAAAAACAGATAGTTTACCTATTCCTTTATTAGTTGTTGAAGTTGTGGTTGTACCTTGAAGTAATTGACCTTCATTTCTTAAATAGAAATTACTATTAGCTCCATTTAATTCAACATTTCCATTAACGAATACCATGGCGCCTTTATTAAAAACGTAACTATTGTTAGACACAAAAAGTTGTGCAAAAGAATTAGTAACAAAAAAGAAAGTCAGAAAAACGATTAAAGTTATTTTTTTATTCATAATCAGGTATTTAGATTATAAAAATAATTAAAAATAATTAAACATTTCAATAAAAAATACAATAAATTTTTTGATGTGTTTTTTATCGGATGTTTTTAACTTTAATCGATTATATTATTCTACAATGACATGTTTTTATATTTTAGTAAAATTTAAAATAAATTGTTAATTTATTTAGGATTACTGAAGTGATTATTAAATTTAGATGTAATATATGAAGCAAAAATACTTAAACTACTTATTATTTATTTTTTTTATTTGCACTATAGCAAATGCACAATGTGTAACAGCTCCTGCAGATGTTACTATAGGTTGTGGTAGTTCTACAACATTAAGCGCAACAACTTCAGCTGTAACGTATTCCTTAGTATCTTCATCTTGTACACCATTTTCAATTACAGGAGCAACTGCATTTCCCACAGCATGTGACGACTGTGTCACTGGACAGATTCCAATTGGTTTTAATTTTAATTTTTTTGGAAATACCTATTCAACCGCTGTAATACAATCTAACGGTATTCTTGGTTTTGGTGCTTTTACATTTACAGGATATTCAGCTTTTGCAATTCCTGCAGGTGGTCTTCCTAACAATTATATTGCAGGTTTTTTTGCAGATATCGACATTAGATATGGTGGAACAATAACGTACCAAACTATTGGAGTAGCACCAAACAGAAGATTTGTAGTTAGTTACAGCAATGTAGTTCCTTATAACGTGGGTGCTTCTGCTGGAACTGGTACTGCGTCATTTCAAATAGTTTTGAATGAAAATGGTTCATTTCAGGTGATAATCTCACAATTATCAGCCAATTGGCTTGCTTCAACTTCTGGAGTTCTTGCAACTTCTGGATGTGAAAACATTACTGGTTCTTATGCTTTTCCAGTACCTGGCAGAAACTCAACCGATTGGCCAGGAATAAATGCAGCCGCTCAAGACTGTACTATTTTTAATCCTGTTCCGTGTGTATTTCAAAACTGGAAAATTGGCTCTACAATTGTTTCAACTAATCCTAATTATACTGTTTCACCTACAAGCACTACAACTTATATTGCAACATGGAATTGTGGTGCAACAACATGCATTGACGATACTATTGTAAATGTTCCAACAGCAGCAATAACGGCTGGAGCATTGAGTCCAAACACTAATTGTTTGACAGCCAATGGAGCAATCCCATTAACTTTTACCAATTTTACAAATGGTACTTATACCTTAAATTACACTTTAAATAGTGTTGCCCAAACACAATCTATCACAATAACCTCCGCTTCAACCTTAATTACATTATCTAATCTTAATACAGGTAATTATGCTAATTTTAGTGTTTCTGGTGGCGCTTGTAATACCGCTACTTTAGCAACTACATTAAGCATTGCCGCTCCACCTACTCCACCAACAACTACTGGAATTAACATTTGTGTTGGAGGATCAGGTTCTATTAGTGCATCTGCTAGTTGCGGAACTGTTGGAACCAATGTAGCTATTGGAAATACCTTTAATACTGGTGCACTAGCTACTACTGATGCTACTTGGATAAGAAATACAGGAGGAACAACCTGTGGAGCTACTGCTGGAACAACGAACTATCTTGATGTATTTTCATTTACTGTTTCAACAAGTGGTTCTTACACATTTGATTTATGTACATCTGGTGCTGAATGGGACAGCCATGCATCATTATACCAAAACGCATTCTCAGCAGCTAATCCTTGTGGAACACCTACAAATTTTATTGTTGCTGATGATGATGGAAACCCTTCAGCAGGATGTATTTTAGACTCAAGAATTACCGCAACACTCAACCCAGGAATTACTTATTACTTAGTAACAACTTCTTTTAGCGCTGCAGTAACAGGTGGTTATCAATGGAATTATACTACAGGACCTAGTGGTGCAACTCTTATTTATGGTGCGTCTCCAGCAGTAATTCAATGGTATACTACAGCAAGCGGTGGAAGTCCAATTGCAACTTTAAGTCCGTTCAATCCTGTTGGTGTAGCTGGTTCTGGTCTTGCAAATACAAATACTCCTGGAACTTACACTTATTATGCATCGTGCTCATCTAGTACAACATGTAGAACAGCTACAAATTTTGTAATTAAACCAAGACCTACTGCTGTAATTTCTGGTAGCGGAACAATTTGTAATGCTAGTACAACAATCTCAATAGCTTTAACAGGAACCCAACCGTGGAATGTAACTTACTCTAACGGAACTACAAACATTACTGTAAATAACATTTTAACTTCACCTTACACTTTTGTAGTGTCACCAAGCACACAAACTAGCTATTCATTAGTTAGTCTTACTGATGCTAATTGCACCTCAATTTCATCTGACATGACAGGAACAGCGACCGTAAGTGGTAAAACATGGATTGGTACTACAAACAGTAATTGGAGTGTTACTACCAATTGGAGCGGTGGCATTTTACCAAACGGTTCAGATTGTGTAATAATACCAATTACTCCTAATAATCCTATAGTTTCCGGAACAAGTTATAATGGTTTAGCTGGAACTCTATCAGTACTTAATGGAGCAACATTAACAATAAACGCAACTAACAATATTACAGTAACAGATGCAGTAACAGTTCAACCAACTGGAATTTTTTTAATTCAAAATAACGCAAGTCTTATTCAAATAAATAACGTAGCTAATACAGGAAACATAACTTATAAAAGAGATGCACTTATTAGAAATTTTGACTACGTATATTGGTCTTCACCAGTTGCCAATTTTAATGTAAATTCTATCTCTTTACCATTCGTTTCGGGTGCAATTTGGAGGTGGAATCCAATAGTTGCTAATCCTAACGGAGGTCAAGGAAATTGGGAAAGCGCAACAGGAAACACAATGACTACCGCTAAAGGCTACATTGTAAGAGGTTCGAGTGCTTTTAGTTCAACAGTGGCAACCACTTTGAATGCTAGTTTTAATGGTGTACCAAACAACGGAAATATTAGCTATACTATTTCTCGTGGTACAGACGTTAATACTGTTTATCACACAGGAATTAACGGTACAGAAATAAATAATTACAGTGATAATTGGAACTTAGTAGGAAATCCGTATCCGTCAGCAATTAGAGGAAGTCAATTTTTATTTGATAATAACACTAAAATTGAAGGAAATATAAAATTATGGACACATGGAACGCTTCCATCTGCTATAGCAAGTCCGTTTTACAACTCATTTGCATACAATTACAGTCCAGGCGATTATTTAACTTATAACTTTACAGGCACAAGTTGTTGTCCTGCTGCAGCTTCAGATATTTTTATAGGTGGTGCACAAGGATTTTTTGTTCAAATGAAAGATGGACCAACAGGAACAAATACAATTACATTTAATAATGCACTAAGAAATTTCACTTACAGCAATAGTACTTTTTATCGTTCGTTAAGTCCAACTACAGCCGTAACTCCTTTTGATGTTAATTCAATAGAAAGAAATAGAATTTGGTTAGATTTAATTGACAGCAATCAAATTTCTGATAGAACTTTAGTTGGCTATATACAAGGTGCTACTATGGATTATGATAGTTTTTTTGATAGCAAAACTTTAAACACCGGATCAATGTCAATCTATTCATTAACAAATAGTAATGATAAGTATCTAATTCAAGGTCGCCAACTTCCGTTTGATGTTAATGATGAAGTTCCAATTGGAATTCACATCCAAACTGCCGGAACTTATTCAATAGCAATAGCAGCAGTTGACGGATTATTTGATCATCAAAACATTTATTTAAAAGACAAATTATTTGACATTATTCATGATATTAAAACAACACCTTATCACTTTTATTCTACGAGTGGCGATATAAATGAGCGATTTAAAATAATTTATTTGAACAGTGCATTAAGTAATACTAATCATTCTTATACTAATTCAGTTCAAGTAATTTCTAATGAATTTATAAGTATCAATTCCTATAACGAAGACATGGAATCGGTAGTTGTTTATGATGTATTAGGAAGAAAAATAGGCAATTATCAGTCTGTAAACACCAATTTATTTACAATCACAAATCTTCTAAAAAACAATAGCGCATTATTTTTACAAATCAAATTGAAAAATGGAACTATTGTAAATCAAAAAGTTATATACTAATAAATTTAAAAAAACTCCAAAAAGACCTTGACTTTAAATAATCAAGGTCTTTTTCATTTGCATAAGCTTCTCTTTCAAATGAAATGTTCAAATAAGCCTGTTTTCTATCTTTACATTGAATTATTCGAAACAAATATTCTAATAAGTACCAAATATAAAAAGGCAAAATCAACAACTCCAATTGCTGGCGAATGTGAATTTTTTCGTGGTTAATAAAAACCTTATTTTTCGTGTCTTTTAAATCAGACATGAAAACAAAAGGATAAAAAGTCAATCCGCGAAAACCTTTTGGCGTTAAATATTTAAAAACAATAAGAATCATATCGTACAAAGTTGCTAAATTTTTTCTTTAAATAATATTTTTGCTAAAGGAAAGAAAGAATCACTTTAAAATAATTAATTTTGTATGTTGCAATAAATGTGATTTGTCATTATGAATGAAGAATTAAATTCGAAAAATTTAAAAGAAGGCGAAGATTACTACTTAACTCCAGAAGGTTATAGATGTTTCACCGAGAAATACCATTTAAAACGTGGTTACTGTTGCAAAAGTGGGTGTAGACATTGCCCTTACGGATTTGACAAAAAAACAAATACAATTAGAAAATGAGAAACTAGTTAATTAGAAAATTACTTCTAAACTTTTAAACTCTTAAACTTATAAACTCAAATATGACATTTCAAGAACAAATACTACAAGGAATTCCATCGGTTTTACCCAACCCGAAACCTTATGAACCTGAAATAAATCATGCGCCAAAACGAAAAGAAATTCTTTCAGACGACGAAAAAAAGTTAGCATTAAAAAATGCCTTACGCTATTTCGAAACCAAACATCACGCCGAATTACTTCCTGAATTCAAGGCCGAATTAGAAACCTACGGAAGAATTTACATGTATCGTTTGCGTCCAGATTATAAAATTTTCGCTCGACCGATTTCTGAATATCCAGGAAAATCGGAACAAGCAAAAGCTATAATGTTAATGATTCAAAACAATTTGGATTATGCAGTAGCGCAACATCCGCATGAATTAATAACTTATGGCGGAAATGGTGCAGTATTTTCAAATTGGGCACAATATTTATTGACCATGAAATATTTGGCCGAAATGACTAATGAGCAAACTCTAGCGATGTATTCTGGACATCCAATGGGTTTATTTCCATCGCATGAAAATGCTCCAAGAGTTGTAGTTACTAACGGAATGGTTATCCCAAATTATTCAAAACCTGATGATTGGGAAAAAATGAATGCTTTAGGAGTTTCTCAATATGGACAAATGACCGCAGGAAGTTTTATGTACATTGGTCCGCAAGGAATTGTTCACGGAACGACAATCACCGTTTTAAACGGATTCAGAAAAATAAAAAAATCTCCAAAAGGTGGATTATTCGTTACTTCTGGTCTTGGCGGAATGTCTGGCGCACAACCAAAAGCCGGAAATATTGCAGGTTGCGTAACGGTTTGTGCCGAAGTAAATCCTAAAATCACACACATTCGTCACTCGCAAGGATGGATTAATGAAGTGATTGAAAATATTGATGAATTAGTTCCAAGAGTTAAAAATGCTCTAAAAAATAAAGAAGTTGTTTCCATTGCATACCTAGGAAATGTAGTAGATGTTTGGGAACGTTTTGACCAAGAAAATCTACATATTGATTTAGGTTCCGATCAAACTTCATTACACAATCCTTGGGCTGGAGGTTATTATCCAATTGGATATACTTTCGCAGAATCGAATGATTTAATGGCAAATAATCCTGATAAATTCAAAGAAGAAGTTCAAAAAACATTACGTCGTCACGCAACAGCAATCAATAAACACACCGAAAAAGGAACCTATTTCTTTGATTACGGAAATGCCTTTTTACTAGAAGCTTCACGTGCTGGAGCCGATGTTTTTGCAGAAAATCATATCGATTTCAAATACAACAGTTACGTTCAAGACATTATGGGACCAATGTGTTTCGATTATGGTTTTGGACCATTTCGATGGGTTTGCGCCTCAGGAAATCCAGAAGATTTAGCCAAAACTGACAAAATTGCTTGCGATGTTCTTGAAGAAATGATTACAACTTCTCCAGTTGAAATCCAACAACAAATGGCAGACAATATCCAATGGATAAAAGGTGCACAAGAAAATAAATTAGTCGTTGGTTCACAAGCTAGAATTCTGTATGCCGATGCCGAAGGACGAATTAAAATAGCAGAAGCTTTCAATCAAGCTATTGCAAAAGGTGAAATTGGCTACATCATTTTAGGCCGCGATCACCACGACGTTTCTGGAACCGATTCGCCATACAGAGAAACCTCTAATATTTATGATGGTTCACGTTTCACGGCTGATATGGCGATACAAAATGTCATTGGAGATAGCTTTCGCGGAGCAACTTGGGTGTCAATTCACAATGGCGGTGGTGTTGGTTGGGGTGAAGTCATAAACGGCGGTTTTGGTATGGTTCTTGATGGAACTAAAGAAGCGTCAAAACACTTAGAATCAATGCTTTTCTGGGATGTAAACAACGGAATTTCAAGAAGAAGTTGGGCACGAAACGAAGGTGCAATTTTTGCAATAAAAAGAGCCATGCAGACGCAACCTTTACTGAAAATTACCATCCCTAATATAGTAGATGAAAACTTATTTTAGTTTTAGAGTTAAAGTTTAAGATAATTTATGTTCTAACAACTTTAATTTTGAAGCTTGAAACTTTTAAATTTTAAAAAATAAAGCTATGAAAACAATTAAATTTATCCCAGTACTTTTACTTCTAGTACTTGCATCGTGTAGTTCTGTTAGAGTAAATTCTGATTATGATAAGAAAGCTAATTTTGAAGGTTATAAAACCTATGCTTATCTTAAAAGTGGTATCGATAAGGTAGAAATTTCTGATTTAGACAAAAAAAGAATTTTACGATCTATTGATGATGTAATGTCAACCAAAAGTTTTACCAAAAGTGAAACACCTGATTTACTTATTAGTATTTTTACTAAAGAAAGTGAACGAATTGACGTATACAATAATGCAGGTTTTGGCTGGGGTTGGAATCCTTATTGGGGAATGGGTGTTGGATATTCTAATATTTCAAGAACTCCAGAAGGAACTCTTTATATCGATTTAATTGATGCTAAAACCAAAGAACTAGTTTGGCAAGGTGAAGGAAGTGGTTATTTAACTAAAGATACCGAAGAAAAAGACGCCAGAATCAAGGAATTTGTAGATAAAATAATGGCTCAATATCCGCCTGGCATAAAAAAATAAAATTATTAATTTAACTTTTCTGTGTTTTATCCATTATTTAAAGCATAAAAAATAAGAAAAGTGAAAAATAAAAGAGAAAAATTTAGTATTTTAATAAAAATAATGTATTTTTTAAATTTTATAATTCAAATGAAAATTTTATTTATAAATTTAACTCAGAAATAATTTAAAAAATGAATAACATTAACAACATTATTATCTCAATTATTGTCATCTCAGAAATGAGATAGGAGATTTTGTTGTATATAACTATATAAAAACCTCCTGAAATTTTAGGAGGTTTTTTATTTAAACCAAATTATGAAAAATTTAGCAACTAGTATTATTGTCGTGATTATTATTATTCGCTCTATGTGACGAGTCAGGACATTGTATCAATATACCAACCTTTCTCTAAATAAATTGAGAAAGGTTTTTTTTAACTAAAACTTTTTTGAAAATGTATTTCAACGATAAAACCACAATCTATTTAAATGGTCATTTTGTAAAAGCAACAAATGCAAATACCGATTTATACAGTCAAACTTTACACTACGGATATGGTGTATTTGAAGGAATTCGAGCCTATGACACACATAACGGCACTCGTGTTTTTAAAGCAAAAGAACATTATGAACGCCTTAAAAACTCTTGTAAATTAATCAATATTCCATTCGATTATGATGTTGATGATTTAATTGAACAAACCTATAAAGTTTTAAAATTAAACAATTTCAAAGATGCTTATGTTCGTCCTTTGGTTTTTTGCGGACCAAATATGAGTTTGACCAAGCCAAATAGTGTTTCAATCATGATTTGCGCTTGGGAATGGGCTGCCTATTTAGGCGATAATTTATTAAATGTAACGATTTCTTCTTTCAGCAGACCACATCCAAAATCTACAAAAATCGAAGCTAAAGTATGTGGACATTATGTAAACTCAATCCTTGCAGCATCCGAAGCCAAAGAAAAAGGTTTTGACGAAGCCATTCTTTTAGATACAGATGGTTTTCTAGCCGAAGGTCCAGGTTCAAATTTATTTTTTGAAAAAAACGGAAAACTATTCACTCCTAAAACCGGAAATATTTTACCAGGAATCACTCGTGCAACAGTAATCGATTTATGTAAAAATCTTGAAATCGAATTGGTAGAAGGTGAATTTCTACCCGAAGATTTAGCCAATGCTGATGGCGCTTTTCTTTGCGGAACTGCAGCAGAAATTATCGGATTACAATCATTAGAAAATAAAAAATTTACTAGAGAATGGAACGCTACTTTAGGTAAAAAACTACAAACTGCATACAAAAATTTAGTTCTAGAAAAACAATTACAAGAAACAAACTAATAATGGAATTAAATAAATACAGTAAAACCGTAACACAAGATCCAACACAACCTGCAGCACAAGCCATGTTGTACGGAATTGGATTGAATGATAAGCAATTAGCACAACCTTTCGTCGGAATTGCTTCAATGGGTTACGATGGAAATACATGCAACATGCATCTAAATCATTTGGCTTCGTACATAAAAGTGGAAGTAAATAATTCTGAAATGGTTGGATTAATTTTCAATACCATCGGAATTAGCGACGGAATTACTAATGGAACTGACGGAATGCGCTATTCATTAGTAAGTCGAGAAATTATTGCCGACAGCATTGAAAGTGTAGTTGCCGGACATTATTATGATGCGGTAATTGCAATTCCGGGTTGTGATAAAAATATGCCAGGTTCAATAATCGCAATGGGAAGATTAAATCGTCCTTCAATTATGGTTTATGGCGGCACAATCGCTCCGGGAAAATACCAAGGTAAAGATTTGAATATCGTTTCGGCATTTGAAGCATTAGGCGAAAAAATAGCTGGAAAAATTTCTGAAGAAGAGTTCAAAGGAATTATCAAAAACTCGTGTCCTGGCGCTGGCGCTTGCGGCGGAATGTACACTGCAAATACCATGGCAATTGCTATTGAAGCACTCGGAATGAGCTTGCCCTATTCAAGTTCAAATCCTGCAATAAGTGATGAAAAAATTGAAGAATGTAAACAAGCAGCACACTACATAAAATTACTTTTAGAAAAAAATATTTGTCCAAAAGACATCATGACTTTCAACGCTTTTGAAAATGCCATCACAACATTAATTGCACTTGGCGGAAGCACGAATGCCGTTTTACACATGATTGCAATGGCGAAAAGTGTTGGTATAAAAATTACTCAAGACGATTTTCAACGAATAAGCAACACAACGCCATTAATAGCCGATTTTAAACCTGGCGGAAATTATTTGATGCAAAATCTCCACGAAAAAGGTGGCGTTCCAATGGTGTTAAAATACTTACTATCTAAAGGAAAATTACACGGCGATTGCTTAACCGTTACTGGAAAAACGTTGTCAGAAAACCTTGAAAATGTAGTGGATATCAATTTTGATAATCAAAATATCATTCGTCCATTAGAAAATCCAATTAAAGAATCTGGGCATATTCAAATTTTATATGGAAATCTAGCAACAAAAGGTTCAGTTGCAAAAATCACAGGAAAAGAAGGCGAAAAATTTGTTGGTCCAGCCAAAGTTTTTGATGGAGAAAAAGAGTTAATTCAAGGAATTGAAGACAAAAAAATTCAAGCTGGCGATGTAATTGTAATACGATATGTCGGACCAAAAGGCGGACCTGGAATGCCCGAAATGCTCAAACCAACATCAGCAATTATTGGTGCTGGATTAGGAAAAAGTGTTGCCTTAATTACCGATGGAAGATTCAGCGGTGGCACACACGGTTTCGTGGTTGGTCACATCACTCCAGAAGCTTTTGATGGCGGAACAATTGCGCTTGTAAACGATAATGATATTATTGAACTTGACGCAGTTTCTAATACCATAATTCTAAAAGTTTCTGATTCTGAATTGGATGAACGTCGAAAAAAACTAGTAATTCCAGCATTAAAAGTTACAAATGGAGTTTTATACAAATATGTAAAATTGGTTAAAGATGCTTCCGAAGGTTGTGTAACCGATGAAGATTAGACATAGATTTCCTGCAAGATTTTAATGATCTTGTCGATATAAAAAAATACAATTATGAAAACATTAGAACTAGACACCATCGAAAAAGCAAAAAAACAACCTATTTCCACTTCTGGAAGTTTAGCCGTTATTGATGCTTTATTATCTGAAAATGTAGATACTATTTTTGGATATCCTGGCGGTGCAATTATGCCCATTTATGACGCTTTATTTGATTTCAAAAACAAATTAAATCACATTTTGGTGCGTCACGAGCAAGGTGCCATTCATGCTGCGCAAGGTTATGCAAGAGTAAGCGGAAAAACTGGAGTTGTATTTGCAACAAGTGGTCCAGGCGCAACCAATTTAGTCACTGGTTTAGCCGATGCTTTGATAGATTCTACACCATTAGTATGCATTACAGGTCAAGTTTTTGCTCATTTATTGGGAACCGATGCTTTTCAAGAAACCGATATTATCAACATTACAATTCCGATTACAAAATGGAATTATCAAATTACGGATGCCAAAGAAATTCCTGAAATTTTAGCAAAAGCATTTTATTTGGCAAAAACAGGTCGTCCTGGCCCAGTTTTAATCGATATTACCAAAAATGCGCAACTTCAATTGTTTGAATATATCGGCTATCGTAAATGCATTCACGTTAGAAGTTATCGTCCAGAACCAATTGTGCGATTGGAATATATTGAAAAAGCAGCAACCTTAATAAATAACGCCAAAAAACCATTTGTGATTTTTGGTCAAGGCGTTTTGTTAGGAAATGCCGAAAAAGAATTTCAAAATTTTATAGAAAAAGCAGGATTACCAGCAGCTTGGACGATTATGGGAATGAGCGCAATTCCAACCGATCATCCACTTGGCGTCGGAATGCTGGGCATGCACGGCAATTATGGTCCGAATTTTTTAACCAACGAATGCGATGTTCTAATTGCAGTTGGAATGCGTTTTGACGACCGAGTTACCGGCAGATTAGACAAATATGCCAAGCAAGCACAAATCATTCATCTCGATATTGACCCAGCCGAAATTGATAAAAATGTGAAAACTACAGTTCCGGTTTGGGGAAATTGTAAGGAAACATTGCCGTTGCTGACTAATTTATTAGAACAAAAAACGCATCCTGAATGGTTCAAGGAATTTGAAATTAAACGAGAAAGAGAAACTACTTTTTTGATTGAAAAAGAATTAAATCCAATAGAAGGCGGATTAACAATGGGCGAAGTTATCAATGTCTTGAACGAACTAACCAATGGCGAAGCGGTAATTGTAACCGATGTTGGTCAGCATCAAATGGTGGCGTGTCGTTATGCAAAGCAAAATAAAACCCGAAGTAATATAACAAGTGGCGGTTTGGGAACAATGGGTTACGCACTTCCAGCAGCAATTGGAGCGAAATTTGGCGCGCCAGAACGTCAAGTTGTGGCCATTATGGGCGATGGTGGAGCACAAATGAACCTCCAAGAATTAGGAACAATTATGCAATTTCAACCGAATGTAAAAATCCTAATTCTAAACAATAGTTTCCTTGGAATGGTGCGTCAATGGCAAGAACTTTTTCACGAAAAACGCTATTCGTTTACCGATATTCAAAGTCCGAATTTTGTGCAAGTTGCTAAAGGATATAATATTGATGGAAAGCAAATCTCCAAACGTGAAGAACTTCGTGACGGATTGAAAGAAATGTTAGACAATCCGAGTTCGTTTCTTTTGGAAGTTGCCGTGTTGCACGAAGATAATGTTTTTCCGATGGTACCACAAGGTAAAGGAGTTGCTGAAATTGTTTTATCTAAAGAAGAAATTTAGCCTGATTAATCGAATTAAAATAATTAGACACGAATTTCACAAATTTTCACGAATTACAAAGTGTATAAATTAATTCACACCAATTTTATCTGACTTATTCAAATTTGTGAAATCATTGACGATAATGATTCGTGTAAATTCGTGAAATTCGTGTAAAAACCAATATCTGATTTTTAATAACAATAAAAAAAGTTGGTCGTAAAATTTGAATTATTTATTTAATGAAAAAGTAATTTAATACTTTAACTCGTAAACTAAAAAACAATGAAAGAAGAATATACGTTGACCATTTACACCGAAAATCAAGTAGGTTTAATCAACAAAATAGCGATTATGTTTTCGCGCAGAAAGATTAGTTTAGAAAGTTTAAACACGTCACCAAGCGAAATAAAAGACATTTATCGTTTTACATTAGTCGTTCGAGAAACCGAAACTGTAGTTAAAAATTTGGTACGTCAGTTGGAAAAAATTGTAGACGTTTTTAAAGTCTATTACAATACCAACGATGAAATTATATGGCAACAAATGGCGTTGTACAAAGTGCCAACTGCCGTAATCATGAAAGATGTAAAAGTAGAACGATTGCTGAGAGAATTTGGTGCAAAAGCGGTTGTAATTCGCGAAGATTATACAGTATTTGAAGCAACTGGTCACGATGAAGAAGTGAATAATTTACTGAAAGAATTGGATAAATATGGTTTGATTGAATTTGTGAGAAGTTCGAGAATTGCCATCATAAAATCGAGCGAAGGCGTTCATAAAAAAGTGTTGGATATGGAGAAAAACGATCCAACGAAGCAACCAATAAACAACGAATTTCTGAATCATAAAAGTATGATTTTTGAAATGTAATTTTCAATAACAACAACAATTTCAAATTAGCACTAAAGCCTAGCCCAGATAGAAGTGGAAATCCTTTTTATACTTGTCAGGTTTTTTTTAACCTGACAAGTATAAAAAGATTGCAACGAATAGCTGGATTAGCTTCTAAAGAAAATAAATAAAAATTTAAAAAATAAACAATGTCAAATTATTTCAATTCACTTCCGCATCGATTAAAAGTTCAAGAATTAGGGAAATGTGATTTTATGCAAAGCAGCGAATTTGCTAACGGAGTTTCAAAATTAAAAGGTAAAAAAATAGTGATTATTGGTTGCGGCGCGCAAGGTTTGGCTCAAGGTCAAAATTTGCGTGATAGCGGACTCGAAGTGGCGTATGCGTTGCGAAAGGAAGCAATTGACAACAAAAGATCATCATTTGTAAATGCTACCGAAAACGGATTTGAAGTAGGAACTTTTGAGGAAATTATTCCAACTGCAGACTTAGTTTCGAATTTGGCTCCAGACAAACAGCACACATCGGTTGTAACGAAAATTGTGCCTTTGATGAAAAAAGGTGCGTGTTTGTCGTATTCACACGGATTTAATATTGTGGAAGAAGGAACGCAAATTAGAGAAGATATTACGGTGGTTATGATTGCGCCAAAATCGCCTGCGAGTGAAGTTCGAGCCGAATATTTACGTGGTTTTGGAGTGCCAACTTTAATCGCAGTACATTCTGATAACGATCCAAACGGTGATGGATTGGAAATTGCAAAAGCCTACTGTGTTGGAACTGGCGGACACAAAGCTGGTGTCTTACTATCGTCGTTTGTGGCAGAAGTAAAATCGGATTTGATGGGTGAACAAACCATTCTTTGCGGATTATTGCAAACCGGATCGATATTGAGTTTTAACAAAATGATTGAAAACGGAATCGATGCTGAATATGCGTCAAAACTAGTGCAATACGGTTGGGAAGTGATTACCGAAGCTTTAAAAATTGGCGGAATTACCAACATGATGGACCGATTGTCAAATCCTGCAAAAGTAGAAGCTTTTAAACTTGCCAAAGAATTGAAAGAGATTATGACACCATTGTTTAACAAACACATGGACGATATTTTGTCAGGACATTTTTCGCAAACCATGATGGAAGATTGGGCAAATGGTGATAAAAATTTACTGACTTGGCGCGAAGCAACTGGCGAAACTGATTTTGAAAAAACGCCTGCTGGAACATTAGAAATTACCGAACAAGAGTATTTTGATCATGCGACTTTGATGGTGGCTTTTGTAAAATCTGGTGTAGAATTGGCTTATGAAACCATGACTTCTGCCGGAATCAAAAACGAATCGGCATATTATGAATCGCTGCACGAAGCGCCACTAATTGCCAACACTATTGCACGCAAAAAATTGTTCGAAATGAACCGCGTAATTTCGGATACGGCAGAATATGGTTGCTATTTATTTGATCATGCTTGCAAACCACTTTTGACAGATTTTATGAAAAAAGTAAATACTAATTTGATTGGAAAAAACTTCAATACAACTGCAAATAATAATGTAGATAACTTTGAATTGGTGAAAATAAATGCCGCTATACGAAATCATTCCATTGAAATTTGTGGTGCCGAATTGCGTGAAGCGATGACTGCAATGAAGAAAATTGTGGAGTAACTGGTATAGAAAATAGAGGAAAGATGATAGATTATAGATAATAGACTTTGAACTTAATTTTCTTAATTTATTAATGGTTTAAATCCAAAAAAAATGAATTTATTTAACGAAATAGTACAAGCTAAAAAGCAATTAAACGGAGTTGTTCAGGTTACACCATTGGCAGAAAATTTGAATATTTCAGATGAATTTGACGCAACAATTTTACTAAAACGTGAAGATTTACAGGTCGTTCGTTCGTATAAAATTCGTGGTGCTTACAACAAAATGAGTTCGCTTTCTGATGCTGAAAAATCACAAGGAATTGTTTGCGCAAGTGCCGGAAATCATGCTCAAGGCGTTGCCTATTCCTGTAATTTATTACAAATTCAAGGTGTAATTTACATGCCAAAAACCACTCCGAAACAAAAAATAAAACAAGTGCAATTGTTTGGAAAATCGTTTGTTGAAATTGTTTTAGTTGGCGATACTTTTGACGATGCGTATGCTTCGGCGGTTGAATTTGCTACAGAAAATTATAAAAAATTCATCCATCCGTTTGATGATTTCAAAGTTATCGCTGGTCAAGGAACAGTAGGTTTAGAAATTTTGAGTGCTTTTGAAAAACCCATTGATTACATTTTCGTTCCAATTGGTGGCGGCGGATTGGCAGCCGGATTATCAACTGTTTTTAAAGAATTAAGTCCGAAAACCAAAATTATTGGCGTTGAACCTTTGGGCGCACCAGCCATGAAAACGGCAATCGAAAACGGAAATAATGCACCGCTAGAAACCATCGATAAATTTGTAGATGGCGCAGCAGTAAAGCAAGTTGGCGATTTAACTTTCAACATTTGCAAAGAAAATCTCGACGATATAATTCTGGTTCCCGAAGGAAAAGTCTGCACCACAATTCTACGTTTGTACAACGAAGAAGCCATGGTTGTTGAACCTGCCGGCGCGTTAACCATTGCCGCATTAGATTTTTACAAAGACAAAATAAAAGGTAAAAACGTAGTTTGCATCGTTTCTGGAAGCAATAATGACATTGAGCGAACTGCCGAAATCAAAGAACGTTCCTTGCTCTACGAAGGTTTAATGCATTATTTTATGGTTCAATTTCCGCAACGTCCGGGCGCATTAAAAGAATTTGTAAACACCATTTTGGGTGAAGACGATGACATTACTTATTTTCAATTTGCAAAAAAAACCAGTCGCGAAGTCGGTTCGGTAATTGTAGGTTTGGAGTTAAAAAACAAAACCGATATCGAACCCATAAAAGCCAACATGAAACAGCACGGTTTTGAATACCGCTACCTCAATGAAAAAGAAGATTTATACAGTCAGTTAATTAACAACTAGAAAATTCGCAGCAGTAATGTTGCGATTTTTTTTTATTAAAAGCGAATGGCTTGGTTCTTTTTGGTTTCCTTATTCCTGCTACTGGAACTCGCTTTAACTTCGTTAAGAGCTCAAACAATTCCAGTATCAGGGCTAGATTGGTTTTGTATTGAGTTGAGGCAGAATTTCTAAGAACTTCTTTTTAAAGCACTTATCCTGCAAGGTTTATTTAAACCTTGTAGGATTTTATTTTTAAAAAAAAACACCCAATTATGGTTTTCCGCAAAAAATGTTGGTTTTTAGTGTTTAGTTTTACAAATAAATGTTAATAACTAAAATTGACAATACTTTTTGAAAATGTTAAATTAGCATTTTAGAATATAGTATGGAAAAGGAAGAAAAAAAATTTATTTTATATACCGCACCAAGTGGAGAAATTCATGTAGATGTTTACCTTCAAGAAGTAACGATTTGGCTTACTCAAAAAGCTATGGCAGAACTTTTTGGTGTAGTAAAATCTACTATTAGTGAACATTTAACTTTTATTTTTAATTCTAATGAATTGAAAGTAGAATCAATTGTTCGGAATTTCCGAACAACTGAATTTGAGTTGAGTTAGTTCTATTTTGAAACTAACTGATTAAATGACAAAAATAGACTATCATTTAACTATTTATTGATTCTCATTACACAAGGTTTTATAATAATCAATCTATAGAGAAATTGTTAACTGATTCATAACAGGTGTGTATAAATCTACATTTAATTCTTCAGTCTCCAAACTAACAATTAAACTATAACGAACTTTTTCATTAAATTTATTTTGTCTTTTCAAATTCTTGTACCAACCATTTTTAGGAAAAACTGCCAAAGTATTTCTTTCGGACATTTCTCGACCAGTTGTAGTTATGAAATCTTTTCGAATCGAACCTTTAGATCCAGATTTAGGTCCAATTTCCCATTTTACTCCATCTCTTTTAGGCTTGTTGTCATTGGTTTCATCTTCAGGTTTTGAAATTCTTTTTTGAAATTCTGGAAGAGTTTCATATCTTTTAACTAATTCAAAATCTAGTTGATGTGAATGATAAGAATAATGAGTTGCTAATCTTCTACTACCAGGATTTGGCTCAATGTAATAGGATAAAGTGACTATTAACTTTACAGACTTATCCTCCAAACTTTCTAAAGTTTCTTTTGGCCAAGGAAGATTAAATAAGTGATATTCATTATATTTTCCTTCTGATTTTTCATATTTATATGGTTGAATTTCTCTTTCAGCAATCAGGGTTAATGAATTTTCAACACTAAACATTGCTTTTTGAATATTTGCCACACCGTAACCAACAGTTCGTAAAAGATTCTTTTTTTCAATGCTTTTTTTCATTGAGTTAGTCCAATCAGCAGAATGAACCATTAAACCTCTAATTGTTTCAACCCAGTAATTTGGATAATTAGTTCTTAATTCAGCAGCCATTTTAGCTGCTAAACCAGCTGCTCCGCTAGTATCTCCAAAAGGCATAAATATATCATTTCTAAAATCTGAATCTGTAGTTAATAGTCTCAATTCAGAATGATCAGAAGTATATACTCCATCCGTTGACCTATTACCGCCTTCAAAAACTAAATCTGGCTTATTTGGCCAACTGTTTTCAAATAAAAGTGAAGTTGAGTTACTTGGTGCCATTCCACCATACTCAACTAATGGTTTATGAGCAGTTGAAATGTCAATTTTATCTTTTCTAGTATAAGTACCAATTGTCAGAGCGTTGTATGCTTGAGCGGGATCATGAATACATTCAGTCTCATTTATTTTTGGATAATCATCATGCTTATTTATTATGACATTACCTCCACTTATAATAAACAATTGCTGACCTAATTCTTTACCAAAACAAATTTTATCAACTGCTGATGACCAAGATGATGGACGACCATTAAATCTAATTTGTTTGTCTGTAACTGTCATGCAATAAACTCGCAAATTTGATGGTTTGTAAATTTGTGGAGTGCTTATACCACTTTCAGTTATTGCTCCGTATAATTCAGGATCATTTAGATTTTTAGCTGATATTATTTTAAAAGATTCCAAACCATGAAAAATTTGAATACTATCAGAAGTACTTAATAAGTCTGTTAAATCCCCATATAATGACAATCCTGCAACACCTGTACCATGATTTAAATCATCTTGTACTCCCCATGATTCTTCATTAAAAGAATAAATATTTTCGTCGCTAACGAAATTCTTTAATAAAGGATGCTTATTATTTACACCTGAATCTAACAAACAAATTAATACGCTGTTTTCATCTAAATTACTAATCGTTCTGTTCTGTAAATCTTCTAAATACTCTTTTTTTGTTTCAAAAGAGATAAATTTATCAGTAATAAAATTTGAAATTTCTTGAGGTTTTCTTAGCTCAGCCAAGTTATCAAGCAACAATAATGAATCTGAAAGTTGTTTTGAAGTTCCTTTAACTAATTTAACAATATATTCTGCTAATTCTATTTGAGATTGCCCAATTTGACAACCAATAATTTCTAAATTATTGTAAACACTATTTAATTTTTCAATGTAATTATCTGATTTACGAAACCAAACTTCCCACCAAACATCTTCATTCTCATTTGGAAAAGGAAAATATAATCCATCAACCCAAAACGATTTTAAAGATGCATCTTTTATATCTTCAATATTGTTGAGTAACTTCTTGTTTTTTGGTTCACCTGTATCTATTTTTTCTTTTGTTATTCTATCTGTTTTAATGAAATTCTTGGACAAATAAATCTCAATTTTCTTAATAAAATTTGATATATCACCTTCACTTGCTAGAACAACTAAAGAGTATCTATATTCTTCAACATTGTCTATTATTCTAATTTCTTCATTAATATTTAGTAATTGAAAGCCACTTTTATCAAAAGAATCAAAAGATAATTGATAACCCCAGTCTGAAGTAAATTCTATATAAACTGAATCATCTTTTATTAGTAAAGGATTGATGTCTAGATTATCAAACGATTGTTTTAAATCATTAGTTTTTTGTAGCAAGACGTTACCATGACTTAATCTATCATTTGACTTTTCAATATATTTTTTTCCTCTACCTGGTTTAGTAGTCTTAAATATATTAGTAGTAGTTTTTCCTTCAAATTTAATATGAGATTTATTTTTCATTTACAACATTTCTCAATTTTAATAATTTTTTTAATGTTGTTAATTCTAATTTATCTAAATCATTAAGAATCATTTCCTTAATGGTGTCATTACATATTCTAACAATTTCAGAATAATTTAATCCTAAAGCAAGTTTTGATAAAGCTTTATAATCAACTTTAGTTGAGAAAGAAAAAGCTTTTGTATGTTTCTTTATAATTTCAATTATATGATTTTCATCAGGTAGTGGATATTCAATTATTTCATCAAATCTTCTAAATAATGCCTTATCAAGTGATTCCGGCAAATTTGTTGCTGCAATTATTATACTATTACTCTGGTCTTTTTCTATATTTATTAAAAAAGAATTTAGCACTCTTTTTATTTCTCCAATATCTTGATTTTGATTTCTATGTGAACCAATAGAATCGAATTCATCAAAAAGATAAACAGCTCTTTGGTCATTCATTGCATCGAAAATCAATCTTAGTTTTGCTATTGATTCTCCCAAATATTTAGACATTAATCCATCTAATCTAATAATAAAAACTGTTATCCCTAATTCACCTGCAATTGCTTGAGCTGTCATAGTTTTACCTGTTCCTGGAGCTCCTGTCAGTAAGAGTTTACGTTTTGGTTCTAAATTATGAGCTTTTAAAATTTGCCACTTTTCTTGTTCTTTAATAACTTTATAAAGTGTGTTTTTAATATTTTCATCCAAAACCATATCACTTAAATTAATTTTAGGTTGAAAAACCTCAATTAATTCTTGTAATTCTCGTTTAGGCAAATTTAGAGGTAAAGCTTTGTTATGGATAGCACTTACTGACCTATCCTTTTTTGCTACATCAATTAGTTTTTTTAATTCTTGAGCAAATGTTGTATGTCCTTGCTTTGCTTCGGTAGCAGCAATTTGCAAAGCAATTGAAAAAAAACGACTTTCGTCATCATCTCCAAAAGACTTAATCAAAGATTTTATTTGGTCTGCTGCTGCCATTTTATTTAAATTATCAAACAAAAGTATGAAAAAAAACAATTAAAAAAGCATATTCTTTTTCAACAAAATGCCATAGACCAGATTGCAATGGAAAGCCCGCAAAGAAAAAACAAATTGATTTTCTTGCTGCAAAAAAGCGACCAAAGGAAGCTCTTTTTGTGGTGTAGAAAATTTTTGTTTTTCCTGCGGACTTATAATGTAAAGTTGGAAATAGCTTCTAAAAAAAAACTCTTCGACAAGCTCAGAGTGACATTGTAGTTCTAATTGGCTTCTGTTTAATAATTGAGTAATTCCTTCATTTTAGCTTTCACTTTTTCCACATTCGGAATCATAGTAAACTCCAAAGTGCTATTTAACGGAATCGCCGGCATATTTTCGGAACCAATTACCATAACCGGTGCATCTAAATATTTAAAACAATTTTCTTGAATCAATCCGGCCAAACTCCTTGCAAAGGAATTGTTGGTTGGTTCTTCGGTAACGACAAGGCATTTTTTAACTTTTCTAACCGATTTGAAAATAGTTTCTTCATCTAATGGATACAACGTTCGTAAATCGATAATTTCTACTTGGTTTTTCATAGTTGCAGAAGCATTCAATGCCCAATGAACGCCCATTCCATAGGTTATTACAGTAATTGTTTCATCGGTTTCTTGTTCCCAAATTTCTTGAACAATATTCGCTTTTCCGAAAGGCAAAATATAATCTTCGCTTGGTTCGTTTACTCTTGCTGCATCAGTACCTTTTACTTTGCTCCAATACAAACCTTTATGTTCTAAAATCACCACCGGATTTGGATCATAATAAGCAGCTTTTAGCAAACCTTTTAAATCGGCACCATTACTTGGATAAGCGATTTTTATGCCACGAATATTTGTCAACACACTTTCTACAGACGACGAATGATATGGTCCGCCACTTCCATAAGCACCAATTGGAACACGCAAAATCATACTCACAGGCCATTTTCCGTTGGATAAATAACACGAACGACTGACTTCGGTAAACAACTGATTCAAACCTGGCCAAATGTAATCGGCAAATTGCACCTCAACAATCGGTTTCAAACCAACTGCCGACATTCCAACAGTTGAACCTACAATAAATGCTTCTTGAATTGGTGTATTGAAAACACGTTCGTCTCCGAATTTTTGGGCTAAAGTTGCAGCTTCTCTAAAAACGCCACCCAAACGTGCACCAACATCCTGTCCGTACAACAAACATTCTGGATGTTTTTTCATTAATTCTTCCACAGCAAAAAGCGCACAATCGACCATCACAACTTTATCTTCACGATGCGGATTTCGTTCGCCAACTTCTTCTGTAATTGGCGTTGGCGCAAAATCGTGCGTAAATAAATCTTCTGGTTTTGGATCTTCTGCAAGTTGAGCTTTATCAAAATCGGCTTGAACTTTTGTAATAGCTGTATTTTCTATTGTTTGAATTTCGTCTTTTGTAAATCCGGCATTCAATAATTGTTGTACCAAAACCGGAAAAGGATCACGCGATTGCGCTTCTTCCAAATCGTCTCGATACCACTCCATTCGAACGCCCGATGTATGGTGATTCAACAACGGAACTTTCGCATGAACTAAAAATGGACGACGTTCTTCACGAATGGTTTTCACTACTTTTTGAACCGCTAAATAACTTTCGGTAAAATTGGCACCATCGATTGTAATCGCTTCGATTCCGTGGAAACCTTTAGCGTATTCAAACGCATTTTGCGCACGAGTTTCTGCTGCATTTGCCGAAATATCCCAACCGTTATCTTGTACCAAATACAAAATCGGAAGTTGTTTTAAAGCTGCCATTTGAAGTGCTTCGGCAATTTCGCCTTCAGTTACAGATGCGTCTCCAAGCGAACAAACTACGATTGGTTTTTGTTCGTCATTATCTTGAATTCCAGTGTTTTCTTTGTACCAAAATCCCATTGCAGTTCCGGTAGCAGGAATGGCTTGCATACCTGTAGCCGAAGATTGATGCGGAATTTTAGGTTTATCAGCATCTTTCAAACTTGGATGACAATAATACGTTCGTCCGCCCGAAAATGGATCGTCTTTTTTTGCCATCAATTGCAACATCAAATCGTAAGGTCGCATTCCGATTCCGAGTAACATCGCATCGTCACGATAATACGGAAACGCATAATCTTGTGGCAAAAGTTGCATCGCCATAGCAATTTGAATCGCTTCGTGTCCGCGCGAGGTTGCGTGCACGTATTTGGAAACTATTTTGAAATTATCTTCATACAAGGTTGCCATAGCTTTGGCAGTTGCCATTGTAGTGAATGCTTTTTTAAGAATCGATTTATCTAAATTCATTTATTTAATGCTTATCTGAAAAGTAAAAAACTTTGCGCTAGTTGCGCCTTCTTTGCGAACTTTGCGGTTAAATATTATTTCGCTTCAACAATCCAACCAAATTCATCTTTAATATCCTGAACTTTAATCGCATTCAAAGTATCATTCACCATTACAGAAACTGGATTTTCTAAAGGAAATTTAATGGCTAAATCATTATTTCCGATTTCTTCCACCATTGCTATTCCGACTGCCGTTCCTGTTCCGAAAGCTTCTTCTAAAGTTTTGTTATTCGAAGCTTCAATAATTTCAGAAATGGTAATTGGTCTTTCGGTTACATCAAATCCTTTGCTTCGTAATAAATCGATTACACTCATTCTGGTTATTCCATTTAAAATCGAACCGGTCAAACTTGGTGTGATAAATTTTCCATCAATTTTGAAGAAAATATTCATCGTTCCAACTTCTTGAATATATTCAAAATTTTGAGCATCTAACCATAAAACTTGGTCGTAACCTTTAGCTTTGGCATATTCTGTTGGGCGAATCGCTGCAGCGTAATTTCCGGCTGCTTTGGCTTCACCTGTTCCACCATTTACAGCACGAACATATTTTTTTTCTGCGTATAATTTGATTTTTCTACTAAAAAACGGTCCTGCCGGCGATGCCATTACGATGAAGTTGAAACTGGTTGCCGCACGCATTCCGATAAAAGCTTCATCGGCATACATAAACGGACGTAAATACAATGCACTTCCTGTTGATTTTGGTATCCAATTTTTCTCTAAAGCGGTGAATTGTTTCAATGCTTCTACAAATAAATCTTCCGGAAATGAAGGCATTCCCATTCTGTCGGCACTAAAATTCATTCGTTTTGCGTTTTCATCTGGACGAAATAATAATGGTGTTCCGTCTTTACCTAAAGTCGCTTTCATTCCCTCAAAAATCGCTTGTCCGTAATGTAAAGCCATGGCTGCTGGATGCGTTGGAATTAATGCTAAAGGTTCAATTCTTGGGTTGTGCCATGCTCCGTTTTCATAATCACAAATAAACATGTGATCGGTGAAATTGGTTCCCATTGTGATGTTTTCAAGATTTACTTCTGAAACTCTTGATTGTGAAACTTTGGTTGTTTTTATGTTGTAAGACATCGTTAATTTATTTTTAACCATTAAGAACATTAAGGTTCATTAAGATATTGTTTGTTTTTATTTTTTGAACCAATAAGATATTTAGCTTCATTAAGTTTTTCTTAATTTCCTTAATTCCTTAATGGTTTAAACTTTTATATTGTTGTGTTTGCGTCAAATTGTTCTAAATAATCGCCTACTTTTCGTAAGAACGAACCTCCTAAAAATCCGTCCACTACTCTATGGTCGAAAGAAAGAGAAAGATACATCATACTTCTGATAGCGATTTCGTCTCCTTTTTCAGTTGTAATCACTTCTGGACGTTTTTTGATAATTCCTAAAGCTAAAATGGCTACTTCGGGTTGGTTGATGATTGGTGTTCCCATCAAGCTTCCAAAAGTTCCTACGTTAGAAATTGTGAACGTACTTCCTTGAATTTGTTCGGGTTTTAATTTGTTATTTCGTGAAGCTTCCGCCAAATTATTTACATCTTTTGCTAAAGCCACCAAATCTTTTTCATTGGCATTTTTTACTACTGGAACGATTAAATTTCCTGATGGTAATGCGGTTGCCATTCCGATATTGATATCACTGTGAACAATAATATTTTTTTCATCTACAGAAACATTTATCATTGGAAAATCTACAATTGCTTTTGCTACTGCTTGAACGAATACTGGTGTAAACGTTAATTTTTCGTTGTGTTTTTCTTGAAATTTATCTTTGTTATCGTTTCTCCAATTTACCAAATTCGTGACATCAACTTCAATGTAAGAAGTTACGTGTGGCGAAGTTTGCTTAGAATACACCATATGATCAGCAATCATCTTGCGCATTCTGTCCATTTCTACAATTCTATCTTTTCCTTCTACAAAATTGATTTTGGGCTTAGGATAAGACGAAGTTTGCGAGTTTCGAATTTCGAGTTTCGGGTTGCTTTGCAAAGAATATTTACGACTATTCAAATAATTGAAAACATCGCTTTTTTGTAATCTTCCTTCCCTACCAGAACCTGGAATGCTTTGTAATTCTTCAATAGAAAGGTTTTCTTTTTGAGCAATTGAGATGATTAACGGCGAAATGAATGTGTCCGCATTAGTTATAAATTTTGAGTTGTGAGTTGTGAGTTGTGGCACTTCAACTACGCTAGGCGTGACACTATTCTTCTCGAAAACATCTTGCTTCTTGCTTCTTGCTTCTGTTTTTCCATCAGAATCTATCAAAGCCAAAACGGTTCCCACTTCAACCACGTCATCTTTTTGAAAACGAATTTCAGTGATTACTCCCGAAACTGGCGCAGGCACATCACTATCGACTTTATCGGTAGCGACTTCTAAAATGGTTTCTTCGGCTTCCACAAAATCACCTACGTTTTTCAACCAACTGATTATTGTTGCCTCGGATATACTTTCACCCATTTTGGGCATTTTGAATTCTGTTATCATTTTTTATTTTTTTTGCCACTAAGGCGCAAAGACACAAAGTTTTTATTTTTTTATAAATTCATTTAATGTCGAATAAAACGCTTCTTGCGTTGGTCTATCTTTTGGGATTTCTCGTATCGGTTCAACTGCTTTCAATGTCTCATAACATTCTTTTGGCAATTTTTGGTACAATGCAGTTCCTTTGGTTTTCCAATCAATCATTTCATCGGAAATATCTTTTATAATTGTTGCTGGATTTCCAACTACCATTTTTCGATTTGGGATTTGCATTCCAGCTTTAATGAAACTTAATGCTCCGATGATGCATTCGTCTCCAACGTTCACGTCATCCATAATTACTGCGTTCATTCCGATTAGGCAATTTTTTCCAATATTTGCTCCGTGGATAATTGCTCCGTGACCGATGTGTGCGCCTTCTTTCAACATTATAGTTTTTCCGGGAAACATGTGAATCGTACAATTTTCTTGCACGTTACAACCATCTTCAATAATAATTTCGCCCCAATCGCCTCGAATTGCTGCGCCTGGACCAACGTAAACGTTTTTTCCAATAATCACATTGCCCGTAACCGCTGCTTGCGGATGGATGAAACTACTTTCGTGTATTACTGGGATGAACCCTTTGAATTCGTATATCATTTTTTCTTTTAGAATATAGATGAAAGAATATAGAAAATAGACTTATCATCATTGTCTTAATATTTTATAATGTTTTAATGAAAATCAATAATGAAACGAAAATTAAAAAATGAATAATAATTGATGTGATTAATTCTTTTTTATAAATGAAATATCTAAAAATATTTATTATCAACATCAATCCACTAATAAATGGCAATACTAATAATAGTGCTGCGCCTAATCCTGGTGTACAAGGTCCCGATGGAGAAACAACATCTAAAAAATAGCTGGCAATTAACAAAAGAATATAAAATCCAATTGTAAAAAGCGCATTTTTAAGATATAAGTTCTCGATTTTCAGCATTTCTATTTTCTTCCTATTTAAACTTCTTCAACGTTTCTTTTGTAAAATCAGACAACACTAATCGACCACTTATTGCGGCTCTTTCAGCTAATAAATTGTCCCAATCTTCTGTTCCTCTCCAAAAAACTTTTTTCATTTCGGTCATGGCTTCTGGATTGTAGGTGCATAAATGTTCTGCGAATTTCTGAACGGCATCGTCTAGTTCTTCAATGCTTTCATAGACATTGGCAAACAATCCTTTGTCTTTTGCCCAAGTTGCTTCATAAAATGAATTGGCGTCGATTGCAATTTGTGACATTGCTGAAACTCCCATTTTTCTTTCGATCGCTGGTGAAACTACAAATGGTCCTATTCCGACGTTTAGTTCTGATAATTTTATAGCTGCAAATTTGGTTGCCATACAATAATCGGTTGAAGCTGCAATTCCAACTCCACCACCAACTGTTTTTCCTTGAATGCGTCCGATGATGAATTTTGGACATTTTCTCATGGCGTTGATTACGTTGGCAAATCCTGAGAAAAATACTTTTCCTGTTGCGGCATCGTTGATGGCAATTAGTTCTTGAAAACTTGCTCCGGCACAAAACGTTCGGTCGCCACCACTTTTTAGGATGATTACTTTTACTTCGTTATTATTTCCAACTTCTGTTATGGTGTTGGCTAATTGTGCTAAAATATCGCTTGGTAAGGAGTTTTGTTCTGGATGAAAGAACTCGATGGTGGCGATGTTGTTTTTTATTTCTTGTTTTACGTATGCTTGTGACATAATTTTTATTTTAACCGCAAAGTGCGCAAAGGTTTACGCAAGTTTCGCAAAGTTTATTCTTTATTTTTATAATATTCCGAATTGCTCAAAATGATGATTTAAATGTTTTCGTTCTAATAAATAAGAAGCGTATTTGTTCATTTCTCCGAAAACCATATTTTTTAAAATGGCTTCTGGATTTTCTTTAAAGAACGTTTTATAATTTTCTCTGGCTTCGTTGAATTTGACTTTGGCGGTTTCAAAATCGGGATGAATCAACTCTTCCAATTCGTCTTTTTTCATCGTTGGAAACTTTGTTCCTATTGGGAATTTATCGTAATTGTATAACGAATTATGAACTTTATCTAAAATCTTTTCAGGTGTGGCAATCTCGAAATCCTGAATTTCACCTGACATAATTCGGTAACCTTGTTCCAAATGCTCTAGCAAATGTTGTGGCGTTAAAATTCCCCAACTTGGTTTTGAATTTTCGTTTAATTTATTGATGCATTCGGCTATTTTCTCATCGGTCATTTCTACGAAAACTTCTTGCTTTTTCTGAACCATTGTTAAAATAGTTGCTACTGCTACTAATTCATTTTCGGTGTCAAAAACTTCTACAAACCATTTTACGATTCCGCTTGGATGCTCAGCTGAAGCTACGTCTCTATCGACTTTTTGTTTACAAGTTAAACGCACGTAAACCGTATCGTTGTGGTAAATCGGACGTAAAAAACGGCATTCTTCCAATCCGTAATTTGCAGCAACTGGACCTTTATTTGGATACACGAACAAACCTGCTGCAGCTGCTAAAATGAAGTAGCCGTGAGCGGTTCGTTTCTTGAAAATACTTCCGTCAAGCGAAGTAATATCGGTGTGTGCGTAGAAATGATCCCAAGTGATATTGGCAAAATTGATGATGTCGGTATCGGTAACTGTTCTGTTGTGCGTTCGCAATGACATTCCGGGTTGGATGTCTTCCCAATGGTATTGAAACGGATGTTGCGTGATTTCTTTATACGCCGAATTCGCTTGGTAAATTCCAGTGATTTCGGTCAAAGTGGTTGGCGAGCCTTGAATGGCGCAACGTTGCATATAATGTTTGATGCCTCGAACGCCGCCCATTTCTTCTCCACCACCAGCGCGACCTGGACCACCGTGAACCAATAATGGTAATGGCGAACCGTGACCTGTACTATGTTTGGCATTTTCACGATTTAGAACCAAAATTCTACCGTGATGTGATGCAGCATTAACTACATATTCTTTGGCAATTTCATCTGAATTTGTAACTATTGACGACACTAATGAACCTTTACCCATTTGAGCTAATTCGATGGCTTCATCAAGATTTTTATAAGACATTATGGTTGAAACTGGTCCAAATGCTTCGGTTTCGTGAACGCCTAAATTGGTAAATGGATTGTCTTCGCGAAGTAAAATTGGACTCACGAAAGCACCTTTTTCATTGGCTCCGATTAAGTTGGTTTCTTCTAAATCGCCATAAACGATTCTGGCCGATTTTGATAATTCCTGAACTCTTCCTTTTAGTACCTCAACTTGGTCTTTACTAACCAAAGCACCCATTCGAACTTCTTTTAATCTTGGATCACCGATAACCACTTTGTCTAATGATTTTGAAAGAGCAGATTGAACGTCATCCATCAGTTTTTCTGGAACAATCATACGGCGAATTGCTGTACATTTTTGTCCGGCTTTTACTGTGATTTCGCTTCGTGCTTGGTTGATGAACAGATCAAATTCTGGAGTTCCTGGAACTGCATCTTCTCCTAAAATTGATGCGTTTAATGAGTCAGCTTCCATTGTAAACGGAACTGATTCTTGTATTAATCTTGGATGCGATTTTAACAATCTTCCAGTGGTTGCCGAACCTGTAAAGGTTATTACATCTTGACTTTCTACCGTATCAAAAATGTTTCTAGCAGTTCCTGAAATTAATTGTAATGCGCCTTCTGGCAGAATATTTGATGCGATAATTTCACGCACAACAGCTTCGGTTAAATAAGCTGTAACTGGTGCTGGCAAAACTACAGCTGGCATTCCTGCCATCCAATTGCAAGCACATTTTTCTAGCATTCCCCAAATTGGGAAATTGAAAGCATTAATATGAATCGCAACTCCTTTTTTCGGAACCAAAATATGATGCGCCATAAATCGTCCACCTTTTGACAAATCGATTGGATCGCCTTCTACGTGATACGGTTGGTTTGGGAATAATTTTCGTAAGGATGCATTCGCAAATAAATTTCCAAATCCACCTTCAATATCAATCCACGAATCGACGCGAGTTGCACCCGTTCTGTAGCTAATTTCATAGAAGGTTTCTTTGCGTTTGGTTAAATACATCGCCAAACTTTTTAGCATATTACCTCTTTCCTGAAAAGTCATTTTGCGAAGTTGGTCTCCTCCTTTGGTTCTTCCATAATGCAAAATGGTCGGAATATCTAATCCTTCCACCGAAGTTTCTGCGATGAATTCTCCAGTTACAGCATCATACGATGGTTTTCCTTCTCCGGTTGCTGACGTCCATTTTCCGAGTACGTAATGTTGTGTTTTATTCATATTATATTTTTTAACCGCGAAGATCGCAACGATTTGTGCAAAGTTCGCAAAGGTTTTTAAACTCGTTCAATAATTGCAGCATATCCTTGTCCAACGCCAATACACATCGTAATTAAAGCATATCGTTTTCCTGTTAGTTGTAGTTCTAATGCGGCTGAATACGCAATTCTTGCTCCTGTTACTCCTAGTGGATGACCAATTGCGATGGCACCACCATTTGGGTTTACTCTTTCATCGTTGTCTTTTAATCCCAATTCGCGAAGGCAAGCAATACTTTGTGCAGCAAACGCTTCATTTAGTTCAATAATATCGATTTGATCTAATGTTAGACCTGCTTTTTCAAGCGCTTTTTTTGTTGCTTCAACTGGTCCAATTCCCATAATTCTTGGTTCAACTCCAACTACTGCAGAACTTACAATTCGAGCTAAAGGTTTTAAATTATATTTTTTTACGGCTTCTTCAGATGCAATAATTGTTGCGCAAGCACCATCATTTAAACCCGATGCATTGCCAGCCGTTACACTTCCGTCTTTTTTGAAGGCTGGACGTAATTTGGATAATCCTTCCATTGATGAAGAAGGCTTTATGAATTCGTCTTTCGAGAATTGAATTGCATCGCCTTTTCGTTGTGGAATTTCTACGGTTACTATTTCTTTGGCTAATCGTCCTGATGTTTGTGCTGCGGTTGCTTTTTGTTGACTATGTAAAGCAAACGCATCTTGGTCTTCACGAGTGATGTTGTATTTTTCTACCAAATTTTCAGCGGTTTCTCCCATTGCATCTGTGCCGTACATTGCGTGTAATTTTGGGTTTATAAAACGCCATCCGAAGCTGGTGTCGTACATTTTAGAATCTGTTCCGTAAGCTGATGATGGTTTGGAAACAACTAATGGTCCGCGAGTCATATTTTCTATTCCGCCTGCAATGAAGATGTGCCCGTCACCTGCTTTTATAGCACGATTGGCATGAATTACTGCAGACAAACCTGAACTGCAAAGACGATTTACAGTTTCGCCTGGAACAGTGTATGGTAAACCTGCTAATAAAAGTGACATTCTCGCTACGTTACGATTGTCTTCTCCTGCTTGATTAGCGCAACCTATGATTACGTCGTCGTAAGCTTCTTTTGGGATGTTTGGATTTTTTTCTACTACGGATTTGATGACCAAAGCACCTAAATCATCTGGGCGAATTGATGATAAAGTGCCTTGGTAACTTCCTATTGGAGTTCGAACTCCGTCAATTATATATGCTTCCATTTTTTGTTTTTTAACCGCGAAGAGCGCAAGGTTTTACGCAAGGTTCGCTAAATTTTTTAGCCACGGATTACACAGATTTAACTGATTTTCCACAGATTTTCTTATTTATTTTATATCTACTCAATACATTTACTTTTTAGCCCTGATTGGAAGGAAAAACCTTTGCTTTTTCGCAAAGTATTGGAAGGAAAGCAGGAATTACCATTACTGAAAATACCCAAGCCATTCGCTCTTAATTATTTTACTCTTCCCATTCTTTTTGGGTTCGGTAGACAACTCCTTTGAAAAGCGCCACCATTTCGTTGCCTCGTTTTACTTCTATTATATTGAATCCTAGTTTGTTATTTACTTTTTCTATTACTGATTCGGCGGTTAGATAATCGCCTTCGTTTACGGCTTCAATGTGATTTATTGAGGTTTCAATTGAAACGGCAAATTTTCCGTGTGTGTTGGCTGCAAATCCAAATGCGGTGTCGGCTAATGAATATGTTATTCCGCCGTGGGCTTTGTTCATACTGTTGAGCATTTCTTTGCGAACGGTCATTGCGACTTTGCAGCGACCGATTTCACATTGGAGAATTTCGATGCCGAGCCATTGACTGTAAGCGTCTTGACTTAACATTTTGTATGGTATTTTTGTTCCTTCCATTTGTTGTTTTTAACCGCAAAGAGCGCAAGGTTTTACGCAAGGTTCGCTAAGTTTTTTTTATAGAAATTTATCTTTGATTTAGCCATTCTTCTTAAAATTGGGCTGCATCGGTATCGGTCTTCGTGGTATTCATCATACAATTCATCTAGTTTTTCTGCGCACCAATTAATACCAAGTTCGTCTGCCCAAGCTAATAATCCTTTTGGGTAATTTACTCCTTTGGTCATGGCGTTGTCGATGTCTTTGGCTGATGCGATGTTTAGAAATAAAGTATCAGCGGCTTCGTTGATTAGCATTACGATTACGCGTTCGAATATTTGTTTTGCTAACGTTGTGTTTTCTGTTGGTTTTGGTAATTCTTGACTGTAATTGTAAAATCCTCTTCCTGATTTTCTTCCTAAAAATCCTGCTTCCAATAGTCGTTTTTGTGTGAATGATGGTTTGAATTTTGGGTCGAAATAGAAAGCTGTGAATACTGTTTCGGTTACTACATAATTTACATCGTGACCAATCATATCCATTAATTCAAATGGTCCCATTCTGAATCCGCCTATGGTTTTTAAAGCCCAATCGATTGTGGCAAAATCGGCTACACCTTCATCGTATATTCGTAAACTTTCGCTATAAAATGGTCGAGCTACACGGTTTACAATGAATCCTGGTGTGTCTTTGGCAACGGCTACGATTTTTTTCCAATCGGTTATGATTTGTACTGATTTTTTTAGTACTTCTTCGCTGGTTTGAATGGCTGGAATTACCTCAACCAACTGCATTAATGGTGCAGGATTGAAAAAGTGAATTCCAATTACGCGTTCTGGTCTTTGGCAAGAAGCAGCTATGGAAGCTATGGATAGTGATGATGTGTTGGATGCTAAAATGGTTTCATGCGAGACATAATTTTCTAAATCTGAGAATAATTTTCTTTTGATTTCTAAGTTTTCAATTATGGCTTCAATTACTAAATCGGAATGTGATAATTCTCCTAAAGTGTGTGCGTAAGAAATGTTATTTTCAATTCGGGATTTTTCGTTAGCATCGATTTTTTCTTTTTCGACTAATTTTGATAAAATGGCTTCAAGATTTGTTTTGCTTTTGGCAAGTGCATCGAGGTTGGTGTCATAAATTTTTACTTCACAACCAACCGTTGCGGCAACTTGCGCGATGCCGCTTCCCATTGTTCCTGAACCTATTATTGCTACTTTCATATCTATTTTTTAACCGCAAAGAGCGCAAAGTCCTTCGACAAGCTCAGGATGACAACGCAAAGTTCGCAAGGTTTTTAATTTCCTTTAAATTCGGGTTTTCTTTTTTCTACGAATGCCATTACACCTTCTTTATAATCGTTGGACGAACTAGCTTCAATTTGCAAATCGCTTTCTAATGCTAATTGTTGTTCAAGATTATTTGATAGTGATTGATTTAATAATCGTTTAGTTAAACCAATTGCTTTTGTTGGCATTTGGGCTAAAGTTGTTGCTAATAATTTTACTTCTTCTTCAAAAGTAGCTACAGGGTATAATTTATAAATCATTCCTAAACCCAAAGCCTCTGGTGCAGAAACTTTATCACCTAACATCATAAGAGCCGATGCTTTTTGAAAGCCAATTAATCTTGGTAAAAAGAAAGTTCCGGCGCTATCAGGGATTAATCCGATTTTGCTAAAAGCTTGAATAAAACTGGCATGTTCAGAAGCTACAACAATATCACACGCTAATGCAATATTTGCTCCAGCTCCTGCGGCAACTCCGTTTACAGCTGCAATTATTGGTTTTTCAATATTTCTGATTTTTTGGATAATTGGATTGTAATGTTCTTCTAATATTTTCCTGAAACCAGGATTTAATTCTGGATCGGTTACTTCTTTTAGGTCTTGTCCGGCACAAAATGCTTTTCCGTTTCCGATGATTACTATGGCACGAACATTTGAATTGTTTGCACAATTATCTAAATTTTCTTGAAGAAGAAACGCCATTTCACGATTGAAACTATTGAAAACTTCGGGTCTGTTGAGTGAAATCCACGCTATGTTGTTTTCTATTTTTAGTTCTATTGATTTCATATTCAGTAATTTATTTTATTATAACGAGATTGCTTCGTTCCTCGCAATGACATTATTTTAAACATTTAAAGTAATCAAATGGCTCTAAACAATCTTCGCATTGAAAAAATGCTTTGCACGCTGTGGAACCAAATTGACTGACTAATTTTGTATTGAATGAACCGCATTGCGGACATTTTACTACTTTTTTATTTCCAAGAAGTGCTTCTTTATCGGCTGATTCTGATAAGGGTGAAGCAATTCCGTATTTTTCTAATGCTAATCTGCCTTTAGGAGTAATCCAATCGGTTGTCCATGCTGGCGAAAGAATTAATTCTACTTTGGCTTCGTAGCCGTTTTGTTTGAATGCTAATTTTATATCATCTCCAATTACATCCATTGCTGGGCAACCGCTATAGGTTGTTGTGATTTGGACTTCTACAATTCCGTTTATTATTTTAGCAGAACGAACTACTCCCATTTCCATTATTGATAATACTGGAATCTCGGGATCGGAAACTTTTTCGAGAATTTCGAATAGTTTTTGGTCGATATGTTCTGTTGTTTCTGTCATTTTTTTAACCGCAAAGAGCGCAAAGGTTTACGCAAAGCTCGCAAAGTTTTATTACCAATTCATATTTGGATACGCTAATTGCATGTATTGCATTTGTGCTAAAAGATATCCCATATGTTCACTGTGAATTCCTTGTTTTCCTCCTTTTTGGAAGTATTCTATTGTTGGAATTTGCAATGTTGCTTCTTCTAAAATTTCGTTTACTTTTTTAAAATAATTTGCTTTTAAAAGTGTTACATCGACTCCAATTCCTTCTGAAACCATTGCTTTATCGGCTTCGGTTTGATGGAAAAGTTCGTCAGTAAAAATCCATAAATCGTTTATTGCGGCTTGGATTCGGTTATGGCTTTCTTCTGTTCCGTCGCCTAATCTTCTTATCCAATCGGAAGAGAATCTTGTGTGATACGAAACTTCTTTGATGCTTTTTTTAGCAATAGCAGCTAATGTTTCGTCTTTACTATTTTGTAATTCTTCTAGTACTATTAAATGATATGCATCGAATAGAAATTGTCTTGCAATAGAATACGCAAAATCTTGATTGGGTTGTTCTACCAACAAAACATTTTTATATTCTCTTTCTTTTCTTAGAAATGCGATGGTATCTTCTGTTGCATCTCCACCGATTAGTTTGGCAGCATATTGGAAATAACTTCTTACTTGACCGAATAAATCTAGTGAAATATTGGTCATTGCGATGTCGGTTTCTAAACTTGGTCCGTGACCGCAAAGTTCGCCTAGACGCTGACCTAAAATCAGAGAATTATCTGCAATTCCGTATATGTATTGAATTAAATTGTTGTTCATAATTTGTTATTTCTTGCAAAGGCGCAGAGTCGCATGGACAATTTTACCGCAAATTCGCAAATTATTTTATAAACCTACAAGGTTTTGAAAACCTTGCAGGTTGTTACATGTGTTTTAACTCGTCTGGCAATTCGTAAAAAGTTGGATGGCGATAGGCTTTGTCTTTTGCAGGATCGAAAAGCTCAGCGTTGTCGTCTGGATTTGATGCTGTGATTTGTGCTGATGGAACTACCCAAATACTTACACCTTCCATTCTTCGTGTGTAGACATCGCGTGCGTTTTCGAGTGCCATTGTTGCATCGCTTGCGTGTAAACTTCCGCAATGGCGGTGTTCTAATCCGTTTTTACTTCTTATAAATACTTCGTATAGTGGCCAGTTTTTCATAATTTTATAGTTTTCAGTGCAGTCGCAGTTGGCAGTCTTAAAACTGAAAACTGAGACTGTGAACTATTTTATATAGCTTGTTTTACTACTTTATTTTCTTGTTTTTCGGCATAAGCCATTGCAGCGTCGCGAACCCATTTTCCATTTTCCCAAGCGTTTACTCTTGCGGAAATTCGTTCTTTGTTACACGGTCCGTGGCCTTTTACTACTTGCCAAAATTCGTCCCAATTCATTTCTCCGAAATCGTAGGATTGTTTTTCTTCGTTCCATTTTAAATCTGGATCTGGGATTGTAAGCCCAATCATATTGGCTTGAGGAACGGTTTGGTCTACGAATTGTTGACGTAAATCGTCGTTGCTTTTACGTTTTAGTTTCCATTTCATGGATTGTTCTGTATGAACTGATTCGGCATCTAATGGTCCGAGCATCATTAATGCAGGCCACCACCAACGGTTTAATGCGTCTTGTGCCATTTCTTTTTGTTCTGGCGTTCCTTCTGCCAATGTCATCATGATTTGAAAACCTTGACGTTGGTGAAAACTTTCTTCTTTGCAAACACGCACCATTGCTCTTGCGTATGGCCCAAAAGAAGTGGAACATAATGGCACTTGATTGATAATTGCTGCACCGTCAACTAGCCAACCGATTGCGCCCATATCGGCCCAAGTTAGTGTTGGATAATTGAAAATACTAGAATATTTTGCTTTACCAGAATGGAGTTGTTCGTATAATTCTTCGCGAGAAATTCCGAGTGTTTCGCATGCTGAATACAAGTATAAACCGTGTCCGGCTTCGTCTTGGATTTTGGCTAAAAGAGCTACTTTTCTTTTTAACGATGGCGCACGTGTTATCCAATTTCCTTCGGGAAGCATTCCTACAATTTCGGAATGTGCGTGTTGGGAAATTTGACGAATATGAGTTTGACGATACTTTTCGGGCATCCAATCTTTGGGCTCGATTTTTTCGTCTCGCGCTATTCTTGCGTCGAAGATTTCTTCTAGGTTTTTTACTTCTTTTTCTGACATACTTTTTTGAATTAGTGTTCAGTGTTCAGTCGCCGTAATACTTTACTTTGCAGTAACTTTGAACGATTATTGTTTTTTATTTTTTGCCACAGATTTAACGGATTATACAGATTTTCACTGATTTTGTTTTACCGCAAATTTGCTATTTATTTTATTTTTTATTCAATTCGTTTGCTTTTTAGCCCTGATTGCAGGGAAAAGCCTCGCTTCTTTAGCGAGCTTTGGAAGGAAAGCAGGAATATGGATTATTAAAATTCCCGAGCCATTCGCTTCTGACTTCGACAAGCTCAGCCTGACATTATACTCCAAAATCGACTACCACTTTGTCGGTTGTTGGAACGGCTTGACAGCTTAAAACCAATCCTTTAGCGACTTCGTGAGCGTCGAGTGCGTAGTTGACTTTCATTTCAACTTCGCCTTCTAAAACTTTGCATTTGCAAGTGCTGCAAACACCGCCTTTGCAGGCAAATGGTAAATCGGCTCCGGCTGCTAATGCGCCATCGAGTATGTTGTCGTAGGCTTCGTCCATCACGAAATGAAACTCTTTTCCGCCGTCGATGATGGTGATGTCGGTTCCGTTTACCTTGTTTTCTACTATTCTTTGTATTCGTTTTTTGTCTTCTTCGGTGATTCCAGACGTGAACAATTCGTAATGTATTTTGTCTTTGTCTAATCCGGCAGCTGATAATTCGTCGCGCAATAGAAAAATCATATCTTCCGGTCCACAGATGAAACAGTCGTCGGTTGCTGGAATGTAGATTATTTTTTCGGTTAATATCTGAATTTTTTCTTTGGTAAATCTTCCATTGAATAATTCGGATGCTCGGTGTTCTTTGGTTAGGAAATGAAAAATTTCGAAACGATTGAAATACACGTTTTTAAGTTGTTCAATTTCTTCTTTAAAGATAATGGATTTTACCGAACGATTTAAATAAAATAATTTAAAAGTGCTGTTTGGCTCGGATGCTAAATGGGTTTTTATGATGGAAAGAATTGGTGTGATGCCGCTTCCTGCTGCGAATGCTATGTAATTTTTGGCTTTTTGCGTATCAATTTCTACATTGAATTTTCCGCTTGGTGGCATTATTTCTAGAACATCACCATTTTTCAAAGTTTCGTTTACGTAGGTTGAAAACAATCCGCCATTGATTTTTTTTACGGCTACTTTCCATTTATTTTCGATTGGTGACGAACATAACGAATAAGAACGACGCACATCTTCGCCTTCAATTATCGCTTTTAACGTGAGATGTTGTCCTGGTTTGTATTGAAATTCTTGCTTTAATTCTTGTGGAATTTCAAAAGAAAGTACAGAACAATCTTTGGTTTCCTTGTAAATATCGGCAATTTTAATAGTATGAAATTTTGACATAATCACTCTCTCTGTTTTAACTAACGTTTGTTAGTTTGATATGCAAATTTAGTGATTTTTTTGATATGTTACGAAAACGTTATATTTTTTTTGCCACGAAGACTCGAAGGCACAAAGTTTTTTAAACCATTAAGATATTTAAGGTTATTAAGTTTGGTTTTTATGGTTTCACGCAAAGTCGCAATTTCTTTTTAAACCATTAAGATATTTAAGTTCATTAAGATTGGTTTTGGAACACAGACCTGTTTGCCGAAAGGCAGGTTGGAGAAACTTGAGAAATTATACAATTCCGTTTAGTAAAACTTGAATCATGGTTGCTTTTAGCACTTCGGGTTTAATTGTTTTTTTCTTTCCGTACCAAATGTAGAGCGTTCTTAGGGTTGAAAGTGTTGAAAAAATTATTACTTCAATGTTTAGGTTTTTGATTTCGCCGTTTGCGATTCCGGATTTGATAATTTTTCGAAAACTTTCTTCGTAGTCGTTTCGCATTTTGATAAAATAAATTAAATCACTGTCGGTTAAGTGCATCCAATCGTTGTTGAGACAGGCTAATGCATCTGAATTTCTTAGTGTAATATCGATATGTAGTTGGATAACTCGTTCGATTTTTTGGATGGTTGTGTCATCAGAAGCTAGAATTTCATCTATAATAGAAGTAAATTCCTCGGCAATTTCGATAATGATTAAGACTAAAATTTCTTGTTTGGATTTGATATGATTATAAAGACTTGCGGCCTTGATATCCATAGCTTGAGCGATGTCACGCATGGTTACAGCGCTGTATCCTTTTTCTTTGAAAAGTTTGGCAGAAATGTTTATTATTTCGGTTTTTCTATCGGTAATCTTCATCGATTCAAAAGTAATAAAAAAACCATCCGTCGAAACGAATGGTTTTAGAAAAAACTAAAAAACTACTTACTATTTTTTAATGACTTTAAAGGTTTTGATAACGTTGTCAATGGTAACTTGAATTAAATAAGTTCCTGTTGGTAAATTAGACATTTCTATTTTTGTCTCTAAATCATTTATGGTTTTGGAAGATAATGTTCTTCCTAACATGTCTATAACTTCCACTTTTGACATTACTTCGGTATTTGAAATATTCAAAATATCGGTTACAGGATTTGGATACATTTTTATTTCATTGAAAACAAAACTTTCATTTCCTAAACAACCACCTAACGTAGTTGTCACAGCTAATCGTGTTGGACTTTCACATGTTCCATTATTTTGACTGGCAAAATAGGTTGTTCCAGAAACTAATAAAGTATTATTTGGAATAATAATTCCGCCAGAAGCTGCATCATACCAAACAATATTTGTACCAGTTGTAACCAGTAAGCCAACGGTTTCACCAGAACAAAATGTTTGATTAGAATTTCCTGTTGGAGCACTAACATATTGAATTGAAGCTGTAACTGCAACTCTTGATGATGTACAAGTTCCGTTAGAAACCTCAACATAATACGTTGTAGTTGTTGAAATACTTGGAGTTGTAAAGTTAGAACCGGTTGCTATACTTGTTCCACCAGTTGCTGTTGCATACCAATTTAATGTTCCACCAGTAGCTGTTGCGCTTAATGTTAGCGTTCCTGCATCACATCGTGAGTTTGGTGTTGTTCCAGTAATAGTTTGCAAATCATCTATTGTTGCTGTAACTGCAGTTCTAGTTGACGTACAAATTCCGTTCGTAGCTTCAACATAATAGGTTGTTGTAGATGTGATACTTGGAGTTGTAAAACTAGTTCCAGTTGCTAAAGCCGTTCCGCCAGTTGCAACATTATACCACACTAAACTTCCCACACTTGATGAAGCATTTAAAACCACCGATCCTGTTCCACAACGACTCGCTGGAGTAGTTGATGTAACCGTTGGAACAGCATTTATTGTTGCTGTAACCGCAGTTCTAACAGATGAAATGCAAGTTCCGTTTGCACCTTCTACATAATAAGTTGTAGTTGAAGATAAATTTGGTGTTACAAAATTACTTCCGGTAAAAACTAAAGTTCCAGCTGTTGGAGCATCGTACCAATTTATGGTTCCGTTAGAATAAGTTGCAGTTAATGTTACACTTCCAGGTCCACATCTTGAAGCACTTACCGCCGATGTATTACTTGGTGTTTGATTTACCGTTACTATTACAGGAATTCTAGCCGATTGACAGCTTCCATTAGTAGCTTGAACATAGAATGTAACTGTGCTAGCTAATCCTGTTAGCGAGAATGTACTGCCAGTTCCTTGAATTGTTCCACCAGTTGGTACATTATACCAAGCTAAAGTTCCTGCACTTGCTGTTGCTGAAATTGTGAATGTATCACCACTACAAATAGTATCAGGAGTTGTTGAAGTTATAGTTGGCGAAGTATTTACAGTTGCAATAACTGCAGTTCTTGGCGAAGTACAACCTCCGTTTACAGATTCTACATAATAAGTAGTAGTTACTGAAATACTTGGAGTTGTAAAACTACTTCCAGTTGCAAGAGCTGTTCCGCCAGTTGCATTTGCATACCAACTTATAGTTCCAGCATTTGCCGTAGCACTCAAAGTTACCGTTCCTGCATCACAACGACTACTTGGAGTAGTTGATGTTATTATTGGAGTAACATTTACAGTTGCTGTTACAGCTGTTCTTACAGAAGTACAAGTTCCGTTTGAAGTTTCTACATAATAAGTTGTAGAAACTGAAATACTTGGAGTTGTAAAACTTGTTCCTGTTGCTAAACTTGTTCCGCCAGATGCATTTGCAAACCAATTAATTGTTCCAGAATTAGCAGTAGCTGATAATGCTATTGTTCCTGAATCACAACGACTAGCTGGTGTAGTTGAAGTAATAATTGGAGTTGTATTAATTGTTGCAATAACTGCCGTTCTTGGCGAAGTACAACTTCCTGTTGTTGCTTCAACGTAATAAGTTGTTGTTGTACCAATACTTGGAGTTGTAAAATTATTGGTTGTAGCTAATGGAGTTCCGCCAGTTGGATTTGCATACCAAATTGTATTTCCTGCACTTGCTGTTGCATTTAACGTTACACTTCCTGCATCACAACGACTTGCTGGTGTTGTTGATGTTATTGTTGGCGTAGTATTTACTGTTGCAATTACTGGAACTCTTGTTGAAGTACAAACTCCGTTAATTGATTCAACATAATACATTGTAGTTGCTGCAATACTTGGCGTTGTAAAACTTGTACCTGTTGCAATAGCTGTTCCACCAGTTGAATTTGCATACCAATTTAAAGTTCCGACATTAGTTGTAGCTTGTAAAGTTACTGTTCCTGCATCGCATCTACTTGCTGGCGTTGTGCTTGTAACAGATGGATTGGCATAAACATTTATGTAAGAATTTAAAGTTACTGTACCTGTTCCGTTATAGTTTGCAGCTACTAATGTTACTGCATAACTTCCAGCTGTATTGTATGTTATTACAGGATTTTGAACTGTTGAACTATTTGGCGTTCCACCTGTAAATGTCCAAGTCCAAGCCGATGGAATGTTAGTCGATGTATCTGTAAATGTTACCGATTGACCAACACAAATTTCGATAGCCGAAGCTGTAAAACTTGCAACTGGTGGTGCTGTTGGACAAATTTGTGGCGTTGCGTCAACAACTGCACCATCATTATCCCCACCAAAATAAGCATAAAATGAAGGCGGAAAAGGACATGTTCCTATAATCGTTTCATCTGTTGTTGCTCCGTCATTATCTCCGCCCATGTAGGCAAAAAACGATGGTGGAATTCCGCATGCTGTAGCAGACAATTCATCTACTGTTGCGCCATCATTGTCGCCACCTAAGTAAGCAAAAAACGATGGTGGTATTCCACATGCTGTATTACTAAATTCATCTACTGTTGCTCCGTCATTGTTTCCTCCAAAATATGCGTTGAAATGCGCAGGAATTCCGCAGGATGTTGTACTCAATTCTTCTGAAAAAGACCCAGAGGAAGTTCCTCCATTATATTGAGCAAACGATGACAAATGAGACAATAAAATTATTAAGAATACAACTATATAATTTTTAGTTGTTTTCATCTAATTTGATTTTAAAATTGTTAAATAATTTTGATTCAGAAATAAACTATTTGCGTTTAATTTCATTCAAATTAGATTATTATCTTGCACCACGACCACCAAAATTATATTGTCTCACGGCACTAACTGTTGTAATACTCGCTCTATCAGAAGTTTTTACTCTTGCTACAACATTTACATAATCACCGCCTCTAAATCCTACACCAACAGCAGTAGTTGGATCTGGCCAAGTTGCTTGATTTGCCATACCGCTTGCTGTAATTGTACCATCTCCTAATGTACCATTAAATGCTGTACCACTTGCGTTTGAAGTTGTAATAAAACGTTCGGCTACATTCCCACCAAGTTCCATTGCGCCATAATAAGAAGCCCCGGCTGAAGCTCTTCCTGATGTACCAGTTGCAAAAGCACCAACTTTAACTGGACCATAAATTCCTGAACCCGATCCAATTCCTGCGGCACAAGTTCCGTTTGTTGCTGGCGTCCAAGTTTCATTAGCTAAATAATCATTTATAAGTCCGCCTAATTGTGAGTAAATCGCATTCATTTCGATTGTTCCCCAAGGGTATTCATCTGCTACACGATTTACAGTTCCGCGACATACTTTTTCAAATTCCATTTCGGTCATTGGACGTAAAGCAGCCCAATCTAAATAAGCAGCAACATCACTCCAGCTAAGATTATTCATTGCAATTCCTTGTCCATCATCGCTATTGTTTTCTACACCTGCAGTTGCATCACAAGCATAAACCGCTGGAATTGCTCCATTGTTTCCTGGCGTTGAAATTCTGATACCGTTTCTATAGTTGAAACCTGTAAACATTGCATAAGTTCCTATAGCACTAATTGGGTCGTTTGCTACGTGAGCAGCTTGTTGATCATAAGTTAAAGAGTTTAAATATTCAACATACTGCAATTGAGAAATTTCGTATTTCATACAATAAAAAGCATTGTAACCCATTGGAAAAGTTGCAGGAACATTGGTTGCCGCACCGCCTAAAGTTGCAGAAGTTAATCCGGCAGATTGCGTTGCTGCTGTAATATTAATGCTATTAAAAGTCGAAGCACTTGTTCCATCGCCAATTTGAAAATTATTTTGAGGCACATTTACCATTTCTATCCCAAAAACTTTATAGTTGAAAGTTCCTGCTGGAATAGTCATTTTTAAGGTTACCGATGTAGAGGCTACACTTCCTCCACCAACTGCACTTCTACGAATGAAAACGCCACGTCCATCAGCAACTGGATCAACTTGTAAAGGTGAAGCAGTTGAATGATCGCTGGCTAGTGTACTCAATCCTGCGTGTGCCCATAATCTAGTATTACAATCTTGATATTTGATAAAAACCCAAACTGCATCCCAATTATTTGGTGCAACAGAAGCATTCCAACTGTTATCCCAAGAGATATTAAAAGTAATGTTGCTACCAGAAACTGATGTTCCTGTAATTTGTACGTTATTTGCATTTGCAGTAAATCCAAATACTAAAAACAATATTGCTATTGCAAATTTTGAAAAATAATTTTTTGATTTCATTGTATTGATTTTTTTAAAAGTTATAGGACAAACTTATGACTCTTGAAGGCACAAAAAAATACGCTAAAAAGCGTATTTTAATGACAAACAATTATTTAATTCTGTTTAATTTTTTATTATTTTTTGAGTGTTTATATTTCCGTTTTCAAAGTAAATTTTGACAAAATATAGTCCTGAATTAAAGTTTGAAATATCTACAGAATTGCTGTTGGAGTTTACTTCTTTATTTAAAACTTCTTTTCCTAAAATATCAAATAACACTATTGATTTCATGTTTTCTTCAGTATTAAAGTTAATCAAATTGAAGGTTGGATTAGGGAATATAGTAAATTTATTTGATAAAGAACCAGTGTTTGAACCCAAGTTTGAATCAACTGTAAGTTGTGAGATAAAAACATCCCCTTGAAGTGATGCCCAATTTGGATACAATGTTGCAAAATTAGGATCTTTGTCGCAAGTTGTTAACGTTGTTCCATTTATTACAATTGACGCATTGTTAGCTAAATCATAACTTCCTGAAACCGCTAATTTATTACTATAGAGCGACATAGTGTTTGCGGAAGCAGCAGCACTACCTATAATTTGCGGATGTGCAACAAATTTAGTCATTGAAAAATTATCAAAAAATTTCCAAGCTGTTGAATAATTTGAAGAAGTATAGGTTTGACCAGGAATTGTTAAAGTTTCTGAAGGATACATTAATGAGTTAGCCACTATTTTTAAATTCCCTAATGGATAAATGCTTTGGAATTGACTGGCAAACAAAGCCGTAGAATTATTTATATGATTTCTATTTGAATCTAAAGCAACAATTCCTATGTATTGATATGTTCCATTAACTGCCATAGGCAAGGTATTAAATGGTGCTGGATTTTGAACATATTGCCTCCAATCTAGAATAACATTTCCCGATATCTTTTCAACTACAATATCTGCAATTGCGCCTCTATTTGTTGAGAAAACGCCATTTGTTCCATCGTTATTTATAGTTAAAATACTTGACACTGTTGGATGTGAACCTGCTGGTGGAATTAAGTCAATTCCATCAATTGTAACTGGGTCACCATTTAAACTTTGAATAACAAAATAAGCTTTTCCTGTATTATCAAAAAAGAAATGATTTTTAGAAGAAAATATTCCAACTGTATTAGAAGTTGGCAAAATCCATTCTTTATGCCAAATTTCGGTTCCTGAAGAACTTAATTTTAACAACCAAAAAGGTTTATTCTCATTGGTTGAACGATTGGCATAATAAATATCGTTGTTTGGCAAAACTCCTATTGAAATAGGTTTGTTTTCAGAGTATGGCAGTGAGCCTGTTAAATTATAGGTTATTAAAGTTGCCCACTGGCAAACACCTATTGAATTATATTTAGCCACGAAATTTCCTTTTCCGTAAAGTGTGATTCCATTTCCAAAATTGTAAAAAACTGTTGAACTATATCCAAACGTTGAACCAGCAATGATAATATTGTCATCATTATCTATTGTGAAATCGTCAAAAGTTGCGTAGGTTGGATTTACAATGTTTTTTTGAACAAATACACTCGACATTCCACTTTGTGTTCTCTTAGCGATAAATGTTATTGTTGCCGGAGTAGAACCTGAACTTGGTGCCGTCATGGTTGTACCGCCATAAGTTGTTTGATGTCCAGAATTGATCATTGCAAATAAATCGCCTTGAGAATTATATTGCACTCGTTTAGTAGAGTTAAATCCACCACCTGCATTAAATGACCAATCAAATGAAATCGAATTATTTTGGGCAGTTGTAATTGTATTTATAACAAATAATAAAAAAAGTAATTTTGTTTTCATACTATAAATTTTAGAGGTTTTTTTTTACAAAATTCTAAAAAAATATGAATGTAATAAATACGAAGAAATACGTATTTTTTCTAAATCAAATTATTGTTTTTAGCTTTTTGAATAGCTTCTAATTTATTATGCACTTGAAGTTTGGTGTAAATATTCTCAACGTGTTTTCTAATTGTTCCTACCGAAAGGAATAAATTATCTGCAATGGCATTGTATTTCAAGCCTTTACTTAAATGCTCCAGAACTTCAATTTCTCGTGTTGTTAAATTGTATTCTTCTTTGTTAACATTTTCAAAAACAATTGGTTCGCGTAATAATTTTAATGTTTTTAATGCAATTGATGGCGTCATTGCGGCACCGCCATTTAAGGTTTCTTGAATTCCGTTGAATAATTCTTCTGGGTTTACTTCTTTCAAAAAATAACCATCGGCACCAGCTTTTATGGAATTGAATATATTTTCGTCGTTATCAAAAACGGTTAACATTATAATTTTAATTTGTGGATATCTATTTTTTACTGCTTCTGTGGCTTCAATTCCGTTTAGTTTTGGCATTTCAATATCCATTAAAATCAAATCGAGGTTGTGATTTTTTTCAAGTTTGGAAAGTAAATCCAATCCATCATTAGCTTTAAATTTAACTTCAATATCTTCAAAAAAAGAAAGTTTGTCTTGAATGGCTTTTTGCAAAAAAGTATTGTCGTCAACAATGGCAACTTTTATCATGATAATTCCTTTTTAGTTAATAAAATGGTTATGGTTGTTCCTTTGCTTACTTCTGATTTAATTTCGCAAATTCCGCCAACTTCTTCTATTCTTTTTTGCATATTGTAAAGTCCGTTTCCAAAATCAATTGTTTCTAAATCGAATCCTTCTCCATTGTCTTTAATTTCAATTTTTATTTGATTATTCTCTTTTACAACATCTACCGAAATTTCTTTACAATCGGCATATTTAATTGCATTATTTACTGCTTCTTGAATTGTTCGATACAAATTAATTCCAATAACCGATGAGAATTTTACTGCTTTTAAGCGTTCATCAATATTAAATTTGAAAGTAATTCCATCTTTGGCTGATTTTGCTTTTTCGATAAAATTCAAAATACGTGAATGCAAATCTTCATAAGTAAACTCGTTGGTATTCATTGCCCAAATTGTGTCGCGAAGTTCTATTATGGTTGATTTTGTAAAATCACTAATCTTGGTTAGTTGGCTATTAACTTTGTTATCTGTAATTTTATTTCCAAATTTTAAATTGTCGATTGATGAAATTACAAAAGTCAATTGTGCTCCAATATTATCATGTAAATCTCTTGAAATTGATAGTCGTTGTTCGTGTAATTTATTTTGTGTTTCAATTTGAGAAATAGCAGTTTTCAATTCATATTCTTGTTCTTGTTGCTTATTTTTAAGTTTTTGTTGACGGTAAATTAAAAATCCGATTAAACCAATAAAAAATGCAATTGACGTAACTGCAATTAACTTATTTCGTGAATTTTCTATTTCTATTTCTTTTTCAAGTAATTGTTTTTCTTTTTTGGTTGATTGGTATTTTGCTTCAAACTCATTAGTTTGTCTTTGAACTGTTTCTTCTATTATTTTATCTTGTAATTTTTTAGAAAGATCAATATAATAACTAGCACTATCCGGAGAATTGGTGTAAGCATGAACTTGACTCAAATACAAATAAGTTTGCGATAATTCAGATTTAAAACTTTCATTTTTAGAATATTGTCTTTTTAATTTATAAAGTAATATTTTGGCTTCATCAAATTTCCTGTCCGAAATATTTTTAGTAACAAGATTTAAAGGCAACGAAGATTCATCTGAATTAACATTTAATTTTTGGATGATTTTACTCGATGTATTAATTAATTTAGTCGCTTCATCATTTTTATTTTGATTAATTTTAATGTTTGATATATTATTTAATGCACTAGATAAAGCAACATTGTTTTCGGATTTTTTGGATGAAATAATACTTTTGTTGTAAAATTTTAATGCATTAACTGTGTCTTTAAATCTTAAATAGATGTTTCCTAAAGTTAAATAAGATGTCGACAAACCAATATCTAAATTATTAATTTCTTGATATTCTATAGCTTTTTTGGTATAGCTCATGGATTTGCTGTAGTTTTTTAAATCCATAAATAATGAACCAATATTAGCATTTGTTAGAGCTGCAGCTTCAAGATTATTAGTCTTTTGAAAATAATCAACCGATTCTAAATAGGATTTTAAAGCTAAAGTCTTTTTGTTTTCTTTGTTATAAATATTGGCCAAATTAGCAGCTATTTTAGCCATTCCTGTTTTATCGTTTCTAATTTTTCTAATTTGATATCCTTTTAAGTAACTGTCTTTTGATGCTTTATAATCGGCTCTTCTAAAATATACCGCACCTAAATCACTATAAACTTGCGCTAACACTACTGAATCTTTAAGTTTGGTTGATTCAATAATTGCTTTTTTTCCGTAAACTAAAGCCGAATCTGTAGAAATATTGGCATAATACCAAGTTAAATCAGAATAAATTGTAGCCGTTTTTTTGGCATCTGGATTATTCTTTAACTCCTTTTTTAAATTGTCAATTAAGTCTTGAGCATTTTGTGAATGTGAAAACATCGAAGAAAAAAGAACTAGAAATAGTAGTAGTTTACGCATTTAAAAATATTTAGAATTAAGAATTTTCTGCCTTAAATTATATAAAATTAGTTAATATTTCTGTTTTCTAACGCATTGAGAAATATTTTTTGAAGCGAAACAATCTCATCTCCAATAAATTTAACTTCTTGAGCATAACTCGATTTGTAATTATCTGTTATTAGAATCTTATTATTTAGTATTTTTTGACGTTCATTTAAAAGACTAATACTATTGTGCAATTTATAAATTCTACCACTATGTTCTTGCTTAATTCTAGAGTTCTGAATAAGCAAGAAGACAATTGTAATAGATAAAATAAATATTATAAATAATAAGGTATAAATCATAAAAAAGTCATTAAATCAATTACAAATTTGACTTAATGACTTTGATAAAACAATACGACAAAATACGTATTTATCCTTTTATTTTTTGTTGAAGTTCGGTATTATCTTCAACAACTTGTCCGTTATATTGTAACTTCCAACCCATTGAATTAGTTACTATTAATATTTTAGAAAGTTCACTGATAAGTCTATTTTTAGCATTAGATTTCAACGTTGATTTTGCAATTTTCTTAGCCAAGTTTTCTTTTGCAATCTTGTTAATTTTGTTGTAATCATTACCCGTAAAAGCATTAAAAGTACTTTGATCAACGTTGTAATATTTAATATCTGGACTAATTTTTATTTCTTCTACAGGAATATTAGTAATCGTAACTATTTTATTTTCGGCATCAATATCATATTTTACTTTACTCAAATCGAAACCAACAGTAACATCGGCATTGATAACTACTAATGCTTTTTTATCGAATGAAATTAAATTTCCTAAATATTTTTGACTGTCTTTATACGTCATAACTTCACTAAAATGACCTTCGGTTACAACCAATTTTCCAACATTTTTTATTTGTTCTTGAATTAATGCAGTATCGTATTCAACCGTAGACGAATCACTTTTAGAAGTGAAATACTTGTATCCGAAAAACAAAACTAAAGCTATTAAAATAAGTACAAACCATTTTCTTAGTTCAATAATCACTCTAAAAAAGCTTATTTTTTGGGAAGTTTGTTGCGTCATAACATTTCTAAATTTGACAACGAAGATATGAAATTTAAGCTTTTATACTTACTTCAAATTCATCAAAATTGATTTTGAAACCGCAATTGATTTTATTTTTGTAACACCATCAACGGAAGTTGTATAATATAACCATTCATTTTTTTCGTCGTAAAAAGGTTGTCCGTCAAAACTATCAGAATTAATTTTACTTCCTAAATTTATGGGTTCGCTCCAGTTTTTCCAAGAATCATCCATTCGATAAGAAACAAAAATATCGTTGTTGCCATAACTACTGAATCCGTTAGAAGAAAAAAGCAACGTTTTTTGGTCAGACAACAATTGTGGTGTTGCCTCATTTTCAGCCGAATTGATTATTTTTCCCATATTTTGAAGCATACCAAAAGTTCCATCTTCTTTTCTGGTTGTGAAATACAAATCGGTTCCGCCTTGCGTAAAATCGGTTTCAATGGCGAGAATTAATGTTTTAAAATCATCGGTAATTGTAGCATCACTATAATCATCATAATTGTTGTAAGCTGCGATTTTGAGTTGTCCTAACGAAGTGAAATTTCCGTTTTTATTTTCGAAAATCTCGTAGCCACTTTCGGTTGTTCCTCGATTGTATTCTATTCCGCCTTTTAATAAAAAATTAGAATTTACATGTTCAATATAATTGTAATTTTTTCCATTATTTAATGAGGTTTCTAATTTTTTATTTGTCCATTTATTATTTTCAAATGTAAAAGAATAAATTAAATCTTTTTCATTTTCAGTTGTTGTGACCATCATTTTAGAGTTGTTGTCATACAAAGAAGGAATCGAATAATTGTTTAAATCAAGAGCAACAAGAGTCGAATTTGGTAAAGTTTCCAATACTGATTTTGTGTTAATAAAAGCTTCAATTGGCGTTTCTGAATCTGAAATTCCGATTGCATCAACCTGTTTTTGACCTTGAAGCAAAGCAAAATTAAACTCGACTCTAACGGCTACAACATTTGCCACAGCATTATCCAAAACAGCATGCTCAATTCCAGGATTAAAAACACTTGGAATTTCTTGAATTTTTCGCCTTTTTCTACCAAAATAAAAACTTCTATCGCCTTGTAAAGTTGCTTTGTAAGAAGGCGTTTTATAATCGATTTTTCTCGACCAAACCGCATCGAATTTTTCTCCATCAGTGGAAACTAGAATTTTAGTAACACAACCAGCATTTAGGTTTTCAAATACTGCAACTTGCTTAACCGTTTGAGGTTTTTCAAATCCAACGATTATAATTTCTTTTCCGTCTAGAGCATTTTTTGGCGTCCAAGCATTGCCACTATAACCGCCTTGTGGAAAAGCATCGGGCTTACCCAATATTCTTTTAATTCCGAATTGCTTTCCACCTAAATCTGATGAAAATTTAATCATTTTGGATGCCCATTGCACTTGTTGCGCATTCAGAGAATAAAGAGAAAAGAATATAGAAAATAGATAGATGTGTTTTTTCATAATAAAATATTTAAAAAATGGGCTGCAACAAAGTCACAGCCCAAGAAACAAAGTGTAATAACCTCTAATTATTTACCTTGATTTTTTCTACTTTTTTACCTTTAAATGCATAGATAAATTCACCATCTTCAGAGATATCTATTCCGTCGCCATATTTTGGACTTCCACCTTTTCCTTTAGATTGAACCGAACCTTTGGTTTCTCCATTAGACATGTCTATTCCGTAAATAATGTTTTTACTATCTCTTTGATCTCTTAAAAAGTAATTTCCGCCAATTTCATAGAAGAAATCTACACCTCTAATTTTATCGGTTGCATAAGCACGAGAACCATCTTTTTTGAAATAAGCAGCCAATCCTTTTTCAGAAAGCACAACTACTTTATCACCAAAATCAATTACATCAGCTGCTTTTCCGACTCCAGCATCATTATGTTTTACATCAAATAATTGTTTTCCCGAAGCAATATCATATCCATAAAATTCATCGCCATCACCAACAAAAACAGTTTTATCATCATCAATAATTAAATCGGTAATTCGTTTGTCAAATTTTTCAGAACGCCATGAAGTTATACCAGTTTTATCATCCAAAGCAAGAACACTATTTTTTTGAGCTTTATAATCCCAATAAATATAGGGCACTGCTGTTTTGGCTTGACCATAACCGCCTTCCATTCTTATTTCTTGAACCTGAACTTTTCCACCAACTTGAACCATTACTTTATCGCCAGTTTTGTATATATTTGGCATACAAAATGCGCCTGTAATTTTTTCTGAAGCCCATAATAATTTACCCGATTCTAAATCGTGTTTCTCAACATATTTAGTTCTATCTCTAGTTCCCAACATTACTATGTAAACTGCATTATCAGTAAACAATGGATCGGCAAGCGTTCTATAATATTTTTTTCTAGCGGAATTACTGAATAATCCTCCGCTTCCGCCGCCCATATCATTCTCATAAGTAGCTTCCCATAATTTTTGTCCGTTATCAATATTATAAACCTGTAAACCATTTAAATACATGAAAATTTTATTGTCTTTAATCCATAAATCTAGAATTGCTCTTCTTGTAACCAATTCTTTTTCAATAGTTCCAACAAAAGTTGCGTCCCATAAAACATCTCCATTGGAAGCATTAATTTTTACCATTTGATTTTTGAAACCTGCAAATAAAGCACCAAAAGCAGTTGGTTTAAAGTTTACCATTATAATTTCGTTTCTTTTGGCATCATAAATATATTTTCCAACACCGCCTTTGTAACGATTAGTTTCCCAAATTTTTTCACCAGTATCGGCTTTAACTAAAATTACAGAAGCTCTTTGAGAAATTAAAAATGCATCTAATTCTGAAATGTATTTAACGGTTTCCAATTCGCCTTGATCGGCTCCATCTTCTGACTTTGTTCCTTTTGGAATAAGATTTTGATATTGCTCAGAATTCCAAAGTTCTTTACCAGTTGCAATATCAATTACGGCAACTCTATCGGTTCCCATTTTTCGTTCATCAAAAAGAAATAAATAACCGCCTTTTTCTTTCCAAATAACATATTGATATTCGCAATTATTGGTTTTATTGGTTGTGATTTTTTTATAATCGCCACTCCAAATAACTTTTCCACTTGCATCTAAAACGGATGCTGAATTGTCGTCAGTTCCAATAATATAGGAACCGTTACCGTTATTAATTGCTAATCGTGTTGCTTTGTTATCGAATTCTGATTCCCAGACAGTTGCAAAACTTCCTGATTTTTTTCCGGCACTAGATTTCCCTTTTACTTTGTCTAAAAGTTTTCCAAATTGGGCGTTGGTTTGAAATGTTCCCATCATACAAATGGTTAACATTAAGATAGATAATTTTTTCATTTTAAATAATTTTAGAGGTTAATGTTTAGAATGTAATTGTGTAGCGAATTTTGTAGCGCTGTTGTTTTTCGAGTTTGAATTGAAATTTATGATCCAAAACATAATCTGACATGAAATTGATAAAATCGATGTTCTTAATGTCTGATTCTACTTTGAAGAAAGAAGATACTTTTCCGTTTTGTATTACGCCAATATCAATAGTCATTGTGCCTTTGACGTCGGCGAATTTTTTGTTTTTCTTTTTGGTGAATTCTTCCGAATGGAAAACGCCATCAATTTCTTTAGTTACTGTTTCAGTTACTACATCTTCATCAGTAAGCACAGGTTTTTGCGCATTGATTACAGGAGAAATAAGAAGTAAAAAAGTTAATCCGAAAACAAGTCTTATTATTTGCATGACTAATTTGTTTAATGTTACAAGGCAAACTTATAGCATTAACAAAAGTCAAGAAATACGACAAAATACGTATTTTAACTAAATTTTAAGAAAGGTGCTTTTTGTTGTAGTTTACTAATTTTAGCGTCAAGATTGGCTAAAAACTTTTGATGATTTTCAGAATTTGGATTGAAAGCTCGGTGTAAAAGTGACTTTTGAATGGAACAAACTTCATTCATCGTTTCAAATTCGGATTCATTGATATAATTTTCTAAAAATTGAATCCAGATATAATCTATAGCCGTTTGATTAGGATGCAACATGTCTTCAGCGTAAAAACGGTAATCGCGAAGTTCGTCCATCATTATTTCATAACTTGGAAAATAGTTTGAAGATGGAAAATGGAAAATGGATGATTGCAATGCCGTAATAAGATGCGCTTTGCTTCTTTGGTTTTCTACAAATCCGTCTTTAATGTGTCGAACTGGTGAAATTGTAAAAATAAAATTGCAATTTGGATTTATTTTATGAATTAAATCAATTGAATTTTGAATAGATTTTTGAATAGTTTCAATAGATAAAATTTCTTTTTCAAATTGATTTTGTGGTACTTTGTGACAATTGGCTACAATCTCGTTTGATGCTATATTTCTATAAACCCATGAAGTTCCATAGGTAATTATTAAGTGTGTTGTGTCAGTAATTTGAATTTTAAAATTGGATAAAATCTCATTTAAATTTTGCAGAAATTCTTCTTTATTTGAATTACTTAAATCAGAATGTACCTCAAAGCAATGCCACTGTTCATTGTGAAAAAAAATATCTTTTTCTGTAAATAATTTATTTTCGATTGCTCTTGAAATCAAACTTTCAATAGAAACTGGATTGAAAATTATCCCAAACGGATTAATAATGTTTTTAAATTTAAAATATTCAAATTTGGCACCAATGTTTTCAGCAAAGCACGAACCCAACGAAACTATTTTGGAATCATATTTAATTGGATTATGCATTTTTTCGATTGGAACTTTTGTAGTGAAATTCATTTAAAAATAAATTGATTTTTCAAAAATAAGATTTTTTAAACACATAATCTCTATCAAATTATAAAGTAATACTATCTAAATGACGACATGCAATCTTTTTATTTTCTACTTTTGCAAATCAAAATTTTAATTCAATATGAAACTATTATATTTCTACATACAAAAACACAAAATGCTCTTGTTTTTTGCCTTAATTATGGCTGCAATTAACATTTGTTTTAGTTTGTCTGACTCCGTGATTACTGGTAAATTAATGCAAGATTGTGGTGTTGGAATTGGTAAATATAAAGGCAACGAAATGGGTTTTATAAAATCGGTTGCGTTTTGGCTCGGATTATCGCTTGGTGCTGCCATGATATCAAGAGTTACCAAGAACTTTCAAGATTATTTTACCAATATTGTCATTCAACGAACTGGTGCTGAAATGTATACCGACGGAATTAAAAAATCGTTAGATTTACCTTATGAAGACTTTGAAGACCAACGTAGTGGCGAAACGTTAAGCAAATTAACGAAAGTTAGAATTGATTCTGAAAAACTAATTACATTATCGATTTCGTTGATATTTCAAACGGTTATTGGATTTATTTTTGTGATAGTTTACGTTTCCCGAATTGATTATAGAATATCCATTATTTTTTTAATTACAGCTCCAATTATAGCTATTATTAGTTCTTATTTGGGTAAAAAAATAAAAGTAGTTTCTAGAAAAATTGTCACACAAACCAATGCTTTGGCAGGTTCAACAACAGAAAGTTTACGAAATATTGAATTGGTAAAAAGTTTAGGATTGACGTATCAAGAAGAAAAACGTTTGAATTTAAACACCTTAAAAATCCTTCAATTAGAACTTCAAAAAATTCGTTTTATCAGAAGTTTGAGTTTTATTCAAGGAACAACTGTTCATTTTTTGAGAACTTGTGTGGTTTTTACATTGTATTATTTCTTATTTGGAGGCAAAATTATAGTAGGCGATTTATTGACAATGGTGTTTTTTACCTTCTTTATTTTTGGTCCGTTACAGGAATTGGGTGCTTTTATTATTGCATTGAATGAAACCAAAGTTTCTATGGAAAACTTCAAAGAATTGTTGAGTGCCGCAACAGAATATAGACCAAAAAACGCAAAAGATATTGGCGGAATAGAATCACTGCATTTTAATAATGTGAGTTTTAAACACAAAACTGCTACTCATTTTGCTGTAGAAAATATAAACTTTGACATAAAACAAGGTGAAACCGTAGCATTTGTTGGCCCTTCTGGAGCTGGAAAAACTACTTTGGTAAAGTTATTGGTTGGATTATATCCACCGGCAATTGGTCATGTGAAATACAATTCGATAGATTCTTCAGAAATTGATTTATTGGATTTAAGAAAACAACTCGGATTTGTAACTCAAGATGCGCAGTTATTTTCTGGAACTATTCGTGAGAATTTATTGTTTGTAAAACCATCAGCAACCGATAAAGAATTATTGGAAGTTTTGCACAAAGCAAGTTGTGACAAATTATTAGAACGAGCCGAAGACGGATTAAATTCAACTATTGGAGAAGGCGGAATCAAAGTTTCTGGTGGAGAAAAACAGCGTTTGTCCATTGCTCGTGCTATTTTAAGAAATCCAAATTTATTGATATTTGATGAAGCAACTTCTGCTTTAGATTCAATTACCGAAGAAGAAATTAATGCTACAATTAGAAATATTTCTGATAAAAACAGAATTACGGTTTTAATTGCGCACAGATTATCAACCGTGATGCATGCTGATAAGATTTTTGTTTTGGAACAAGGAAGAATTATTGAGCAAGGCAAACATGAAGCACTGCTTGACGAAAAAGGTTTGTATTATGCAATGTGGCGTCAACAAATTGGTGAAAGAAAGAAATAATATTTTTTTTATTAACTTCGTTTAAAATTTAAACTAAAGTTAAATGAAAAAAGCAATTTGTATTCTACTTCTTTTTCTGAATTACTCTATCAAAGCTCAAGAAAATAATTATTTAAAACTCACACTTAATCACATTGCACTTTCGGTTAAAGACGTTGACCAAACGGCTGATTTTTACAAAAATGTTCTAGGTTTTCAAGAAATTACCAACAAAACTAAAGTGGAAGGAATTAGATGGTTCTCGCTAGGCGACGGAAGAGAATTGCATTTAGTTTCAACTGTTAAAGAAACTTTTGTGCTTAATAAAGCGATACATATTGCATTTACAACTTCTAATTTTGATGCCGTAATTAGCAGACTAAATCAACTTAAAATAACTTATACTAGCTGGACTGGTGAGTTGAATAAAATTACAATTCGCGCCGACGGAATTAAACAAATTTATATTCCAGACCCAAATGGGTATTGGATAGAAATTAATAGTGTCGGACAAGAATAACACTACTTAATATTACTCTAAAATAAACAATTAACATTTTAATATTTTTAACAAATGAAAAAAAAACCATTACTAATTATTATAATTGTCATAGCATTTGGTTTTGGTTTTGCATCCAATTCAATTTTGACAAAAACAATTAAAGAACAAACAACTATGAAAAAAGTAACAGGTATTGGCGGTATCTTTTTTAAATGTAAAGATCCAAAAAAGATGAAAGAATGGTATAAAACGCATCTTGGTTTGAATACAAATGATTACGGAGCAACTTTTGAATGGAGAGAAGAATCTGATCCTGCTAAAAAAGGTTCTACTTCGTGGAGTCCGTTTCCTGAAACAACTAAATATCTTGAGCCATCGACCAGAGATTTTATGATTAACTACAGAGTTGCCGATTTGGAAGCGCTAGTGGAAGAACTAAAAAAAGAAGGTGTAACTATTGTTGATAAAATAGAAACTTACGATTACGGCAAATTTGTTCATATCATTGACATGGAAGGAAATAAAATTGAACTTTGGGAGCCTATTGATTAAAGAAATTAAAAAAAATCACAATAAAAAACCTTTCATAGTTTGAACTTTGAAAGGTTTTTTTATAATATGAATCAATTTTATTTTATGAAATCAACAGCTTTCTCCAAAGCTTCTTTAATTCCAGCAACATTTTTCCCTTTTCCAGATGCAAAAAACGGTTGTCCGCCACCGTTTCCGTCAATGAATTTTCCTAATTCTCTAATTACATTTCCGGCGTTTAATGATTTTTCTGTCACTAGTTCTTTAGAAATATAACAATGAATATTTGGTAATTCTTCTTCTATTGAAGCTAAAAACACGAATGAATTTGGTTTAGAAGTCCCAATGGCTTGTGCTAAATCTTTGGTTGAACTCATTGATAAATCAACTTGTTTTGCTAAAAAGTTAATTCCGTTTATTTCTTGGAAATTGCTTACTAAAGCATTTTTTAATCCGTCAATTTTCTCTTTTAATAACTGCTCAATTTGTTTTTTTAATTTCGCATTATCATCTTGCAATGAAGCTACCGATTTTAAAACATCTTGCGGATTTTTCAAAGTTTCTTTGATTTCAGCTAAAGTCGTTTCTTGGTTTTTGTAGAAATCTTTCACCGCATCGCCAGTAATCGCTTCAATTCTTCGAATTCCGGCAGCAACTGCACCTTCAGAAATGATTTTGAAATGCCAAATATCAGCAGTGTTTTTCACGTGAATTCCACCACAAAGTTCTTTGCTTTCGCCAAATTCAATCATACGAACGGAATCGCCATATTTTTCTCCGAATAAAGCCATTGCACCTTTTTCTAATGCTTCTTTTATTGGAAGATTTCTGTATTCTACTAATTGTAATTGGGCTTCAATTTGCGCATTTACACTTACTTCTACTTGACTTAATTCTTCATCAGAAACTTTACTGAAATGTGAAAAGTCAAAACGCAAATAATTCGGATTTACCAACGAACCTTTTTGTTCCACATGTGTTCCTAAAATCGTTCGTAAAGCCAAATGCATTAAGTGCGTAGCCGAGTGATTTTTGGAAGTTGACGTTCTTAAATCGGTATTGACTTTTGCCACAAAACCTGCTTCAATATTTTCAGGAAGTTGTTTAGCGAAATGCAAAATTAAGTTGTTTTCTTTCTTTGTATCAATGATTTCAATAGTTTCATTAGCTGAAACCAATGTTCCTTTGTCACCAACTTGTCCGCCACCTTCTGGATAAAATGGCGTGTTATCTAAAACTATTTGATATAAAATTCCGTCTTTTTTAGAATCTACTTTTCGAATTCTAGTAATTTTTACTTCGTTTTCAACTTTATCATATCCAACGAAAGTTTCTATATTTCCTGGAGTTAAAACCTTCCAATCTTCGGTTGAAACTTCTGATGCGGCACGAGAACGAGCTTTTTGTTTTTGTAATTCCGATTCAAATTCTTCTTCGATGTATGAATATCCTTTTTCTTTAAGAATTAACGCTGTTAAATCTTTTGGAAAGCCAAACGTATCATACAATTCAAACACTTTTGCGCCTGAAACTTCTTTTCCTGATGTTTCAGCAACAACTTTATCCAACAATTGTAAACCTTGATCTAAAGTTCTTAAAAACGAAGCTTCTTCTTCACGAATAACATTGGTAACCAATTGTTGTTGCGATTTAATTTCTGGAAAAAATTCGCCCATTTGATTCGCTAAAACTTCAACCAATTTATTAATAAAAGGTTCTTTAGTATTCAAAAATGTAAATCCGTAACGAATGGCGCGACGCAAAATTCTACGAATTACATAACCGGCGCCTGTATTTGATGGCAATTGTCCGTCAGCAATAGCAAACGCAACAGCACGAACGTGATCAACAACTACACGAATGGCAATGTTGGTTTTGTTTTGATCTTCACTTACATTTTTAACTTCATTTGAAGTATATTTCAATCCAGTAATTTCCTCAACTTTTGCGATTAGTGGTGTAAAAACATCGGTATCATAATTGGAAGTTACGTTTTGCATCGCCATACACAAACGCTCAAATCCCATTCCGGTATCAACGTGTTGCGCAGGTAGTTTTTCTAGAGAACCATCGGCTTTTCGGTTGAATTCCATGAAAACATTGTTCCAAATTTCAACAACTTGCGGATGATCGGCGTTTACTAAATCTCTTCCTGAAACTGCTGCTCTTTCTGCATCGGTTCTTAAATCAATATGAATTTCGGAACATGGACCACACGGACCTTGATCTCCCATTTCCCAAAAGTTGTCTTTTTTATTTCCAAGAATAATTCGGTTTTCTGGAACATATTGTTTCCAAATGTCCCAAGCTTCTTGGTCGAACGGCACATTATCTTCTTTGCTTCCTTCAAATACAGAAACATACAAACGGTCTTTGTCTAACTTCAAAACTTCGGTTAGAAATTCCCAAGCCCAATCCAATGCTTCTTTCTTAAAATAATCGCCAAACGACCAGTTTCCTAACATCTCAAACATAGTATGATGATAGGTATCAAAACCTACATCTTCTAAATCATTGTGCTTACCTGAAACACGAAGACATTTTTGGGTATCGGCTATTCGTTTGCTTTTTGGAATTCCATTTCCTAAAAAGTATTCTTTGAATTGCGCCATTCCTGAGTTGTTGAACATCAAAGTTGGATCGTCTTTTAGCACGATTGGAGCAGATGGAACGATTAAATGTTCTTTACTTTCAAAGAAATTAAGGTAGGCTTTACGAATGTCTTGTGATTTCATTATTCTTATTTATTATTCTGATATTTTTTTAAACACATAGAAACATAGTTTTGATACTTTCAAAAAAGACGTTTCACTTATTTTAGTAAAACATAGTTCCATGAATCTTAATTACTTTATATTTTTTTAAACACATAGAAACATAGTCTCAACACTTTAAAAAAGACGTTTCACTTTATTGTTGTAAAACATAGCTTTGTAAATTTAGAAACACAACTATTTTAGATTTTTCTATGTCTCTATGTGGTTATTTTTTATTCTGATATTTTTTTTAATTCTTGTAATGCTAATGGAAATTTTTCATTCATGTAATTTATATATTCTGGCATACAATCTATTTCGGCTGTAACCGTTGTTTTTCCTTCAACTTCTTTCAATTTATATATTTCAAAACAACCTGTCCATTTTTCAGTTTCTGCATCAATGGGTTGTTCTTTCAAGTCTTTTAAATTTCCGATATGTTTAAAAATTACTAATTCATTTGGTATCAAATAAAAAACATCGCTATACATTCCGTGAAAACTTGGAGCAATAAAATGAATTCTGTTTCCTAGTTCAATTTCGCCGGTAAAATAGGTGCCTTCGCAAAAAGGCATTACCCATTGCGTGTAGGATTCTTTATTCCATAATTTATTCCAAATCGTTTCTGCCGACGCATTAATTTCTAGATTAAAAACTAGCTTTTGAATGTTGTAAAGATAGTTTCTCAAACTTGTTTTTACTAATGCATTCCATCCTATTTCATAATTTTTAGGTTCAAATTTTTCGCCGCCATCTACAAATGTATCTAAGCCTTCATGAGAAAGTGTAACTTGAATTTTTCCAGTTTCAATTTCCTCAATAGTCCAAGTCACAATAGAACTTCCTTTAGATTGTTCGGGATGCGTCCAAGTGTGTTGAAATAATTTATTTTCCTCAAAATTCAATACTTTACATTTATGAAAAAAAATTGTTCCATCGGGTTCATAAAATGTAAACTCATTTCCGATTTCCAATTTGAAATTTGACATATCAAAATACCAAATTTTCATTATTTCAGGATTTGTAATGGCGCTCCAAACTTTTTGTTTAGAAGTTTCAAAAACAGCTGTAACCTTAACTACACTCATAAATTTTGAATTAGTATTTAGATTTAAAAAATAAAACTCGATTAGTATGAAACATTTCTTAAATTTGTTCGTATAACCATTGTTATTCTTAAAACGATTACAAAAATAGTATAATTTAAGAAATGTCGAAGAAAGTTAAGTATTATTACGACCAAGAAAGTTTAGCTTACCGAATAATTAGCCCAAGAAAGCGAAAAAAATTTGGTTATGCAGTATTATTTCTAATTGCATCGGCATTATTTGGGTTTCTTTGCTTTATTATTTTGATGAATACTCCTTATTTTGAAACACCCAAAGACAAGATTCAACAGCGAGAAATTGAAAATATGAAACTTCGTTATGCAATATTGAATAAAAAAATAGAAGATATTGATGAAGTAGCCTTAAATTTAGAAGAACGCGATAATAATTTATATCGAGTTTATTTTAATTCCGCTCCAATTTCTGAAGAAAAACGAAGAGGAATAATAGATCGAAAAAGATATCAAGAATTGGAAGGATTTAATAATTCTGATTTGGTAATTAATACCTCTGAAAAAGTGGATGGAATTTCAAAAGCCTTAGCTGTACAATCAAAATCACTAGATGAAATATTAAAATTAGCTAAAGCAAAAGACAAATTACTAGGTGCAATTCCGGCAATTCAACCAGTGAAGAATGAAGATTTGAAGCACATGGCATCAGGTTTTGGTTATAGAACTGATCCATTTACTAAAGCACGAAAGATGCATGAAGGTATGGATTTTACATCGGCAACTGGAACACCAATTTATGCGACAGGCGATGGCGTTGTAAAAAATGCAGACAATTCGCTTTCGGGTTTTGGAAATCATATAGAGATTACTCACGGTTATGGATATTTAACATTATACGGACATTTGAGTAAGTATAAAGTTCGTGCTGGTCAACATGTTAAACGTGGTGATATTATTGGATATGTTGGAAGTACAGGACGAAGTGAAGCGCCACATTTGCACTATGAAGTTCACAAAGACGGCAAAGTAGTGAATCCGATTAATTTTTATTACGGAAATATTTCAGCAGCCGAATATGTTGCGATATCAAAAATAGCGAATCAAGAGAATCAATCATTGGATTAACGTAGAGACGCGATTAATCGCGTCTGTACAAATAATAAATTTTTATTATGGAAATATTTCAGTAGCCGAATATGTTGCGATATCAAAAATAGCGAATCAAGAGAATTAATCATTAGATTAACGTAGAGACGCGATTAATCGCGTCTGTACAAATAATAAATTTTTATTATGGAAATATTTCAGCAGCCGAATATGTTGCGATATCAAAAATAGCGAATCAAGAGAATTAATCATTAGATTAACGTAGAGACGCGATTAATCGCGTCTGTACAAATAATAAATTTTTATTATGGAAATATTTCAGCAGCCGAATATGTTGCGATATCAAAAATAGCGAATCAAGAGAATCAATCATTAGATTAACGTAGAGACGCGATTAATCGCGTCTGTACAAGGAATAAATTTTTATTACGGAAATATTTCAGCAGCCGAATATATTGCGATATCAAAAATAGCGAATCAAGAGAATCAATCATTAGATTAACGTAGAGACGAGATTAATCGCGTCTGTACAAGGAATAAATTTTTATTACGAAAATATTTCAGCAGCCGAATATGTTGCGATATCAAAAATAGCGAATCAAGAAAATCAATCATTAGATTAACGTAGAGACGCGATTAATCACGTCTGTACAAGGAATAAATTTTTATTACGGAAATATTTCAGCAGCCGAATATGTTGCTATATCAAAAATAGCGAATCAAGAGAATCAATCATTGGATTAACGTAGAGACGCGATTAATCGCGTCTGTATAAATTAAATAAAGAAATTAAAATGCACATAGAATTATCAAAAGATAAATTATATTTTAGCATTGGTGAAGTTGCCGATGCTTTTGGCGTAAACGCATCATTAATACGCTTTTGGGACAAAGAATTTGACATTTTAAAACCAAAGAAAAATGCTAAAGGCAATCGCATGTTCACTCAAGAAGACGTGAAAAATTTGCAATTAATTTATCATTTAGTAAAAGAACGTGGTTTTACTTTAGAAGGTGCGAAAACCCATTTGAAAGAAGGTCAGAAAAAAACATTGGACAAATTTGATATCATTTCAAAATTGGAAGGAATTAAAGCAGAACTGACAAATATTAAAAATCATCTTTAGGAATGATTTTTGAGTAACAATAAATCAATAAACAAAAACAATAAATAAAATTTTAAAAACTAGAAATTATGAGAAAATTTTTGCCTTGGATAATCTTAGCTGTTGTAGTCTTAATTGGATACACATGGTTTAAAGGAATTAATAATACGGCAGTAACATTAAATCAAGATGTTGAAGAAGCTTGGGGAAATGTTGAAACAACCTACCAAAGAAGAAATGATTTGATTGTTAATTTAGTGAAAACCGTTCAAGGTGCTGCTGAATACGAAAAAGGAACTTTGGAAGCTGTAATTCAGGCTAGAGCAAATGCAACAAAAACAGTTATTGATCCTAGCAATGTTACTCCAGAACAATTAGAAAAATTCACGCAAAATCAAAGTGCACTTTCAAGATTATTGGTTACTGTTGAAAGCTATCCAAGTTTACAGGCCAATCAAGGATTTTTAAAGCTTCAAGATGAATTGACTAGTACTGAAAATCAAATTTTGACAGCTAGAACTCGTTTCAATGAAGCTGTAAAACCTTATAACTCGCACATCAAAACGTTCCCAAATAGTTTGTTTGCTGGTGTTTTTGGATTTAAAGAAAAACCCTATTTCAAATCGGTTGCAGGTGCAGAAAAAGCTCCAGATGTAGAATTCAACTTTGATAAAAAAGAAGCAAAATAACAATGTCTAAAGTAGAAGATTTTTTATCTAAAACAGAGGAACAAGAAATTGTTGAAGCCATTCGTGTGGCCGAGCAAAATACTTCTGGTGAGATTAGAGTTCATCTAGAAAAAACAACTTCCATGGCACCATTTGAGCGTGCTGTGGAAGTTTTTAATCTTCTTGAAATGCATAAAACCAAAGATTCCAACGGTGTCTTACTTTATGTTGCTGTAAAAGACAAACAATTTGTCATTTGTGGCGATAAAGGAATAAACGAAAAAGTTGCAGATAATTTTTGGAATACTACTAAAGATGTAATTGCCAATCACTTTAAAAACGGCGACTTTAAGCAAGGTCTTGTCGATGGAATTTTAAAAGCTGGTGAGCAATTAAAACATCATTTTCCATACCAAGATGATGATACTGATGAATTATCTAACGAAATATCTGTAGGATAAATGAAAAATATTGTACAAAAAAATACTCCTATCCTACTGTTATTGTTGTTGTTTTTCAATTTTCAATTAGGTTTTTCTCAATATACAATTCCTGAGAAACCTAGTTTTCAAACTTCTGTTTACGATTATGCCAATCTTTTAAGTGCATCTGAAAAATCACAATTAGAAGAAAAGTTAGTACGTTATTCTGATTCGACATCAACTCAAATTGTAGTTGTAACTATTGATGATTTAAAAAACGAAAGTATTGATGTTTTGTCAACCAATTGGGCTCAAAAATGGGGAATTGGTCAAGCCAAAGAAGATAATGGTGTCATGATTTTGGTTGCTAAAAACGATAGAAAATTAAGTATCAGACCTGGTTATGGACTTGAAGACAGATTAATTGCTGCAACTTGTGGAGAAATCATAAGAGATGTAATTGTTCCAGAATTTAAGGCTGGTAGTTATTACAATGGTTTGGATAAAGGCGCCGATGCAATAATTGAGGTAGTAAAAGGAAAATACAAAGGCACACGAAAAGAAGACAATCAAAATGACGGAATACCATTTGGAGTTTTCGTAGTAATATTTATTATAATAATAGTCTTAATTTCAAGAAACAAAGGAAACGGTAGTGGAATTGGAGGTGGAAATGGACCAAGTTTATTAGACATGATAATCCTAAGTAATATGGGACGAAGTGGCGGTGGTGGATTTGGAAGTTCTTCTGGTGGCGGATTTGGTGGTTCTTCTGGTGGCGGCGGATTCGGTGGCGGATTTGGCGGTGGTGGATTTTCTGGCGGTGGTGCTAGTGGTGGTTGGTAGATTATAGATTACAGATTTTAGATTTTAGATTTTAGATTTTAGATTTTAGTGGAAAACTACATTTGTAAATCTTAGTATAAAAAAATGCCTTCAATTTAATTATTGAAGGCATTTCCTTTTTACCACATGAATCGATTTCCAGATTTCTTTTCTTTACCTGCAAATTTTTCGATTTTATAAGTTAATGAGAACATTACGTACCGTTTTAAAACTGTATTTTCTTCATCTCTAATTGAGGTTGCACTGATGGTTCGTGTCGCACTTTGATTTTGATTTAACAAATCATAGACTTTTACTTTTGCCATTAATTTCTTTTCGAAAAAGCTGTACGACAAACTTGTGTTCCATAAGTAGAAATCCTTTTTAAATCCGTCAGCTATATTAGAATTATAGTTGTATCCAAAGTCATTTCCAAAAGTCCAATTTTTAGGCCAATAACTAGTTACTTGTAAGTTGAATTTATGCGTAAAATTAGATGCTTTATCTACAACATAATTGGTATAACTTGTTGTATTGTAAGAATAATTGTAAGATGGATTTATAGTTAAAAGTTCGCCATAATCATAACTAAAACTAGCTCTTGGTGAAAAACTATACGTTTTAGCACTATACAATTGATTATCGGTAAAACCTTTCGAAAGTCCGAAGTTATTGTTGGCTCTCAACTCAAATCGATATTTGTTAGCGTCTTTCTTAAATGATTTATTCCAATATACTCCAAACCATGAAGTATAAGTTCCAGCTACATTGTCATAAGTTGTAGTTCGTTTTCTATTTGCATCATACGAAACTGATGAAACCACTTGATTATTATAAAAATTTCCACCCATATAAGTCCCATATCCTGAACGAGTTGCGTAATCGAAATTTCGATAAGAAAAATAGAAATTATGGTATTTATTTAAATCTAAATTTGGATTACCAACATAAGTATTCAACGGATTTGCTAAATCTTCCATTGGCAAAAGTTGCTTGGCAGATGGCAAATCATAATTGTAATTATAGTTGAACCAAATATTTTTCGACTTACTAAATCGGTAACCACCATAAGCTCTCAGACTCGGAATTACATAATTTTTATTCAAACCTGAATTAACATTCAAATAAGTTGCATCGTTATTAAAATTAATAATGGTTGTTCCCATATTCAAATCGATATTGAATTTGTTTCTTGTAAAAACTAATCCTGTATTGGGCGCAAAAGTTCTTTCGACAGAATTAAATTCATTTGTCAATAAATTATTTACCGACGAATACTCTTGAGTTGTTGCGTCAAAGTCGAATGAATTTCGATTGTTATTATTTTTGTTATGTTTATATTCTAGTCCAAGTTTAACTTGAAGCGAATCGGTTATTGGTTGCGTAAATTCAAATTCGGTTCTGTAATTAGCACTCAAATTTTTGGAATTATTGAACTGATTTCGATCATCATCTGGAATTGACCCTTGATAGAAAATCGTTTTAGATTTTACGTAATTTTTATCGGTTGTGGTTCCGTTTTCATTTTCAAAAACTAAACTAACATATTTACCTTTCTTTTTAAATGATTTTGTAAACGATAAAGTATTTGTAAAATTATTGCTTTCATTTTCAGATGAATTATCCGCAGTACTTTCGTTCAATAATGCATTTGTAGCGTCAAATGATGATTGAGAAGATAAATTTCCGTTTTTGGTATTGGATTTTGTGAAATTTGGTTCTAATACAATCGACATTGTAGAATCAATTTTAAATTCAAAAACTGAGGACGCATTATGAGTAAATCTATTTTCAATTGAAGAAGAATTAGAATTAGTCGTGAAATTACCAGAAGGTAAAAAGTTAATCAAACTAGTTCTGTTAGTATTTTTGGTATTCGCATCTGAATAAAAATAACTTAATGATGTTTCGGTGTTCTTTGTCCATTCATCAGAGTAATTAATACCAACCATATTGGATTTTGTTATTCCGCTTCCGCTTCCGTAACGTCTTCCATTTATTGAAAAAGTACCGTTATCTTGCATCCAAATATTACTATTTCGTCCGCCACCCATATTGTCAAAGACTTCATCCATGGAAAATCCAATAGAATTTATATTATTTGAAGAAGCTAAGACACTAACTTTTGTTTTATTCTTGAAATAATTCAGTAAAGTGCTGCTTTCATACCGCTTATCGGACCCTTTTCCAGCCATGAACTTACCAAAGAAACCTTTATTTTTCTTTTCGTCAATTGTCAAATTGATACTTGCTGAATTGGAACTTGCGGCTGCTCCTGTTTTCTCTTCTTTCTTTGTTTTAGTGTCTGTAACCTGGACTTTATTAATAATATCTGAAGGCAAATTTTGCAAAGCTACTTTACCATCTTTATCGAAAAATGGCTTTCCGTTAACCAGAATTTGATTTACTTCTTTTCCGTTTACTGTAATTTTACCATCGGCATCAATTTCTACTCCTGGCAATTGTTTCAACAACGTTTCTACGTTTGCATCAGGACGTACTTTGAAGGAAGAAACATTAAATTCTAAAGTGTCTTTTTTGATTCTGATTGGTGGCGCTTGACCTTTAACCACAACTTCATTAAGATTATTTACTGCTTCTTTAAGAATTATAGTTCCAAAATCTTTATCGGCTTCAATTGCTTTAAGTTCTTCTTTGTAATCTGTGTAAGTGACAAATGAAACTTTTAGATAAACAGGCTTATCAAGTTTCTTAATCTTGAAATTAAATTTTCCGAATTTATCGGTAATCGTGTAATCAATTACGGTTGAATCTTTAACGTTAGATAGGTAAACTGTTGCAGATTCGATCGGTAAATTGGTTTTTTCGTCGAGTACTTTTCCTTTAAAATTAAAAGTTTGAGCATAAGAAAAAGAACAAAGAAATAATGCAAATAGAGCATAATAGAATTTTGGCATAAAATCAGATTTGGTTATTGAATTCAATAATAACAGCGAATTACTATATTTATTATTAAACGATAAAATTTCTTACAAACTTTAACATTTGTCTAAAAAAAAATCGCCTAATTTCTTAGACGATTTAAATTTTATTTTTTCTTTTTCTTCTTTACCACTTTAGCTTTTGGCGCTGGTGTTGTTGAAGTTGAAGTTGTTGCAGGTGTTGTTGGGTCTGCACTTCATTTTAAGACTTTCAATGTCTCAATTGCATAATTATTAGCTGGATCAATTTCTAAAGTTTTGTTTAACAATTCTTTAGCTTTCAATTTATCAGTACTTGCATAGAACGAAGCCATATTATTATATGATTCTGTTACTTTAGATTTGGCTTTAGTAACTTCTTCAGGACCTTTAGTATTTAATACATCTAGATATAATTGGTATGATTTAGCCATTACTTCATTATTTTCTAACGTATTATTGATACGAGCTTTGTACAAATATGCATCTTGATAAGTTGGTGTTGCAACTATTACTGCGTCCATTGCTTTATCCGCATTTTGTAGTGCTACTTTATCAATAGTCTTAGCATCTTTACCTCTATTTGTAGTATAAACACACAATCCATAATAAATATTATCTTCGTTAAAATTCTTAGAATTTGGATTCATTATAGCGGCTTCAAAAACATTTGCGGCTACGCCATATAATTTCATTCCGTAATATTTTTTACCAACTTCATTAAGTGCATTTGCCAATGTTGGTTCTTGTTCTACAGATTTTTTAATTAAAGTCGTTCCTTCACTTAATAGAGCTGCATCGACAGTTTTACCATCTGCACCTACTGATTTGGCAACTTTTGCAAGCCCTAAATAGTAATAATCACCAGCAATAATTTTAGTTCCTTTAGCAATATATTCATTTAAAGCAGTGATAGCGCCATCAATATTTCCGTTTTCGTAAGCTGAATATCCTAAATAACGTAAGATTCTCGGATTTACTTTATCTAATTTTTTCATTTCATTAGCTTCTACTTCAAGAGATTTATAATCTTTAGCTAAGATTAAAAAGTCAGCATGACGCATACGAGAAGGCAACGAATAATCAGTTAAACTCATGTACTTTTCGTAATTGGTTAACGATTTGGCAATATTTTCAGTATAAGTTGACGGTTTATTATTAGCCCAATAGTAATAAGTCTCTGCTAATTCTCTGTAAACTGGACCATAATTTGGATTTAAACTAACCACTTCATCATAAGCTTTTATTGCTTCTGTATATGCTTTAGCACCTTTTAACAAAACACCTAATTGCATTTTAGCTCTAATTAAAGAGTTGTCTGTTGCATAAGCATCGCGGTAAGACGAATAAGCTTCATTTTGATTTTTATCACCATAAAAAGCATCGCCAAGAATTAACTTAGTTGTAGCATCATTTGGATTAATTAATTTAGCTTTATTTAATAAATTAATTGCTGCTTTATAATCAGGCTTAGATGCGTTGATATATGCTTGAGCAATATATTGGTATTCCTCAATATCTTTCTTTTTTAAATCTTTCATAACTGCATCAAACTTTGCTTGAGCTGCAGCAGTATTCCCATTTTCTAGATCAATTTGACCCAAACCAATATTATTGAATTTTCCGCCATCTGGTGCTGATAATCCTTTTTGGAAAAATATTTTTGCTGAATCTTCTAAATTTTGTTTTAAATAGATATTACCCAACAAGAAAGTTGCTTTACCATTTTCTGGTTTAGCTTGTACTATACTTTTAAGCATAGTTTTTGCTTTTTCAAACTGTTCTGCATCGACCGCTTTTTTAGCTTGCTCAATGTCTTGTGCTTGACCAACAGCAGTAGCTGTTAAAAAAGCAATACTAAAAATTTTAAATGTGTTCATTTTAATACAATTTTATTTACTATCGTTTTTAAATTTGTTTTCTCGTTATTAAATTGCGTCCTGGCATTCTAACGGGTAATAATCCAGATTTCAAAATTATTCTTTGTCCTCGTTGTCCTGCAACAAATGATGCAAACTTATTTCCAAGTCCATGATAACCTTGACAATCTATAATATACAAATCACGTGCCAAAGGATATTTTTTCATTCCAATTTCATCTTGACTTGGGTAAATGAATTCGTTATCGGTACCTTTAACACTCATTATGTTTACTGAATTAATATATTGTTGCATTTCTAATTTTGGCTGTATCATCCAATTAATTCCAACAACACCTATTAAATCTTCATTCTTTGAAACATATTTTATAACTTCATCATTAGTTTTGAACGAAAATATTCCTTTTTCAGGTAAGTTATTTACTCCTGCTAATTCACAAATGTAACGAACAGTACTTGAATTAGGATTATCAAATACTAATCCTTTTATACCATTTTGTTTTCCTTTAACAAAGTCGATTACATCTTTTAAAGCTACCAAAGTGTCATTTGAAGTTTTACTTTTTATAAAAGCTACTGCATCAGTCGCAATTTTGGTTGTTCTTGGAACAATTTTCTTTTGCGCCAAAATATTAGTTTCTTGTTCATTCAACTTTCTTGAAAGAACAATAATAGCAGCTTTATTATCAAATAGTGATACTATACTTTCTTTTTCTGATTCAGGAATTAGAGTAATTTTAGCAGTACTTGAATTTTCAAAAACTGTCAATTGATCTTCAATAATTGGCAGTAAAGTTTCGTCGACTAATACATTAGCTTTAGTTTCTGAAACTGTTGTCTCATTGCTTGAATTGTTTTGTTTTTTATTACAAGAAAAAACTAACAAAATCAAACCCAATATTAAGAAAATACTATTTTTAATATATTTATTCATTCTTCTTTATTTGAATTATAAAAACGCAAAAGCCTTGTTATAGCATAAACTATTAATAGAACGCCAAATGCAATTCTATATTTTGGTTGCAAATTAAATGGTGACGATTCCCAAAACAAGAATACAACACCAAGTGTTAAATAAATCAAAAAAAACAAAATTCCTATAAATAGAAGAAATCGCTCTTTAAGCGATTTCTTCTTATAGTATGTAATCAAATTCATTACTCTTCTGGAGTTTCAATTTTGATTGGAATTTGGTAAGAACATCTTACTTTTTTTCCGTTTTGTTCAGCTGGAGTCCATTTTGGACATTTGTTCAAAACTCTCATAGCTTCTTTACCAGTACCAAAACCAATATCTCTCAACACTTTAATATCTGTTAAACTTCCGTCTTTTTCAACAACGAAAGAAACAAATACTTGACCTTTCAATCCTGGCTCATCTGGAGCTTGATAGTTATTTTTAATAAAGTTGTAGAACTTTGGTAATCCACCAGGAAATTCTGGTTTAACCTCAACACCTGCAGAGTTAAATAACTCATTAGTATCTTCAACTACTTCCGCTTGCTTAGGTCCATCTCCAGGTGGCTCTAATCTTAAATCAGCATCGGGATCACCTTTAATAGTTTCAGAACCAATTTTTTTATTCTCAACTTCTTTATTTTTCGGTGGATCTTCAGTAATTTCCTCAGTTTTTGCAACTACCGGTTTTACAACCTTAACCTGATCCACTTTTGGCGGTGGTGGCGGTGGTGGTGGCAAGTTTTCTTTTGGTTTTTCTTTTGGAGGCATTTTTACCGTAGTAATTTTAGTATCCAAATTAGCAGAATCATCTGCTCCAGAATTACCAATAAGTTCGGCAATTTTAGGAGTTGCTACTGCTAAAGCAAAAACACAAGCTCCAATAAAAAAAGCAACCATTGAAGTGTTGTTGTTTTTCTTACGCAATTCATAAGCACCATAACTCTTGTTACGTCCTTCAAAAACAATGTCTAACCACTGTTTATTTAATAGGTCTAATTTCATAGTTTATAGTATTAAGGGTTAGGAACTGCAACTAATTTTGCTTCTTCGGGTGTAATATCATTAACAATTGCATAAGTCGGAACGTTACAAATTGCCATTTCATCTAATATGTCAACTAAATTTTTATAGTTTGACTTTTTAGTAGGTTTAATAATTACAATTAAACCGTCTCCTTTTTTACTGTTTGGTTTAGCAGCACAATATTCAGCAACAGATTTTACTCTTTTTAGGATTTCAACACGAATTCCATCTTTTCCATAAACTGCATCTGTTGGTTTACCATTTGGTTCTGGTGCCTCTAGCAATCCATGAAACCACTTGATTTTATTGTCGGCACCAAGCATGATAGTCATTGTTCTCTTCTGATCAACTTTAATGTTTGTATCATCTTTAAGAGTGTCATTCTTATCAGGCAAGCCCAAATTCATAGACTGTGGTTTAGATAACGAAGTGGTCAACATAAAGAACGTAATCAAAAGGAATGCCAAATCTACCATTGCAGTTAAATCTACTTTAGAGTTTTGTTTTTTACTTCTAACCTTTCCGCTGCCTTTTTTGCCACCGCCATCGCCGGTATTTAATTCAGCCATTTTATTTTTTTTATAAATTAATAGTCTTTACCTCTTAGACCTGTAACTAAATCAAACGTGTTGATGTCTTGGTCTTGTAAAATATCCATAATTTTTTTAATTTTTGGATATCCTAATTTAGAATCGCCTTTGATAGCGAAGTTAAGTTCTTTGTCATTTCCAATTTCAATATTGGCTTGACGCGCCTTGTAAATCCAATCTTTCAATTGGTGGTTTATAGAGTCGAATGGAACGCCAGTTTGAGTACCTGGTTTATTTCTTTCTGAACTCTTCATCTTAATTATTGCACTTAGACTTTCTATTGGAACACCAAAACTTTCCATTAAAGCGAATTGTTTTTTCTCTTCATCAGAAAAGGCAACTTTGTATTCATTACCCATCAACTCAAGAGTTTTCTCACGAAGTTCTCTTCCTTTGATGTCAAAAAATACATTTCCTTCTCCTTTTCCTACAGTTATAGTAACTAATCCATTTTCATTGATTTTGTTTTTCACTGTAGAACTTGGTGTGTCAACATTTATTGGTTCAGGCACTTTAGCAGTAGCCGTCAAAATAAAGAAAGTAAGCAAAAGGAAAGCTACATCACACATTGCTGTCATGTCGATTGATGATGCTTTTTTAGACGTTTTTATTTTAGCCATAATGGTTCTTTTACTTAATTATTTTGTATAGAAATCTATACTATTATTTTAAACTTCCTTTGAATCTTCTGTATGTATTAACGATTGAAGTACCTGCTTCATCAATAGAATAAGTCAAAGTATCAATTTTAGAAGTAAAGAAATTGTACATAATAATTGCTAATGCAGAAGTAGAAATACCAGTTGCAGTATTAATAAGTGCTTCAGAAATACTATTAGACAGTGCGCTTTGATCTGGTGTTCCTGCAGTTGCTAAAGCACCAAACGCTTTAATCATACCTGTTACTGTTCCTAACAAACCTGCAAGAGTACCTAATGATACTAATGTAGAAATAATAGTCATGTGTTTTTCTAACATTGGCATTTCAAGAGAAGTAGCCTCTTCGATTTCTTTGTGAATTGTTTCTGCAGCTTCTTCGCTGTTGAAACCTTCTTTTTTAACTTCTTGATATTTAACAAGCGCTGCTCTAATTGCGTTTGCAACAGATCCTTGTTGTTTGTCACAAGCATTGATAGCTTCTTCAATGTTGCCTGAAGCGATATCACTTTGCACTTTTTTCATGAATTTTTCTAAGTTATCTTTACCAGCTGCTTTAGAAATAACCATAAAACGCTCAACAGAAAAAACAATTACCATTAAAAGACATCCTAATAATACTGGTACGATTGGACCACCTTTGTAAACCATTGCTAAATAATTGTCTGGTAGTGGATGACCTGTATTTACTCCACCTTCAAAATTTGAACCAGCACCCATGATAAATCTCCAAATTAGAAATCCAACAAAAATACATGCTACGATTACAATACCAGAGAACATTCCTCCTCCGTTAGACCCATTTTCTTTTTTTGCGTTTGCCATTTTTTAAAATTTTAATAGTTTTTAATAATTTATAAGTTTTAGTTGTAAATAAACTTGAATAGGAGCAAATTTAATTTTTTAGTTCAAATAAAAAAACTTTTTTCAATATTAATATATTTCAAATTTACGAAAACGATTTAGTTAATTTTGCAAATTTTTTAAACGTCAATAAATTAGTATATTAAAAGCTTCTCCTAATATCTTTAAACGTAAAGTTAAACAAAATAGTATATCAATACTTGAAAAAAGGTAAGAAAAAAATGTAAAATTGATTATTTTTAACATTCTTTTTTATAAAATCAATATTCAAAAAAATACTATCTTGCGGTAGTTTAACTTTTATTTTATTCAAATTAAAAATATAATGAGCACAAAAGAAACCTTTATTCAATTTATAAATGACGGATTTACATCGAAAGGAGAAAGCATATTATTAGGTGCAGCTATGCTCGATGGAGAAGCTTTAGGTGAAACTCAAGTGAAAATTCCATTAAAAACATTAAACCGTCACGGATTAATTGCTGGTGCAACCGGAACAGGAAAAACCAAAACTATTCAAGTGCTTTCTGAGCAACTTTCGTCATTTGGAATCCCTGTATTAATGATGGATATTAAAGGTGATTTTTCAGGTATTGCAAAACCTGGAGAAGAAAAACCTTTTATTACTGAACGTCATTCTAAAATAAACATTCCTTATGCTATTAGCGCATTTCCTGTAGAATTGATGACGCTTTCAACACAAGACGGCGTTAGAATGAGAGCAACAGTTTCAGAATTCGGACCTGTTTTATTTTCAAGAATTTTGAATTTGAATGAAGTACAAGCTGGAGTTATGTCAGTAATATTCAAATATTGCGACGATAACAAAATGCCAATTTTGGATTTGAAAGACATAAAAAAAGTATTAAATTATATAACTGAAGAAGGAAAAGAAGAGATTGCGGAGAATTACGGAAAAATTTCAACGGCTACAACTGGAACTATTTTGAGAAACATCATAGGTTTAGAACAACAAGGCGGTGATTTCTTTTTTGGTGAAAAATCTTTCGAGATTGATGATTTAATGCGCATTGACGAAAACGGAAAAGGCTACGTAAATATTTTAAGACTAACTGACATTCAAGACAAACCAATGCTGTTCTCTACTTTTATGTTAAGTTTATTGGCAGAAATTTACCATCAAATGCCAGAAAAAGGTGATGTTGAGCAACCAGAATTGGTGATTTTTATTGATGAAGCGCATTTAATATTTGATGAAGCAAGCAAAGTGTTGTTAGATCAGATTGAAACTATCATAAAATTAATACGTTCTAAAGGTGTTGGTGTTTACTTTGTAACACAAAATCCGATGGATATTCCTAAAGGTGTTTTGGCTCAATTAGGTTTGAAAATTCAACATGCGTTGCGAGCTTTTACAGCTAATGACAGACAAGCAATAAAGCAAACGGCTGACAATTATCCGACATCTGATTATTACAAAACCGATGAAATTTTAACTTCGCTCGGAATTGGTGAAGCTTTGGTAACCGCATTAAATGAAAAAGGAATTCCAACGCCATTAGCAGCAACAATGCTTCGTGCGCCGGAAAGTAGAATGGATATTTTGGTAGATTCAGAGATTGCAGAAATTAATGCAAATTCTAAATTAGTGAAAAAATATTCAGAAGAATTAGACCGTGAAAGCGCTTATGAAATTTTGAATAAAAAAATTGAAGACGCTAATAAACAAGCCGAAGAAGCAACTCCAACCGAAGAAGAAAAACAAGAAAGTAAAGAACCAAGTACGGCTAGTGTTGTTGGCAAATCGGTATTGAAAGTTGTTACAAGTGCAAGTTTTATTCGTGGTGCTTTTGGAATATTGATGAAAATGTTTAGAAAATAGAAAATGAAAGGCTATATCACTATAGGTTTATTGATTTTATCAAATGTATTCATGACTTTGGCATGGTACGGTCATTTGAAATTTAAAGAATTAAAATGGTTTGAAAACGCTGGCTTAATTACAATTGTACTCATAAGTTGGGGATTGGCATTGTTTGAATATTGTTTTCAAGTTCCAGCCAATAAAATAGGTTATGAAGGTAATGGCGGACCATTTTCATTAATGCAACTGAAAGTTATTCAAGAAGTAATTACTTTAGTTATTTTTGTGATATTCTCTTTATTGTTTTTCAAAAATGAAACTTTTAGATGGAATCATGCTATTGGTTTTTGTTTTTTGATTTTGGCTGTTTATTTTATATTTAAGAAGTAACAAGAAAGAAAATAATATTTATGAAAAACTATTTCATCCAAAAAGCTCCATTTGTAGTTCCAACAACCGACGGAAAACTTATTGAAGAACACCACGGAATTCCAACTACTGGAAACGCAGCAATTTCAATTGCACACATGATTGCACCACCAGGTTGGAGCGAGCCATTTCAAACTCCAGAATTTGAAGAATACACCTATATCATTTCAGGTAAAAAGCAATTTATTATTGAAGGTGAGATTCTGATTTTAAAAGCTGGTCAATCTATTAAAATTGAAGCTAATACAAGAGTTCAATATTCCAATCCGTTTGATGAACCGTGCGAATATATCGCGATTTGCAAACCGGCTTTTGATTTTAACAAAGTACACCGAGAAGAAAATTAGTCGGCAGATTTTAGATTTCAGAGTTCAAATTGTCTAAAATCAAGTTTTCAACCTCAACACTATTCCATTTTTCCTCAATATTTGGAATTTGCATTACTTCTTCCATGATTTTATTTTGAAAATCACCAATAGCTAATGCTTCTGAATAAGGTTGTAAACTAAACGTTACTCGGCTATACAATGGCATCCATTTATCGGGATGTTTGTCGGAAAACCATTTTTCAATTTTCTTTTGAAGTAAGAATTTTACATCGGCTGTTTTGGCACTCATTTCCATAAAATTTCTATAGGAAAGTTCTGCAATAGCATCGGCATTGGGTTTTCTGGAATTTTCATATTCATTTAAAAGGTTAGCCCAATCATCACCATACTTCTCTAACATTTGTTCTAACACCGTTATGTCTTCAAAACCTGCATTCATTCCGTGTCCGTAAAAAGGAACAATAGCATGACAAGCATCACCAATTAAAGCTACTTTGTCACTAAAAGTCCATGGAAAACATTTCATAGTTACCAGATAACTCGTTGGATTTTTGAAGAAATCTTCAACTAAATTCGGAATTACTTCTTTAGTATCTGGAAAGTGTTTTGCAAAAAAATCAATTAATTGTTCTTTAGTTTTTAAAGACTCAAATGAGTTTTCACCATCGTGAGGCATGAATAAAGTACATGTAAAAGTGCCGTCTAAATTGGCTAATGCCATCAACATGAATTTACCTCTTGGCCAAATGTGTAGTGAGTTTTTATCTAATTTATGAGAACCATCAGCATTAGCTGGAATGTGCAATTCTTTGTAACCAATTTCTAAAAATTCTTGCGAATAATTAAACATACTTTGACGCTGCATTCGGTGTCTAATTCTTGAAAAAGCGCCATCAGCACCAAAGGTTAAATCGTAGTCTTTAGTAACCCATTCACCTCGTTCTGTATCGCCTATTGATATTGTTGCAGTGGTTAAATCGACATCCCAAACTTTTTCCTCAAAGAAAAATTCAACACCAGCTTTTTCAGCTAAATCAACCATTTTTTTGTTCAACAAACCTCTAGAAAGCGAATAAATTACCTCACCATCTTTACCATAAAATTGTTCATTAACTGTGTTTTCGCCAACGTGAATCGCTCGTTTTTCAACAGGAATTCCGATGCCCAAAACTTCTTTTTCTAAACCAACGTCGCTCAAAGCTTTTACGCCACGATCAGACAAAACAAGATTTATGGATCTACCTGAGAAATTTATTTTTCTAATATCGGGACTTCTGTCATAAATATGAACGGTATGACCTCTTCTTTTAAGATAAATTCCTAATAAAGTTCCAACTAATCCTGAGCCAACAATGGCAATTTTTTTGGGCGTTTGCATTAAATTTTTATAATCGGTTTTGCAAATTTAATTTTTTTTATTCAATCTATTCTTTTAAACAGAAGTTACTTTTTGGGAACAAAAACTAATTTAGTTGAAGTCTTAATAATCTCTTCTTTATTTAATTTCATTTTTCTGAATTTACCTTGTGCATACATAGTTGCTTGATCATCATAATGTGGACTTGTAGGCACGCCAGATTGTCCAGTTGGAAGAATACTCACACTGTTCTCAACATCTGAAAAATCTATAATTCTTCTTGTCGATGGTCCGCCAGTAACTTTATAAATTCCATCATCTGATAAATAATATAGCAGATTATTAATTACTTCATTTGCACCGTCAACTTCAAAAGGTCCGACATTAAAATACCCTCTTAATGCCTCAACTTTCCCAAGTGGATGTTGGTGTTCAACTGTATGTACTTTGTTCCAAGTCCAAGCCGAAACTTCGTTTCCTAATTGTTTTTCCAAAGCTGTGATTGCCTCTTTAAACGATTGATTTAAGATTTCTGAACGTGTTTCTTTTTTGTTTTTAGTCGCAACATTATCCCACCAAAGCGATGATTCATTTACACTTTGTCCAGCGATAGTTTGCTTCATAATATGCGTTCCTAAAAAGGCACTGAAATCATCTTTCCCAAGTTCGTCTTGAAAAGTATTTTTCAAATAGCAGTACAACCATTTATTGTAAATCGTTGGTGCAATATCCGTTTTATTATTGGAACCATTCCATTTTTTTAATGATTGCAATGCTGTTTTTTCATTTGAATTTAAGTTTTTCTCATCGATAACTTTCATCCAATTTTGAATTAAAGTTGGTGTGACAGATGACGTATTATCGACAATCATTTTTTGCACATCAGTTGAAGTCCAATTGTTTTTTGGTTCTAAAAAACCTTTGATTCTCTTGGCTCTATCTTCTGGCAAATAATATCCCGGATATAAATAGCCATCAATTGCTTCGGGTTGATTATTGGAAGAATACACATAATTCCAACTCGGATTTATAGCTGAAGGATTTTTTGAAAAAGGTAGAAATTCTTTTTTATCATCAATGCCATTTGCACCATTTAAAATGAAATTTGAATTGACCGATTTATCTAATTTATATAATTTTCCTGATGTTATCCAAGCAATATTATTTTTGGCATCGCCATACATAATATTCAATCCCGGAGCTGAAATTAAGGAAATGCCATTGTAAAAATCATTTATATTTTTGGAATGAGATAACGAATAAACCGCATCTAATATTTGATTTTTTTGTTGCGTATAAATCCACGACATTGCAATTGGTTTCTTTGACGAAATAGAAGTCAGCAAACCATTCATTATTGGTCCGTGAATGGATTCTTTTATATTTAAAGTTACTGACGCACTATCTTTTACTTTAATGATTTTTTTTCGAATTGTATAGTTTTTGTAGCCATCAACTGTTTTGTATTGACTCGTGTTTTGTGGATTTTCTTCTTCTTGAAACAAATCTAAATCGTCGTTTTCAAACATTGTCAATCCGTAAGCATAGTTGTGATTATGACCTAATAATGGAAATGGAGTTCCGGCTAAATAATAACCATAAATTTCATAATCTGGAGTTGTAATGTGCGCTTCATACCAAGTACACGGTTGCGAAAATCCTATGTGTGGATCGTTTGCAAAAATAACTTTTCCGTTTTTTGTTTTTTGCGAGCCAATTACCCAGCTATTACTTCCTATGAATGGCGGAATTGGAGAATTATCTAGCAAACCAGCAATTGATTTGGAAATTTCAGTATAATCATTGGATGTACCTTTGTAGCTTTTCAATTGTGTTTTGGCTAGCGAACCATCTAAACCAAAATCTTTTAGATAATCCATTCCAAATTTATCGCGAATATCAGTTAATAACGGATCGGTTTTTTGAGCCATCGCAAAACTAAATGACATAAATCCGAAGATATTATAAACGTCTTTTAGCGTATATTTTTCTTTTTTAACGCCTACTAAATCAAATTCTAAAGGTGTTTTTCCGTTTTCGATAAACTGATTTACTCCGTCTAAATAAGCTGTTGCCAATTTATAACTTTCTGAATTTTTATCTAATTCGGCAATAGCTTTTTCAGAATTTTCATCAATTCCAATTCCAGCAAAAAATTGATCATTTTTTAATGTTTTAGTGCCAAAAAGTTCCGATAATCTTCCGGGTGCAATTCTACGCATTAATTCCATTTGCCACAATCTATCTTGAGCGTGAACATATCCTAAAACCGTCATGGCATCTTTTTGAGAATCTGCATAAATGTGTGGAACGCCAAAATCATCAAAGTAAACAGTTGTGTTTTTACTGATGTTTTTAATTTCAATTTCACCTTCGTAAGTTGGTTTTTTGTATTTGGTGTAAAAAAACAAACCAAGAATTAAAATTGCAATTAATAGTATAAGGATTAAAATTGATTTCTTAAGTATTTTCATTAGTAACTATTTATTCTTTCAAATATAAAAAAAAGACGAACCATAATGTTCGTCTTTTTAATTAATTTTTTAGTTTATGATTTAAAAACTATTTCTGGCTCTTGTTGACTTAAGCAATGAAAACTTCCTAAACCCCAAATAATATCTACAGAATCAATTCCGACAACTTTTCTAGATTTGAAACAATCTTGCAGTATGTCTAATGCTCGAACATCATTTTTAGAATCTCTAAAAGTTGGAACAATTACTTTTTCATTTGAAATATAAAAATTAGCATACGATGCAGGCAAAATCTGATCATCATAAATCACAGGTTTTGGCATTGGTAATTCAATAATGTTCAATTGTTTTCCGTTTTCTAAACGCATTTTATTTAGCAAATGAAGATTTTCTTGAAGAATTGAGTAATTTTCGTCCTTTTTGTTTTCTTCAACTACGGTAACAACTGTATCTTCATTTACAAATCTTGTAATATCATCAATATGACCGTCGGTATCGTCGCCAATAATTCCGTCATTAACCCATAAAATATGATTTACTCCGTAGTAATCTTCTAAATATTTTTCAATTTGAGATTGATTCAAGTGAGGGTTTCTATTTTCGTTTAACAAACAAGCTTTAGATGTTAACAAAGTTCCTTTTCCATTAAATTCAACACTTCCGCCTTCCATGACTATTTCTGGGTGAAAAACTTTCAATCCTAATTCTTTTCCAATTCGTGTCGGAATTACATCATCTAAATCGTACGGCGGATATTTATTTCCCCATGCGTTATAACCCCAATCAACAATTGCTTTTTCATTAGAATTATGATTTAATAAAAATGCTGGACCATGATCGCGACACCAAGCATCGTTTGTTGGATGAATATAAAAAGAAATTTGACTTAGTAAAAAATCTAAATTTGAAACCTTTTGAACATAATTACACGATGAAATCTGTAAAATCGCAAAAGCTTTCATTTCATTATCCAAAACATTGATGCACACTTTTTGGTGGGCGGCAACTTGAAGAATAAATTCGCAGTAGGAATTGTAAATTTCTTCAATTTTTCCTGGCCATGATTCTTCTTTATGAGGCCAAGAAAGCCACAATGCTCTTTGTGGATTAAATTCAGCCGGAAAATAAAATCCTAATTCTTTGGGTGTTTGCATGATACAAATTATTCTTCGTCAATAAATCTTTTTGTGATTGGCTGATAACTATCTATTCTTCTATCTCGTAAAAATGGCCAGTGCATTCTAAAATAATTAGATTCTTTTAAATCTAAATTTGTAACTGTAGTTTCTTCATTATCATGAGAACCTAAATAAAGTAATTTTCCTTGAGCATTGGTTACAAAACTTCCGCCCCAAAATTTCATTGCGCCTTCTTGTTCATAACCTACTCTATTTACGCTTACTACTGGAACTCCGTTGGCAACTGCATGCGAACGTTGAATAGTTTGCCAAGCATTATATTGATCTTTATTAGTTTCCTCATCTTGATCTGTTGCCCAACCAATTGCCGTTGGATAAAATAGAATTTCGGCACCCATTAAAGCAGTAATTCTTGATGCTTCTGGATACCATTGATCCCAACATATAAGCACTCCAATTTTAGCAAACTTAGTTTGAAACACTTTATAACCTAAATCTCCGGGTGTAAAATAAAATTTTTCATAAAAAGCAGGATCGTCAGGAATGTGCATTTTGCGATATTTACCTAAATAAGTTCCATCGGCATCGATAACTGCTGTGGTATTGTGATATAATCCTTCTGCTCTTTTTTCAAATAAAGATGCGATAATTACAACGCCTAATTCCTTTGCCAATTCACTCATTATATTGGTAGTTGGTCCAGGAATTGCCTCGGCCAATTGAAAATTATCATAATCTTCGACATCACAAAAGTACAACGAAGTAAAAAGCTCTTGTAAACAAATGATTTGTGCGCCTTTAGCAGCAGCATTTCTTATTTCTTTTTTAGCTTTTTCAATATTTGTAGCAACGTCTTTGGAACAAGACATTTGTACCAATCCAATTTGTACGTTTGTCATTTTATTATATTTTTTGCAAAGTTACAAAGATGTTACATTTTTAGTAAGTTTTTTTACATAAAAAAACCACAACAATTAGTAATTGATTGTGGTTTTAAAACTTTATTTTGATAAAATTATTCTTTTATAAATTTGAAAGAAGCTTTAGAAGCAGTAAAATAAATTGTATAAACTCCGGCTTCAAGTTTAGAAACATCTACTTTCTCTTCGTTAGAAATTGAATTTCTTTCGATTACTTTTTGACCTAATAAATTGTAAATTGTGATGTTTTCATTTGAATCAAATTCACCTTTTATTGTAATTTGATTTTTTGCAGGATTAGGATAAATTACAACATTTTCTTTTACATTTTGAGCAACCGCTAAATTTGGGCTAACTGTTAATTGAAACGTTCTAGTAACTGTTGCTGTTCCTAAAGTTGCTATCATAGTTATCGTATAAACACCTGGATTTAAAATAGTTCCAGTAATTGGTGATTGAGTTAAAGTTGCAGCACAATTTGCCGAAATTGGATTTGCTAGTGTAGCATAACTTGGCAATGTATAAGTGTTATTAGAATCGGCAGTAACAGATTGATTAGCAATTACTGCCATTGACAAAGGAACTGCAGCTAAATTATAACCAGCAGCATTAAACTTTGTTGTCATTGTTTGAACATCAGCACAAGGGTAATTCATATTTATTGCTGCTTGCCTAACTGCAGTAGCTGCTTGAGGTTGAGTTGTGCTAGAACCTGTTAAAGCTAATCCTTCTAGAAAGGCTTTGTCTGTTTTTTCTCTTCCAATTACATCATAAATTTTCATAAGCACAGTTGCCCAAATCTGACCATAAGTATGAATTTCTGTATAAGTTGAACCACTTTGAGGATAAGTTCTAGTATAGTTAGTAACTCTACCCGACCAACAATCATTATGACCATCCCAACTAAAAACCCAATTGTAAGCAGCTTCAGACGAAAGCCATTGATTTAAACTTCTGCTATAAGAAACCGCCCAATAATCTCCGTTTCCTTCTCCCAAACCTGTGGCACTTGATGCGTGTCCGTTTGTAATCCAATCATGAATTCCGTGACCAAATTCATGCAAAATAACATCAGCATCTTCAGCATCATCAACACAGCCTTCGCCAAAAGAAATTTGCTCGGTTGAAGGTAAATAATGAGAGTTATCGGCATTATTTAATCCAGAAGGATCAAATTGAAATATTCCACCATTTAAAGATGGAGCACAAGTTACTCCTAATGTTGAATTAATGTAACGCATACTTTTATCTAGATGATAAAATGCGTTAACTGCCTCAAAACCATCATTATCTCTTGTAAAACTAAAGTCAGGTGTTGCTTGTGTAAAAAGACCTTTATTAGGCGTCTCAAAATCTGCAATATCTACATATTGACTTTTTAATCTATAAACACTCGAGGTAAAATCAATTTGAGGTAAAACAACTGCTGTTCTAGCAGCATCAAGTTCTGCATTAGTTAGATCACCATTATCAACATAATTTCCTGCGTAGGCAACATGTGCTTTTGACAATGGATCTGGATCAAATACCATAGCGGTTCCTTGAACGTAACTAACTGGCATGGCCGCTTTTTTTCTTAAAGTATTCTTTTTGGATGTAAGCTTATTAAAATCTTTTTTATGATGAGAAATAGAAATATCTTTTGCACTTATTATTTCTGCATTTTGAGCATCTACAAATACTTCCCAGTCACCAGGATTATTATCTATTTGAGTTGTAATTCTGTAAGCTAAACGAGTTGGCTTAATTGCATTATAGATTACTAACTTCGATTTTTGATTAATTATTTTTCCGCTTTTGGTATTTAATTGTTCGTTAGACGCTGCAATTGCTTTTTTAAAAGAAATAGCTGGAATTGTTGAAATATTTGCTACCGAATCATCATAATTATTAGATGAAAATGCCACTTCATTACCATTAACAAAGTTTATAACTATTTCATTATCATAAACAGGAACATCATTTAACATTTGTTGAAAACGGAGTGTTTCTCCAGCTAAACCTTTTCTGACGAAAGTTAATTTAAAATTATGAAAAGTTTGAATATTGAGTTCTTTAGAGTGATCAAAAATCCATTTTCTTGCAGCTGGCTCTCTATCTGAAACTTGAGCTTTAATAGAAAAAGTACCTATAATTGCTATAAATAATACAAATTGTAATCTTAATTTCATATTGGTGGGTTTAGTTTAATAACTATCAATTGTTTACAAATAAAAAGAATAAAAATTAGATATTAAAATTTATTTTTTATCTGTGCGACAAAATTCCTTGTTTTAAAATCTGCCCAAAATTATACATATCTGTATAGCTTGTATACAAAGGCACTGGCGCAAGACGAATTACATTAGGTTCGCGCCAATCGGTAATTACTCCATTTTTCATTAAATAATCAAATAAACTTCTGCCTTCTCCATGAAGAAAAACTGATAATTGACAGGCTCTTTCTTCTTGATTTGAAGGTGTAATAACTTCAAATGTACTGTTAACTTCTCTATCTATCTCGTGTAAAATAAATTCTAAATAGGCTGTAATTAGATTTCTTTTAGCAATTAGTTTTTCCATTCCAACTTGGGCAAACATTTCAACAGATGCTAAATAAGGTGCGAGAGACAATATTGACAAATTACTTATTTGCCACCCATCGGCACCGTGAACTGGATCAAAATTTGGCTCCATTTTAAATCTTCTTTCCTTATTGTGACCCCACCAACCTGCAAATCTTGGCAAGTTTGAATGATGGTGTTTTTCATGAACAAAACAACCTGATGCGTTTCCTGGTCCAGAATTCATATATTTATAAGAACACCATGCTGCGAAATCTACATTCCAATCGTGTAATTCTAATTTTATATTTCCGGCAGCGTGTGCTAAATCAAAACCTACATTTGCTCCAACTTTATGACCAGCATCAGTAATGGTTTTCATATCGAAAACTTGTCCAGTATAGTAATTTACGCCACCAAATAACACTAAAGCTAACTCATCACCTACTTCTTCAATCTTAGCTAAAATATCTTCAATACGAATGTTGTGTTCGCCTTCGCGTCTTTTAATTTCAACAATAGCATCTTCAGGTTTATAGCCATGATGATTTACTTGTGATTGAAACATATATTGGTCTGAAGGAAATGCTTTTTCTTCACAAATAATTTTATATCTTGATTTGGTGGGTCTGTAAAATGAAACCATAAGTAAATGCAAATTCACTGTTAATGTATTCATTACAGTTACTTCTGAAGATTTTGCACCCACAATTTTGCTTAATGGCTCTGCAAAACGTTCGTGGTAATCCCACCAAGGTTTTTCGGAATAGAAATGACCTTCTACGGCAAGACTTGCCCAATCGTTCATAACTTCATCAACAAAAGTTTTAGCTGATTTTGGCTGTAAACCAAGTGAATTTCCTGTGAAATAAATTACATCTTGTCCGTTATGTTGTGGAAATATGAACTCTTGTCTGTATTGTTTTAGTTCATCTTGATTGTCTAATTGTTGCGCAAATTCTAGTGTATTTTGAAATGTCATTGTTTAATTAGTTTGTGCTGTAAAAATAGAGAAAAAATAGAATAGATAAAAGAAAAAGACTTTTGTAAAGTACTTTCGTAAAGTACAATTATCCTACAACTCTTATAGTCTAATAATCAATGTTTTATGTCCTAATTTGACAAATTTTTATAAAATCAGTTGTGTTGCTTATCGAAAATCGGAAAATAATTAACAAAAAAGACCAATACAATTGCTCCTAAAAATATTCTGTTATATTTGTGCAACTTAAAATTTTAGAATGAGGAAGTTGTACTTTTTGATATTTTTATTTTCAAATGTAATTTTTGCTCAAGAAAATAAAGATTCGAATGCTGTGGAAGTTTCACTTTTACGCGGAAACGTATTGCCACATACTACCGATTTATATCATTTACAAGGTCATGCCAATGGTGTAATGATAAGTTTTTTAAAACAAACTCATGGCGCTAATGAATGGCATTCGGCTTTTAATTTTCCGGATTATGGTTTTTATTTAGAATATCAGAATTACAACAATGAATTTCTAGGAAAAATATATTCGGCAGGAATTTTATATAATTTCTACTTTTTAAAACGCAATTTAGAATTGAAACTATCACAAGGAATTGGCTATGCTACAAACCCTTATGACAAAGTTGAAAATAGTAAAAATAAAGCATTTGGCTCTACTTTAGTGGCGAACACAAATATTGGATTGTTCTATAAAAAAGAGCACATTATTGATAACGTAGGTTTTCAAGCCGGATTTTTATTTACTCATTTCTCTAATGGAAGAATTAAATCCCCAAATAGTGGTGTCAATTCGTTTTTATTTAATGTTGGTTTGAATTACGATTTCTCTAAATCAACTATAAGAAAAACAGATACTATAGCACTAAAAAAAGATTTTAAAGAATCGGTAAAATACAATTTTGTTTTAAGAACTGGCGTAAACGAAAGCACTGTAATTGGAAGTGGTCAACATCAGTTTTATCACATTGGTTTCTTTGCAGACAAACGTTTCAACCGAAAAAGTTCGCTGCAATTAGGAACCGAATTATTCTTGACAAATTCTTTAAAAGATTATATCAAATATAAGTCTGTTGCTTTTCCAGAAAAAAATATTGATCCAAATACCGACTTTAAACGAGTTGGAGTATTTGTAGGTTATGAAATGTTTGTAAATAAAGTTTCACTAGAAGCACAGGTTGGATATTATGTGTATCGTCCGTTTGTGAATGATATAGCACTTTATGATAGAGTTGGATTCAAATACCATATTTCGCCTAAATTATTCGCAAGTTTTTCTGTTAAAACACATTTATTTTTGGCAGAAGCATTAGAATTTGGAGTTGGAGTTAGATTATAAAATTATGAAAAAAATCTATTTGTTTTTAAGTTTTTTAGTAGTGCTGACTTCTTGTGAGAAGCCAAGTGAATGCTTTGAAAGTACCGGCGACATGGTAACACGAACCATTTCAGTGAACTCATTTTCTAAAATAAAAATCTATCGCGGTATTGCAGTAGTTATTACTCAAGGCGCTGATTATAAAGTTGAAATTCAAACTGGCAGTAATTTAATTGACAATATTGAAGTGACTCAAAACGGAAATCAATTGGTTTTTAAAGATAACACTACATGCAATTGGTTGCGTGATTATGGTCAAACAACAATTTATATTACAACTCCAAATCTAGAGGAAATTTATTCTAAAACTGAACGTAATATTAGCTCTAACGGAGTTTTAACCTATCCTATTTTAAGAATTTTTGCACTAGATAAAGATGGCGATGGCGAAGAAGGCGCAGGAACTGGTGATTTCTATATTAATGTAAATAACAGTCAATTAGTTATAGAAAACAATAATGTTTCGAGATATTTTATTTCTGGAACAACCAGCGAGGCATTGCTTAATTTATATGCTGGCGATGGCCGTATTGATGCGCAAAATTTAACAGCCCAAAGTATTAAAGTTTATCACCGCGGTTCCAACGATATGATAGTAAAACCAATTCAAAGTATTACCGGAAAAATGGTAAGCACTGGCAACATAATTCTAAAAAACAATCCGCCAATTGTTGATGTTCAAGAATTATATCAAGGACACGTGATTTATAATTAGATTACTTTTTAGAAGTTTTTTCTCTAAAAATAGTTTCCAAATTTTTGTTTTTCAAATTCAGTTGCAGTGTTTTCAATCCGTTTTCTTGAGCAAAATCGAATAGCGCCGAACGCATGTCGTTTTCTGTTTCAAAAGTCAATTCCCAAACATTGTTGTGGGTGTTTTTATAATTAGTCAAATCTGTTAATTTTGAAAATAATTCAAGATTGATTTTTTTGTCAAATTCAACTTCTATAATTTGCTCTTTAATTTCAGAAACTAATTTGTCTAGTTTTTTATCGGTAACAATTTTTCCGTTGTTGATGATAATTACTCGGTCACAAATAGCTTCAACTTCTTGCATAATATGTGTAGAAAGAAAAACTGTTTTGTTTTTGCCAACATTTTTAATCACATTTCTAATTTCAACCAATTGATTTGGGTCTAAACCAGTTGTTGGTTCGTCCAAAATTAGAACATCAGGATTGTGTAAAAGTGCAGTCGCCAAGCCAACTCTTTGTCGGTAACCTTTAGATAATTGTCCTATTTTTTTATGACTTTCTGGAGTTAATCCAGTCAATTCAATAACTTCCTCAATTCTAGCTTTTGAAACTTTGTAAACATCAGCATTGAATTCTAAATATTCTCTAACATATAAATCCAAATACAACGGATTGTGCTCTGCTAAATAACCAACCGAAAGCTGTACCGCTTTTTGATTTTCATTTACATCATTGTCATTTACAGACGCTTTTCCTTCATCAGCATTAATATAAGTAGTCAAAATTTTCATCAAAGTTGATTTTCCAGCACCATTCGGACCAAGGAAACCTACAATTTCACCTTTTTTTACTGAAAATGAAACATTATCCAATGCTTTTTGAGCACCATAACTTTTTGAAATATTTTGAACTTCTATCGACATAACTTGTTATTTGTAGCAAATGTAAACAGAAATATTTTTGATTTATTGTTTTTTAAGTAGAATAGTATTCTTTTTTTATTGTCATTTAATTCTATATTTACATTTGATAATTATAAACACTTCAATTTTTATTTATGAAAAAGTATTGTATTCTTTTATTTGGTTTCGGATTTTTAGCCAATGCGCAAATAAAACCTAGTATTCAAAAAGATGAAATTGTAAGAATTGAAACGATTCTTGCATCAGATAAAATGGAAGGAAGACAAATTTTCTCTTCAGGAATCGATTCTGCCTCTACTTTTATCGAAAAAGAATTCTCTAAAATCGGACTTGAATATTTTGGAGATTTAAAAAATTATCGACAAGAATTTAAAGCTAAAGGGAAATCGGCAAATAATGTAATCGGAATTTTAAGAGGAAAATCCAAACCTAATGAATATGTAGTTTTTTCGGCACATTATGATCATTTAGGAATTGATGAAAGTAATGATAGTGATAAAATCTATAACGGAGCCAATGATGACGCTTCTGGAACGACTGCTGTTATTGCTTTGGCAAAGTATTTTAAAGAATTGAATCAAAATGAACGCACTATAATTTTTGTCGCATTTACAGGTGAAGAAGTTGGCGGATACGGCTCAGGATTTTTTACTAAAAGTGTAAATCCAGAAGAAGTTGTAGCCATGTTTAATATCGAAATGATTGGAACGGAAAGCAAATGGAATAAAAACTCAGCTTACATAACTGGATATGAAAAATCAGATTTTGGAACTATTTTACAAAAGAATTTAAAAGGAACTAATTTTAATTTTTATCCAGATCCATATCCTTCAGAACAACTTTTTTACCGCTCAGATAATGCAAGATTGGCTGCTGTTGGAGTTCCAGCGCACACAATTTCTACTTCCAAAATGGATTCTGAAGCAAATTACCATCAATTAAGTGATGAGATTTCAACACTAGATTTAGATAACATGACCGAAATTATTAAATCAATAGCTATTAGTTCAGAAAGTATTATTAACGGAATTGATACTCCATCACGAGTTGAAAAAAGGTAATCTTGAATTTTACGAAAACGATTCCGCAAATTTTTTAAAGTTTTTTGCAATGGTTTAACATTTTTAATTACTTTAGCAAAACAGAAATTAACAATGAGAACAAATTTTGCAACATATTATAACTATTTCTTTTATTTCTTCTTCGGACAGAAAAAGGGATTAGTATTGGTATATGTCAAAAAGTAAAATTTGAACAATTATAAAAATACAATCCCGATTTGCATCGGGATTTTTTTTTGACAAAAATTAAAAATTAGGATTCTCCTATTTAAAGTAATGCATTTGTGATAATTTGTATAATCTGTGTTTAAAATATGAAAGACAAAATAGCCATACAAGGAATCAAAGGTTCATTTCACCATCAAGTAGCATTAGAATATTTTCAAGAAAATGTTCAGGTTGACGAATGTTTGTCGTTTGAAGCGTTAGTTGATAGTTTATTGAATAATGATTCACAACAAGCCGTAATGGCAATTGAGAATTCTATTTCGGGTTCAATTATTCCAAATTATGCTTTAATTGACAAGAATAATTTACATATTATTGGTGAATATTATTTAGATATAGTTCAGAATTTAATGGTATTGAAAGGTCAAAATTTGCAAGAAATTCAAGAAGTACATTCACATCCAATGGCATTATTACAATGTATGGATTATTTGAAAAGCCAACCGCAGATTAAATTAGTTGAAGATAAAGATACCGCCGAAACTGCTAGAAGAATTCATCAAAATCAATTAAAAAACATAGCTGCAATCGGAAGTAAAGTTGCTGCTGAAATGTACGATTTAGAAATCATCACACCAGAAATTCAAACCGTTAACAACAATATGACACGTTTTTTTATTATCAGTAAAGAAAAGGTCAATTTGAATAAAGAGGAAATTAATAAAGCATCTATAAAATTTGAATTAGACGACACACCAGGAAGTTTGGCAACCGTTTTAAACGTAATGACAAACTGCAAATTGAATTTAACCAAAATCCAATCGATGCCAATTATTGAAACACCATTTCAATATTCATTCTTTGTAGATGTGGTTTTTGAAAAATACAAGCATTATGAAAAAGCATGCAAAATTTTAGAAATAATGACGAATCATTTTAAGGTCTTAGGAGAATACAAGAACAAAAAGCAATAACAATTTCAAAAATCAATAACAAAAATCAATTCTGAAAACAATTGTCAGTCTGAGCTTGTCGAAGACCATTTTCAAAATCAACTTCGTGATAATTCGTGCAATTCGTGTAAAAAAATGATACAAACAGCAAAAAGACTAGAAACCGTTCAAGAATACTACTTCTCAAGAAAATTGAAAGAAGTAAACCAACTTATATCTGAAGGAAAACCAATCATCAATATGGGAATTGGAAGCCCAGATTTAGCGCCACATTCATCTGTAATTGAAGCCATTAAAAACGCGATGTTTGATGCAAAAGCGCACGAATATCAAAGTTATCAAGGTTTGCCCGATTTGAGAAAAGGAATTGCTACTTTTTACAAAAATAAATTTGATGTTGAAGTCGATTTCAATTCAGAAATTCTACCATTAATGGGAAGCAAAGAAGGAATTATGCATATTTCAATGGCTTTTTTAAATGAAGGCGACGAAGTTTTAATTCCGAATCCTGGTTATCCAACTTATGCATCGGTGACCGAATTGGTTCAAGCGAAAGCAGTTTATTACGATTTGAATGAAGCAACCAATTGGCAACCTGATTTCGATAAATTAGAAGCTACCGATTTATCAAAAGTAAAATTAATGTGGATTAATTATCCGCACATGCCAACAGGAACAAATGGAACTTTAGAATTGTATGAAAGACTAATTGCATTCGGGAAAAAGCACAACATTTTAATTGTAAATGACAATCCGTACAGCTTTGTTTTAAATGAAAATCCGTTATCGATTTTTCAAGTTGAAGGTTCAAAAGACTTTGCATTAGAATTAAATTCATTAAGTAAAACATTCAATATGGCTGGTTGGCGTGTCGGAATGGTTGTGGGAAACAAAACATTACTTGATGCAATTTTAAAAGTAAAAAGCAATATGGATTCAGGAATGTTTTACGGAATTCAAAAAGGTGCGATTGAAGCCTTAAAATTAGGAAAAGAATGGTTTGAAAGTCAAAATGAAATCTACACCAAAAGAAGAAATTTGATTTTCGAATTAGCCGAAAAAATGAATTGTACTTTCGATAAAAATTCTGTTGGATTGTTCGTTTGGGCAAAATTACCAATAGGAATTCAATCGGAAGAATTCATTGATGATTTGTTATATGAAAAGCATATTTTCATAACGCCAGGAACAATTTTTGGCAGCAATGGAGAAGGATATATTCGGTTTTCATTATGTGTAAAAGAAGAAAATATTATTAATGCAATAAACCGTTTCACGTAGAGACGCGATTCATCGCGTCTAAAAAGAAAAAAATCATCGCGTTTGAAATAAAAAACAAAAAAATGAACGTATTTATAATAGGAATTGGATTAATTGGCGGTTCAATAGCATTAGACATAAAATCAATTTATGATGATGCCACGATTTTCGGAATTGATGCCAACGAAAAACATTTAGAAGAAGCTTTACAACTCGGAATAATCGACCAAAAAGCAACCAAAACTGATTTAATTAACGCAGATTTAGTGATTGTTTCCGTGCCAGTTGATGTAGCTTTAGTAATTTTGCCAGAAATTTTAAATAAAATCGGTGAAGAAACCTTAGTTTTTGATGTTGGTTCAACCAAATTACCAATTTGTGAAGCCATCGAAAATCATCTAAAAAGGAGAAATTTTTTAGCGTGTCATCCAATTGCTGGAACCGAATTTTCAGGACCAAGTGCCGCGATTAGAAATCTATTTGAAGACAAAACGAATATCATTTGCGAAGTCGAAAAAACAACGTTCAAATTGCAAGAAAAAGCAATGGATTTGTTTAAAAAACTCGGCATGCGAATTCGTTATATGGATCCAAAATCGCACGATAAACACATTGCTTATGTGTCGCATTTATCACATATAAGCTCGTTCATGCTCGGAAAAACCGTTATAGAAAAAGAAAAAGACGAGCAAGATATTTTTGATATGGCTGGTTCCGGATTTGAAAGTACGGTTCGTTTAGCCAAAAGTTCGCCAGCCATGTGGACGCCAATTTTTAAACAAAATAAAAAACAAGTCGTAAAATCGTTAGAAGAATACATTCAGAATTTAACCAATTTCAAGAATTTACTTGAAAACGATAATTACGAAGCCGTTTTTAACGAGATGCAGAATACGAATAGAATTAAAGAAATTTTAAAATAGAACATAGAAAAAAGAGAAAAGAATATAGCTATTTAAAAAAGTCTATTTTCTATAATCTATTTTCTCAAAAAAAATAAAAACTATGGAAAATAAAAAAGAAATGAGAACGTGGTTAGATGATTTTAATTTAACACATCCGCTAGTAATTGCTGGACCATGCAGTGCAGAAACTGAAGATCAAGTATTGAAAATTGCACACGAATTGAAAAATTCTGACGTATCAATTTACAGAGCTGGAATCTGGAAACCAAGAACTCGTCCGGGTGGATTTGAAGGTGTTGGAGCAATCGGATTAAAATGGTTGCAAAAAGCGAAAGCCGAAACAGGTTTGTTAATGGCAACTGAAGTAGCAACTGCGGCACACGTAAAATTAGCATTAGAACACGATATTGATGTATTGTGGATTGGTGCGCGAACAACGGTTAATCCATTTGCTGTGCAAGAAATTGCAGATGCGTTGCAAAATACTGATAAAATAGTTTTGGTAAAAAATCCTGTAAATCCAGATTTAGCGCTTTGGATTGGCGGTGTAGAACGTTTGCACAATGCTGGAATCAAAAGACTAGGAGTTATTCACAGAGGATTTTCAACCTATGAAAAAACCAAATATAGAAATAATCCTGAATGGCAAATTGCAATTGATTTTCAAAATAAATTTCCAGATATTCCTTTAATAATTGATCCGTCACACATTACTGGCAACCGAAATATGATTTTTAAAGTGACTCAAGAAGCACTCGATTTGAATTATGACGGAATGATAATTGAAACGCATATTGACCCGGATAATGCTTGGAGCGATGCAGCACAACAAGTTACGCCAGATCAATTGAAACAAATATTTATTGATTTAAGAATCAGAAAAGAAACCGATCTTGCTGATGATTACCAAAACCGTTTAGGAAAATTGCGTGAAAAAATCGATGAATTCGATGCTAAACTATTAGACGTAATCGGAAAAAGAATGAAAGTTGCCGAAGATATTGGAGCCTTGAAGAAAGAAAAAAATGTAGCTGTTTTACAAAACAAACGTTGGAATGAAGTTTTGGAGCGTATGGTAAATGATGGCGGCGAAAAAGGATTGAGTGAAGAATTTATAATTCAATTTTTCAAAGCGATTCACCAAGAAAGTATTACGCATCAAGACAAAATTTTTAATAATAAATAGATAATTAATCTGTTTTTTAACATAAACTAAAACCTATAAATTTATTTGTAGGTTTTTTTGTATCATTGCCAAAAATAACCTCTAAAAATTTTTACAATGAAGAACAGCTTAATAGCCGTTGTCTTTTTTGTTTTGTGCTACAATACAATTTCGGCTCAAAATAAAATTGATAAAATTAACATCACTTATGGTGAAGAAATAACTGATGATAAAGGAAAAATCATCAAGATTATTGGAGAAGCCAATAACAAAGTCTACACTCTTGTTTTAAAAGGAAAATCGAATTATTTCCTTAAAATTTTTGATTCTAAAGCTTTGAAACAAATCTCTAATAATGAGATTGTCTTTCCGGAAGTAAAAGATAAAGATTTAGAATTTGAAGAAATCGTATTATTGAATGATAAATTATATGCTATTGGCAGTGTTTATTACCGAAAAGAAAAAAAATATACATTAGTGGGAATTCCAATCTCTGAAAGCGGCGTTTTAAGCGACAACATCATTACACTTTTTGAATCTACTGTTGCAAATAGCTCGGATAAAGGCGGATTTTATTTGCGAAATTCTCCAGACAATAGAATGCTTTTAGTTATGCACACAGCGCTTTTTGAAAAAGAAGATGCCATGAAATATGAAATCAAATTTTTTGATGAAACTTTAAAAACTGCTTTTGCTACTGAAGATAAAGTATCTTATGATGACAATAAAAAAGACTATCAATTTACAATTTCAGATTTTGATGTAAACTATAAAGACGATATTTTTTTGGTAGTTAATGAAGGATACCGTGATAAAAAGAAAAAAGAAAAAGTAGAGAAAGTGGAAGTTCATGTTTTTAAAAAAGATATGAATTATAAAAAAGAAATTATAAAAATTGATGTTGTTGATGAGGAAATCATTAATTGTAAAATGCTAGCAACAGCTAAAAACACACTTCAGTTAACAGGATTTTATTCAAGTGTTCGTGAAAACGGAAAAGCTAATAAAGAACTTAAGGGCGTTTACAACATGACTATTAATTTAGCAACAAATGTTGCAGAGAATGTAAAATTTAATGAGTTTGATTATGCTACTAAGGTTAAATTAATTGGAGAAAGAAGGGCAAAAAAAGGTAAAGATGTAAAACCTTTATACAACATACATTCAATTATTGAAAAAAAGGATGGTGGGTTAATAGTTATTTCTGAGTACCAACTTATAATTGTTGGTCAAAAACAAGGAATTGGACCTCTTGGACTTCAGCCCATAACTTATGTTACTAACGAAATGATTGTAACATGTTTGAAGCCTGATGGCACTTTAGAATGGAGCAATGTAGTTGCAAAAGAACAATCTGCTACAGTTACTGTAGCATCGTTTAACCTTTTTGGAGTAAGTGGTGGTAGCAGTTTTAATGTTGCAGTTGGTTTGTCAATTCCACTGGCTGTAATGGGTAAAGGTCCAGAATATTTAAGCGCAATTCCAATTTATAGAAATGGTATACTTAATATTCTATTTAATGATAATGTAAAAAATAAAGGTATAACTGACATTGAAAAAATTAAATCATTAGGTAATTACAACAATGCAGTACCTACACTTTTTGTATTTGATGACAAAGGAAATATTACCAGAAAAGATCCGGAAGAAGTTGTTAAAGAAGAATTAGTAATACGTCCAGGAGTTTTTAATAGAAAATCTGACAACGAATATATCATTTATGCTTCTAGAAAATCTAAAGATAAACTTGGCAGAATGATTCTTCAAGATTAAGATACTATTTAGAGTCAACAATAAAAGACTGATTACCTATTTAATCAGTCTTTTTTATTTATTAAAATTAAAAATCTGAACTCAAAAATTGTAAATTTGCAACATGACAGGAATCGTTTATAAATCTACAGGAAGTTGGTATACCGTAAAATCAAGCGATGGCGATTTTATGGAATGTCGTATCAAAGGAAAATTCCGTATTAAAGGTATTAAAAGTACCAACCCAATTGCAGTTGGTGATGTTGTAGATTATGAAATTGATGAAAACTCCGATGCACGTACAGGAACTATAAACAACATTCACGACAGAATGAATTATATTGTTCGAAAATCGGTGAATTTATCACATCAAATGCACATTATTGCTTCCAATATTGATCGTGTATTTCTTTTAATAACCGTAAATAATCCGCCAACCACTTTTAATTTTATAGATAGATTTTTGGTTACAGCCGAAGCCTATCATATTGAAACTGTTTTAGTTTTCAATAAAATTGACACTTTAGATGATGTAACTCTTGACGAACAATTATACATGCAACACGTTTATCAAGAAATTGGATATAAATGTTTGCGAGTTTCTGCAAAAGAAAGCAAAGGAATTGAAGAGTTAAAAGAACTCATGATAAATAAAACCACAATGTTTTCGGGACATTCAGGTGTTGGAAAATCAACTTTAGTTAATGCTTTAGAACCAAGTTTGCATTTAAAAACCAAAACGATTTCAGAACAAAGCATGCAAGGGCAACACACTACGACTTTTGCAGAAATGTATGATTTGTCTTTTGGCGCTAAAATTATCGACACACCAGGAATCAAAGGTTTCGGAATTGTAGATATGGAAAAAGAAGAAATAAGTGGTTATTTTCCTGAATTTTTCAAATTGAAAGATCAATGTAAATTCAATAATTGTTTGCATAAAGAAGAACCAAAATGCGCTATCAAACAAGCATTAGAAGAAGATAAAATTTCGTGGACAAGATACAACAGTTACCTAAAAATTCTAGAAGGCGACGATGAACATTATCGAACCGATATATACAACGATGATAGAATTGCAAGCGATGAAACAAGAAACAAGTAGAGAAGCGATTCATCGCATCTAAAAACTAAAAACAACGATTCATTGCGTCTAAAACCTTCAAAATGAAAGCAGTAATCCAAAGAGTTTCACAAGCATCAGTAACAATTGATAACAAAATAGTTGCTGAAATTAATTCTGGATTATTAGTTTTAATAGGAATAGAAGAAGCCGATAATCAAGAAGATATAATTTGGCTAACATCTAAAATAGCCAATCTCAGAATTTTTGCCGACGAAAATGACGTCATGAATCTTTCGGTGAAAGATATTGACGGTGATATAATTGTAGTTTCTCAATTTACACTTCACGCAGCAACCAAAAAAGGCAATCGTCCAAGTTATATAAAAGCTGCAAAACCCGAAATTGCAATTCCTTTGTATGAAAAATTTATCAATGAGTTGGAAAGTGCTATTGGCAAAAAAGTTCAGACTGGACAATTCGGAGCCGACATGAAAGTCTTACTAGTTAATAACGGGCCAGTTACCCTAATTATTGACACAAAAAATAAAGAATAAATAATAATTTTAATAAAAAAAAACTTATTTTTGATGAAACATTCAAAGCCATGAGAAAAAAATTATTAGTAGTAGGTATATTATTTTTGCTCTTTTCAACTTCTGTAACTGCACAAAATCTTGAATATTCAAGTATTCTAATTCCTGATAATTTAAAAGAAAACGCCAATAGCATTGTTAGATTGCAGTCTATCGATATCGCTATTTTATCTCAAAATGCAATTGAAATTAAAACTAAAAAAGTAATTACGGTTTTAAATTCTAAAGGATTAAGCAATGTTGATGCTAAAGAATATTATAGTAAATCTGAAAAAATAACATCAATTCAAGCCATTATTTACAATGCATTTGGTCGTGAAATTAAGAAAATCAAGAAAAGTGATTTTAAAGATCAAAGTATTGCTGATGGATTTTCAATTTTAACTGACGGAAGAATTTTATTTTTAGATTACACTCCAACAGATTACCCATTTACAGTTGTTTTTGAAAGCGAAACTAAAAGCTCAAACACAGCTTTTATTCCAAGTTGGGTGCCAATTGACGATTATTTTGAGAGCGTTCAAAAGTCGGAAATCAACATCCATTTTCCATCTGATTTAGGATTTAAATATAAAGAAATAAATTTTGAAGGAAGAAACATAAAGAAAAAAGAGCAACCCAATTTGATAACATTTACCGCTGAAGATATAGCGGCCGAAAAACCTGAGGATTATTCTCCATCATCAAGTAAGATTTTGCCTTTAGTTAAATTTGGCTTAGAAAAATTTTATTTAGAAGGTGTTGAAGGAAATGCTAAAACATGGGAAGAATATGGTAAATGGACCTATGCCAATTTATTATCTGATACCGAAGAACTTTCAGATGAAACTAAAACGAAAATAAATTCATTAGTTGGATCTGAAACTGACCCTTTAAAAAAAGCTAAAATAATATACAAATATGTTCAAGATAAAACAAGATATGTAAGCATTCAATTGGGTATTGGCGGTTGGAAACCAATGTTAGCAAAAGATGTTGATCGATTGGGTTATGGCGATTGTAAAGCTTTAACTAATTATACTCGCGTTTTACTAAAAACAGTAGGAGTTGAATCGTACTATACCGAAATTTACGGCGATAGGAGCAAAAAAGATTTTGAAACTGATTTTGTTTCTACGCAAGGAAACCATGTTATTTTGGCGCTTCCAAATGACAACAAAATGATTTTTCTAGAATGCACAAGTCAATCAACACCTTTTGGATACCAAGGCACTTTTACAGATGATAGATTTGCGCTATTAATAAAACCTGACAAAGGTGAAATAATAAAAACCAATCAATACATTGAAAAAATTAGTTCACAAATCTCCAAAGGAAATTATACTATTGATCAAGACGGCAATCTTTCAGGCAATGTTATTATAAAATCTAAAGGAATTCAGTATTCAAATAAATACAAGCTAGAAACTGAATCAAAAGAAAAAATCGATGAATATTATAAAGATTATTTTTCATGGGTTAATAATTTGAAATTTGAAAAAATTAAATTCAATAACGATAAAGAGAATGTCGAGTTTACAGAAGATTTAAAATTAAATGCATCCAATTATGGAAATCTCAACGGCGCAACAATGATGCTTCCGATAAATGTTTTCGATCAAAATTCTAACGTGCCGCAACGTTACCGAAGTCGAAAAAATCCGATTGAAATTTCAAGAGGATTCTATGACGAAGATGAAATTGAAGTTAACCTGCCGCAAGGATATACTTTAGATGCAAAACCAGATAACATAGAAATTAAAGAGAAATTTGGAACTTACAAAATTGAACTTACAATATTGAATCCTAATAAAATCCTATACAAACGCTCATTAATCATAAACCAGGGTATTTATGATAAGTCAGAATATGAAAATTATAGAAAATTTAGAGAACAAATTGCGAAAGCTGATAATTCAAAAATAGTTTTAACCAAAAAATAAATGCCATGAAAAAAATCTTTTTTATTGTACTTTTCCTTTTAATCGGAAACTTCAAAAATTATGCTCAAAAGCACGAACTAGGAAACGTCACAATTGATGAACTTAAGGAACAAGTATTCCCAAAAGATTCCGCTGCTGTTGCCGCAATATTATTTGAAAAAGGAAAAACTTATTTTGAATTCAAGCAAGATGTTGGTTTTTCATTGATTACCGAAGTTGAAGTTAAAATTAAAGTATATAAAAAAGAAGGATATGATTGGGCTAACAAAGAAGTTTCTGTTTATGTTGGTGGAAATTCGAATGAAGTCGTAGATTTTTCTAAAGCAATAACGTACAACCTTGTAAATAATCAAATTGAAAAAACAAAACTTAAAAGCGACGGAGAATTTTTTGAAAAAGTAAATAAATTTTGGTCTAAAAGAAAAATTACGTTACCAAATGTTAAAGAAGGTTCAATTGTTGAATATAAATATACAATTAGATCGCCTTATATATCTACTTTTCCCGATTGGACATTCCAAAATACAATTCCAGTAAATTATTCAGAATACACTACAGATATTCCAGAATATTATTTTTATAACGTTTACAGAAAAGGAGTTTTAGTACCAATTGAAATTAAAGATAAATTACAAAAAACTATGCGATTTGATGAGAGAAATGCACCCAAAGGCAAAGTTGGCGGTTATACTCATGACATTGACTTGGTAAATTACACAGATTCAAGAACTACATACAAATTAGAAAATATTCCTGCAATGAAAGAAGAATCATTTGTAAATAATATTGATAATTATAGAACAAGTGTACAGCATGAATTATCTGGAAAACAAATGCCACAAGCAGTTTTTGAGTCTTTTTCAACCACTTGGGAAGACGTTGCAAAGAAGATTTATGAAAACGAAAATTTTGGTAATCAATTAAATAAAAATAATTACTATGAATCTGATGTTAAAACTTTGCTTCAAGGATTAACAACTACAGAAGAAAAAATAAATACTATTTTTAAATTTGTACAATCTAAAATGACTTGGAATAAATTTTTTAGTTACACGTGTGATGTTGGCGTTAAAAAAGCTTATGATGATAAAGTTGGAAATGTTGCTGAAATTAATTTAATGTTAGTATCAATGTTGCGCTTTGCAAATCTTGAAGCAAATCCTGTTTTGGTAAGTACTCGAGCTAACGGAATATCACTTTATCCAAGTAGAACAGCCTTTAATAGCGTAATTGCATCAGTATTAGATAACGGAAATTTAATTTTGATGGATGCAACTAGTAAATATTCATTACCAGGAATTTTACCAACTCGTGATTTAAACTGGCTGGGCAGAATGATTAAAAATGATGGTGTTTCTGAAATGGTCGAGCTAATGCCAAAAACCTCTTCAATGGATGTCGTTAATGCATTAGTTGCAATAGATAATTCTGGTATTCTTACAGGAAAAGTTAGAGAACAACATTTAGATTACAATGCTTTACGATTTAGAGAGAACAATTCGGGTCTTGCTAAAGATGTAATTATTGAAAAAATGGAAAAAGCAGAAAAAGGATTAGAAGTTAGTGATTATGAGCTTTCAGGAATCACTAACTTAGATGAATCGTTGGTAGAAAAATATACCATAAAAAATGAAAATATAGCCGAAATAATAGGCGATAAAATGTATTTTGCACCAATGCTTTACTTTGCAGATTCTGAAAATCCGTTTAAACAAGATACACGTGAATATCCTATAGATTTTTCTTTTCCGTTCAAAAACAAATATATGTTTAACATCACTATTCCAGATGGTTATCAAGTTGAAACACTTCCTAAACCAATTTCTATAGCAATGGATAACAAATATGGAAGTTTTAATTACGCTATAACCAATACCAATTCACAAATTCAATTATCTGTAAATTTAGATGTTGCAACTTCAATAATACCTGCCGAAGATTATTTTACTTTAAAAGAATTTTTTAAAGTAGTTATTGAAAAAGAAAACGAAAAAATAGTTTTGAAGAAAAAATAATTATGAATATAATAAAAATAGTTTTAGTCACTTTCTTACTTTTTGCGATTCCTGTTTTTGGCCAAAATTTTGAGTTAGAAAAAGTAACCAAATCAGAATTAGAAGAGAAAGTACATCCAAGAGATTCATCTGCTGTGGCAGCCATCTTGTTTAAAAAGGCAAAAACTAAATTCAATTATTCAGACAAAAATGGCTTTTCACTTGAAACTGAATTTACAATTAAAATTAAGGTATACAAAAAAGAAGGTTTAGATTGGGCAAATTATGAAATACCGTATTATGTTGGATTTAAAAATCTTAAAAATGAAGAAGTAAACGTTTTAAAAGCCTATACATATAACCTCGAAAATGGTAAAATTGTAAAGCAAAAAGTTTCAAGTGAAAGTAAATTTAAAGAGCGAATAAATGAATTTTGGGAAACTAAAACAGTAACATTTCCAAATGTAAAAGTTGGATCAATTATAGAATTAAAATACAATTTAAAATCAGAAAACTTATCTGAATTACCTAGTTTTCAATTTCAATATAAAATTCCTGTTGACTATGCCCAATACATGACAGAAGTTCCTGGATTTTATTTATACAAAGCCATAAAAATTGGATTTATTGATGTTGCATTAAATGATAAAATTGAAAATGCTTCAAGAGAATATGAAGACGAATATCATCATACAAATTATTTAACTTATCAACAAATAAAAACAATTTATGAAGCAGCAGATGTTCCAGCATTAATTGAAGAAGATTATGTTAATAATATTAGCAATTATTATGGAAAAATTGAACTCGAACTTCAAACTATTCAATATCCAAATGTACCAGTGAAGCAAATTGCTACAACATGGGAAAGCGTTGCAAAATCAATATATGAAGAAACAGATTTTGGTGGAGAATTAAATAAAACGAATTATTTTTTAAATGATTTAAAACATTTAATTGAAAAGATTGATGCAAAAGAAGAGCGACTAAAAGCAATTTATGAATATGTAAAAAGTAAAATGAGTTGGAACGGCAAATATGGCTATTACACTAAAAAAGGAGTTGAAACTGCATACAATGAAGCAACCGGAAATGTAGCCGAAATAAACCTCATGCTTACAGCAATGCTTAAAATGGGCGGTTTAGATGCAAATCCTGTTTTGATAAGTACTCGAGATAACGGCGTTGCACTTTTTCCGAATCGGTCTAAATTTAATTATGTCATTTCTTCGGTTATGCTAGATGGAAAACAATATCTTTTAGATGCAACCAACAAGAACTGCACCATTAATAACTTGGCATTAAGAGATTTAAACACTGTTGGTCGATTGATAAATAAAGATGGTTCTTCTTTAGAAATTAATTTGATGCCCAATTACAATTCATTGTACAGCAATAACATAATAGCAGAAATAAGTAAAGACGGAGAAGTATCTGGTCAAGTAAGAGAACAATATTTAGACTATGAAGCGCTTCAATTTAGAGATAAATATACTGGAATGGCAAAAGAAAGTTATTTAGAAAAACGAGAAAAACTTTATCCTGGACTCGAAATAGAAAATTATGAACTTAAAAATGACAAACAAGTTTATGAACCAATAATTGAAAACTATACCTTTAAAAATAAAAACACAGTTGAAATTATTGGCGATAAAATGTTCTTTTCGCCAATGTTGCATTTTGCAAAAAATCAAAATCCATTCAAACAAGAGAACAGACAATATCCGGTTAATTTTTCTTACCCATCTAAGGATAAATATTCAATAATTATTACAATTCCCGAAGGATATAAAATTGAAAGTTTGCCAAAAGCAGTCTCATTATCGATTGAAAATAAAGAAGCAACCTTTAACTTTGTAGTTTCAAGTACAGAAAATAAAATTACAATTTCGTTAAATTTTGAAACCAATACATCTGTAATTCCAGCTGAACATTATAATGCCTTGAAGCAATTCTATAAAGTAATGATCGAAAAACAAACTGAAAAAATAGTTTTAAAAAAAATATAAAATGATAAAATATTACAACTACACCAAAACCACTTTTGCAATTATTTTTTTTAGTCTACTTTTCAATAATAATTATGCTCAAGTACATGAATTTGGAAAAGTAACAATCGATGAATTAAAACAAAAATTTAATAAAAACGATACATCGGCTGTCGCAGCGATACTTTTTAAAAAAGGTGATATTAATTATGTATACAATGATAATGATGGGTTTACAATGATAACTGTTGTAAAAACTAAAATTAAAATATACAAAAAAGAAGGTTATGACTATGCTAATGAAATAGTTGAATATTACATTGGTGGTACTAGTAAAGAGTCCGTCACCTTTGATGAAGCAATAACTTATAATTTGGTAAATGAAAAAATTGAAAAAACTAAAGCTAAGAAAGAAAGCGAGTTTGATGAAAATATTAACAAATACTGGAATAAAAAGAAACTTGTAATGCCTAATGTAAAAGTAGGTTCAATAATAGAGTTTCAATATACTATAAGATCCAAAAGATTTCAAGAATTACGAGATTGGTATTTTCAATATCAAATACCAGTTGAATATTCAGAATTTACTACAGTTATTCCTGAATTTTATGTCTATAATTCTAATCAAAAAGGATTTTTATTTCCTAGAGTAACAACTGAAAAGAAAAGAAAAAGAGTACATCTATCAACCATGCTAAGAGAGAATGGCCACGGTATGGCAGAAGGTCAAAAAAGCACTTATTTAGAAGACGATTTCGAATATGATGAAATAAAAACAAACTATATTTCTGAAAATCTTTCAGCTATGAAAGACGAAGCCTATGTAAATAACATTAACAATTACATGTCTTGCGTTTCAAACGAATTAAATTATATTGCCTATCCAAATAAGCCATTAAAAACTTTTACTACTGATTGGAAAGCGGTAACAAAAACAATATATGATGAGGGTGATTTTAGTTTAGAATTAGACAAAACAGGTTATTTCGACAAAGATATAGATAATGTTATTTCAGGATTGAATACATCAGACGAAAAAATAAGTGTAATTTTTAATTTTTTAAAATCTAAATTAAGTTGGAACAAAAGTTACGGTTTATTTTGCAATTCAGGAGTACGAAAAGCATACTTGGATAAAGTAGGTAATGTGGCAGAAATCAATTTAATTTTAACTTCAATGCTGAGATATGCTGGACTTAAAGCGAACCCAGTTTTAGTATCGACTAGATCTAACGGAATTGCATTTTTCCCTTCAATTACAGCTTTCAACTATGTTATCTGTGCTATAGAATTACCCGAAGGTATTATTTTACTTGATGCCACAGATAATTTTTCAATTCCTAATATACTTCCAACAAGAGTTTTAAATTGGAAAGGACGAATGATTAGAAATGATGGAACATCCGAAGAAGTAGACCTTATGCCAAAACAAATCTCAAACGAAGTAACAAATATTGGTTATACATTAAATCTAGATGGTACAATCGTTGGGAAATTAAAAAAACAATATTTCGATTATCTTGCTTGGAATTTTAGAGATAAAAACAATTATAATAAAGAAGAAAGCTATCTTGAACAATTAGAAACTTCCCAAAATATCATTATAAACGAGTATACAAGAGAGAATAGCCAAAACTTAGGAAAACCTATAATAGAATCCTATTCGTTTTCTGATAAAAAAAGTTGTGAAATAGTAGCAAATAAACTTTATTTTTCGCCATTATTGTTTCTTGCATCTACTGAAAATCCATTTAAACAAGAATCTAGAGAATTTCCAATAGATTTTAGCTTTCCTATCTCGAAAAGATTTAACGTTCTAATTGATGTTCCAGAAGGATATATAGTTGAATCAATTCCTACTCAAGCTAATATAAATATTATTGAAAACATTGGGAATTTTAAATATTTAGTTGCCAATACTGGTAATAAAATTCAAGTATCAGCAACTTTTAGCATAAATCAAGCAATTGTACCAGCAGATTATTACGAAATTTTAAAGTCTTTTTTTAAACAAGTAATCGAAAAACAAACTGAAAAAATAGTTTTAAAAAAAATATAAAATGAACCTAAAAAATTCTCAACTAGAAGTAGACAATTGGATAAAAAACCACGGAGTTCGCTACTTCAACGAATTAACCAATATGGCACAACTTACCGAAGAAGTTGGTGAAGTTGCACGAATTATAGCACGCCGATACGGAGAACAATCCGAAAAAGAATCTGATAAAAATAAAGATTTAGGTGAAGAACTAGCCGATGTAGTTTTCGTAGTTTTATGTCTTGCTAATCAAACTGGAATCGACTTACAAGCTGCTTTCGACAAAAAACTTGATTTAAAAACAAATCGCGACCACGACCGCCATCAAAATAACGATAAATTAAAGTAAATTTTCAGTTATGTCATTTTGATCTTTTGGGAGAAACATGCATTAGCGAACTTGCAAAGCAAATTACATAACTTTATTTACTAAATGAGATTTCTCTTTCGTCGAAATGACAAAATAAAAAATGAATCTACTTTTAAAAAACTCGCAACTCGCAACTCACAACTCGCAACTCCAAATAACTGGAAGTAAATCTGAAACCAATAGATTGTTATTGCTTAAAGCGTTATATCCAAATATCAAGTTAGAGAACACATCAAATTCTGATGATTCTGATGTTATGAGAAGTACTATTGAAAACTTCCAACTTTCAACTTCCAACTCGCAACTTTATGATGTGCATCATGCCGGAACTGCAATGCGATTTCTAACTGCATTCTTTGCTATTCAAGACGAAAAAGAAGTTATTTTAACCGGTTCGTCACGAATGAAAGAACGCCCAATTAAAATTCTAGTTGAAGCTTTAAATCAACTCGGAGCCGAAATTTCATATCAAGAAAATGATGGCTTTCCGCCAATAAAAATTAGAGGGAAAAAAATCACCAAAAATAAAATTTCGCTTCCAGCAAATGTTAGCAGTCAATACATTTCTGCACTTTTATTGATAGCACCAAAACTCGAAAACGGACTTGAATTAACTCTAGAGGGCGAAATTACTTCAATTCCTTATATCAAAATGACTCAGGCTTTGCTTAACGAAATTGGCATAGAAACTACATTTATCAATAATAGAATTACTGTCACGCCGAGCGCAGTCGAGGTGCTTCAATCTGAAAAAATAACTATTGAATCCGATTGGTCATCAGCATCTTATTGGTATTCCATAATTGCATTATCCGAAATTGGAACTCAAATTACTCTTTCAAGTTACAAACAAAAAAGTCTACAAGGCGATTCCGATTTAGTAGAAATCTACAACTCTTTTGGTGTTGAAACTATTTTCAATAAAAACAATTCAATAACAATTTCTAAAACATCAAACTTGAAACTTGAAACTTTAAATTTTGAGTTAAACAATTCTCCAGATATTGCTCAAACCATAGCCGTAACTTGCTTTGGTTTAGGAATTGGATGCGATTTATATGGATTGCACACCTTAAAAATAAAAGAAACCGACCGACTTGAAGCATTGAAAACAGAATTGTCAAAATTAGGAGCCAAAATTTCTGTAACTAATAATTCTTTACATTTAAAACCATCAATAATTACAGGCAACGAAACAATCTCAATTGCTACTTACCAAGACCACCGAATGGCAATGGCCTTTGCTCCATTAGCTTTAAAAACAGCATTATTTATTGAAGACGCTGAAGTAGTTTCTAAATCATATCCAACTTTTTGGGAAGATTTAAAAAAAATAGGATTTCTAATTTCTGAAACTTAATAAAACTCTGAACCTAAGTAACTCAATACCTACGAACCTTTTCTAAAAATAAACCTCAAAACACTTGACATCGCCTATCTCACAATCGTATATTTGCAAACTGAATTTTAAAGGAATAAGATAAACACTCTTAAACTTTTAAACTCTTAATCTTTTAAACTTTTTTAAATGAAATTATCTCATTTTCAATTCAATCTTCCAACCGAATTATTAGCTGAATTTCCAGCAGAAAACCGCGACGAATCACGTTTAATGGTTATCGACAGAAAAAAAGGAACTATCGAACACAAAATGTTCAAAGATGTTATTAATTATTTCGGCGATGGCGATGTAATGATTCTTAATAATACCAAAGTTTTTCCTGCTAGAATGTTCGGAAACAAAGAAAAAACCGGAGCTAGAATCGAAGTTTTCTTACTTCGTGAACTAAATGCCGAACAACGTCTTTGGGATGTTTTGGTTGATCCAGCTCGTAAAATTAGAATTGGAAACAAACTATATTTTGGAGATGATGATTCACTTGTAGCTGAAGTAATCGATAATACAACCTCTCGTGGTAGAACATTACGTTTCCTTTACGACGGTTCGTATGAAGAATTTAGAAGAAAACTTACTGAACTTGGAGAAACTCCAATTCCAAAATACATAAATAGAGAAGTAACTCCAGAAGATGCAGACCGTTACCAAACCATTTATGCTAAAGAAGAAGGCGCCGTAGCAGCACCAACTGCTGGTTTACATTTTTCTAAACACCTATTAAAAAGATTAGAAATTAAAGGAGTACAATTTGCGGAAGTAACATTACACGTTGGTTTAGGAACTTTCAATCCAGTAGAAGTAGAAGATTTATCTAAACACAAAATGGATTCGGAAGAATTAAAAATCAAACAAGAAGCTTGCGATATTGTAAACAATGCCAAAGCAAAAAAGAAAAAAATATGTTGTGTAGGTACTACTTCAATGCGTGCCATAGAAAGTTCTGTATCATCAGCTAGACAATTAAATCCATTTGATGGTTGGACTAATAAATTCATTTTTCCACCGTATGATTTTAGTATTGCCGATGCGATGATTACAAATTTTCATACACCAAAATCAACATTATTAATGATGATTTCAGCATTTTGTGGCCACGATTTAATGCGTAAAGCTTATGATGAAGCCATTAAAGAAGGCTATAAATTCTACTCTTATGGTGACGCAATGTTAATCCTATAATCTGAATTTATTTATTATAAAGTGATTAAAATTTCAGATATTTACAAAAAAAATCTCATCATAATTGGTGAGATTTTTTTTGTAATGTTTGTAAATAGAAAATTAAAAATAGAATTATATTTGAAAAAATAACCCATGAAAAATCTAAAATCGAATGTTATAGTATTCTTAGTTATTGAAGTGCTACTCATTTTAATTGGAATCTCAACCAATCAAGATAATTTAATTCCTTTTTTCGCATTATTTGTTTTTTCAGTAAACATAACTTCTGTTGTACTATTAATTATACACAAACCCAAAGGCTATTTATTACTAACCTTATTTTTGATGTCAATTATTGTTTTCCCAATAGCTTTATTTCTTTATATGCTAAGTAAAGTGCAGTGCTAAATTAAAAAACTTCTTTTGCAATTGCCTTAATATTCTCTGCTTTTCCCATAGAATAATAATGTAAAACTGGAATTCCTGCAGCGACTAATTCTTTACTTTGTTGTATACACCACTCAATTCCAATTTGTTTAACATCGTCGTTATCTTTTGCTTTTACAACTGCCATAATTAAATCATCTGGTATTTCTAACGAAAAACGATGTGGAATTAAATTCAGCTGTTTTTTGGTAGCTAATGGTTTTAAACCCGGAATAATTGGAACCGTAATTCCAGCAGTTCGACATTTATCGACAAAATCGAAGAATTTTTTATTATCGAAAAACATTTGTGTAATTATATATTCTGCACCATTTCTGATTTTTTCTTTCAAAAAATGAATGTCACTATCCAAACTCGGTGCTTCCATGTGTTTCTCAGGATAACCTGCCACTCCAATACAAAAATTGGTTTTTGCTGAATTTTTTAAATCTTCGTCTAAATAAATTCCATTATTTAAATTACTTACTTGTAAAACCAAATCAGAAGCATATTCATTTCCTTCTTTTTCTGGTTTGAAATAGGTTTCATTTTTCAAAGCATCGCCTCGAAGCGCTACCAAATTATCAATTCCAAGAAAATCTAAATCAATTAATAAATTCTCGGTATCTTCTTTGGTAAAGCCACCACAAAGTATGTGCGGAATTGCGTCTACCGAATATTTATTTTGAATTCCAGCACAAATACCAACTGTTCCAGGTCGTTTTTTTACAATTTTCTTTTGCAATAAACCGCTTGGTAATTCCTTAAATTCGTATTCTTCACGATGATACGTTACATCAATAAATGGCGGATTAAATTCCATCAACGGATCAATACTATCAAAAATCGATTGAATATTTTGTCCTTTTAATGGCGGCAAAATTTCGAACGAAAATAAAGGTTTTCCGTTGGCGTTTTCTATGTGTTGCGTTACTTTCATTATTTTTTTGTTTCAGGTTTAAAGCTTCAAGTTTCAAGTTCTTTAAGCAACCTGAAACTTTAAACTTTAAACAAATTTTTTAATCTGCTATATTCGGCGAAAGCCATTTGGTTGCCATTTCGGTAGAAATTCCTCTACGTTTGGCATAATCTATTACTTGATCTTCTTTAATTTTTCCGAGTCCGAAATATTTACTTTCTGGATTTCCAAAATAATATCCCGAAACTGATGATGCCGGCCACATTGCCATACTTTCGGTTAAGGTTACTCCTATTTCTTTTTCAACGTTTAACAAACTGAAAATTGTTGGTTTCTCTAAATGGTCTGGACAAGCAGGATAACCTGGCGCAGGACGAATTCCTTTGTATTCTTCGGCAATCAAATCACTGTTTGATAAATTTTCGTCTGAGGCATAGCCCCAAATTTCTTTACGAACTTTTAAATGCAAATATTCAGCGAAAGCTTCGGCAAATCTATCAGCCAATGCTTTAATCATTATCGAATTATAATCATCTAAATCTTTTTCAAATTCGGCTGCTTTTTCATCAACACCAAATCCTGTTGTTACACAAAAACAACCTATGTAATCTTGTTTTCCAGAATCTTTTGGAGCAATAAAATCAGCTAAAGCAATATTTGGTGCGCCAGCTGTTTTTTGAGATTGTTGTCTTAGAGTTAGAAAAGTTGTTAATTTTTCACTTTCGACTTTCGACTTTCGACTTTCGACTAAAATATCATCATCATTAATTGTATTGGCTGGAAAAATTCCGAAAACTCCTTTTGCTTCCAACCATTTTTCAGAAACAATTTGTTTCAGCATTATTTGTGCATCGGCAAATAAATTAGTTGCTTGTTCGCCCACAACTTCATCTGATAAAATTGCAGGATATTTCCCGAACAATTGCCACGAATTAAAAAATGGAGTCCAATCTATAAAATCTACCAACTCATTTAATTCAACTGAAATAGTTTTTGTTCCGATAAAATTGGGTTTTACTGGTGCGAAATTTTCCCAATCTAATTGCAATTTATTCTTACGAGCACTCTCAATTGTATGGTAATTTTTATCACGACTTCTGTTCAAATAACCATCACGAAGTTTGTCGTATTCTTCCCGAATCGCTTTTACATAACTGCCTTTAGTTTCTGCTTGAAGCAAATTACTCGCAACTGTTACAGCGCGCGAAGCATCGTTTACGTGAACTACAGTTTCTTTATATTCTGGTGCAATTTTCACAGCTGTATGCGCTCGTGAAGTAGTTGCGCCACCAATCATTATCGGAATTTTGATGTTTAGTTTATCCATTTCCTTCGCGAGATAAACCATTTCGTCTAATGAAGGTGTGATTAATCCGCTCAACCCAATGATATCAACATTGTGTTCAATCGCAGCTTGAATAATTTTTTCTGGCGGCACCATAACTCCTAAGTCAATGATTTCGAAATTATTACAACCCAAAACAACAGCAACAATATTTTTTCCAATATCGTGAACATCGCCTTTTACAGTTGCCATTAATACTTTTCCAGCCGAAGATGATTTACCCGATTTTTCGGCTTCGATGAAAGGTAACAAATACGCAACTGCTTTTTTCATCACTCGAGCCGATTTTACAACTTGTGGTAAAAACATTTTTCCGCTTCCGAATAAATCTCCTACAACGTTCATACCGTCCATTAAATTTATTTCGATAACTTCTATGGCTTTTGCAGCATTTAATCTAGCCTCTTCAACATCAATTTCTATAAATTCGTCAATTCCTTTTACTAACGAATGGGTTAATCGTTCTTGAATTGAACCATTTCTCCATTCGGCAATTGCTTTTTCATTTACTTTATAATCACCTTTAAAGGTTTCTGCTAAATCTAGAAGTCGTTCGGTTGCGTCTTCTCTTCTATTTAAAAGAACATCTTCAACGTGTTCTAATAATGTTTTATCAATTTCATCATAAATCTCAAGCATTTCCGGATTTACAATTCCCATCGTCATTCCGTTTTGAATCGCGTGGTATAAAAATGCAGAATGCATCGCTTCACGAACGGTATCATTACCACGAAACGAGAACGAAACATTGCTAACACCACCAGAAATATTAGCATACGGAAGATTTTCACGAATCCATTTGGTAGCTCTAAAAAAATCTAATGCGTTTAATTTATGTTCGTCCATTCCGGTTGCAACCGGAAAAATATTGGGATCAAAAATGATGTCTTGTGCAGGAAATTTAACGACATTAACAAGAATGTCGTAACTTCTTTTACAAATCTCGATACGTCTTTCATACGTATCGGCTTGACCATCTTCGTCGAATGCCATAACAATTACTGCTGCTCCATAACGTTTCACCAATTTGGCGTGATGAATAAATGTAGCTTCGCCTTCTTTTAATGAAATTGAATTTACGACTGCTTTTCCTTGTACAACTTTTAATCCAGCTTCGATTATCTCCCATTTGGAAGAATCAATCATAACTGGAACTCTAGCAATATCTGGTTCGGCAGCGATTAAATTTAGGAATTTGGTCATGGCATAAACGCCGTCCAACATTCCTTCGTCCATATTGACATCTATTATTTGTGCACCGCCTTCAACTTGTTCTCTTGCTACTGAAAGTGCTTCGTTGTAATTTTCTTCTTTTATTAATCGAAGGAATTTACGTGAACCTGTAACGTTGGTGCGTTCGCCTACGTTTACGAAAATGGATTCTTCAGTAACGAAAAGCGGTTCTAGACCTGAGAGTTGTAAATTTATTTTATTTTTTCTTGACATATATATTTTTGAACACAGATTTCACAGATTAACACAGATTTAATTTGTGGAAATTTGTGGAATCTGTGTTTCTATTTTTCTAGGTTTAAATTCTACGGCAACTTCTGCTATTGCTTTTATATGTTCTGGAGTTGTACCACAACAACCACCAATTATATTTATTAAATTATCTTGCAAATATTCTTTTATTAATACCTGCATTTCTTCAGGTGTTTGGTCATATTGCCCGAAAGCGTTGGGTAAACCAGCATTTGGATGTGCCGAAATATTTAATTGTGTGTTGTGTGCTAAACGCTTTAAATAAGGTTTTAATTGATCGGCACCAAGTGCGCAATTGAAACCAATACTTAACAAATCAATATGCTGAATAGAAATTAGAAATGCTTCTACAGTTTGACCCGAAAGTGTTCTTCCAGAAGCATCAGTAATTGTTCCTGAAACCATTACTGGAATATCTAGATTTCGTTCTTCTTTAACTTCTTCAATGGCAAAAAGTGCAGCTTTTGCGTTTAATGTATCGAAAATTGTTTCTACTAATAAAACGTCGCAACCACCATCAATTAGGGCTTCGACTTGTTGTTTGTAGGCAATTCGTAAATCGTCAAAAGTTACGGCTCTATAACCTGGATCGTTTACATCTGGAGACATTGATGCGGTTCGGTTTGTTGGTCCGATTGAACCAGCTACAAATCTTGGTTTGTCTGTAAATTCATCGGCTACTTCACGTGCTATTTTGGCTGATTCGTAGTTTAATTCATAAACTAAATCTTCAAGATGGTAATCTGCCATTCCGATTGTGGTTCCAGAGAATGTGTTGGTTTCAACAATATCAGCACCAGCTTGAAAATACAAACGATGTACTTGTTTTACAGCTTCAGGTTGTGTTATTGAAAGTAAATCGTTATTACCTTTTAACGGATGTGGAAAATCTTTGAAACGTTCACCACGAAAATCTTCCTCAGAGAAATTGTTGCGTTGTAGCATTGTTCCCATTGCTCCGTCTAGCACTAGAATTCTTTCTTGTATTGCTTGTTTTATTGTTGACATATTCTTTTTTACCGCAAAGTCGCAAAGGTTTTTTGCAAGGTTCGCAAAGTTTTAATAATTAATTATTATTGGTTGCACGAATGCCCTAGCCCAGATAGAAGTGGAAATTCTTTTGTTTTTTTCTTTAAAAAAACAAAAGATTACTTCACTACACGATCTTTTACATAGGAGTTCAGTGAACTTCGTTTGCAACGGATAGCTGGAATAGCTTCAAAAAATTAGTAAAATGTTATCGTGGAAAGTGAGAAGGAATTCTCGTGGTTATCTTTGTTTGAAATTTCAAACTAGAATGTAGCACCTTCTACAGTTGTAGGGTTGCTAAGCTTTCATCGGGTCTATTCCCTCGTGCTTTCGTGATAACAATCAGTAAATTTATGAACGATGCAAAGTAATAACATAGAATTGTATTTTGCAAGTTTTTGAAAAAAATAAAAACCTACAACGATATAGTAATGTAGGTTTTAGTATTTAATACTGGTATTGAAATTATTAAAAAATTGCTTCTTTTACTATAATTTGTCTTGAAATTTTCAGAATATCTGTCAATACTCCTCTGGCTGTAACTTCTTTTCCTGCGCCAGCGCCTTGAATGACAATTGGAATTTCTCCATAAGATTTAGTATATATTTCTATCAAATTATCGGCTCCTTTTAATTGTCCTAAAGGAGAATTTTTGGGAACAGAAACTAATTTAACTTCAAGTTTTTTAGAAATTACATCAAACTCGCCAACATATCGTAAGGCATGATTGTCAGATTGTGTGATTTTGGCAATTTGAAATGGTTTATCAAATAATTGTTTGTTGATTGCATATTGTGCTTTAGAATTAGATTCGTTGAGTTCTGGTAGTAAAAGCGATTCGATTTTTACATCAGACAATTCATATTCGTGTTCGATTTCTCGTGCTAGAATTAATAATTTTCGTGCTACATCGTTTCCTGATAAGTCTTCGCGAGAATCAGGTTCGGTTAAGCCAATTTTTTCGGCATCGAGAAGAATTTTAGAAAACGTAGTTTCTTCTGATGAAAATCTGTTGAAAATATAACTTAACGAACCAGAAAAAACTCCGCGAATTTTAGTGATTTTTTCGCCTGAAAAGTGCAAATCATTTATTGTTTGAACTACTGGCAGACCTGCACCAACATTGGTTTCGTAATTGAAAAACTTATCATATTGTATGAGATTTTTTCTCAATTCTTTATAAAAATTAAAATGTAATGTATTGGCTTTTTTGTTGGCAGCAACAATATTAAATCCGTTTTGGATTAAAGGAATATAACTATTAATTATTTCGGAACTTGCTGTGGCATCAACAGCGATTAGGTTTTCTAAATTTTGTTCTTGAACATAATCAATAATATCTTCAATTTTAAACGGAATTGCCGATTGTGCAAAATTGGCTTCCCATTGATTCTTTAATCCATCATTTTCAAAAAAAGCTAAAGTAGAGTTTGTAATTACTGGAAATCTTAAATCGATATTTCTTTTTTCAAGAAAAAATTTCTGGCTTTCAATTACTTGATTTATTAATGTGCTTCCAACATTTCCTATTCCGAAAAGGATTATATTTATTCTAGTTGTTGACATAACTTTGTTTTTTATGTTTGTTAAAAATAGGTTCTAAGATTTTAGATAATTGTTCAAATTCTATTAAAAAAGCATCATGACCGTGAATGGATTTTATTTCATTATAGAAAACATTTCCTTTTACTTTCCTTAATTGACTGTAAGTTTCGCGGTTTTCATCGGCTATAAAAAAATAATCTGTATCAACCGAAACTATATGAATTGCTGCTTTAATTTCTATTGCAACCAATAAAAAATCTTTTCTATCACGAGTGATATCATTGGTTTTAAGCAAATGGTTCATTAATTTATATGCTGCTACTTGAAAGCGATTTTTAAGCTTAAAACCGTGATTTATTAACCAATTTTCGATTTGAAAAATGGATAGATTTTGTTGTTTACCTCTATTAAATCGTTGGTTTATAGATTGTGGTGTTCTATACAAAAGCATTGCGTGTAATCGCGCATCAACTATTGGATCATCAGAATTATTTAGAATCTGATCTTGAATTAAAACATTTGCAATTACCCAATCAGTTGCTTTCCAATCGGTCGCTATTGGAATCAAATTTTGAATTTTATTAGGTTGTAGTGCAGCCATTTCCCATGCTACTGCTCCACCGAGGCTTCCGCCTATAATTGCAAAAACGTCTGTAATTTCAAGATGAAATAAACCTTCCCAAAAAATTCTGGCAATATCACGAATTGTAAAATCTTGATAACTTGAGATTAGATTTTCAAAATCATTATCGAATCCATTTCCAGGAATATTAAAGGCGATTATAGTAAAATAATTGGTATCGATAGTTTTATTTTCTCCAGTTAAATCGTTCCACCAGCCGTTTTTGCCAGTAACATTAGAGTTTCCGGTTAAGGCATGATTTACAACTACCACTGGCGAATTTCCTATTGGTTGACCAAAAACTTGATAGAATAACGGAATATAAGATTTTAACTTTCCATTCTCTAAATCAAAATTAAATAAGTCTATTTTTTCTAACATTTTTTTATTTATTGAAATTCTGTTTAGCAGAAATTAAAATAATTTATATTGCTTTTTATAATTACTCATTTCTTAGTTTTTTAAAACTACCTCCAACAATAAAATTGAAGGCAGTTTTCAACAAAAAAACCAAACAATTTATTTATACTTTTTGGATTGATTTTATAGTTTGAAATACTTCTTTCAAATCTGCTTTTAAGTCATCAATGTCTTCTAAACCAACAGACAAACGAATTAAGTCTTTGGTAACGCCAGTTGCTTCTTGTTCCGCATCTGACAATTGTTGATGAGTTGTACTTGCTGGATGAATTATCAATGATTTGGTATCACCAATATTTGCTAAAAGCGAAAATAATTTGGTTCCGTCAGCGACTCTTTTAGCAGCTTCAAATCCGCCATGTAATCCAAAAGTTACTATACCACTTTTTCCATTTGGCAGGTATTGATCAGCAAGTTGTTTGTATTTAGAAGTTTCTAATCCTGGATAGTTTACCCAAGCCACTTCTTCTTGAGATTGCAACCATTTAGCTAATTCCAATGCATTTTCAGAATGTTTTTTTATTCTGATTTCCAATGTTTCCAACCCCTGAATGGTTTGAAAAGCGTTAAACGGACTTAATGCTGCACCAAAATCGCGCAATCCTTCAATTCGAACTTTAGCAATAAATGAGGCTGCGCCTAATGCTTCGTAGTATTTTAATTCGTGATAACCTGCTGATGGCTCTGTAAATTCAGGAAACTTTCCGTTACTCCAATCAAAATTTCCAGCGTCAATAATTGCGCCTCCAAGTGAAGTTCCGTTTCCTGTAATGTATTTGGTTAAAGAGTGAATTACAATATCTGCACCATGCGCAATTGGATTTAACAAATAAGGAGTTGCAACGGTGTTATCAACTATGAAAGGTACTTTGAATGCTTTTGCTTGAGTTGAAATAGCTTTCAAATCTAGAACATCTAATTTGGGATTTCCTAAACTTTCTGCGAAGAATGCTCTGGTATTTTCTTGTGCTGCTTGGGTAAAATTTTCTGGATTTGATGGATCAACAAATGTAGTTGTGATTCCTAATCGTGGCAAAGTTACTTTTAACAAATTGTAAGTTCCGCCATACAAGCTATTAGAAGCCACAATGTGATCACCAGCTTTTAGCAAAACCAAAAGTGTTGTAGCAATTGCGGAAGTTCCTGAAGCTGTAACAACTGCACCTATTCCGCCTTCTAATTTTGCTAGGCGTTGTTCTAGAATGTCGTTGGTTGGATTGTTTAATCGAGTGTAAATAAATCCAGCTTCAGCAAGACCAAAGAGATTGGCTGCATGATCGGAATTATTGAATACATACGAAGTTGTTTGATAAATTGGAACTGCTCTTGTTCCTGCGTTTTTAGTAACGTCGTGTCCTGCGTGCAATGCGTTTGTTGCGAATTTTTGTGTGCTCATGATAATTGATTTTAGATATTAGAATTAAGATTTTAAGATTTTTGTTGAGACTCTGATATAAATTCAGAGTAAAAAAAAAGTCCCTTTGGATGGCTTACCAAAGGGACTTTAAGAATAGTTATTAAAACTATTTAGGTCTTCCAAATTTGGTAATAGCAAATGCTCATGCAACACATTGTGCGCATCATCATACAAGACATCATCATATTTTTTGCTATTAATTTCATTTTGACTTTTATTTAATCTGAATTTGTTTTAGATTCTTTTTATTAATTTGATTTTTTTATGAGATGCTGAAATAAATTCAGCATAAAAAAAACCTCTGCGGTTTGCAGAGGTTTAATTGAATATATTTTAAAAATTTAAAATTATGCAATAGTTATCTCTGCGGATTTTTCCACATCATACGACACATATTGCAAATCATTAATTTCATTTTTTCTTTTTATTTTATGGAGCAAACTTCTGAACAATTTTTGAATTGACCAAATGAATTTTTAAAATTTAACATTTGATTAAACTAAAAAAGAAAATAAAAAAGCCCATTATCATAATGAAAATGGGCTTTAAGGAAAAATAAATTATTTTTATTTTTTTATGATTTTAGAAGTTCCAACTCCTAAATCAGACTGTACTTTTACAAAATATACTCCGGCAGTTAAGTCAGAAATATTAATTTGAGCCGTTTCTGAACCAGAAATACTAGTTTCGTTTACAATTCTTCCGTTGATGTCCATAACCTGAACTTTTTCTAACGAAATACCATTTTTAGCTGTTATATTGAAAACATCATTAACTGGATTTGGCTGAATTGAAAAGTTACTTGCAAAGAATGATTGAGTACTTGCTAGTGGTCTATTTACTGAAAAACTATCAATACCAATATAGTCAGAATTATTTCCTGATGGACCACCATCAGTTACATAATATCTAAAAGCTATTTTACAATCAGTTGGCCCAGTTAATCCTGAAATGGTGTAAGAATAAAGTGTCCAAGTGTGTGGATAATCATCAAGTAAATCAGGATTTACAGCAATTGCCAAGTTAGTATAATCACCTACACTACTTACATTGTTTGGATCAGATGAGAAAGCACCATTGGTACTTAATCGTAATTCTAGACTATCAGGATATAAATTTGCACCAACATTGGTTGTTCTAGTGTAAAATGATATAACATCTCCGTTTTGCAGAGAAAGTGAAGGAGTTATCAACCAATTACTTATAACACCAGTACCAGCAGTACTATTATAATTAACACCAATGTAAGAAGTAGCTGCGCCACTGTAAGCTGCAAAAGGTGTAGAACCCTGAAACCAACTAGTTGAACCTGTTGGGCTACTTAAATTTAGTATAGTCCAACCTGCTCCACTTAAAGTTGTAATATCGTCAAATCCTTGAGATGCAATAACTTGTGCATTGGATGTAATCGATACTAGAATTAATGCGAAAGATAAGAGTAATTTTTTCATCATAGTTTACGATTTAAAGTTAATTTAAAAACAAATATATTAAAAAAAAACTAAAAATGTTTTTTAACCTAAAAACTTTTCTACATTTGCAAAATAATTGGAGGAAAAATTTGAACTGATTGCAACCTCATAAAAAAATGCTAAAGCAGAAACTCTCCTTTAGCTCTTATTTGCAATTTTCTTTTTTACTTCTTCAAAATTAATATTAACAGAGTCTGAAATAAATTCAGATTAAAAAACTATATTATGGCATATTTATTTACGTCAGAGTCAGTAAGTGAAGGACATCCTGACAAAGTTGCTGATCAAATTAGCGACGCATTGATTGATAATTTTTTGGCTTTTGATGCTGAATCTAAAGTAGCTTGTGAAACTTTAGTTACCACTGGTCAAGTAATTCTTGCTGGTGAAGTTAAATCTAATACTTATCTTGATGTACAACAAATTGCTAGAGATGTAATCAAAAAAATTGGTTATACTAAAAGTGAATACATGTTTGAAGCCAATTCTTGTGGTATTCTTTCTGCTATTCACGAGCAATCTGCAGATATTAATCAAGGTGTTGACAGAGCTAGCAAAGAAGAGCAAGGTGCTGGAGATCAAGGAATGATGTTTGGCTATGCAACTAACGAAACAGAAAATTACATGCCTTTGGCGTTAGATTTATCTCATGCTTTGTTGATTGAATTGGCAAATTTGAGAAGAGAAAATAACGAAATTACTTACTTACGTCCTGATGCTAAATCGCAAGTAACTTTAGAATATTCTGACGATAACAAACCGCAACGTATTGATGCTATCGTTATTTCTACTCAACATGATGATTTTGCTCCTGAAGCAGAAATGTTAGCAAAAATTAAATCTGATTTAGTTTCTATTTTAATACCTAGAATTAAAGCTAAATATCCTCAATATGCTCATTTATTTAATGACCAAATTACTTATCATATTAATCCGACTGGTAAATTTGTAATCGGTGGACCTCACGGAGATACTGGATTAACTGGAAGAAAAATTATTGTTGATACGTATGGCGGAAAAGGCGCACACGGTGGTGGAGCATTTTCAGGAAAAGATCCAAGTAAAGTAGATCGTTCTGCAGCTTATGCTACACGTCATATTGCTAAAAACCTTGTTGCAGCCGGCTTGTGTGATGAAATTTTAGTTCAAGTTTCGTACGCTATTGGAGTTGCAAAACCTACATCTATTAATGTAGTTACTTACGGAACTTCTAAAGTGAATTTGACTGATGGAGAAATTAGCAAAAAAGTAGAAGCAATTTTTGACATGCGTCCGTATTTTATTGAACAACGTTTAAAATTAAGAAATCCAATTTATAGCGAAACTGCTGCTTACGGTCACATGGGTAGAACTCCAGAAACGGTAACAAAAACTTTTTCTGCGCCAGGTGGAAATGAAAAAACGGTTACCGTTGAATTGTTTACTTGGGAAAAATTAGACTTTGTAGATCAAGTTAAAAGTGCTTTCGGATTGTAAAATCTGAATGTTAAACTTATCAATTAATTTAAATAAGTTTTGATTTTCTAATTGACTTTGATTTTTAAGCTTACTACTTCTATAATATAAAAAAAACCTGATGCTTTAAATACATCAGGTTTTTTTAGGTTTTAATAAGTTCCGTTTTTCATTTTTTCTAGAACTTCTTTGTATTCGTTTATCAAAGTGATATTGCTTATTTCTATAGCTTCAATGGCTTTTTGCTCGGTTACAATTGCTTTTTCACGTTCATTATTTTTGTAATACAATTGCGCTAAAGTATCTAAATAATAAGCATTCTTTTTATCAACTTTTAGTGAGCTTTCGCTCCAATTAATTGCATTTTGAATAATCTTTTTATCGTTCACTTTCGTTTCCACAACATTCCAAGCTACGGTATTGGCTAAACGTGTGTAGGAATTTTTAAAATCATCCCAATCGGTATAATTGTTTTTTCTGTTGGCATACATTTCATCTAAACTTTCTATTAAACTTGAGTTTTTGGAAATTATTGTTTGATAAAAATCTTCAAATTCTGAATAATAAAATGATTTATCAGTTGGATTGCTTTCGTCAATTTTTTGCAAATAAGTATTAAAATCGGATATATTGTATCCTGAAAGTTTCATAAATAACTTATAATAATTAACCAACTTATTTTTAGTAGCATTATCAAGTTTATCATAATTACTGAGCTGCTTTTGAAAAAACGAACTCAATGATACTGAAATATCGGTATTCAAATTAGGTGCTTTAGGATAATATTCATCCTCATAATTGTCTACTGATTGAATTTTGGCAGTATCATTTAACTTTAAAATAGCTTCATAATTCTTAAATATATAATCTAGAATTTTAAAGTCTAAATCGGAAACTTGCTTTTTCTCTTCAAATAATTTGAATGTAAAACCAGAATCGTTCAATTCCTTTTTACAAATTTGAATAAATTCATCATCTAAAGCGCCATTCTTTGTATAAAAATCAACAATGAGTTTCCATTTTTGAGCGATAACTTGTTTGGAAGTTTTGAATGCATATAAATTTTCTGGATCATTAACATGATAATAATCACCATCATAGTCTTCAACTGCATCAACAGTAGCCACAGTTGTATCTACAGCCATAGTGTCATAATCCTCACTCACACCTACTGCAACCGTGTCTGCTACAACATCACTATAATCATTATTGTAGCCTTTCTTGGTAGTAACGATATCAAAAAGTGCTTTTTTAAAATCGGGTAAAGTAGCTTTTTTATTAGCAGTAATTTTATCTAATTTTAATTTAGCATTGGCTTTATTAATTTCATCATAAACGGAATTATAAACTTGAAATAATTCAGGATTTTCTTTTAAAGTTGCGTTAGTATGATAAACCATTTCGCCATTAGAATTTAAAAATACTAAACTTGATTTGTCTTTTATTTTTAACCCATCAAGTAACGCTTTGTCTTTATCTGTAGCATAATAATAATTAAAATGATCGCTCATAGAATTATATTGTCGGCGCATAACTCTTGACAATTGCATTTCATCTTCTTTAATAAATTGATCAAATGACTTCTTACCATCTTTAGAATTATCAACTACAATTACTAAGAATTTAGTTGGAGTTTTTTCAATACTCTTGATTGCATCTTGATAATTTTTCAAATTTGTATGCTTAAAATTATATTGCGATGCTTCTCGTTCTCCAAAAAAAGCAGTAGTATCTTCTGGCTCTGCAAAACCACTATTTTTTAGCCAATCTTTTTCGAAAACTACTTGAAGTGGTTTTAACAAATCGTTTTTAGTTTCAGGAGTTCCGTCTTTTTCAAATGTGAAAATCGGATTTTTATTTAATCCTTCCAATATTGATAATTTCTTAGTTTCTGGATCAATCAATCCTTTTAACTCTAAAATATTGAATGAAGGCTCATAGGTGATTTCAAGTTCATTAGCATTTAAATCAATTTGAAATTTAGATATTGTAGAACCTTTTCCTTCATAATTATTTTCTACGAAATATAAATATTTAGTTTTTTCGACATCAATATTAATTTCTTTTTGTCTGTTTCTAAAGCGGCTTGCGTTTTTACCTAAATACTCTTCAAGTGATTTGAATTCAACTATTGTGTTATCGTCTTTTTGAGTTCCAATGTAGATATTACTTCCAAAATACATCATGTATTCTGTCAAAATTTTAATTTTAAAAGTACTAGAAAATGGAGCTTCATTAATTTTAATTTTAAATGAAGATTCTCCAGAAGTCATATTTTTAAATGTAATAGTATCGTTTTGAGTTGTGTATTTTCCGTATAAAAATGACATTTCATAGTTGTTGTCTTCACCAACTTTAAGCATTACTTTTTGCCCTTTTACGTTAGATCGATAAACGCCTTGTTCTAAAACAGGTTTTTGTGAATAAATTAAAGTTACAATAAGTAGCGCTAACAAATTAAATATTTTTCTCATGGATTCTTAGAGTTCGTTTAAAGTTTGAGTTTTTAAAAATAATACTATTTTATTAATTAACGCATTTAGTAGTAGAAATAGTATTAAAAGAAAAAACTTCCATTAAAATTAATGGAAGTTTGATAAAATTTATTCTAAACTATTTACAAATTATACTTCAAACTAAAAATTACATAGCGCGGTTGCACTCTGTATTGTGAAGTTCTAACAATATTTTGATTAAAGCTATCATCATTTAATGAAGTTGTGTTAAGTAAATTGGTTCCTGATATTTTGTATTCCCATTTACTGTCTTTTGTTTTTTGATAAATCAAGCTTGCCGAAAGAAAATCATATTCATTTTGTGTACTTCTATCGGTGTTATAATAATGATAAAACTCATATTCTGAAACGAATGAGAAGCTTTTTAAGAAATAATAATCTAAACGAACGAATGGTTTATCTGTGTAAAATCTACTACTTTGATAATCGTTAACCATATAATTGTAACCCACTTCAACATTTGGTAAATTCTTGTAATTAGTTGCTAATTTAACCGTGTAACTTTGCGTAAAACTTTCATTTGAAATTGCAATATTAGTACTTGTTGTTGGGTCAAATTGAATGTTGTTGAATTTAGACCAATTGATATTTGCACCAAAAGAAGCTTTGTAATTTTTCAAAAAAGAGCGTCCATAATTAGCCATAGCAGAAAAAGTTTCGTCTGCAAAATTTGAATTTATTGGTGAAGAAGTTTGATTAACTCCATCAAAACGAAAACGAGATTTTACAGCATCAACTGTTCTTGAATAAGACGCATTCGCAAAAATATTCTCAAAATTAAACATATTATATTTAAAATAACGTATCGAGTGTGTTTGAGAAATTGAATTTTCTAATGTACGATTTCCTTTAGACAAACTACTGTAGCTATTAAAAACATAACCTTCGGCTAATTTGTTAATATCTGTAAAATTATTTGTAAGTCCGAAATTATAAGTTATTGTTTCGGCTTTTTTTATTTGATACAAAGCATAAAAATCAGGTAAAACTCTCGTGAAATTTTGTTTGAATTTAGAACCTAATTGCTCGTTATTCATGGTGTAATTATGCAAACTTACACCAGGTGTAAATGTGAATTTTCCAGAAAGCAATTTGTAATGAAGCCCTAAAAAAGCATCGTTAAATTTATAATTTACATCATTAGTATTGGATGCATCGCTAAGATTATTAGTCGAACCATTGTCTAAAATTTGGTAAATACTAGAATTAAAATTTTGGTAAGAATAGGTATTTCCTAAAGTTACATTCAAATTACTTTTGGGTGTAATCATGTAATAATAATCTAATTTAGAATCGATTTTATTGGTTTTTACAAAACGATTTTGATTGATATTATTTCTATTTTGACCTGTTGTGTATCCAGTTAAATTAAATGGCTGTGATTGAAGATTGGCGTTATAAAATGGATCTTCGTCTTGATAACTGTGTTGTGTTTCAAAAGCAAAAACATTTTTGTCATTTTTGGTGTAGTAAAGTGCAATGTTTTGATTGAATGAAATTGGATTTTGCTTTTTTAAGGTGTTGATATTTTCATTATTTGTTCCTGATGGCGTTGTGGTTTCTCGGTACAAATTAGTCAACTCGTCTTGTTTAGAGAATTTTGCCAAAGCATCATAATCAAATTGAAGATTGGTATCATGTTTATAAGAAGTACTCAATTTAAACAAACCTAAATTATTTCTTTGGTGTGACGCTTCATTTCTTTTGTCTGAAGAAGCTACAGCCGATGAATTGGGAACTAAATAATTAGTTTTAGAATTGGTTTCTAAATCGGTAATTGAATTAGAAATGATACCAAAACCGCTAACATTCCATGATTTTGATGGATTGTAAGAGAAATTAGTGGCTCCAAATTTAGTCTCTATTTCTTTGGCTCTATTGTTTCGTAAAAGCGAAATTCCCAAATCATTAGATGAAACATTAAAACTTGAACCACCTTTAGCCATCATGTTTTTAAATCCGCCTGTAAATTTAAAATAATCTTGAATTGTTAATGGCAACTCACCAATATTATTAAAATTAGAGATTAAATTGATACTGTATTTAGGATTGTAATAAAATAATTTTGGGTTTACAATGTATCTGTCGTATTTATTTTTATCGTCAAATCCGCCACCAGCAGTCATATCTCCAAACCAGAAATTTTTCTTTCCAGCTTTTAATTTGATATTCATAGCTACGTTATCTTGATTATTTTCAACACCTTTAAGAATAGAATTTTCGTTATAATTTCTTAAAACTTGCACTTTATCAATAGCGTCAGCCGGAATATTTTTTACGCCTAATTTGGTGTCGCCGTCAAAAAAGTCTTTTCCTTCAACCATTAATTTGGTAACTTTTTTACCTTCAACTTCAATTTCGCCATCGGCATTTACTTCAACTCCGGGCAATTTTTTAAGAACGTCTTCTAACTTTCTTTCGGTTCCAGTTTTGAAAGAATCGGCATTATAAACAATGGTATCGCCTTTAATTGAAACTGGCATTTCACGAACAATCTCAACACCATCCAATTGAATTCCACCAGGTTCCATTGAAATATTTTGTGAGATATTTTCAGATTTTGTAGTTACTGTTATTTCTTTGTTTTGCATTCCGATATAACTCAATTTAATAGTATACGTTGAGTTAGCTTTAAGATTTAAAACAAATTTTCCTTTATCGTTGGTAATTGCATAAGCGTCCATTCCTTTGGTAGCTTGGTTTACCGCCATGATGTTAGCCATTTCTAAAGGTGCTTTTCCAGATTCTACAATAACACCTTCAAAACGAATATTTTGCGAAAATGCGATTGAAGTGATTAGTAAAATAAAAACAAGAGTAATTTTTTTCATTTTGGTCGTATAAGTTTTTTAAAAAAAGAAGAATCTCTTAATTCCGAGATTCTTCTTGATGTTATTTTGTATCAATAATTAGTTACCCATTCTCATTTGCATTCCGCCACGGCCTTGACCTTGGTTCATTTCTCTAAATTCCTCCATTTTCTTAATTATTGTATCGTCGTATTCTTTTTGAGTAACAACTTTTCCATTAGTTGGAGCTTTTATTTCAACTTTATCTTTAGCATTCAAAACCACTTTAGAGCATAAAATTGTAGTTTTTCCGTCGTTAACTTCAAGAATTAAACCCGGTAATCCCCAATATCCTTCTGGACCTTGATTTACCGGAATTTCTGGCGTATACCATGCTGTTATTGTAATTTCTTTAGGCAAATCTATATCGTCCATGAAACTCGTTTTCTTTTCTTTCACTTCCTCTTTCTTAGTTTCATCTTTAGTACCATCGGCTTTTTTAGAATCATCTTTTACAGCAACTTCTTTCTTTTCTTCTTCTTTTTTAGGTCTAAAATTTCTAAAATCAGTTTTACTTGCCGGAATTACCGTTGTTGCCTTATAGCAATTATAGCCACCAATTACTTTTGTTTCTGATTCCATTTTCCAGTTGTAAGTTTTCAAAGAGTCTTTCACTAGAAATTCTTTTCCCATAAATTCTTTATCAACTGAATAGGTTTTATCTTTTGCATTTTTATAATACGTTCCGCCTCCGCCCATCATAGAAGACATCATTCGCATTCCGCCACCTTGTTGTCCTGGCGCGTCTAATTTTTCTTCTTCTTTGTAGATAGAAGCTTGTTTATCAAAATTTAAAATGAATGTTTTCTCAAACATTTTCTTCATTCGCTCTTCAATCATTTTTTGCATTTCGGGAGTCATATCTTTATTTCCAGCCATTCGTGATTTGAAATCTGATGTACTGGTTTTAGATTCATAAACTGCCATTCCTTGAAAATCCTTTTGTGCATTTGAATTTATAAATGCTAATAAAAAAGCTAGAGAAAAGAGTATTTTTTTCATGTTTAAATGATTTTAGAAAAATAAAGTAACAAATATGACGAATGAATTTACCTTTTGTTACCAAAGAATTGTTAAATATTTATCTTTGACTTTTAAAAGATTGAATAGTTTAATGTAATTTAGCAGAACGATGAAAAATATATTTTGCCTTTTGTTATTTTTAAATTTAGGAGTTTGTAGCAGTCAAACAATGAAATTAACTCCGTCTAGAATAGAAACAGTTGTTTTTAAAGCAGATGAATTTATTGGTTTGGATGGTTTTTCAAATTCTTTTTTTACTAAAAATAATGTTCTTTATAAAAATGTAGCTACTTCATTATTGCAATATCAAAATGTCTCTTTGGGTAAAATAACTAAAGTCGATTTAACTAATCCGTTAAAAATAGTAGTTTTCTATGAAGAATTTAACTCGGTTGTTATTCTTGACAATCAACTAAATGAGATTCAAAAACTAGATTTTTCTAAACTAGAAACGCCTATTATTGCAGCTGCTGTTGGAATATGCGGTCAAAATAAACTTTGGATATTTAATAGCTTAAATCAACAATTAGGACTTTATGATTTAAATACTAATTTGTATCAAATAATTGGATTGCCAATTAAAGATGGAATAAGTTATTATGAAACCGATTTTAATTACTTTCAATGGGTTGATAAGCAAAATCAGTGGAAAATTTGCACCATTTATGGACGAATTTTTCCGAATGGCAAAGTTGAAGCCAATTCTGATTTGCAATTTTTAGACGGAAATAAAATATTGTTTTTAAAAGACAACATCTTGTATATAAGAGACAGAAACATTGACAAATTGTATGAAATTGAAATTGTTGAGAAATCATTTAAAAAATTTTATTACAAAGACCAAATTTTATCTATTTTTACCGACCAAGGAATTACAAATTATAAAATTACACTACCATAATGCACATAGCAGTAGCAGGAAACATAGGCGCAGGAAAAACTACATTAACTCATTATTTGGCGAAACATTTTAAATGGGAACCACATTTTGAAGATGTTGTTGATAATCCATATTTAGATGATTTTTATCACCAAATGGAACGTTGGTCGTTTAATTTACAAATTTATTTCTTGAACAGTCGTTTTCGTCAAGTTCTACAAATTCGTGAAAGCGGAAAAAAAATCATTCAAGATAGAACGATTTATGAAGACGCTCACATCTTTGCTCCTAACTTACATGCTATGGGATTGATGACAAATCGTGATTTTGAAAACTACAAATCACTTTTTGAATTGATGGAAAGTTTGGTAAAAGCTCCTGATTTATTAATTTACTTAAGAAGTTCAATTCCTAATTTAGTTGGACAAATTCATAAGCGTGGTCGCGATTATGAAAACACAATTTCTATTGATTATTTAAGCAGACTAAACGAGCGTTACGAAGCTTGGATCACAACTTATGACAAAGGAAAATTATTAATTATTGATGTTGATAATATTGATTTTGTAAACAATCCTGAAGATTTAGGAATGATAATCAATCGCATTGATGCTGAAATTAATGGTTTGTTTTAGAGCTTTTGATTTAACTTCATTTTTATAGAATTAATCTCTACTGCGTTTGCTATTTCAGAATTATCAATAATTGCTGATGAATGGAAGTAAACTGCTTTGGTTGTATCGCGAATGCGTTCACAATTTTCGGCGCGCAATCCACCACCTGGCATAATTGTAATTCGGTTATTAGCTTTTGTAACCAATTCAGACAAAATAGTAATTCCGTCAACAACATTAGACTTTTGTCCAGAAGTTAGAATCGATTGAAATCCACATTCTATTATATCTTCCAAAGATTGAAATACATTTAAAACCTCATCAAAAGCTCTATGAAAAGTACACGGAATTGGATGTGCAAGCGCAACTAATTCTAAATTTTGTGTTTTATTGACAGCTTTATTTTCATTTAAAACTCCAAATACAAAACCATTCACCTCAAGTTTTTTAAATGCTAAAATATCTGATTTCATTTGATTAAATTCTTGGTTAGAATACACAAAATTTCCGCCACGAGGTCGAATCATCACATTCAAATCAATGGTAATCAATTGGCGTACTTTTTCGACTAATTTAAAATCTGGTGTTGTTCCGCCAACTGTAATTTCGTTGCATAACTCTACTCTATCGGCGCCATTTTCTTGAGCAATTACTGCCGATTGTAAGTTGAAACAAGCAATTTCTAGTTTATTCATTATTTCAAAAAGTAATCAGCATCAATTAATTTATTTCCGGAGCTATCATTTACGGCATAATTAAATCCGCCTTGAACGCAGTAAGCACCATATTGACCATTTTTATTCAAAGCAATAAATCCTACTTGAATATCTTTCAAATTTTTGTTTCTGTTTTTAGTAAGTTTTACAATTCTAGAAACTGCTTCTTCGCAGGCTTTTTGAGGTGATTTTCCTTGACGCATCAATTCGACCACCAAATGACAACCTGCAATTCGAATTACTTCTTCTCCATGACCAGTTGCTGTTGCTGCGCCAATTTCGTTATCAACATACAATCCTGCTCCAATAATTGGCGAATCACCAACGCGTCCGTGCATTTTATAGGCCATTCCGCTAGTGGTACAAGCGCCTGAAAGATTTCCGTTGCTGTCCATTGCAATCATTCCAATAGTATCGTGATTTTCAATATTAGCAATGGGTTTGTACTGACTAGTTTTGAGCCATTCTTTCCATTCTTTTTCAGAATCTTCTACTAGCAAATTTTCTTTCGGAAAACCTTGGGCTAAAGCAAATTGAAGTGCGCCATCGCCAACCAACATTACGTGTGGCGTTTTTTCCATAACCGCTCTTGCTACCGAAATTGGATGTTTTATAAATTCTAAACAAGCAACTGAACCAATATTTGAAAATTCATCCATTATGCAAGCATCAAGAGTTACTCGTCCATCACGATCAGGTCGACCGCCATAGCCAACACTTCTTTCGGTTGGATCGCCTTCTGGAATTTTCACGCCAGCTTCTACAGCGTCTAAAGCACGTCCGTTATTTTTTAAGATTTCCCAAGCTGCACCGTTGGCTTTTATTCCAAAATTCCATGTTGAAAGTACGATTGGCTTGTTACTATTTCCTTGTGTAATTTCAGTTTCTTCTTCCTCTTTAAATGAAGTCAAAGCCAATCCGATGGAACCAACAGTTGCTGTTTTAATAAAACTTCTACGATTTGCCATAATTTACTATTTTATTCAACTCCAATTTCATCTACAAAAAGCCAAGCGTCAGAACCTGTGCCCGGCATTCCATCTGGAATTTTACCCAAATTAGTAGCTATTATTTTTATGAATTGGGCTTTTTTTGATTTTAAATCTAATACAACTTCTCCGTTTACATCACTAATTTCAGATACATTAAGTTGAACGGCACTTTCAAAATTTTGTCCGTCAATTGATGTTAAAACTTCTATTTTTGTTGGGTAATAAATCCAACTACCTCTATTTTCAAGAACACAAAGTAGTACTTTATTTATGGTTTCAGGCTTACTTAAATCAATTATTGCTATTAAATCTTTTCCTGAAAATCCGAGCCAATCGCGACCAAATTTACTTTTGTCTCCAATTATTCCATCAACTAAAGCAAATGCACCGCCTGAATTATAATTTTCGTGTGGCTGATTGATTAACGTAATCTTTTTCCCGGTTGATTTACTGTAATAAAATTTTTGTTCCAAGAGAGCACTTTTCTGATCTTTCTTATCAAAATAAGCGGCTTTAATGGTTTGACTTTTTGTTATTTCTATAGGGCTAACATAAGTAATTGAATTAAAATTCGGATTTGAACCATCAGTTGTATATCGAATTCCATCAGAATTTGTGGCTGATTTTAAAGAAAATAAAACATCATTTGAATTTGTTTTAGGAATTGTTTTAGAAGTTACTTCAAAAATGGCTTTGCTGTATTGAATTCCTTTTTGATCTAAAACTGAAAATTGTTGCAACATTCGACTTTGAAAATCTTTAAATTTCTCCGAATTTGAAGTTCCCCAAAGCACTTCGGATAATGCCATAATTCTCGGAAAAATCATGTATTCTACTTTTTTAAAATCGGGTATGTATTCTGTCCAAAGATTGGCTTGTGCTCCGAGAATATATTTGGATTCATCAACTGAAAGTTCTTTTGGAGTAGGATTGAACGAATATACTTTTTCAACTGTTGTGTAACCGCCAATAGCTAAAGGTTCGTTTTTAGGATCGCCTTGGTAATGATCAAAATAACAATATCCGCCGGGCGTCATTACTACAAAATGTTTTTGTTTGGCAGCTGCAATTCCGCCTTCAGTACCACGCCAACTCATTACAGCCGCATTTGGTGCTAATCCGCCTTCTAGAATTTCGTCCCAACCTATAATTTTTCGACCTTTACTGTTTACAAACTTTTCAATTTGTTGTACAAAATAACTTTGCAATTCATGTTCGTCTTTTAGGCCTTTTTCTTTAATTAATGTTTGGCAATGCGGACAATTTTTCCAACGTGTTTTCGGACATTCATCGCCACCTACATGAATGTATTGCGATGGAAATAACGACATAACTTCGGTTAAAATATCTTCTAAAAATGTAAAAGTTTCTTCTTTCGGACAAAAAACATCGTCTAAAACACCCCATTGTTTTCCAACTTCAAATGGTCCGCCAGTACATGAATATTCTGGATAAGCAGCCAAAGCAGCAACTGCATGACCAGGCATTTCGATTTCTGGTACAACTGTAATGTGGCGTTCAGTGGCGTAGGCTACAACTTCTTTTATATCATCTTGCGAGTAAAATCCGCCATAGCGAATGGAATCATATTTTTGTTCACTATAATGACCAACCATTGATCCGTTGCGCCATGCTCCGATTTGGGTTAATTTGGGATATTTTTTTATTTCTATTCGCCAACCTTGATCGTCGGTTAAGTGCCAATGAATGGTATTGAATTTATACATGGCTAAATAATCGATATACTTTTTTACGAATTCTTTTGGAAAAAAATGTCGGGCACAATCAAGATGCATTCCGCGCCAAGAGTATTTTGGTTTGTCGTCAATTTTTAAACATTGAATTCTAGTTTGAGTTTTAGCATTTGTTGGAATTAATTGCAAAAGAGTTTGAATTCCGTAGAAAAAGCCTTCGTTAGATTCTGCTTCTATGACTACTTTATTACTTGAAACATTAAGTTGGTATTGATAATCAGCAGTCATAATTGATTTTACAAAATAACTCAAACTAATTTTAGAACTTGCATTAGAAGTTGTACGAATTGCTAATTCTAAACCTGTAATTTCTTTGATTTGGGCTTTAAGATACTTTGCTTCAAATGAATTTTCGTCGGCTTGAATTACAGTTTGGTTAGTTAGCACAAAGAAACCCTTCATTTGTTGCACCGAATTTGGATACGGAATTAAAGGCAGTTTATTTTGAGAAAAACCAAATTGAAAACCTAGAACCAAAATAATAAGTAGTTTTTTCATTTTAATAAATCAATAAATGATTGGCTAAATTTACACAAAAAAAAGAATAAAAAAAGCCTCACAAAATTGTGAGGCTGTTCTATATATTTTAGAAACTATTATTTCAAAGCTTCAACTTTCGCTTTTACTTCTTCTAAAGAACCTTCAAAAACTTGTTCGTTCACATTTCCATTTTCATTTGTTGTAACTGTAGCTTTTGCTCTTCCGTCTTTGTTAATTATTTTAACTTGTACGTCTTTTTTCATTTCTTTAGTCGCACAACAATCTTCTTTAGTTGAAGGAGCAACGAATTTTCCGTTAGCATCATAATGAGAAAGACATGCTTCTTTTTGCTCTGGTGTACATTTTAATGAATCACACATTTTAGCACATTCCTCTTTAGTCATTGTTGCACATTTGTCCATGTCACATTTACCCATATCTTCTGAGCATGTAGATTTCATTTCCATTGTGCATTTCATTGTTTTTCCAGATTCACCTTTCGTTCCGTTTCCTAAGATTGGAGCAATTACTAATCCGATTAAACAAGTCAATTTGATTAAAATGTTCATTGATGGTCCAGAAGTATCTTTAAATGGATCTCCAACTGTATCACCAGTTACCGCAGCTTTGTGCGCATCAGAACCTTTGAAAGTCATTTCTCCATTGATTTCAACACCAGCTTCGAATGATTTTTTAGCGTTATCCCATGCACCACCAGCGTTATTTTGGAACACAGCCCAAAGTACACCTGAAACTGTTACACCGGCCATATAACCACCTAACATTTCGGCGATTAATTGGTTGTTACTTCCATAAACTAATTTACCTAATAATACAATTGCAATTGGGAAACCAATAGTTAAAACTCCTGGTAACATCATTTCACGTAATGCCGCTTTCGTAGAAATTTCAACACATTTTCCGTATTCTGGTTTTCCAGTTCCTTCCATAATTCCTGGAATTTCTTTGAACTGACGACGTACTTCATATACCATGTCCATTGCCGCTTTTCCAACAGAGTTCATTGCTAATGCAGAGAACACTACAGGAATCATACCTCCAACAAATAACATAGCTAATACTGGCGCTTTAAAGATGTTAATTCCATCAATTCCAGTGAACGTTACATAAGCAGCAAATAATGCTAATGATGTTAATGCAGCTGAAGCGATAGCAAAACCTTTTCCGGTTGCAGCTGTTGTATTACCAACTGAATCCAAAATATCGGTACGAGTACGAACTTCTTTAGGCAATTCACTCATTTCAGCAATACCACCAGCGTTATCAGAAATTGGTCCGAATGCATCAATCGCTAATTGCATAGCTGTTGTAGCCATCATTGCAGAAGCAGCTAAAGCAACACCATAAAATCCTGCTAAAGCATAAGTAGACCAGATTGCTCCAGCAAATAATAAAACTGTTGGGAATGTAGAAATCATTCCGGTAGCTAAACCAGCGATTACGTTAGTTCCAGCACCAGTTGACGATTTTTGTACAATTGCCAAAACTGGTTTTGTACCTAAACCTGTATAATATTCAGTTACTGATGAAATTGCTCCACCAACAAATAATCCGATTAAAGTTGCGTAAAAAACACGCATTGAAGAAATATCTTGTAAACCTTCACCAAAGAAAGTCATTTTCATAGTTACAGGCAACATATTTTGAACCAAGAAGAAACAAGCAACTGCAGTTAAAGCAATAGAAACCCAGTTTCCAATGTTTAATGCTTTTTGAACCTGTGCTTCTTTAGCATCATCACTTGAAATTTTAACTAACATAGTTCCGATGATAGAAAATAAAATTCCGAAACCAGCAATTGCCATTGGCAATAAAATTGGTCCGATTCCACCGAAAGCATCGGTAATCATTCCGCCCATATCTTTGATAACATAATTACCAAGAACCATTGCCGCTAAAACTGTAGCTACATAAGAACCAAATAAATCGGCACCCATACCGGCAACGTCTCCAACATTGTCTCCAACATTATCTGCAATTGTAGCAGGATTTCTTGGATCATCTTCTGGAATTCCAGCTTCTACTTTACCAACTAAGTCAGCACCAACATCGGCAGCTTTAGTATAAATACCACCACCAACACGAGCAAACAATGCGATTGATTCAGCTCCAAGAGAGAAACCAGCAAGAGTTTCTAAAACAACAGTCATGTCTTCAGTATTTGTCCATGCACCTTTCATAAAAAAATGGAAGAATACAATAAAGAAAGTTGTTAATCCTAAAACTGCTAAACCAGCAACTCCAAGACCCATTACTGTTCCACCACCGAAAGACACTTTCAAAGCTTGTGGTAAACTTGTACGAGCCGCTTGAGTAGTTCTAACATTAGTTTTGGTTGCAATTTTCATTCCCATATTTCCAGCTAATGCTGAAAAGAAAGCACCGAAAATAAAAGCAACTACTATTAATAAATGCGTTTTCACTCCTGGCAAAAAGGTAATTCCAGCCAAAACAACACTCGCTATAACAACGAAAACTGCTAATAATCTGTATTCTGCTTTTAGGAAAGCTAAAGCACCTTCATAGATGTAATCTGAAATTTCTTTCATTTTTCCATCGCCAGCATCTTGTTTTAAAACCCAAGATCGTTTGATTGCCATAAAAGCTAACCCAATTAACGCCATTACTATTGGCACATAAATCATCATTGATTCCATAAATATAATTTTTGTTATAAATTTTATCGGGTGCAAAAATAACAAAATTTTAAGAACTTATGCAAGTTGTGTGATTTTATAAAAAACAAATGCTATTTTTTTTAAGTTGAAAATTGAAAGCAACTGATTTTTATGCTATTTTTGATAAACTAAAACAAAGAAAATCATGAAAAAAATCTTCACAATTTCGGCTAATCCATTAAGTATGAATCTCGGTTTATTGTTAATCCGATTGATAATTGGGTTTTTAATGGCATTCATTGGTTATGAAAAGTTAATTCATTTTAACGAACTTGCTGTTGATGATTTTTGGGTTAAAAATGTTTCTTTTTTGGGAATGACCGGAAAATTACCTTTGGCATTGACAATATTTGCAGAATTCTTTTGTAGTTTATTTTTAATAATTGGATTTTTAACCCGATTTAGCTCGTTTGTATTGCTTTTTTGTATGTCTTACATTTTTTTAGTGATTTTTCCTGGTTCTATTTTAAGTAAAGGCGAACATGGATATGAATTTAATACTGCTTTTACGTATGCTATGATTTATTTAGGTTTGTTTTTCACTGGCCCAGGCAAGTATAGTTTGGATCACAAATTGTTTAATAAGACGCATTAAGCTATTCTTGACTATTGAAGTTAAAACATCTTTATTCTTTTGAGTTTTGAGAATCTGTTTTAGTTAACTAAAAAAATGATTTACAAATAGAATAGTTTATTAAATACTTTTGAAAATAAAAAAACGCAAAATCTGCTGACTTTGCGTTTTTTTATTTTCAAATTTTTACAGAATTGGCTTATATGACTATAATCAAGTCAATAACTAACTTTGTAAGACTGCTCAATTTATCGAATATATTAATCAGATTCAATAATATTCCAGTCTCTATCAAATTTGATTACAAATCCTCTATCTATAATTACGACATTATATTTTATTTTTTGACAATTTAAACATTCATCATCATTATAAATTCTAATTGTATCATTTTTGTCAACATTCTTTTCATAAGTAGTGCCAAGTAATTCATCTGTACCAAATACTAAATAATAGGGATTATTATTTAGAACCAAAACTCTATTTGCTTTAGTTACTTTTAAAAAACCAAAATATGCTTTATTTATATTATCACATGGAATAACATGAAAAGTATATCCTTTATCTGAAACATCATACAATTCGAAGAAAACATTTTCTTTATAACTCTTAATTTTATTGTATAAATATTTTTCAGATTCAAAATTTTTAATTTTGTATATAAAATCATTATTTTTCAGATTTAGCTTATTTGAGCATCCAAAAAGTACTAGAATTAAAAACATTAAAACAAATTTTATTTTTTTCATCAACTAACTTTTAAAGTTTAACATTACAATCCCTAATGTTAAAGCACTTTTTAGCAAAGCATAAGTCTCCATACTTTCGAAAAACAATAAACCATAACTGTTTTATAATTTAGTTTAGATTTAAAGTTTGTTCATAACTTAAGTTTCGCTGACTCTTTATCAAATATAGAAATTATTTCAATAAAATAGTACGCAAAGTCAGGAGACATTTGCGTTGCTTTTGTAGGAACTTTTGAAATGATATACTTAGCTGTAATAAACATTTTACCAATTCCTTGTTGATAGTCTTTCTCCTGCAAGGTTTTTTTTAACCTTGTAGGAGTTCAAATAAATAATACCTACAAGGTTAAAAAAACCTTGCAGGATTAGCTAAATATTCTAAATTTTTCCTCTTTTCTTCAAATAATAATGCCAAATTGTATAAGACGCAAATGTTCGGAAAGGCTTCCAGTTATTAGAAATTAATTGCATTTCTTCAAGAGTTGTACAATTATACAATTCTTTTAAGGTATTTTTGATGGCGATGTCTCCAAGTGGAACAATATCTGGCGATTGAAGACAAAACATTAAATAAACTTCGATACTCCAATTGCCAACGCCTTTAATTTTAATTAATTCTTCTCTGATTTGTTGTTCTGACTTGAATGCAAAACTTTCAAAATCAATTTCTTTAGATAATACTTTAGATGCTAAATCTTTTAAATAAATAGTTTTTTGTCTAGAAATTCCACAACTTCTTATTTCTTCTTCAGTTGCATTCAAGATTATTATTGGCGACAGTGTGCCAAAATAGCTTTCTAATTTAACATAGCAAGCTTTGGCAGAAGCAATTGAAACTTGTTGCTCCAAAATAATATGACACATGGATGCAAATCCTTCTTGACGCTTTTGGATAATTGGATTTCCGAAATTATCGAGAATGAACTTTATAGTTTCATCTTTAGATATTAAATAGTTGATTGCTTCTTGCATAGTTTAGCCCAGATAGAAATGGAAAGCAATTTAGTAAAAATGGCTAATTTTTGTTAAAGTAAAAAAGCGACCATAGAAGCTCTTTTTACTTTTTACAAAAATAGTCATTTTGATAAATTCTTGAAATGTATAGCTGGATTAGCTTCTAGAAATAAAACCCAAATTCGCCTTTAATTGTAAAATTATTAGTTCCTTGAATATCTCTATAATTTCCTCTCCAACTAGCGTCAATACGGAATACTTTAAAAATATTTCCGATTCCAACGCTGTATTCAAAATATGGTGTTGTTGGCGCTTTGTATTGCAATCCTGATGCATTTAACAACATGTTTTCTTTAGAAATATCTCCGTAAACTCCTCTTGCTCCTATTATTTCTCTCCAATTTAATTTTCTCATAATTGGAATTCTAGACAATAATCTTCCTTGAAAATTGTGTTCCCATTGTAAAGTTGCATATCTATCGGATACAAATTCGTAGAAATTAAGGTTACTAAATGTGTTTCCGATTATAAAATAGGTTTGATTTCCCGGAATTACACTCATTAATCCGAGTGGTACTTTACCATAAGTTTTACCTAGTTCCATAGTAAGATTGGTTCTACCAAGTGGTCCAATTAAAATAGGCTGTTTGTAATAAAGTTGTACTTTACTGTAATCGAAATCACTATTAAATAAACCTTTAAAACCTTGACTATAATTCACGAAAAAGCGACTGTACGGATTATCAACATTGAGTCGTTCAACACCGTAACCAACAGTTTTTTTCTTAGGTGTGAACTCAACTTGCAGGTTAACTTCGGCTTGTTTTACTTCGCTTTTGGTAGTTGTAAAAGTATCGTCGGCAAAATAATCTAAACTAAAAGTTGGCGATGCTGATTCAAGTGTTCGATAAGAAAATCCGGTTTGAAAAATCAAGTTTTTAACTGGCTCAATTTCAATAGCAACATTGGTTAAATTAATGTTAGTCAATTTACCGTTAGTTCCTGAACTAAAGACACTTGATGAAGCAAAACTTCGACCAAGAACATCATTAGTAGTGGTTAAACTAGCTCCTATTTGCTCAACGTCACGCCTATTTCCTCCTGAAATTATAATTCGATTTTTGGTGTCAACCATCCATTTCCCTGATATACCATATTTGAATTTGTTATCGTCAAAACCATAAGCCGTATATCCTTGCAAACGCCATTTGTCATTAGGTCCAAAATAAGTTCGTCCGCCAACACGAATTCGAACTCCTTCAACAACATTATAGCCAAAGGTTGAAAAAAGTGGTCCGTAATCAAATTTATGGTAATTTATGTAACCGCTTCCAAGAACTGTTACCAAACTATACATCTGCTTAAAGCGCTTGACTGTTTTAAGTGTGTCGAGCATTTTGTATACGCCAACCTCATCTTTATTTAATTTTTCAAAACGATTTTGCTCCCAATATTCATCTGATTTTGTGAATACAGCATTGTCTATAAAATTGACTTCTTCTTTGTAAAACTTTTCTGGTTTTTCTTCATCAAATTTATGATTTCTGAACAATGTGGTTCGTTTTCCATAAACACCTTTAGAGTCCTCTTTTTTATTTAAAGCAAAATCAGACATCATGTAATCTCGAGTTAATAGAAAAACCGAATCGTTCACAACATCAAATTCTTGCTCAATATAAATGTCTTTAACCCAGTTAATATTGGCACTTTTAGAAACCGCCATATTAATTGTTTTTATAGCAAATGTGGAATCATTCACCCAAAAATCACCCTTGAAAGTAAGTTCGTTTTTTCTTCTAGGATAAAACACAATATTGTAACACCACTTTTTATCTACAAAGGCACTATCACGAAGCACATAATTGTAAACGTCAATTCCGGTTGTAGAAATTGGACTTGTAAAACTTTTATCGAAAAAATTTAAGTGATTATTGTAAATATTATAGTCATTATATAAATCTTTGATAAACGTATTCACACCATCACCATTGCCCAATCCTGAGTTTTTATTGGCTTTAATTATTGATTTTTCTTTGTTTAATTTATTATCACCATAAACATCATACATAGATTCGTTGATGAAAATTGGTAGATAGGTTTTACCTGTAACTTTAGAAGTATCTACTTTATTGAACACAAATTCCATTCCTTTAAAAATCTTTTGTTTCATGAAAGCGCTGTCGATGGTATTCAAATCAAATTCAACTTTTTCATATTTTTCGTATTGATATTGATTGAACATTCGGAGTCCGTTTTTTCTTTTTCGTTCCCAAATTTTTCTCAGAATATCTAAAGCTGGATTGTTTTTTTTGGATGTTTTTCCGTTATAAATTACAACTTCTTGAAGCACTTCTTCTTCATTAAGAACTATTTTCATGTTGTAGTTTACCGCTTTTTCTAAATCAATTTCTTTGTCAGAATAGCCTACAAAAGCCACAACAACAGTTTTGTAACTTTTAGAAGATTCTAAATAAAACTTTCCGTTTTCATCACTAACTGTTCCTTCATTAGAACCTTTAAAAACGATATTTGCGTAGCCAATAGGTTGGTTTTTTTTATCAACAACAATTCCTCCAACCTTCGTTTGAGCAAAAGTTGTATTAATCAATCCGATTACAAAAAAGTAAAAATAAAGTTTTTTCATAGCAGTAAAAAAAAAGGCTTCATCAAATTTTGTCTGATGAAGCCTCAAATATAATAGTTTATATTATTTATACATTACTTTTTTAACGGCTTTAACAACATCATTTGCATTTGGCAACCATTCTTTCAATAAAGTTGGTGAATATGGCGCAGGTGTATCAGCAGTTGTAATTCTTTGAACTGGAGCATCTAGAAAATCGAATGCTTTATCTTGAACCATGTAAGCAATTTCTGAAGCTACACTTGCAAAAGGCCAAGCTTCTTCAAGCACTACTAAACGATTTGTTTTTTTAACCGAATTGATTATAGTTTCATAATCCAAAGGACGAACTGTTCTTAAATCGATAATTTCACAAGAAATACCTTCTTTAGCTAATTCATCTGCAGCAACAAAGGCTTCTTTAATAATTTTTCCGAAAGAAACTATCGTTACATCAGTTCCTTCTCTTTTAACATCGGCAACACCAAGTGGAATGATATATTCTCCATCTGGAACTTCTCCTTTGTCACCATACATTTGCTCCGATTCCATAAAAATAACTGGGTCATTATCACGAATAGCCGCTTTTAATAAACCTTTAGCATCATAAACTGTTGATGGTACAACAACTTTTAATCCAGGTGTATTGGCAAACCAGTTTTCAAAAGCTTGTGAGTGTGTTGCACCTAATTGTCCAGCAGATGCTGTTGGTCCACGAAAAACCATTGGCATAGGAAATTGTCCCGCACTCATTTGACGCATCTTAGCAGCATTATTTATAATTTGATCAATACCAACTAACGAAAAGTTGAATGTCATGTATTCTACAATTGGTCGGCAACCATTCATTGCTGAACCTACAGCAATTCCTGCAAAACCTAATTCTGCAATTGGAGTATCGATAACTCTTTTTGGTCCGAATTCATCCAACATTCCTTTACTGGCTTTGTAAGCGCCGTTGTATTCGGCAACTTCTTCACCCATTAAATATACCGCTTCATCGCGACGCATTTCTTCACTCATCGCTTCGCAAATTGCTTCTCTAAATTGTATCGTTCTCATATATATTTTTTCTTTGTATCAAAATTGGATAGCAAAAGTAAAAATTAAAATGATAAAAAAACATAATGTACTGAAATAAAATAGACAAGTTATACTGTATTCCTTATTGAACAAAAGTTAATTCTTGAATTTCCATTCCTTACAATACCTACGAAATCGATATAATACTGACATTTTTTAAAAATATATTATGCGTGCATATAAAAATTAGAAATATATTTTATACTTTTACACTCAGAAAAAATTTTAATTCAAAATATAATGAAAATATTAGTTTGCATCAGCCATGTGCCTGATACTACTTCAAAAATTAACTTCGTAAACGGAGATGCAGAATTTGACACTAATGGCGTTCAATATGTAATTAATCCCAACGATGAATTTGGTTTAACTCGTGCTATTTGGTTTCAAGAGCAACAAGGCGCTACTGTAACTGTAGTAAATGTTGGTAGTGTTGATACTGAACCAACTTTAAGAAAAGCATTAGCAATTGGCGCTAACGAAGCAATTCGTGTAAATGCTCCAGCAACCGACGGATTTTTTGTAGCCAAACAATTAGCAGAAGTTATTAAAGCTGGAAATTATGATTTAGTAATTTGCGGAAAAGAATCATTAGACTACAATGGCGGAATGGTTCCTGGAATGCTAGCCGGATTATTGGGTTATAATTTTGTGAATTCTTGTACAGAACTTGCTATTGACGGAACTACAGCAAAAGCATCACGAGAAATTGATGGTGGAAAAGAAATCATTTCGGCTTCACTTCCTTTAATTGTTGGCGGTCAAAAAGGTTTAGTTGAAGAAAAAGATTTACGCATACCTAACATGCGCGGAATTATGACTGCGAGAACTAAAGTATTAACAGTTTTAGAACCAGTTAGTGCTTCGGTAGAAACAAAATCAGTGAAATTTGAAAAACCAGCTCCAAAATCGGCAGTAAAATTATTTTCAGCAGATGATTTGGACGGATTAGTTAACGCTTTACACAACGAAGCAAAAGTTATTTAAAAAAAGATCTTAGATTTCAGATTGCAAACTGCAGTTCGAAAATCGTATCTAGATAAGTAATTAAAATAAATTTAAATCAAGTTTTTAGTTTCCAGATTCTGAAATCTGAAATCTAAAATCTGCAATCTCAAAATAATTATGTCACTATTAATTTATGCAGAATCAGCAGACGGAAAATTCAAAAAAGTAGCTTTAGAATTAGCTTCGTATGCAAAAAAAGTAGCCGAATCATTAGGCACAACTGTAACAGCAGTAACTGTAAATGCTACAAATGTTTCAGAATTATCTAACTATGGTGTAGACAAAGTTTTGAAAGTAACTAATGATAAATTAGCCAATTTCACTGCCAAAGCTTACGCAGATGTTATTAAACAAGCGGCTCAAAAAGAAGGCGCTAAAGTAATTGTACTTTCATCAACAACAGACAGTTTGTATCTTGCACCACTTGTTGCAGTAGGCTTAGAAGCTGGATTTGCATCTAATGTTGTTGGATTACCACTTTCAACTTCACCGTTTCAAGTAAAACGTACTGCTTTTTCAAACAAAGCATTCAATACAACCGAAATAGCAACTGATGTAAAAGTAGTTTCTCTTGCAAAAAACTCTTTCGGTTTGGTAGAAAGTAGCGCTTCATTATCTGAAGAAGCTTTTGCTCCAACATTAAACGATGCTGATTTTTCTGTAAAATTAGAATCGGTAGAGAAAGCTTCAGGAAAAGTTTCTATTGCCGATGCAGATATTGTAGTTTCTGGTGGTCGCGGATTAAAAGGCCCAGAAAACTGGCATTTGCTAGAAGATTTAGCAACCGTTTTAGGTGCAGCAACTGCTTGTTCTAAACCAGTTTCTGATATCGGATGGCGTCCGCATAGTGAGCACGTTGGTCAAACAGGAAAGCCAGTTGCATCTAATTTATACATTGCATTAGGAATTTCTGGCGCTATTCAACACATTGCCGGAATCAACTCTTCTAAAGTAAAAGTAGTTATTAATACTGACGCCGAGGCGCCTTTCTTTAAAGTTGCCGATTACGGAATTGTTGGTGATGCTCTAGAAATTCTTCCAAGGTTGACCCAGAAACTAAAAGAATTCAAAGCTAATAATAGCTAAAAATAAAACTAACTCAAGCGGAATAAGCTATCAGAATTAATTTTTTGGTAGCTTATTTTTTTTAATATGAATTTGTTTAAGATTCTTTCCTTTTAAATCCATTCTCTTCTTTAAATTTCTTAATATTCGCTAAATAAAAATTTTAAGAAGCAAAACTTTTTTGTTAATTTGCACGAGATATATTTGAAACAAAATTAACTTTGTGCCTTTGTGCCTTTCTGGCAAAAATCAATAAAAATGAGTTTAGTAAAACTAACAATAAAAGGAATATCCTATAGTCAAACCCAAAATGGTGCTTATGCATTAATTTTGAATGAAGTTGACGGCGAACGAAAATTACCAATTGTAATTGGAGCATTTGAAGCACAATCAATTGCTATTGCACTTGAAAAAGAAATAAAACCACCACGTCCTTTAACACACGATTTATTTAAAAGTTTTGCAGACCGATTTGACATTGTAGTAAAACAAGTTATCATTCATAAGTTGGTTGATGGAGTTTTCTACTCAAGCATCATTTGTGAAAGAGATAAAATTGAAGAAATTATTGATGCCAGAACTTCTGACGCTATTGCGCTTGCATTGCGTTTTCATGCACCTATTTTTACTTATAAAAATATTTTAGACAAAGCAGGAATTTATTTAAATGCAAATCCAGAAACGGAAACCAAAAGTGACGATAATGACGGAATATTATCTGAACCAGAAACTTTTGGGCTGGATACCGACGAAAGTAAAGATGAAAATAGCTATAAAAAATTCAGTTTATCTGAATTGCATGAATTTTTAGAAATGGCAGTTCAAGAAGAAGATTATGAAAAAGCGGCTCGAATTCGTGATGAAATTTCGAAACGTGAGTCGTAACTTTTAAAAGATAAATTATAAAACGAACAAATTGCTTCGTAACTAGCAATGAAATGAAACAATACCACGATTTAGTTAAACACGTTTTAGAAAACGGCACTCAAAAAGGCGATAGAACAGGCACCGGAACCAAAAGCGTTTTTGGTTATCAAATGCGTTTTGACTTGGCCGATGGTTTTCCGATGGTAACGACCAAAAAATTGCATTTAAAATCGATTATTTATGAATTACTTTGGTTTTTAAAAGGCGATACAAATATTAAATACTTACAAGAAAACGGTGTTAAAATTTGGGATGACTGGGCAAATGAAAATGGTGATTTGGGACCGGTATACGGGCATCAATGGCGCAACTGGAACAGCGAAGAAATTGATCAAATTACTGAATTAATTGAAACCCTAAAAACGAACCCGAACAGTCGCCGAATGTTAATTTCTGCATGGAATCCTTCAGTTTTGCCAGATACATCGAAATCATTTGCAGAAAATATTGAAAAAGGAAAAGTTGCTTTGCCACCTTGTCATGCTTTTTTTCAATTTTATGTTTCAGAAGGAAAATTATCGTGTCAATTATACCAGCGAAGTGCCGATATTTTTCTTGGAGTTCCATTCAATATTGCGTCTTATGCCCTATTAACAATGATGATTGCACAAGTTTGTGAACTTCAAGTTGGCGAGTTCATTCACACATTTGGTGATGCACACATCTACAACAATCATTTTGATCAACTTGAATTACAATTGTCTCGTGAGCCAAAATCGCTTCCGAAAATGATTTTAAATCCTAGTGTGAAAAATATTTTAGATTTTACTTTTGAAGATTTTACACTAGAAGGTTATGACCCTCATCCACATATTAAAGGAATTGTGGCGGTATAATATTTTTTTAATCAACCCACTAATCCATGTCTAAATCAAGTCGGTTTCAAGAATTAGATGCTCTGCGAGGAATTGCTGCTTTAATGGTGGTACTTTTTCATTATACCATGACAAAGCCTCAAGCTAAACTTGGTTTTGAATTGGGAACTACAGGTGTTGATTTGTTTTTTATTATTAGTGGCTTTGTAATCTTCATGAGTTTAACTAAAGTTAAAACCAGCTTAGATTTTATTATAAACCGAGTTAGTCGTTTATACCCAACTTATTGGGCTTGCGTGACTTTTACATTTCTATTAATTTTAATTGTTGCTTTAAATAATAACCAAGTCGTGCCATTAAAACAATATGTTGGAAACATGACCATGTTTCAATATTACCTTGGTATTACCGACTTAGATGGACCATATTGGACTATGATTATTGAAATGATTTTTTATATAGGAATAGTGCTTTTATTCCATTTTAAAAAATTAAAATATTTAAACATTATTGGGCTAACATTATCGCTGTGTATCGTTTTACTAACTTCTTTTTTTAACAATGCAACAACGCAATGGTTGTTAAAATACATCCCACTTTTGCAATATATTCCGTTATTTTTTGCCGGTACAATCTTCTACAAATGCTATACTGAGCAGACAAAAGCAATTGAAAATTATTCAATTTTATTACTATGTCTAATTTGTCAAATACTATTGTTTAATTATTGTGGCCGATCTAAAACTGTTATTTCTCAAGTGCAATATACTGGCATGTTGATAGTTTATTTTGTATTATTTGTGTTATTTGTAAATAAAAAGTTAGGTTTTATAGTTTCTAAATTGACTTTATTTTTAGGCAAAATATCATTTGCTTTGTACTTAATACATCAGCATGTCTCAATTAGACTAATTTTGCCATTACTTATAAATAAATATCACATCAATTTTTGGGTTGCAACATTCTGTATTACACTGCCAATTGTATTGGTTCTGGCATCCTTAATAACTTATTTTATTGATGTTCCAATGAGTAAGAAAATGAAACAAAAACTGCACGAATTATTAGGATAGTGCATAATAAACCACATATGAAAACTAAATTTTTACTTTTCTTTTTTCTTTTTACTAAAATTATTCTTGCTCAAGAAGCTAATGATAAAATTATTTATTTAGATTCTTTAGAACGAACTACTAGTCAAGAAAATGAAGTTTTTCATAGGATTATAAAAGACTATTATACTGTTAAAAAAGAATATTCAATTATTCAATTTTATAAATCAGGAAGCAAAGAATCTGAAGGTGTTTCTTTAGATCGGGATTATTTAAAACCTCATGGTGAAGTAGTACATTACTATGAAAATGGAGCAATAAAATCAAAATGCAACTATGATAATTCATCAGCATTAGGTAATTATTCCTCTTGGTATGAAAATGGAGCAAAGAAAGTTGAAGGAGTCTTTGTTCAAAAACAAAAGGATTCTAATGAAGAAACTGTTCTTAAAATAGACCAATATTGGGAAAGTAATGGGGTAAAAAAGGTAATTGATGGAAATGGAATTTATGAAGATGTAAATAACACAACTGAATCAACTGGATTAATAAAGAACGGATTTAAAGAAGGAACTTGGAAAGGCAAAAGTAAAATCTATAACTTCAATTTTAATGAGGAATACAAAAATGGTGATTTGATTCTGGGAAAAAGTGTTGATAAAGAAAATTTGGAGCATAGTTATACAAAAATATTTTTAAAACCTGAACCAAAAAAAGGATTGCAACATTTTTATAAATACATTGCTAAAAAATTCAGGATACCAAAAAATGCTGAAAACGTAAGCGGTAAAATTATACTTAGGTTTGTTATAAACACAGATGGCAGCATCGCAAACGTAAAAATCGAAAAAGGATTAGGTTATGGATTAGATGAAGAAGCAATTAGATTAATAAGTGAATATCCTGATTGGGGAATTGGTGAATTTAGAGGTGTAAAAGTAAAAACATCTTATGCAATTCCGATAGTAATTCAACCATCGGAATAAAAAAAATCCGCTCAACAAAACATTGTTCAACGGATTTTTCAAACAAACAAACTAAAACTTATAATTCTAAAACGCTATTTTCAGCATTTGCGAATTCATTCCAACGGTAACTATCTGCTTCTGGTTCATTTACATAAGCACCATCAACGATGTATTTAAACTCGAATGAATTGTCTTTAGGCAAATCAAAAGCCGCTTTGAAAGTTCCATTTTTTAATTTTGATAATTCTCCTTCAGCAGGATTCCAATTATTAAAATCTCCTACTACTGCAGCTGTATTAGCTTCTTTTGCTTCGAAAGAAAAAGTAACTTTACAAACTGGTTTTGTTTTTATAAATTGTTTCTTAATTGACATAACTATTTCATTTATAGATTAATGTGACAAAGTAAAGCAATAAAAATAAACATTTTACAAACACACTAAAGAATTATTACTTTAGCAAAATTGAAGCTAAAATAAATTTATATTCTTATTTTAAGAGCAATAATTTTTTATTATCCAAACAAGAAAACGTTTTCTTAATAAATTATATACAATCGAAAATTTTGACATTTTAAAAAAAAGTGTACCTTTAAATTCAAATTTCGACCTATGGAAACCCAAGAACATGAAATATATGAATATGCCAGAAAAAGAATAAAACAAAAGAAACGATTGTATTTTCATTTTGTTTTATTGTTTTTAGGCAGTATTTTTCTTTTTATTACTAACAAATGGCTAAACATTGGCGAACCTAACAATTGGTACGTTTGGGCAATTACAGTATGGGTTTTTATTTTTATTCTACATTTTATTAAAGTCTTTATTACCGATAGTTTCATGAATAAAAATTGGGAACGCGAACAAATAAATAGATTGATGACAATGCAAGAAAAAAAAATTGAACAATTAAAAAACGAAGTCGAAAATAAAAAAACAACTTAATGATTACTCTTATTGCTGCTGCTGCAGAAAACAATGCGCTTGGAAAAGACAACCAACTAGTGTGGCATTTACCAAATGATTTTAAACGATTTAAAGAAATCACTTCCGGGCATTACATAATTATGGGCAGAAAAACATTTGAAAGTTTTCCAAAACCTTTACCTAATAGAACTCATATTATTATTACGAGGCAACATCATTATAAAGTTGAAAATTGTATTGTAGTAAATTCAATTGAAAAAGCGCTTGAAGTTGCACCAAAAAATGAAACGATATTCATTATTGGCGGTGCTGAAATTTACAATCAATCGATAGATTTTGGCGATAAAATTGAACTCACTCGTGTACATGCCAACTTTGAAGCCGACGCTTATTTCCCAGAAATAGATTTAAAAAAATGGAACTTAATTTTTGAAGAAAAACATTTTAAAGACGAAAAACACAATTTCGATTTCACTTTTCAAACCTATGTTAAGGTATAATTTTCATTAAGATAGTTTTAGATTTTGTTATTGCTATTTGATTTTTATTATTCGTACTTTTGCAATCACAAAAAAGCCTTGAAAAATGTCAAAAACAGTTACACCTTACAAAGATTCAGATTTAGGTAAAAAAGAACAAGTTACCCAAATGTTTGATACCATTTCTGGAAATTATGACGGATTAAACCGTGTAATTTCGTTTGGAATTGATGTAAAATGGCGTAAAAAAGTACTCGCTTTAGTAGCTGCCAAAAATCCTGAAAACATTCTTGATATTGCTACAGGAACTGGTGACTTGGCTATTTTAATGACTAAAACCAAAGCTAAAAAAATTATTGGTTTAGACATTTCGGCTGGAATGCTTGAAGTTGGAATAAAGAAAATTGCCGACAAAAAATTAGATCATATAATAGATATGGTAATTGGTGACAGTGAAAACATGCCTTTTCCTGACAATCATTTTGACGCCATAACCGTTTCTTTCGGAATAAGAAATTTTGAAACCTTAGACAAAGGACTTTCAGAAATCTTGCGAGTATTGAAACCAAACGGAATTTTCGTTATTTTAGAAACTTCGGTTCCAGTAAAAACTCCTTACAAACAAGGATATCATTTTTATACTAAAAATATTTTGCCTATTATTGGTAAACTTTTCTCTAAAGATAATGTTGCTTATGGATATTTATCCGAATCGGCTTCCATTTTTCCTTATGGTGAAGAGTTAAACAATATTTTGAGAAAAATTGGGTTTATAGATGTAGTAGCTATGCCACAAACATTTGGCGTTGCCACAATTTATAAATCAACTAAAAAATAGAAGTTGTATTACATATAAAAATGAAAAAATTAATTTGTATTTTATTTCTAATTCTAAGCTTTCAAAGTCATTCACAATCGAAAGGCATTTTTGCTAAAGATCCAATTATTAATCTAGAAAATTTTGACAAACAACGAGTTTACTACGGCTATTTTTTAGGATTTAATACTTACGATTTTAAAATAGATTACATTAACACACCCACAACTGATATTATTGTAAAATCAAATACTGGATTCAGTGTTGGAGTTGTTGGTGATTTAAGACTTCATGAATACATCAATTTGCGTTTCGAGCCAGGACTGTATTATTCTCAAAAAAACTTAACGTTTCCAGGATTTGCAAAAGCATTAGACAGAGAACGAGAAGTTAGATCTACTTTTATCGATTTCCCTTTGTTGTTAAAATTCTCGTCTAAAAGAATTGGAAACGTAAGACCTTATTTAGTTGGTGGTGTTTCGGCAACGCTAAATCTTGCAAGTAATTCTAAATCATTAGACGATAACGCACAACAACGTTTTAGAGTAAAACCATGGACACAAAATTATGAAATAGGCTTTGGTATTGATCTATATTTAGAATATTTCAAGTTTTCACCATCAATTAGAGGTGTTTTCGGATTGAACGATGAATTAATTCGCGACAACAATCCTGATAGTCCTTGGACTGGCAATATTGCTTCAATGAAGTCTCGTGGCGTTTTTATTAACTTTACGTTTCATTAAGAATTCCGTTTAAATTCACTTAAAAAAATTGCGGTGGCTGTAGCTACATTCAAACTTTCGGTTTGTTGTAGGTTTCCAAACCTTGGTATGGCTAATTTATTAGAAATTAAATTTTCTAAATTTTTAGAAATTCCGTTGGCTTCATTACCTAAAACTAAAATTCCTTCTTGCGGTAAATTTTCTTTATACACATTTTTTCCGTCCATAAAAGTTCCAAACACAGGCAAATTAGTTTCTTGAATGTATCTTTCTAAATTCAAATAAGTAACATTCACTCGCGAAATTGAACCCATTGTGGCTTGAACAACTTTAGGATTGTAAACATCAACCGTTTGCTCACTACACACCAATTCTTCAACGCCATACCAATCACACAATCGTATTATTGTGCCTAAATTTCCAGGATCGCGAACATCGTCTAATGCAACTTTTAGACCTTTATTGTTAGTAGTTTTAGCCTTTGGAATTTTAAATAATGCCAAACAATTATTAGGCGTTGCAAGACACGTTATTTTCTTTAAATCAGATTCTTGAATTGGAGTTTTTTTAGAGGTATCTATTGCTTCAAAAATATTTTCGGTTACATATAAATGTTCTAAAACAAAATTGGATTGCAAAAGTTCTTGAATTACTTTTACACCTTCGGCAATAAACAATTGATGACTTTGTCTGTATTTTTTTTGCTGTAAACTAGTAATTAGCTTTATTTGGTTTTTACTAACCATAAAAAAATGTACTTTTGAATTAAATTATGCACCATTGAAAAATCGCTTTACAAAAATATCACTATTTATTTTAATTGGACTTATAATTGTTGCATGTAATACAACAAAACGTGTTCCCAATGGAAAAAGGTTATTAATGAAAAACGAAATTTCTATTGATGACAAAGCAACCAAAGATGAAAATGTTTTTTACCAATTGTACCAAAAACCCAACAGTTCAATTCTTGGCTACAGGTTGCGCCTGAATTTATACAATCTTTCTAAAAAAAATGCCGATACTTCTTATGCAAAATGGCTAAATAAAAATCCGAAAAGACATGCACGATTAGCCAAATTATTGTCTGAAAAGCAAGTGCAACGCCTTGGAAAATCATTTTTAGTTTCGGGATGGAGTAATTTTTTGATGAAAACTGGTGAAGCTCCGGTTCTATTTGACAGTTTGAGCACTAAAAAATCATTAAAAAGATTAGAATCGTACTATTATAACAAAGGCTATTTTGACGTAAAAGCAACTTACACTAAAGACACAATTGCAGCTAAAAAAACTAGTTTAAAATATAAGATTGCTTTAAAAAAACCTTATTTTATTGATAGTCTTACAACTTCAATAAGTACGCCTGCTCTAGATTCTTTATATCAAATTAAAAAATCAAATTCACTAATAAAAACAGGAAAACAATACGACACCGAAAATTTAATTAATGAAAGAAACCGAATTACTACTGATTTCAGAAATAACGGCGCATTTTTATTTCAGCCTAATTATATCACAAATACTTTAGACACAATTGATACTGGCAAAAAAGTCAATATAAATCTAACTATTAAAGACTACAGTTATCGAGATAATGATTCTACTAAAACAGCACCTTTTAAATTATACAAAATAAAAAAAGTAGCTATTTATACCGATCAGTCCAACAATAAAAATGAGATTAAAATAAAAGACAGTTTGCAATACAAAGATTATATTCTTTACAGCGAACACAAGTTAAAGTATCGACCAAAAGCAATAACCGATGCTATTTTTATCACCAAAGGAAGTATGTTTTCAGACAATAATACGCTTTTAACAACACGGTATTTAAGTAATCTTAGAGTTTTTAATTACCCAACTATTCAATATAAAATCGATCCAAAAGATGAAAATGCACTTGTAGCAAACATCTTTTTAACACCAAGAAAAAAATACACATTTGGTGCTTCTGTAGATTTTACACATTCTAATATTCAGGATTTTGGTATCTCTGGAAATTCATCTGTTGGTATTAGAAATGTATTTAATGGTGCAGAAACCTTTGAAATTGGATTTAGAGGAAACGTTGGTGCGTCTAAAGATTTAGCAAATCCCAACAATAATTTCTTTAATATTTCTGAAATTGGTGTTGATGCAAAATTGAGTTTCCCTAGAATATTTTTTCCATTCAATACCGATAAAATTATTCTTAAAAGTATGATTCCGTCAACTTCAATAACGGTTGGTTTTGCAAAACAAAGAAATATTGGTCTAGACAAACAAAATTTTACCAGCACATTCTCTTACAATTGGACTCCGAAAAAAAATATAAATATTAGATACGACTTGTTCAATATTCAATTTGTAAAAAATGTTAATGTTGGAAACTACTTTAATATATATCAATCGTCTTATAATGCTTTGAATGTTTTGGCAAACAATTATAATTTCGGGGCAACTTATTTCTCAAACAATCAATTAACTATTGAAAACGGAACAAATGCATTTATAGATACTGCATTAGGAAGCAACACTTTAAACATATCAGAGCAAGATTTAAAAACTATTAGAAGTATTGACGAAAGAAAAAAGCGACTTACTGAAAACAACTTAATATTTGCTTCAAGCTTAAGTTATTCTAAAACTACCAATAAAGGCTTGTTAGACAATAATTTTTATTCGTATAAAACTAAAATAGAATCAGCAGGAAATTTACTTTCGATATTAGCTCGAGCATCTAAACAACTTGATAATCAATCGGGTGCAAACACCTTCTTTGAAGTAGAATACTCGCAATATTTAAAAGGTGAATTTGAGTATATTAAACATTGGACATTTTCTGGTAAAAAAGTATTTGCCGTAAGAGGTTTTGCTGGTTTGGCTGTTCCTTATGGAAATTCAACAAGTATTCCATTCTCACGAAGTTATTTTTCTGGTGGTTCAAATGATATTCGAGCTTGGCAACCATACAGCTTAGGACCAGGAAAAAGCGGTGGTTTAAATGATTTTAACGAAGCCAACATGAAATTAACATTTAGTGCTGAACTTCGATTTAATATGTTCGGAAAATTTAATGGTGCGCTTTTTACAGATGCTGGAAATATATGGAATGTCTTTGATAACGTTACAGATGAAGCATACACTTTTAACGGAGTAAAGTCATTAAAAACAATTGCAGTAGGCACAGGTTTTGGACTTCGATATGATCAAGGAATTTTTGTAATACGATTCGATTTAGGCTTTAAAACCTATAATCCTGCTAAAGAAACTGACGAAAAATGGTTGAAAGAAATCAATTTATCTAAATCAGTATTAAATATTGGAATAAATTATCCGTTCTAATTTTAGAAATTCTTACTTTTGTAAACTTAACTAAAAACATAACTACAAGATGTCACATAACATTAAACCAGGTGTTGCAACCGGAGACGAAGTTCAAGCTATATTCGCTTATGCAAAAGAAAAAGGGTTTGCGCTTCCTGCAGTAAACGTAACTGGTTCTAGCACTATTAATGGAGTTTTAGAAACCGCTGCTAAATTAAAAGCACCTGTAATTATTCAGTTTTCAAATGGTGGAGCACAATTTAATGCTGGAAAAGGACTTTCTAATGCTGGCGAAAAATCGGCTATTGCTGGTGCTATTGCTGGAGCAAAACATATTCACACTTTGGCAGAAGCTTACGGAGCAACTGTAATTCTTCACACTGACCATTGTGCAAAAAAATTATTACCTTGGATTGACGGTTTGTTAGATGCATCTCAAAAACATTTTGCAGAAACAGGAAAATCATTGTTCTCTTCACACATGATAGATTTATCTGAAGAGCCAATGCATGAAAATATCGAAATTTGTAAAACCTATTTAACTCGAATGAGCAAAATGGGAATGACTTTAGAAATAGAATTAGGAATCACTGGTGGTGAAGAAGATGGCGTTGACAATTCAAATGTTGATCATTCTGAATTATACTCAACTCCAGAAGATGTTGATTATGCTTACTCTGAATTGATGAAGGTTAGTCCGCGTTTTACAATTGCAGCAGCATTTGGTAATGTTCATGGCGTTTACAAACCAGGAAATGTAAAATTAACACCTACAATTCTTCGTGATTCTCAAGACTACATTCAGAAAAAACACAATCTTGATAAAAATCCAGTTGACTTTGTATTTCACGGTGGTTCAGGATCAACTCCAGAAGAAATTAAAGAAGCAATTAGTTATGGCGTTATCAAAATGAATATTGATACCGATTTACAATTTGCTTTTACTGAAGGAATTCGTGATTACATGGTAAATAACATTGATTATTTAAGAACTCAAATTGGAAACCCAACCGGAGCTGACTCTCCAAATAAAAAACATTACGACCCAAGAAAATGGGTTCGCGAAGGTGAAGTTACTTTCAATACAAGATTAGAGCAAGCATTTGCTGATTTAAACAACGTAAACACTTTATAATGTAAGATTAAGGATTTGGGATTAAGGATTTTAAAATCCTAATTCTCAGATTCCTAATTCCTAAATACAAAACTATGGCTTGGTTTAAAAGAACAGAAAAAGGAATTACCACTGCAACCGAAGACAAAAAAGATGTTCCTAAAGGACTTTGGTATAAATCTCCAACCGGAAAAATTATTGACGCTGATGAATTAGAACGCAATCTTTGGGTAAGTCCTGAAGATGGTTTTCATGTTAGAATTGGTAGTAAAGAATATTTCGAAATTTTGTTTGATAACAACGAATTTAAAGAATTAGATGCTAAAATGACATCTAAAGATCCGCTTGGATTTGTTGATACTAAAAAATATTCTGATCGATTAAAAGATGTGATGGACAAAACCAAATTGAAAGATGCGGTTCGTACAGCAGTTGGAAAATCTAAAGGAAATGATTTAGTAGTTTGTTGTATGGATTTTGCTTTTATTGGTGGTTCAATGGGTGCCGTTGTTGGTGAAAAAATTGCACGAGGAATTGATTATTCTATTAAAAATAAAATTCCATTTGTAATGATTTCTAAGTCAGGTGGTGCTCGAATGATGGAAGCGGCTTATTCATTGATGCAATTAGCAAAAACATCTGCTAAACTAGCACAATTAGCTGAAGCAAAAATTCCGTACATTTCATTATGTACTGACCCAACTACTGGAGGAACAACAGCGTCTTATGCGATGTTAGGTGATATTAATATAGCAGAACCTGGCGCATTAATTGGTTTTGCTGGACCACGAGTGGTAAGAGATACTACTGGAAAAGATTTACCAGAAGGATTTCAAACCTCAGAATTTTTATTAGAGCATGGATTTTTAGATTTCATCGCTGCAAGAAAAGAAATGAAAGATAAAATCAATTTATATATTGATTTGATTTTGAATCAAGAAATTAGATAGATTACTATTAAGTACTAAAACTGAAACACAAAGTAAATTTGCTTTGTGTTTTTTTTATATCTTTATTTTAAATTTTTTATTATGAAAAATATTTATTCAGCTAAGGAACTAACTAAAAACTTGAAGCTTACATTCCACTTCTAATAGCTTCTACAGGATCAAGTTTTGCAGCCGAAATTGCAGGTAAAATTCCTGCAATCAACCCAATCAAAATAGCTAATCCTGAACCTAACATTATATTTCTAAAGCTTAAAACAAATTCAAAATCAAGTAAAGTTGTCAATCCGATTGCAATAATCCAAACAAGAAAAATTCCAATCAAGCCACCAATCAAGCACAGAATTACTGCTTCAAATAAAAACTGAAATAGGATAAATCGGTTTTTAGCTCCTAGAGATTTTTGAATTCCTATTAAATTAGTTCGTTCTTTTACTGAAACAAACATGATATTGGCAACACCAAATCCTCCAACGAGTAAAGAAAATCCGGCAATAATCCAACCTCCAAAATTAAGGTTTGCAATAATTCCGTCTAATAAATCAGTGAATCCCGAAAGTACATTTATGAAAAAATTATCAATTTCACCAGTTTTTACACCACGAAAAGCCCTAAGTTTCTGGCTAATCTCGGCCTTAAAAGCCTCCATATCAATACCTTTTTGTGGTTTAATTACAATTACAGGTGTCATCGAATCATTATTATCACCGTACATTCGTCTCAAAAAGTTCACGGGAATAAAAACAGAAGTGTCATTACTATCGCCAAACATTCCGGCACCTTGCTTTTTCAAAACTCCAATAACTCTAAATCGTTGTCCATAAAGACGAACTTCTTTATCAATTGCATCTACATTTCCGAAAAGCGAATTAGCCAATTCATCTCCAATAACTGCAACTGCTGCTCCTGAGTTAGCTTCTGATTCATTGTAAAAACGTCCTTCGGCAAATTCCAATCCTTGAATATCTATAAATTCATAAGAAACAGGAACAACATTAACGCTACTAACTGATTTAGATTCGTATTTTATAATTTCAGATTTTACAAACAATTGGTAACACATTTCTTGTGCATCGGGAATTGAACTTTTTAAATATTCATATTCGGTATATTTTACTTCAGGAAATTGTTCTCGTTTCCATCTAGGAACTGTTGATGGACCAAATGAACCTTTGAATAAATAAATAGTATTTTTATCTAAACTACTTAAATCTTTTTTGATTTTTCTATCTAACGAATCCACTGCGGCAAGCACCGCAATAATAGAAAATATACCAATTGTCACACCAAGTAACGAAAGAAGTGTACGCAACTTGTTGTTTCGCAAAGCATTCATAGCAAAACTGAAACTCTCACTCAATAATCGAAGGTAAACAAGCATAACGGTTTTATTTTCTTTGTCAAATTTAAGTTATTAGTAAATAGAATGATGGAATTGTTACAGAAAAAAGGAGTGATTTTATTTGACCTACCAGTATCATACAAACTAATTGAAAAAAATATGTTTTATAAGTTTTAAAAACTTCTGTAAATCGTTGAAATATTTTCCAAAATCTGAAATGAATTCAGATTAAAAAAAACTACTTTTGCGTGCTTAACAACACAACACAATGAGCACTACAAAAACTATTCAATCTGCTCTAATTTCGGTATTTGACAAAACCGGTTTGGAGCCAATTGTGAAACAACTTCACAAACAAAATGCCACTATTTATTCTACTGGTGGAACTGAAGAATTTATTAAAAACCTAGGAATTCCAGTTATTCCTGTTGAAGATATTACAACTTTTCCAGAAATTCTTGGTGGAAGAGTAAAAACATTACATCCTAAAATTTTCGGTGGAATTTTAAACCGTCAAGACAATCAAACTGATGTGGAACAAATGGAACAATTTGACATTCCACAAATCGATTTAGTGATTGTAGATTTATATCCATTTGAAAAAACTGTTGCTTCTGGCGCAAACGAAACTGATGTTATTGAAAAAATTGATATTGGTGGTATTTCATTAATTCGTGCTGCAGCAAAAAACTTTAAAGACACTGTAATAGTCCCATCAGTTGCAGAATACGAATTATTTTTAGGAATGATTATCGAAGGAAACGGCGCAACTACAATTGAACAAAGAAAATATTTGGCAACCAGAGCTTTTCATGTTTCATCCAATTATGATACCGCAATTTTCAATTACTTCAATACCGAAGATACTTATTACAAAGAAAGTATTGCCAACGGTCAAGTACTTCGTTATGGAGAAAATCCGCACCAAAAAGGATTTTTCTTTGGTGATTTTGATGCTATGTTTACCAAACTTCACGGAAAAGAGTTGTCGTACAACAACTTGCTAGATGTAGATGCAGCAGTAAATTTGATTGCTGAATTCAAAGATAATGATCCAACATTCGCTATTTTAAAACACAACAATGCTTGCGGATTGGCAACAAGAAAATCAATGTTTGCAGCATATTTAGCGGCATTAGATTGCGATCCAACCTCTGCATTCGGAGGAGTTTTAATGGCTAATGGAGAAATTGATATGATAACGGCTTTAGAAATAAACAACTTATTTTGTGAAGTAGTTATTGCTCCTAGTTATGGTGATGGTGCAGTTCAAATACTACAACAAAAGAAAAACCGAATCATATTGGTTATAAATGATGTACCTTTACCTCAACGCCAAGTAAGAACTTGTTTAAATGGTTTATTGGTACAAGATAAAAATAACATCACCGATACTAAAGAGCATCTAAAAAACGTTACTAATACAGTTCCAACCGAGCAAGAAATTGAAGATTTATTATTTGCTTCTAAAATTTGTAAAAACACTAAATCAAATACGATTGTTTTTGCAAAAAATGGAACATTAATTGCTTCGGGAACCGGACAAACATCACGAGTTGACGCATTAAAACAAGCAATTGAAAAAGCAGAAACATTTGGGTTTGATTTACACGGAGCGGTTATGGCTAGCGATGCTTTCTTTCCGTTTCCTGATTGTGTAGAAATTGCCCATCATGCTGGAATTACAGCCGTTATTCAGCCAGGTGGTTCTATAAAAGATGAGTTAAGTATAAATTATTGCAATGAAAATAATGTTGCAATGGTATTTACAGGTACACGTCATTTTAAACATTAAAAAAAAAGTATAACCAATAAGAAGTTAAAAAAACCTGGCATTTATTTGCAATGAAATTTAATAACTTACTGGTTTGAAAAATAACACAACTATTGTTTTTGTTTTTCAGAATAAAAGCATAATACCAACATTAATTTTATTATTTTTGTAGGCTTAAATTTTTTATAACAAACTAAAACCCTTTTATTAAGTATGGGATTTTTTGATTTCATGACCGAGGATATAGCAATTGACCTTGGTACCGCTAACACACTAATCATTCACAACGACAAAGTTGTCATTGATAGTCCATCTATTGTTGCCAGAGACAGAATCACTGGTAAAATCATCGCAGTTGGTAAAGAGGCCAACATGATGCAAGGTAAAACTCATGAAAACATCAAAACCATACGCCCATTGAAAGACGGAGTTATTGCCGATTTCGATGCGTCTGAAAAGATGATTAGTATGTTTATCAAAAGTATTCCTGCTTTAAAAAAGAAAATGTTTACTCCAGCTTTACGCATGGTAGTTTGTATTCCATCTGGAATTACCGAAGTAGAAATGCGTGCAGTAAAAGAAAGTTGTGAACGCGTAAACGGCAAAGAAGTTTACTTAATACATGAACCAATGGCCGCGGCAATTGGTATTGGTATCGACATTATGCAACCTAAAGGAAACATGATTGTTGATATTGGTGGTGGAACTACTGAAATTGCCGTAATTGCACTTGGCGGAATTGTATGTGATAAATCGGTGAAAATTGCTGGTGATGTTTTTACAAACGACATCATTTATTACATGAGAACGCAACACAATTTATTTGTGGGTGAAACTACCGCAGAAAAAATTAAAATTCAAGTTGGAGCTGCTACCGATGCACTTGACACACCACCAGATGATATGTCAGTTCAAGGTAGAGATTTGCTTACAGGAAAACCAAAACAAGTAGAAGTTTCTTATAGAGAAATTGCAAAAGCATTAGACAAATCAATTCAACGTATTGAAGATGCTGTAATGGAAACTTTATCGCAAACGCCACCGGAATTAGCAGCTGATATTTACAATACCGGAATTTATTTAGCTGGTGGTGGATCAATGCTTCGTGGTTTAGACAAACGTATTTCATTAAAAACAGATTTACCTGTTTACATTGCAGAAGATCCGTTGAAAGCCGTAGTTAGAGGAACTGGAATGGCGTTGAAAAACATACCAAAATTCAGAAGCATATTAATTAAATAAAATTCAAATTTTTTAAATCCCAAATTCCAAAAATATTGATTATCAATGTTTTGGAATTTGGAATTTGAAGTTTTATAACTTTCTAAAGATGCAGCAAATATTTAATTTTATATTTAAAAACAGCTACCGTATGCTGTTTTTGCTGCTTATGGTAATATCTTTATTACTAACAATTCAATCCCATTCGTATCACAAAAGCAAAATTATTAGTTCGGCAAATTTCTTAACTGGTGGCGTTTATCAAATGACTAATAATGTTGAAGGTTATTTCAATTTAAAAGTCCAAAATGAAGAACTTGCCAAAGAAAATGCCCGATTAAAAAGTTTGCTATTCAATACTAAAGACACTACTAAGGTGCCGAATTTAGATTCAATAAAAGGTGTTAAGAAAATTGACATTATCATTTCTAAAGTTATCAAAAACTCTTATAGTAATCAGGTTAACTTTCTGACCTTAAATACTGGATACAAGCAAGGTGTTCAACCCGAAATGGGAGTAATTAACAGTCTTGGAATTGTAGGCGTTGTTGAAAATACTTCTGCAAATTATTCAACAGTTTTAAGTATACTTAATACTGAATCTCCAATTAATGCAAAAATCAAAAAATCAAATCACATTGGTTCTTTAACATGGAATGGAAAAAATACCGGATTTGTCCAATTAGTTGATGTGCCACGATTAGCCTCTGTTAGAAAAGGCGATACTATTGTAACTGGAGCTCAATCGACCATATTTCCTGAAAATATTGGAATTGGAACGGTTGATAAATATTACATTGATGATCAAACAAATTTTTATACAATAAATGTAAAATTATTTAATGATATGACGAGTTTAGGTCATGTTTATATCATTAAAAATAAAGACAAAGACGAAATTTTAAATCTAGAAAAAAAGTCAAAAAAGAATGAATAGTGCTATGTTATTCAATATTGCCAGATTCATTTTGCTGCTTGCGGCCCAGATAATTATTTTTAATAAATTTGACTTTTTGGGTTTTGTAAATCCTTTTCCTTACATCTTATTTATCATACTATATCCAGTTAATGGAAATAAATACGGCTTACTTGCAGCAAGTTTTCTTTTAGGAATTACAATGGATTTGTTCTGTAATTCTGGCGGAGTTCATGCCGCTTCTTGTGTTATGTTAGCATTTCTTAGACCTTCGATATTTAAGTTTTCCTTTGGGTTGAGTTATGAATACCAAACGGTTAGGCTTAATGATGTACTCACTCCTGAACGTTTTTCTTTTATACTTTTAGCAGTAATTATTCATCATTTAACATTATTTGTTTTAGAAGTTTTTACTTTTGAATACCTTTGGAATATAATTCTAAGAACACTCGTTAGCACTCTTTTTACTATTATAATTTGTATCTTAATTATTTACTTAATCAAGCCAAGTAAACGATGAGAAAATCATTATTACCAGCTCTAGTAATTATCACAGCTTCATTGTTGTTGATAAGGCTTTTTTATTTGCAAATTGTTGATGATTCTTTCAAACTAAAATCAGAAAACAATGCTATTAAAATTAAATATGATTATCCTGAAAGAGGTTATGTTTATGACCGATATGGCAAACTTTTAATTGCTAATCAACCATCTTACGACATAATGGTGATTCCTAAAGATGTAAAAGAATTAGACACTACTGAATTTTGCTCTTTATTGGATATTAGTAAAGAATATTTTGTCACTAAAATGAAGAAAGCTCGGGTTTACAGCCCAATGCTTCCATCTGTTTTTCTTCCGCAATTGAACAAATTAGAGTACGCAGCATTTCAAGAAAAAATTAGAAAATTTACTGGATTTTACATTCAAAAACGTTCTCTTAGAGATTATCAAGTTGATTATGGCGCCAATGTTTTTGGATTTATAACTCAGGTAAATGAAAAAATTGTAAAAAATAATCCCTATTATGTAGGTGGCGATTTAATTGGAAGACAAGGAATTGAAGAAAGTTATGAAACTTTTTTAAGAGGTCAAAAAGGTGTAAAATATTTACTGAAAGATAAATTTAATCGAGAGATTGGCTCTTACAAAGAAGGAAAATATGATACGCTTTCAAAACAAGGTGATGACCTAACGCTAACCATTGATAGTGAACTTCAAAAATACGGAGAAGAGTTAATGGTTAATAAATGGGGCGGAATTGTTGCTATCGAACCTAAAACAGGAGAAATATTAGCTTTAGTTAGTGCTCCTAATTTTAATCCTGCTCTATTAGTTGGAAGACAACGTTCTAAAAACTATACTTTGTTGCACAATGATTCTATTGCAAAACCATTATATGATAGAGGTTTGTTGGCCGAATATACTCCAGGTTCTCCATTCAAAATCCTTACCGGTTTAATTGCATTACAAGAAGGTGTTATTGATGAAAACACTACTTTCTTTTGCCATCACGGATTTAGTTATGCTCGCGGAAGATTCATGAAATGTCACTGTCACGGTGGTGCAATGCAATTGCATAATGGAATTTATGAATCGTGTAATACTTATTTTTCGAGTGCTTACATAAAATTAATAAACAAATACAACAGTCATAGTTATGCAGTTGATATTTGGGCTAAACATTTAAAAAGTTTTGGTTTAGGCGAATATATGGGATATGATTTACCCATTGGGAAAAAAGGAAATATTCCAAATTCAAAATTATACAACAAAGTTTACAACGGTTGGAATTGGGATGGAAAAACAATTGTATCCAACGCTATTGGCCAAGGTGAAGTATTAATGACTCCTATTCAATTAGCCAATTTTATGGCTACTATGGCCAATCGTGGTTATTATTATACACCTCATATTGTTAAAAAAATTAAAGGTGAAATTCTTGATAAAAAATTCAGAACCAAACATGTAACAACTATTGACAGAAAATATTTTGAACCGATGATTAGCGGAATGTTTGACGTTTACAACAAAGGAACCGCTTTTGGATTAGGAGTTGCAGGAATTGACATTTGTGGTAAAACTGGAACTGCCGAAAACTATTTAAAAGTAAACGGAAAACGTGTTAAACTTCAAGATCACTCTATCTTTGTAGCATTTGCACCTAAAGATAATCCCAAAATTGCAATCGCAGTATTTGTTGAAAACGGATATTGGGGAAAACGTTGGGCTGGACCAATTACAACTTTAATGATTGAAAAATACTTACGAAGAAAAATTACTAAAGTAGATTTTGAAAAAAGAATGCTCAACGGAAGTTTAAAAGATCAATATGCTAAATTGTATCCAAGAAAACACCAAGACAGTATTGCTATGATTAATACAAGAATTAAAGATAGTTTAGCTAAAATTAAGAAATCAAGAGATTCAATCAATGGAGTTATTCCAAAGAATGAAATAAAACTAGACACAACTAAAAAACCTTAGTTCAACAACAATGAGAAATCAAAGTGTAACTAATAATATCGACTGGATAAGTATAGTCTTCTATTTTGCTTTGGTAATAATGGGTTGGCTTAATATTTATTCTTCTTCATTATCAACAGTTGTTGGTGAATCTTCTATTTTTGATTTTAATCAAATTTATGGTAAACAATTTTTGTTTATAATATTTTCTATACCGATCATCTTCGTAGTACTTTCAGTAGAAGCAAAATTCTATGAAAAGTATTCTATAATTATATTTGCTGTTTCATTATTATCCTTAATGGGATTGTTTATTTTTGGAAAAACCATCGCCGGACAACGTTGCTGGTATGGAATTGGAAGTTTTACATTACAACCGTCAGAATTTGCTAAAGCAGCAACCGCGCTAGCTATTTCTAAATACTTAAGTGATGTTCAGGTTAACTTAAAAGATGTAAACAGACAAATTCAAGCACTTTTAATCATTTTTCTTCCTGTAATGTTGATATTGCCACAACCCGACCCAGGAAGTGCTTTAATTTATAGCATCTTTTTTGTTGTATTATTTAGAGAAGGATTACCAGGTTGGTATTTATTAACTGGTTTTATTGCAATAATATTATTTGTATTAACACTAGCAACTAACAACCCTTACATTGTAATTGGGCTAACAGTTATTGTATTGATAATAAACTATTTTAGAAGCAGACTAGTTGATAGAAATATTATTGCAAGTTTAATATTATTAGTTATAATTTCAGGCTTTTCATTTTCTGTAAATTATGTATTTAATAATGTTTTCAAACAACATCATAGAGACCGTTTCAATATTCTTTTAGGAAAAGAAGTCGACATGAAAGGTATTGGATACAACACTAATCAATCTGAAATTGCTATTGGTTCTGGTGGTTGGTTTGGAAAAGGATATCTTGAAGGAACTCAAACAAAAGGCGGATTTGTACCAGAACAACACACCGATTATATATTTACAACTGTTGGTGAAGAATGGGGTTTCTTAGGTTCTTTATTTGTAATAGGAGTATTTGTAGCACTAATTTTCAGAATAATATACCTCGCAGAAAGACAAAAAACTAAGTTCAGCAGGGTTTATGGCTATTGTGTTGCTGGAATTTTATTCATTCACTTTTTTGTAAACATTGCGATGGTTGTTGGTGTTTTTCCAACAATTGGAGTTCCTTTACCATTCTTTTCTTATGGCGGTTCTGGACTTTGGGGTTTTACAATTTTGCTATTTATTTTCTTAAAAATGGATGCTAATAAAGTAAACGAATGGTAATTTAATTAAAACTCCATTCTTTATAATCAGCATTTTTCTCTAATTGATTTTCTATTTTATCATCTAGTTTTGGATAAAAATCTATTCCTGTCAATCGTTCTATTTCATCAACAGAAACAACAAATTGATACAACGGTTTATTACTGTCTTGAGCTGGAACTAAAAATCCAATCATCTTATATTTTCCGTTAGATTCATCCAATAACACTTTGTAAAAATAATCTGGAATGGCTACCGATTCTTTACCTATTGTTTTTAAGTTCTTGTTTAAAACGCCACCAGTTACTACATAAATTCCGTTATATTTAGCTGCCCAATAGCGAACTTTACCTTCTAAAGTATTCCAAATTCCATCGTTAAATTCATGTTTTTGTGGTGAAATATTTGAAGTTAAAAAAGTATCAAAATACGCTTGTTTTGAAAATTTCATGTCACCAGCCGGACAAAGATGCCCTTTATCATATCCTGATTTTTTGTAATTTCTCCAATCAGCCGATCCAGTTTTAACTTGATTGTCTTCAATAAATAATGGTCTTTTAAAATCATGACTTTCATTAGGCTTTTTCAATTCATAGGCTACCCATTCTGCTTGCTCATATTGTTCGTTATAAGAAAGTGTGTAAAACGCGTGCTTGACGATTTGATTAGTTGTAGATGTAGGCAAAAAATCAAAATTCCTATTTTCGTTTGCAGCAGTTACATCATTTTCATCAATATTTTTTTTAGAATGCACATCAATTTCTTCATTTGGAACTTGCTTACAAGAAAACAAACTTGTAGAAAATATTAGACAGCAAACTATTTTTATTATTGATTTATTTACCATAACCTTGTATATTATTTTAAAAATTATGTAATGCAAGTAATTACATAATTTATTATTTTTGATTAAATTTAAACTAAAACAAATATGAAAATTAAATTATTATTAACGGCAATTCTCCTAATAAGTTTTCAAAACTTTTTTGCTCAAGAAACTCCAGTTCAAGTTGTGCTTGATAGTTCAAAAACAAAAGTTGTCGACATTGAGAAACAAAAAGCCGAAGAGAAAGCAAGATTAGAACAACAACTAAAAGAAGATAAAAAAGCTTTAAAAGAACAAAAAGAAGCTGAAGAAAAAGCTAAAGACCTTGAAAAAGCACAGCAAAAACTTGAAGACGATCAAAAAAAGCTAGAAAAAGAACAAAAGAAAATAGAAAAGGAACAAAAGAAAGCTGAAAAAGAAAAGAAAAGAATTGAAAATGCTGAAGATGATGTAGCTAAATATGAAAAGCGAATCGAAAAAGAGCAAAAAGAACTTCAGAAAAAACAAGCTAAATTTGAAAAAAATAAAGCTAAAGGAAAACTTTCTCCAGTTGAAGTAGAAAAAGGTAATGTTGAATTAACAAAACAACAATTAAAAATAAAAGAAGCTGAAGAAGATTTAGAAAAAGCTCAAAAGAAATTAAAAAAACTAAGATAATAAAAAAACGCTTCAAGTATTTGAAGCGTTTTTTTATGTTTAAAATATACTTTTTTATGATTTAACTACTTTATCTTTTTTCATTTTAGCTGATAATGTTTTTTTAACAACTCCAGATTGCATATCGTCTAAAACATGAATTGCTTCTTCAACATAAATATCTTTAGCCAAACTTTCATGCCATCTGTCGCGTTTTTCTTTCAATGTGATGTCATTTTTCATTTGAGTTTCCTCATAAGGCAATGATTTGAATTGTAAAGCATTAGTATAATCTGAAATGGCTTTGTATTTTTTGCTAGTATCTTCAAGATGCTTTTGCTCTAATTTGAATTTATCTATTTGTAAACTATAAATATCTTCTTTATTGCGTTCTTCTCTCCATCTTGCATTCTCATCAATCAATTTCATTTGCGGATTACTTTCCAAGCGTTTTTTACTATTTGCAACAGCATAGTCAAAATTTTGTTGTTTTGTCCAAACTTTATAGTCCGCCGCATCAATTTTATCCCAAGCCATTGCATTGTCAACATCACGTTCGCCCATTTTTAAATAAGCATAACTATCTGGCATAACAATGTCACTTTTTACGCCTTCTAATTGTGTTGAGCCACCGTTAATTCGATAGAATTTTTGAGTCGTAGTCTTCAATGCACCCAAATCTCCAAGTGTATTTCCTCTTACAAATTGATTCAAATCAATTACATTTTGAACTGTTCCTTTACCATAAGTTTGTTTACTTCCAATAATAACAGCACGTTTGTAATCTTGCATTGCCGCCGCTAAAATCTCAGAAGCTGATGCAGAAAATTCGTTAGTCATAATAACCAATGGTCCATCCCATTCTACCTTTGGATCTTTATCATAAAGCACTTCTTTTTTTCCAGCAGCCGATTTAACTTGTACAATTGGACCTTGCTCAATAAACAATCCGCCAATATCTACAACAGTTTTCAATGAACCACCACCATTATCTCTAACATCCATAACAATTCCTTGAACACCTTCTTTTTTCAATCGCTCTACTTCTATTGCAATATCTTTTCCAGCATCACGACTGTCTTTATTTTCAAAATCAATATAGAATTTTGGCAAATAAATAATTCCGTATTTCACGCCATTTCTTTCTACAATGCTTGATTTTGCATAAGTTTCTTCAATTTCAACTTCATCTCTAATAATAGAAATAACTTTAATTGTTCCGTCGGCTCTTTTTACTGTTAAACGAACTTCTGTTCCTTTTGGACCTTTGATTTTTTTAACTACATCGTCCAATCGCATACCAACTACATCAACTGGATCACTATCACCTTGTGCAACTTTTAAAATTACATCGCCAGCTTCCAAATCTTTTCCTCGCCAAGCTGGACCGCCAGAAATTAATTCTGTGATTTCAGTAAAATCATTTTTCTTTTGTAATCGAGCTCCAATTCCTTCCAGTTTTCCGCTCATGCTCACGTCAAAACGCTCTTTTTCATCTGCTGGAAAATACGAAGTATGTGGATCAAATCGTGATGCAATTGCATTTACATAAACCGAAAACCAATCTTCTCTATCTAAATCTTTAATAAAACTAAAATTATCATTCAAGGATTTTAAAGTACTTTCGCGTGTTGATTTTTCTAATTCTTCATACGTTTTAGGCTTTTCATTATCGGCTTTAGCTAAATTTTGTTGAAATTTTTCTTCAGCTTCTTTAGTTAATTTATTGCCTTGTTTTATTTTGAACTCTTTTAAACGCTCTTCTGGAGTCTTATTTTTATTTTTCAAAATATCCTCTTGTACTTTTTGTTGCTCAACCAAAGAGGCTAATGTAGAAAGTTTAACTTGTTTTCTCCAACGGTCTTTAAGTTCATCAATACTTTTACAATACGGTGCTTTTTCATAATCGGTATTAATTTCTTCGTTAACCGAATAATCAATCGGATTTTCTAAAGCCACTTTGTAATAGCTTTTGCTTTCTTCCATACGTTTTATCAATCGCGAATAAGTCAAATCGAAAAAAGTTAATTCTTTATTCTTGATTTGATCGTCTAATTGCGTTTCATATTTTGCAAATTCATCAATATCCGATTGTAAAAAGAATCTTTTTGAAGGGTCTAAAGCAGCAATATAATCTTTATAAATTCCTTTGGAGAAATTATCATCAATAGCCGCAGGATTATAATGCCCTTTTTCAATTACATACGTTAAAAGTTCAAGCAACAACTTGTCTTTTTCTGGATCATTTTTAGATTTTTTTATAAAACTCAATAATCCAATAGATAATGCTAGTACAACCAGTACTATTTTATAATGTCTTTTCATAAACTGAATAATTGTATTCATTAATTTTTGTCTAAATTACATAAAAAACTATGCCACAATATAAGGTCTTCGCATAATTTTTTGTTAAAACCTCCTATAGATTTCAAAGTTATAAAATTTGTAATGGAATAAGTAGTAAAATAATTACTTTTGTTACAATATAATTTTATTTCAAAATGTATAAAAAACCTTTAATATTAGTTACCAACGACGACGGAATTTCGGCACCCGGAATTCGCGCATTAATAAGTGTGATGAGCGAAATTGGAACCGTTGTTGTAGTCGCACCAGATAGTCCGCAAAGCGCTATGGGTCATGCAATAACGATAAATAACACTTTACATTTGAATAAAATATCCGCCGAAAATGCCGAAATAACAGAATACAGTTGTTCAGGCACGCCAGTAGATTGTGTAAAAATGGCTGTAAACGAAATTTTAAAACAAAAACCCGATTTGTGTGTTTCAGGAGTTAATCATGGCTCGAATTCTTCCATAAATGTAATTTATTCAGGAACCATGAGTGCTGCTGTAGAAGCTGGTATTGAAGGAATTCCTGCAATTGGTTTTTCATTATTAGATTATAATTGGAATGCCGATTTTGAGCAAATCAAACCATTTATCAAGAAAATTGCATTGCAAGTTTTAGAAAATAGTTTGCCCGAAGGAACTATTTTGAATGTAAATTTTCCGAAATTGAAAACAGAACATATTAAAGGAATCAAAATTTGTCGTCAAGCGAAAGCATTTTGGCAAGAGAAATTCGATAAGCGAGTTACACCTTTTGGTAAAGAATATTATTGGTTAACTGGTGAATTTATTAATTTAGACAAAGGTGAAGATACTGATGAATGGGCTTTAGCTAACGATTATATTTCAATTGTGCCTGTGCATTATGATTTGACTGCGCATCATGCAATTCAAACCTTAAACTCTTGGAATTTTTAATATGAGAAAGATAGATTTACTAATTGGATTTTTTGTTGGAATTGTAGTTGCCTTAATTGGCGCTGGATTATTTTTAAGATTTTTTACCGAAGTTAAAACCTTTTCAGATTTACATATTGTAAGTGAACAAGGAATTCTTGGCAAAGTAATTACACTTGGAGCCGTCCTGAATATTGCAGCATTTTTTTTACTATTACAAATGAAAAAAGAACTCATGGCACGCGGAATCGTTCTAGCAACTATCATTTTAGCAATAGCAACTTTATTTATTTAAGATGAAATATTACATTATTGCTGGCGAAGCATCAGGTGATTTACATGGTTCCAATTTGATGAAAGCATTGTATCAAGAAGATTCTAATGCAGACATTCGTTTTTGGGGTGGTGATTTAATGGAAAGCGTTGGCGGAACTTTAGTAAAACATTACAAAGAACTTGCTTTTATGGGATTTGCCGAAGTAATAATGAACTTAAAAACCATTTTAAACAATATTAAAATTTGCAAAACTGATATTGAAAAATTCAATCCCGATGTAATCATTTTCATTGATTATCCGGGTTTTAATATGCGAATTGCCAAATGGGCAAAAGAAAAAGGAATTAAAACCCATTATTATATTTCGCCTCAAATTTGGGCATGGAAAGAAAGTCGGATTAAAGCTATCAAACGTGATTTTGATAAATTATATGTGATACTTCCGTTTGAAAAAGATTTTTATGAAAAGAAACATCATTTTCCTGTTGAATTTGTCGGGCATCCATTAATTGATGCTATTCACAATCGTAATTATACCAATTCATCTGTTTTTAGAAAAGAAAATAATCTTGATGAAAAGCCAATTATTGCCATTTTACCTGGAAGTAGAAAACAAGAAATTTCTAAAATGCTGGAATTAATGTTAAGTGTTGTTGATGATTTTCAAGAATATCAATTTGTAATTGCTGGTGCGCCAAGTCAAGAATTCTCTTTTTATGAACCTTTTTTAAATGGTAAAAATATTAAATTTATTTCCAATAAAACTTATGATTTATTAAGCAATTCTCATGCGGCTTTAGTAACTTCTGGAACTGCAACTCTAGAAACAGCGCTATTTAAAGTTCCAGAAGTTGTTTGCTATAAAGCCAATTGGGCTTCTTATCAAATAGCAAAACGAATTATTACTCTAAAATATATTTCGTTAGTAAATTTAATTATGGATGAAGAAGTTGTAACTGAACTAATTCAAGAAAATTGCAATCCGAAAAGAATTAAAGCAGAATTGAATAAAGTTTTAGAATCTAAAACCAGAACTGCTATTCTAAAAAAATATGATGAACTAGAGCAAAAACTTGGCGGAATTGGTGCTAGTTCAAAAACTGCAAAATTAATAACTAAAGGTGTTTTGTAAGAATTTATAGTTATTTTTAAAAATAAAGTAATTACTTTTATGGAAATGAAAGTAATACAATTTCCATTAATAAAAATTACGCTTTGTTTTGTGTTGGGCATCACTTTTGCTCATTACACAAAATTAAATTTGATATGGATTTTATTTCCGCTAATTATTGGAAGTATTTCATTGATTGTAAACTTTATTTTCAATAAAAACAAATTAAATCAAAAATCTTATTTTGGCATTCTAACTCTGATAATTGCTTTTTTAATAGGAAGTTTTACCTCAATTGTTAATAATCAAACGTTGAATTCTGAACATTATATTCATCATTTAGGATTGAATGACACGGAATTCAACACCGAGCTTATAGTTCGAGAAAAATTAAAAAACACGTCTAATAATGACCGTTATGTTGCTAGCTTAATAAAACTTAACAACAAAAAAAGCTACGGAAAAATAATAGTAAACATTAGAAAAGACAGTGTTTTGCCAACTATCGAAATTGGTTCTCATTTAAAAGTTCTTGGTTCGCTCTATCTAAACAGAAAACCTAACAATCCAAACCAGTTTGATTATGGTAAATATCTTGAAAATCAACAAATTTATGCTCAAATTTATGCTGATGTAGAAAATATAAAAATAGGCTCTAAAGTTGACAAAAGTATTTCTTATTATGCAAGTTTATTACGGAATAAAATCATACATAATTTAGAGAAAAATCATTTCAACAAAACTGAATTAAGTGTTGTAGTTGCTTTAATTTTAGGACAACAACAAGATATTTCTCAGGAAGTTGTTCGTGATTATCAATATGCTGGAGCAGTTCACGTTTTATCAGTTTCTGGGTTGCATGTTGGATTTATTTTACTCTTTATAACGTTTTTATTAAAGCCTTTTCCAAACACTAAAAGAGGTTCAATAATCAAACTTTGTATAGTCATTTTATCGTTATGGGCATTCGGAATTTTAGCTGGATTAGCGCCATCGGTAGTTCGATCGGTTACTATGTTTTCGTTTGTTGCTGTTGGAATGTTTCTTCGCCGAAGCATTAATATTTATAACACTTTAGCCGTTTCTGCTTTATTGATTTTGCTTTTTCAACCTTCTTTTCTTTTTGATATCGGATTTCAGTTGAGTTATGTAGCACTTTATTTTATAGTTTGGTTACAACCCTTATTCGCCTCAATTTGGAAACCTAAATATTGGCTAGTAAACTACTTTTGGGAAATTGTTACCGTTTCATTTGCAGCACAAATCGGAACTTTACCAATGAGTATTTATTATTTTCATCAGTTTCCTGGATTGTTTTTTGTAACCAATTTAGTGATACTTCCTGGAATGTCAATTATTCTTGGTTTAGGAGTTTTTGTAATGACTTTGGCGGCTTTCGATTGGGTTTGGATGCCTTTATTAAAACTTCTCGAATGGAGTATTTGGCTATTGAATAAAATCATAAGTTGGGTAGCCTCATTTGAAGATTTTATTTTTAGAGATATTCCGTTAAACTCTTACATGATGTGGAGTTGCTATTTTATAGTTTTTAGCTTTATTATTTGGGCTAAAAAACCTACTTACAAAAAGCTTATGATTAGCTTGATTGCAATATTATCTCTACAAACAATAACTTTTTATGCTAAATATAAAAGTCAAAAAGAAAGTGAATTTATAGTTTTCAGCAAGAAAAAAACTACTATTATTACTGAACGACAAGGTGACAAAGTTGCATTATATGCTAACGATAGTATTTTAAAAACTACCGGAGATAATCTAGCTTTGAAATCTTATTTGGTTGCCAATTTTTGTAAAATAAAATCAAAAGAAAAAGTATCCAATTTATATTATTTCAAAAACAAAAAAATACTTGTTGTAGATAGCAGTGCGGTTTATTTAGAAGAAGAAAAACCAAATATATTAATACTAACACATTCGCCTAAAGTAAATTTGGAACGTTTATTTATGTCTTGGAAGCCACAACAAGTTGTTGTTGACGCAACCAATTTTAAAACTTATATAAAAGTTTGGAAAGCTACATGTAGAAAAGAAAAAATCCCTTTTCATGACACTGCCGAAAAGGGATTTTATAAATTATGATTAAGATTTCTTTTTAGTAATTACTTTCTTTTTAGTTGATTTTTTCTTTTTAGCTGCTTTTTTAGCTGCTTTTTGTACTTCAGCTGTGTAAGGAACAAAATTTGCAATCATTTTATTGGCTCCATCTATCCAAACAGTCGGACCACCTGCAACATATCCGGTAGATCCAAGTAATCCAAAACTAGCTTTCCCATCTACAGGGTCTCCAGCTTTTACAATTTTTACCGAAGGATAGCCTGCAATTTGAAAAAATTGTTGCAACTGATTGTTTTGCATTTTTAACTCATTTGTTTGTGGTGTTTTTCTAGGAAAATCTAATTCTACTAAAACCACTTTCTCTTTAGCCCAAGCAATAAATTCTGGAGTCTTAAATACTTCATTTTGCAAACGAATGCACCATCCACACCAATCACTTCCTGTAAAAAACAAGAATAAAGGTTTGTTTTCAATTTTTGAAACCGAAATAGCTTCGTCAATATTAGTATGCCAAGTCAATCCTTCTTGAGCTTGAACGGTCATTCCTGAAACGACCAATAATAATGTTATAAATAATTTTTTCATTTCGATAATTTTTTACAAATATAAACAAAAACAATACCAAACAAATGTCGGCTACTTTACTTCTTGCATTAGTTTTTTTATAAGTGGCGAAATTACTATTAGAAGAATTCCAGCTACTAAGGCGTAAATTGCTAATTTCTCGTATCCATTAGCATATACGATAAGTTTAGCGCTATTGGTTGCATCTTCAGAAGCTTCAGCGATATTAGCACCTAATAAACCAGCGAAATATTGACCATAAGCACTTGCAAGAAACCACATTCCCATGATTACAGCTTGAGTTTTTGGTGGTGATAATTTTGTCATTGCACTCATTCCGATTGGCGATAAACACAATTCACCAAATGTAATTACAAACCATCCGAAAGAAAATAATCCTAATGAAGTTCTTCCATCGGCGCCAGCGAAAAATTTAGTGTAATAGAAAACATAAAAACCTCCAGCTAAAAATAAAAAGGCTAATCCGAATTTAACAACTGTATTGGGTTCGATTTTCTTTTTTGCCATCCAAAGCCAGACAATTCCAACTAGTGCAGCAAAAATAATTACAAATAAGGAATTTGCTGAATTATTGACTCCGTTAGGATCGAAGGTTATTCCAAACATAGTATTATTCAAATTACTAACTGCAAATGCACTTAACGAACCACCACTTTGTTCAAAAAACGCCCAAAACACGATTGAAAACAGCATGAAAATTACTGCTGCGATTAATTTTTTATTTTCTTCAATACTAAAACTTCGCATTTCATATAACAAATAAATAAGAGAAGCTGGTCCAATTAAGTACATAAAATAATCTGTGTAAACCGTATTAGAAACCATTATCATTATTATTGGAATTATCAATAATGAACCTAGGTACGTCATCCATTCTAAACCTTTCCGTTTGGTTGGTTCAATATGTGCCAAAGGAGAAAGTCCAATTTCACCCAAGCTTTTTTGAGTTTGAACAAAAGTCAATAAGCTAATTACCATTACGATTGAAGCAAATCCGAAAGCATAATTCCATCTTAAATTAGCAGGAACAAATTCTTCCCAGAGCGTTCCATTTGCTACAGCAATACAAATATATCCACCAATTAATGCTCCTAAATTTACTCCTGCATAAAATAATGAGAATCCTGCATCTCGTCTGTTATCATCATCTTTGTATAATTTTCCGACCATTGAAGATATGTTTGGCTTAAAGAAACCAGTTCCAACAATTGTAAAACTTACTCCAATAAAAAATAATTCTTTTGGATTAATTGCTAAAATTACACTACCAGCAATCATCAATATTCCACCCCAAAAAAGTGATTTTCTAAAGCCAAAAATTTTATCTGCAAATAATCCGCCAATGAAAGTAAAGGCATAAACCCAAGCCTGAGTAGCGCCGTATTGCAAGTTGGCTTCAGTATCTTTCATGGTTAATTGTGAAACCATAAAAACATACAACATTCCACGCATTCCATAGAAACTAAAGCGTTCCCACATTTCGGAAAAAAATAAATACCAAAGTTGCTTTGGGTATTTTCCTTTAAAATTTTGAATCTGTTCTATGGTTAAATTTTCGGACATACTATTAAATTTAAAAAAACCTACAAGAAATTCTTGTAGGTTTGAAAGGTATAAAATTATTTTGAATTTGATTAATTAACTCCGTGCATCATTTTCTTTAATTTTGGAGAAATCAGTGCTAATATTAATCCTGCAATTCCACATAAAACAACGAACACCATAAAGAATTCGTATAAATTGTGAATAGTGAATCCAGCAAAATTTGGGTAATGATCACTAATTTGATTTTCAACTAACAATTTAAGTTGTTCTGCACTAGGAATAATTTTTTTATCTAGTACTGCTTGAAGATCAATTCCTAACTCTTTAGCTTTATTAAATTTATCACCAGTAGCAGGCATTATAGCACCTAATGTTCCTGCTAGTGCGTATCCAGCTGCATTTGCAATAAAGAAAACGCCATATAATAATGATGAAAAACGTTTTGGAGCCAATTTGCTTACCAATGACAATCCAATTGGGGAAAGACATAATTCACCAGCTGTTTGAATTAAATATAATAAAATCAACCATTTCACAGCTAGCATTCCGCTTGAACCTAAATCTTTTACGTTATGAGCAATAATAAAATAACTTATCGCAATTAAAAATAGTCCAAATGCTTGTTTTAAAGGAGAAACAGGTTCTTTTCCAGAAGCTCTTAATTTATCCCAAAGAATACTAAATGGAACTGCCATAATTACTACGAACAACCCGTTGAAGATTTGTACCATTGAAGCTGGCATGTCCCAACCAAAAAAGTGTCTGTCGGTTTGATTTGAAGCAATGAACGTTAATGATGAACCTGCTTGCTCAAAAGCTGCCCAAAAGAAAATAATAAAAAAGGATACAATGTAAATTACAAAAATTCTATCTTTTTCAATTTTGGTTATTGATGTGTCCGAAACAATTAAAGTTGCCAAAGCAATACCAGCACCATATATAAACGGATAAATTAAACCTTTTACCAAGGTTCCCATATCGAAAGAAGTAATTCCGAATTCTCCAACAAGTAAATATCTAAAAATAAAGAAAGAAACTATAAAAATACCAAAAGCTAAGTAAATAGATTTTCCTTTAAACTCAGCTGTTTGAGCTTCGCCTTCTTCAAAATCATCTGAAGTATTGTGTTTAGGCAATCCTCCAATAGCTCTACCTTCTGGGGTTACTACATATTTATTTTTTAATACAAAAAACACTAATGTTCCCATGAACATTGCCATTGAAGCTGCAAGAAATCCCCATTTAAAAGCAAACGGATCTTGAACACCATTAACTTTAACGTCACCAAGAATAGGACAAATAAATTGGCCTAAAAATGCACCTAGGTTAATTCCCATATAAAAGATAGTAAATGCTGTATCCAATTTAGATTTCTCTTGTTTTGGATATAAACTTCCTACCATTGATGATATATTTGGTTTGAAAAATCCATTACCAAAAATGATGATAAACAATCCAAGCCACATCATTGTTTTAGCTAAATCTAAATTAGAACTAAAAATACTTGCACTAAAAAACAAGAATAATTGTCCCATTCCCATCAATAATCCACCTAACAAAATACAGTTTCTGTTCCCAAGAAATCTATCGGCAACGAATCCGCCCAACATTGGAGTTAAATAACACAAAGCTAAAAATCCACCATAAAAAATTGATGAATCTGCTTCAAGATATTTTAAAGAATTCACCATGAAAAGTGCCAATAATGCACGCATTCCATAGAAATTAAAACGTTCCCACATTTCGGTTCCGAATAATACCCAAAGTCCTTTTGGATGACTTGTATTTACTTTAGTTTCACTCATAATTATTGTTTTAGTTTATTTAGTTTGTTATAGTTTAAAATTAATCTATTTCAAGACAAGCAATATCTTGCTTTTCAGGATTTGTTATAAAATTTCTTATTGTTAAATGTTTCTCTTCTAAAATTTCAATTATTTGATTTGTTGTTAAATTCCCTTTTCTAATCCAAATTATTTTTGGTGGACAACCATTTATTAGACTTATATCATAAAAATCGGAATCAAATGTAACAATAATATAATTTTCTTTTTTAGCAAAATTCCATATTTCAATATCATTAACATTCATTAAACCCAGACTTGAAATGTGTTTTGATTTTTCAAAAACTACTGATATTTTTTTTTCAATTCTAAAAGAAATATTTTGATCAAATAGTAATTTCATTAGACACTTTCTATCTTATGTTCTTTGTCAGCAGCATAAGCCAAGCAAGCTAAAATATCGTTTTCTGTCAACTCTGGATAATCCAAAATAATTTCTTGAATTGACATTTTATTTGAAAGCCAACTCAAAACATCATAAACTGAAATTCTAGTTTCTCTAATACACGGTTTGCCAAATCTTTTATTTGGGTCTCGCTTAATTATTTTTTGATAGTTTATCATATTTCTAACTTTTTATCATTTCAAATTATGATGAGATAATTTACAACTTCTCTTTTATAAAATTCGTCATTTTATTAAACAACTGAATTCTAGTTTTTCCACCAAAAATTCCGTGGTTTTTATCAGGATAAACTGCCCAATCAAATTGTTTATTTGCTTGAACTAAAGCTTCTATAAATTGCATCGAATTTTGAAAATGCACATTATCATCCGCTGTTCCGTGAATTAAAAGGAAATTACCTTTTAACTTATCTGCAAAATTTATTGGCGAATTGGTATCATATCCACTTGCGTTTTCTTGTGGCGTTTGCATGTATCTTTCGGTGTAAATGCTGTCATAAAACCTCCAATTCGTAACCGGAGCAACTGCAATTGCCATTTTAAAAACATCAGCACCTTTCAAGATACAGTTACTTGCCATAAATCCGCCAAACGACCAGCCAAATATACCAATTCTAGTTTTATCTACATAACTATAATTTCCTATTACTTTAGCAGCATCAATTTGATCTTCAACTTCATATTTTCCTAATTCTTTTTGAGTCACTTTTTTGAAAGCAGCTCCTTTAAAACCTGTTCCGCGTCCGTCAACACAAACCGTTATATAACCTTGTTGTGACAACATCATAAACCAATAATCATTAGTATCTAACCAATCATTAGCTACTTGTTGTGAACCTGGACCCGAATATTGATACATAAAAACAGGATATTTTTTAGTAGCATCAAAATCTTTTGGTTTAATCATCCAAGCGTTTAATTTATTTCCTTTTTCTGTGGTTAATTCGAAAAATTCTTTGGTTGGTAAATTGTATTTTTTAAGTTTATCAACCAATAAAGTGTTGTCAACTATAGATTGAACTTGTCTGCCATCATTTGAATTATTCAATGTGTACGCTGGTGCTGAAGTTGCACTTGAATAGGTATTAATGAAATAATCGAAATTTGGACTAAATGTAGCCGTATTAGTTCCGACTTGTTGTGATAATTTCACTTTCTTTTTTCCGTCAAGCGAAATTTTATAAACGTCTCTTACAATCGAACCATTTTCTGTCGATTGATAATAAACGGTTTTATTTTTTTCATCAAAACCATAGTAAGCTGTAACTTCCCAATTTCCTTTAGTTACTTGATTTTTCAGTTTTCCTGTTTTATCGTATAGATAAATATGATTGTAGCCGTCCTTTTCAGAAGTCCAAATAAAACTGTTGTCTTTTAAGAATGTTAAATTATCGGTTACATCAACATAGGCATTGTCTTTTTCGTTCATAATTACTTTGGCAACACCAGTAGTTCCATCGACAAATAGTAAATCTAAATTATCTTGATGGCGATTTAAAACTTGTGCACACAAAATATTTGCATCGTTTGTCCATTTCATTCTAGCAATATAAAAATCAGAATAGTTGCCTAAATTAATAGCCTTGGCAGATTTTGCAGCCACATCATATACAAATAAAGAAACAATTGCATTCTTTTCTCCAGCTTTAGGATATTTAAATGTTTCTACTGTTGGGTACAAATCTTTCTTGTAAATATTCATTGTGAATTCAGGAACTGCACTTTCGTCAAAACGAATAAACGCTAATTTTTTACTATCAGCACTCCAATCGAAAGCTCTTACAAAGGCAAATTCTTCTTCATAAACCCAGTCGGTAATTCCGTTAATTATCGCATTTTTCTTTCCGTCAGAAGTTACTTGCGTAATTGCTTTGGAAGCAATATCATAAATAAATAAATTATTTTCTCTGGCAAATCCGATTTTAGTTCCGTCAGGCGAAAAAGTTGGTTCTTGCACTTTCTCTAAAACTTTTGTAAGTTCTTTGGTAGTCAAATTATATAAGAAATAATCGGCTGTAAACGAATGACGAAAAATCGGATTGGTATTGTTTGCAATTAAAATCTGCTTTTCATCGGCACTAAAAGTATAACTATCAATTCCGTCTGATAATTCTTTAGCATTTTTAGAATCAATTAAAGTCGAAACTTTCTTTAAAGTTGCATAATCGTAAAGATCGATTTGCTGGCTTCTTGTAGCCCTATCCGAATTTAGAACCGTGTACTGATTGGTGTTTTTCATTGCCTGCAATTCGTCCATTCCTTTGGCACGAAAAGCTCCGGTATAAATATCTTCTACAGTAATTTTTTGTTGTGCAACGACTGAAAAACTCGTTAAAACAAAGAGTGCAATAATGTTGGTAATTTTCATTTTTTAGATAGATTATAAAACGACATCAATTTTAGTGAAAATTTCGGAAATAATGGTAGTTTTTTGTGTTAAATACGAATTTTAGTATTTGTAATAATACGCTATGAACTTAAAGCACTTAACAAATTTATTTTTTTAAATAAATAAAAACTATTTGATAAATCACTAAATTTGTAACTTAATCTATTTTTATGGAATCGATACACATAGAATTTCAACCTAATGTTAAAGAAAAACTTCTTGAATTTTTAAATTCTTTTTCTAAAAATGAATTAAAAATTGTTGAAGAAGAAAATTCATTTGAGGCAACTAAAAGTCTACTTCATCAAAGGTTAAAAGATTTAAAAGAAGGAAAAGTTAATTTAATTTCTATTGAAGATTACGAAAAATCACTTGATCAAGATTGACTATGAAAATTGTTTTAACTCCTTTTTTTATTTTAGATTTAGACAATCAAGTTCGATACATTTCAAAAGATAAACCACAAGCCGCTAAAAAGTTTAAAAAGGATTTGATTAGAAATTTAAAAAAAGATTTAAAAAACCCATTCCATTTTAAAAAATCAAATTATTTTGATGATGAATTAATAAGAGATTATGTATTTAAAGGTTATACAACTGTCTACAACATCAACGAAATAAGCAATATTATTGAAGTTTTCGGATTTATAAAATATAAAGAAACACTTTAATAAATTCAATACTAAACAATGAACAACTCCATTGCAGGATTCTCCAAATTCACGAAAGAAGAAAAAATTAATTGGATTGCCAATGAATATTTTACCAATCCACAAGAAGCTATTGCAATTATAAAACAATATTGGAACAGCAATGAAGCAGTACAAAAACTTCACGATGAATTTATAGAAAATACGATTTCAAATTTCTATTTACCAATGGGAATTGCACCTAATTTTTTGGTTAACGGAAAATATTACACTATTCCAATGGTAATTGAAGAAAGTTCGGTTGTTGCCGCTGCTGCAAAATCGGCTAAATTTTGGAGTACTCGTGGCGGATTTAAAGCAACTGTTTTAAGTTCTGAAAAAATTGGTCAAGTTCATTTTATTTATAAAGGTGAATTTGAAAAATTAGAAATCTTTTTCAAAACAATAAAAACAAAATTTTATTCTGAAACCGAAAGCATTACCAAAAACATGCAAAAACGTGGCGGCGGAATTTTAGATATTGAGCTACGGAATAAAACTACCGAATTAGAAAATTACTACCAATTGCATGCTACCTTTGAAACTAAAGATTCAATGGGCGCAAATTTCATCAATTCTTGTTTGGAGCAATTTGCCAAAACTTTAGTTGAAGAAGCGCAATCATTTGAACCATTTTCAGAAGAAGAAAAAGGCATTCAAGTTGTAATGAGTATTTTATCTAATTATGTTCCCAATTGTATTGTTCGCGCAGAAGTTTCCTGTAAAGTAGAAGAATTAGCAGAAAAGAAAATAGAAAATCCTGATGAGTTTGCGGCAAAATTTGTTCAAGCAGTTAAAATTGCAGAAATTGAACCATACAGAGCTGTTACCCACAACAAAGGTATTATGAACGGAATTGATGCTGTAGTTCTGGCTTCGGGAAATGATTTTCGTGCCGTTGAAGCTGGCGTTCATGCGTATGCTTCTCGTAAGGGAAAGTACTCAAGTTTATCACATGCAAAAATTGAAAACGGAATATTCACTTTTTGGATGGAAATTCCATTAGCATTAGGTACCGTTGGCGGATTAACGTCTTTGCATCCATTAGTTAAAATGGCTTTAGAAATACTTGGCAAACCATCAGCACACGAATTAATGCAATTAGTAGCCGTTACTGGATTGGCTCAAAATTTTGCAGCATTACGTTCGTTAACTACAACCGGAATTCAAGAAGGTCACATGAAAATGCACATAAATAATATTTTAAATCAGTTTCAAACTTCTGATGAAGAACGTGTAATTATAAAAAAACATTTTGAAAACAATACTATTTCGCATGCAGCAGTTGTGGCATTTATTGAAAATTTAAGAAAATAACATGACTTGTCTGGCTTTGCAAAAGTTAAAAAAACATTGACAAAGTTAAACATAAAACAAAATAACTTTGCGCCTTATCGACTTTGTGGCAAAAAATATGAAACAAACATTTTACAGCAACGGAAAATTATTAATAACAGGCGAATATGTGGTTCTTGACGGTGCAAAAGCATTTGCTCTACCAACAAAATTTGGTCAAAATTTAATAATTGAAGAAGGCGAAAACAATACAATACTTTGGACAAGTTATGATCATGATGGAAGTATATGGTTTGAAACAAACATTCCTTTTTCAAGAGTTATTGAAAAGAAAAAATCTGATTCTGAAAATAATATCAAAACTACTTTGATCGAAATTCTTCACGAAGCCTACCAATTAAATTCAAATTTTATTACCGCATCTAAAGGTTATAAAATCACGACTGAACTTACTTTTCCAAAATTTTGGGGATTGGGAACTTCTTCAACTTTAATAAACAATATAGCGCAATGGTTAAAAATTGACGCGTATCAGTTACTTAAAAAAAGTTTTGGTGGTAGCGGTTATGATTTGGCTTGCGCTCAAAATAATTCGCCAATTATTTATCAATTAATTGATGAACAACCTAACGTAGAATTAATCGATTTCCAGCCCAATTTTACTCGAAACCTATATTTTGTTTATTTAAACAAAAAACAAAGTAGTAAAACAGCAATTGCTTCTTATCTAAATCAAAGAGGCGCAATTGATTCTAAAATAAAATCTATCAATAAAATTACACAAACAGTAATTCATGCTAAAGAAATAAAAGAATTTGAATTAGCTATAGAAAAACATGAAATTGAAATGAGCCTTATCCTTGAACTAGAAACAGTAAAAGAAATTTTGTTTAAAGATTTTAATGGAACTGTAAAAAGTCTTGGAGCTTGGGGCGGTGATTTTGTTTTAGCAATTTCAAATGAAAATCCAATTGATTATTTCAATAAACTTGGATATGAAACTGTGATTCCTTATCACGAAATGATACTATAACTTCTGTCTAAAAAAACAAAAAGCTCAAACTAAAATTTAGTTTGAGCTTTTTTATTGAATATAACTTATATATTAAAAGAATTCTAATCTGTTGTCTTCAATTTTAGCATCATTTTTCAACGCTGGAAATACTCTTCCGGCTGCTTGAGCATTACTTGCTTTCAATTTGTTTACATAATCGTCGTACTTAGGCAATTTAGGCGCTTTTGTTACTGATTTTGTTTTAACAACATAAACTCCTGAATTTCCTTCTATTGGAGCTGAAATTTTATTTACTGGAGAACCAAAAGCAGTTCCTACAACTTTAGCTTCCACACCAACTCCTGCAAGAACAGCATTTTCAACACTTGCTGCTGCTGCATTTTGAACTGTAGTAGCGTTAGCTTTAGCGATTGCTTCTAATGATGAGTCTTTCATCTTAGCAGTTATTAAAGCTGCTTTCTTTTTGTTTTTTATAATTCCTTCAACGCCTGGTTTAGCATCTTCAACAGTCATTAAACCTTTTTCGTTGATTTTTTTCAATCTTGCTATTACATTACCAACATTAACGATTTCAAATCTTTTAACATCTCCAACTTTAGTATCACTTGTGTAAGCCCATTTTATAATTTGTCTTTGGTTACCAGCGCTACCGAATGCTTCGTCCATTGCTTTTGCTTTTATTGCTGGATTAACAGTAAGTTTAGCAGCTTTGGCAACTGTTGCGAAATCTTTAGTTTGAGCATCCATTTCGAATTGAGTTGCTTTAGTGTAAGTTTCGTTAGAAGTAGTTTCAGACGGTTCAATTTTTTGGGCAATCGTAGCTAAACGAACTGCATCTTGCTTATCAGTTACGTTAATAATATGATAACCAAATTCAGTTTCAACCAAACCAATTTTTCCAATTGGATTACTGAAAACATAATCATCAAAAGGTTTTACCATTTGACCTTTAGAGAAAAACCCTAAATCTCCACCTTGTTGTGCAGAAGAATCGTCAGAATTGGTTAAAGCTAACATTACAAAACTTGAAGGATTTGCTTGTGCTTGAGCCAACAAACTTTCAGCTTTAGCTTTAGCTTGCTCTTTAGTTCTTTTCTCTTTTTGATTTTGAACTTTAGAACCTTCCCAACCAATTAATATGTGGCTAGCTTTAGCTTTAGCACCAGCTTTTCTTCCCATTGCTTTAGACAAATAGTAGTAATTACCACTGATATATGGTCCAAAAACTTCACCTTGTGGCAATGCAAATAATTGGTCTGCAAATTCAGCAGGCATATCTTGTTTAGTTACATAAGTACTATCGTAAGGTCGATCAGAATTTGCCGCAACAAACTCAGCTACGTTGGTAGCATTCTTGAAACTTGGCAACGTATCGTTCTTTTTAGTCTCAGAATTGAAAACAATTTGTGGAGAAAGTAAAGCATTGATTTTAGCTTTCATTGCTTCTTGATCTTTTACAGATGGCTTGTCTTCAATTAAAACGTATTCAATTTCACGAGTTTCTTCTGACTTGTATTTCTTTTCATTCTTTTTAATATATTCTAAAATATCAGCATCAGTAACTTTTACATCGCTATCTTTTACAGTAGAATATAAAACAGAAACGTAATCAAAATTTACTTTGTCTGCTTCTAATTTATATTTGAATTGACCGTCAGCAGTGGTAGTATACATACCAGCTTTAATCATAGTGCTATAAATTTGAAATTTAGCATTAATCTGATCGCTTTCTTCTCTTTCTTCAAATGCTTTAGCTTGTTCAGGATTATTTTTAAAATATTCTTTAAATTTAGCGATATCAAACTTTCCTAATTGATTTAAAAACGTTGGATTTTTACCAATATTAGGATCTTTTTTCAAAAGTTCAATAATATTATTTTCGCTAGTACGCACTCCAGCTTTTTCGAATTGTTCAGAGATTAAAGCAATTGCTACTTCTTGATCCCACATTTGGTTAGCCGCTTGAGTTTGAGTAACTGGTTGCCCATTTTGCCCATTTTTTTCAGCATTTGCTACTTTAATTCTAAATTGATCAAAAGAAATATCTTTTCCATTTATACTTCCAACGTCTTTAGATTGACTTTTAAATCCTTTTGTGAACAAATCTTGAACTACAAAAGCCAATAAAGCAAACCCAATAGCTAGTAAAAGTAATCCTGAGCGTTTTCTAATTTTTTGTAAAACTGCCATTTCTATATATGTTAATTTTTTAATTCAGTTTGCGAAAATACAATTATCTGTGAAATAATTATAGTTGTAATGCTATAATTTACAATAAAAAGTGATTTTTTTTTATTCTTACTCTAAAAGTGTCATTTTTACTACTTCGATTTTCTTATTTGTAGCTTCCTCAATTACAAATTGAAAGTCATCTACGGTAATTTGATCGCCTTTTTGAGGAATTTCTTTTAGCGTATTCACAATATATCCGCCGAGAGTTCCATAAGAATCATTTTCGGGAATATTGAGTTTGTATTGCTCATTAAGATATTCAACATCTAATCGTGCTGAAAAAATATAATTCTTTTCATCTAGCTGCGTTTCAATAAGCGCTTCATCGCTATCGTGCTCATCTTCAATTTCTCCAAATAGTTCTTCGATAATATCTTCAATAGTAATTATACCGGCTGTTCCGCCATATTCATCTAAAACCACGGCAACACTTTTACGCTTTTTTGTCAATAAATTTAGAACATCTTTAATGAAAATTGTTTCTGGAACAAACTCAACAGTAATCATAACCGACTTAATACTACGCGGTTTTTTAAATAATTCAAACGAATGTACGTAGCCAATAATATCGTCTAGTGAATTTTGGTACACCAATATTTTAGAATAACCTGTTGAGATAAAAAGTTCTTTTAGCTCGGTCACCGAATCATAGATATCAACTGCAACAAGTTCGGTTCTTGGTGTCATAATATCTCGCGCTTTAACTCCAGAAAATTCTAATGCATTTTGAAATATTTGAATTTCAGAATCGACTTCTTCATTATCATCAACACTACTCATTTGTTCATTAATAAAATTTCCTAATTCGCCTTTACTAAAAAATGATGGTGTGTAATCGCCTTCGGTTTTAAAGAATTTTTTTAGAATAAAATCAGAAATCCAAATAATAAAAGTTGAAATATAATTAAATGCTACAAAGAAAATATAACTCGGAATTGCAAAAATCTTCATCAAACTATTAGCATAAATTTGAAAGAAAACTTTAGGTAAAAACTCAGCTGTAAACAAAACAATTAAAGTTGAAATAACCGTTTGGGTTAGTAAACTTGATAAGTCAGACAAATGAAATGAAAAGGTTTTAATCCATTTCATCAATAAATCGCCCATGAAGAAGCCGTAAACTACCATAGAAACATTATTTCCAACAAGCATTGTTGCAATAAATTTAGATGGTTTTTCAGTAAGTTTAGTAAGTATTCTAGACAAAAAATTGTCTTGTTTTTTCTCTATTTCAAGAAAAATTTTGTTGGAAGAAACGAATGCAATTTCCATTCCTGAGAAAAAGGCACAATGAAGTAAGCATACTATGATTACAACAATTTCCATTTATCTAAGGTTGTTTCGACTTATTTTGTTTGTCGTAATTTTCAAATTTTTTGGCAAATTTATTTCTGAAGAAAAAAGTGAAAAAAGCTAATCCAGCCAAAATAACACTTAGCCATGGTTTGTCTACATCATTCCATTTATAAATTGCGTCGCCTGCCATAACGAAACCAATAACTAAGTAAAGATATTTTGTAATATTTAAGTAATTCATATTATTTTGTATTTTGAACTTCGCCAGAAACTGCTTGTGAAGTTATAATTTTAAAATCTTTGCTAAAATCTACACCTTCACCATAAGAAACTCCTTTTGGATCTGTAAATTTATATCTTTTTTCGGTATAAAACCATTCGTTTTTTTGGTCAAAATACAATTGCTCCGTTTCAAATAATTGTCCGGTTTCATTAGATATTTTAACGTTACCTTGTAAATCAATCAAATCGGTATTTTTAAAAGTAACTGCATATTTGGCTGTTACAAAAGTTTTTTTGCCGTTTTCATCATACAATGTTACGTTCATACCTTTAGGAAATTCGGTAAAAGGAAATTCTACCGTTGCATAATCGAGCATTTTGCTACTCAATAAAACAGATTTAATTCTACCAGAATCAGTGTATTTAATATTTATAGAATCGGCTTCACCACTTGCATTGAAGTCTGCAAATGTAGATTTTTGAACTTCTTTAAAATTACTTTCGCATGAAGACAAAAATAAAATTACAACAATTGTTGAAAGTAGAATTGTGATTTTTTTTGTCGTAATCATTATATTAAAACTGAATTGTTTGGTTTATCCAGCAACCTATTTTAACTGATTTTACTTTTTCATTCTTTTCAAAAGTAACATTTTTTAAATATTCTTTCGACATAACTTCAGCTGTTGGTTTTAATCTTGGTTCAGCCAAAGCAGCTTTCAAGACTGTATTTGATGCTAATTTATAAATAGCTTTTTTCTCATTAGAACTTGAACCACAATCAACAACACTATTGGCATATAAATTAGCTAGAAAAATAAAATATTTTCCATTATTTGGTTTGTTTTCAATAGCCACAAGAATCATTTCTTGACATTTGGAGGCATCTTGATTTACCAAAACCGAAGCAGCTGTATAGGCTGTTGTAGCTTTTTCTAATTTATCTGTAGCCAATGAAATCGATTCTTTGTAATATTCTACCGCTTTATCAAGATTACCAGTATTTAAGTTAAAAGTTGCTAAATAATATGCTGATTTTGAACTTGGTTTTAAACTATATAATTGTGAAGCAATAATTCCAAATATTGGTGCTGTTTTACAATTAACCGACAAAATTTTGGACGTAGTAAATAACCATGAAATATTCGATTTATTTAATTCGAATCCATTTTTAGCATACGGAATCAAATTATCGCAAGACAACAAATCATTCATTAAAGAATTTAGATTTTGATTTACTGTTACATAATCACCTGCATTTTCGGGATGTTTAGCCGTATTTGATTCTGTTAAAGAAACTAATGCTATGTATTTATCAAATAATTGATTGGTTGTAATAGTACTTTTTCCAGATTTATATTTATCAAAATAATTCCGAAAATAAATATCTAAAGCTTGCGGATTAGAAAATTCTTCTTTTTGTTTTTCAAAAGCTTGGTCTAGAAAATTGTATATTTCATCTTCTGTTCCAGCATGATTTTGATACAATGCTAAAGCTCTTTTTTCAAAATTTCCGTTTTTATTACTTGGGAAATTCTTATCGTATAAATCTAAAACTTTTAATAATTCGCGAACTTTTTCTTCTTTAAGCTTTGGTGTTGCAGTTTCAATAGTGTATTGCAAAACTTCGATTCCTAATGAATATAATTTTTCGCTGTATTTCGGGCAAGAAGTTTTAGCTTCGTTCCACACATCGAAGGCTTTTGAATAATCTTGATCAACTACGAATTTACTTAATTGATTTTCCTTTTCTGCACAATTTATCTCCTGCGATTTTGCAACGTGAGAAATTAGTACTACCAATAGAAAAAGCAATTTAGTTTTCATTTCGATACTATTTAAGTGTTAATTGAATTTTCTCTTTTGGAACCATTTATCGTTTAATGATAATCCAACACTAAAATTCATGTAATGTTCTCTTACTAATCCTTCAGCTTTAGTCCCTCTATTTCCTAATTCAAATCCTAAATTAATATTAGAAAAAGTTCCTCTCATTGGCATTCCTAATCCAAGAGTTAAAGCTGTGTCTTCAATAGATTTATTATTGATAATTAAACCTGTGTTTTCATGTCTAAATCCACCTCTGTAAACTACTCTTTCAAAATAATGCGAAAATGATTTATAATTTGGAATGTAGTAACCTCCAAAAGCAAATTTAGTAGCATTTTTATAAGTGACATTATTTATATCATTAAAACGATTTCCGAAATTACTTGAATTTTGAAAAGTAATTTCTGAACCAACAACCCATTTTTTAGAATCTCCAATTCCCAATCCGAAAGTTAATTTAGATGGCAATTTTAGTTTAGTGTTAATTGCATCAATATTTAATGGATCACCAATAGTTACATTATTTACTCCTGAAATAGATTGAACTAAGGCAATAGTTCGTGTATTACTTAAATTTAATTTAGACTCTGGAGAATAAGTAGCGCTTGAGAAAATTGAAATATCTTTATATATTTTATTTTTATATGAAAGTCCGAAGTTGAAATTTACGCCATTTGCAATTGACGTATTGTTTTCACTTGTACCATATTGTACTTGATAACCATTGGCATCATACAAGACAGAAATATTTTGTGTGTTTATTTTTCCAAAATTATACTGAACATCAGCTCCTAAACTAAGATTTTTTGTTAATTGATAACCAAAACCTAAAAATACTTTATTAATACCACCAGTACCTGTATAATATTTTTTAGTAGTTAAATCATTATTAGTTGTTGAGTTTTGAATATTATATCCAACAGAAGAATAAGGAATTAATCCGAAACCAACTCCAAGTTTTTTTAGCGGTATTCCAACAGCTAAATAGTCTAAAGTTGTACGTTGTGCTTTTTCATTTTGAGTATTAGTTTTTAATCTATTGGCTGCAAAAGTTCCTCCGATAGAAAAAGAAGTTAACTTTAAGCTAGAGTACATTGCAGGATTTAGCACATTTAAATGGATACTATCTGGAATTGCAGACATGCTTCCCATAGAGCGATTTTCGATAGAACCTTTAAATCGAACATCACCAATTCCGTAGAAAGAATATGGAGAAGAAGTGCCTTCTTGTGCAAACGAAACTAGCGAAAAAAGTAAACAGATACTTACTATTAATTTTTTAATCATTGTTGATTGTATTGAAAAGTTTGATTCAAACTTTCTAAAAGAAAATTTGGATTGGCAAATATGGTATTTTTTAATCGTTCAGCCAAAAATTCTGCGTCTCCACCAGTTAAAATTATGATAAAGTTATCATTTTCATATAAATTAGCGTTAATAAACCCATCAATTTCCATAGATATTCCATTTATAACACCTGAATGAATGGATTGATTTGTGGAGTTTCCAATAATTTTTTCTGGATTTTCTTTTTTTAATAACGGCAATTTAGCTGTATAATTGTGAAGAGATTCATATCGAAGTCTTATTCCGGGAGAAATTGCACCGCCTAAATAATTATCATCTTTATCAATAAAGTCATAAGTTATGCAAGTTCCTGCATCAATTACTAATCTATTTAAGTTTGGAAACTGCAATACGGCTCCTGCTGCCAAAATCATTCTGTCAATTCCTAGCGTATTAGGTGTACTGTATAAATTTAGAAACGGAAATTTAGTTTCTTTATCTACAAAAGTCACTTTAACAGATGGATTTAGGTCTGAAAAAGCGTCATTTTCAAGTTTTCCAACAGATGCAACAACAATATTTTTAACTTTCGGAAAGTTTTTCAAACAATTTTTTAGTTCGATTTTCCAATTATTATAAGGTATAATTTGTTTATTAATTAATGTATTCTGTTCAAATACAGCTAATTTGATAAATGTATTTCCAATATCTATTGCTAGAAGCATAATTCATGATTTAGAAATGCAAAGTTACAAATAGATTTTTTTTAAAAATTGTTTTGGATAAATTAAAAATCGTTCTATATTTGCACCCGCAATCAACAACAGCAATGTTTAGATTGTAACGGTACCTTAGCTCAGATGGTAGAGCAATGGACTGAAAATCCATGTGTCCCTGGTTCGATCCCTGGAGGTACCACGAAACCCACTAAATATTTAGTGGGTTTTTTGTTTTTAGCAATTTTAAATGAAAAAATAATTGAAAATGAGACCATTAAAAACGAAATGATTATAAAATTACTTCTTTATTTAAGTTTTTAGATTACTGATTTTTTACTCTTTTTCTATCATATATTAAAGTTTGAAAATTAATATATTTAATAATTAATAAAAAAAAGACTTTTCAAATTAATGAAAAGTCTTTTTAAGGAATCAATTATAACTAACTCAATTTATTCTTTTATTAACTTTAATGTTTTTTCATGATTATCAGAATCAGTAACTTTTACTAAATAAATTCCTTTATTCAAATCTGATATCAAATATTGGTCACTAGCAGAAAGATTAGAATATGATTTAACCAATTGACCTGTTATAGAAAAAATTTGCACTTTTTCAGTATCCATATTCAATGTAAAATAAGTTGAAGCTGGATTTGGAGACAAGCTAATTGTGTTAATAGGATTAAATTCATCCGATTTTAAAGCTGCTTGATTTCCGAAAATTCTAAATCCACCTGCTTCAATTGATAATGTAGCTGATGTGCTAGTTACGTTAATAGTTGTATTATCCATTAAATTTACCCAAGTACCTGTGTATGGAAAATCAGGAATAACATTTTGCGCAGCTACCGAAAAGTTAGCCAATATAACTACATTTTTCAATTGTGATGCAGGCAAAGAATTATCATAAACATATACTCTTTGTCTAATGTTATTACTATCTGGACTAATTGAATAACTGCCATTAAAAACAGGATTGTTCTTTTTTAAATCAATCATTTTAGCCCAATCGTTGTAAATTTTACTTCTTGTAGCAACACCTAACCAGTTATTAACCCATTGCGGCTGTGGTTTAGTAGCTAATTTACAATCGCCTGTTGTGGTATCTGTTTCGGTATTTACGGTTCCATCTGTACAAGTATAAATAGAATCTCCCATTCCTAAATCGGCAAAATGCCATATCATTTTAGGACCAGGAATTAATAACGAAATAGCACCAATTGATGACATTCTAGTTAAAGCATTATTAAGATTACCGGCTACTGGACTTGCTCCACCACCATTTCCATAAGTAAATGCTGAGTAAACTAATCTATCTTTATCATGACTTTCTGGATAACCCATTAATCTTTTTCCTGTAAATCCTCTACTTACATACCCCATTCTTGAAATATCAGCGCCTGTAGAATATCCTTCAATTAATTGTGTGTAAGGATAAGTCATTTCACCCCACATCATAACACCTTTACTTGGTGTTTCAGATATTCTATAATTAGCCCATTGTTGTTCTTCAGAATCTATACCTAAATGTTCAAAAATAACGTAATGATTAGGATCTAAACTCCAAGAATAATCGGCATAATCTTTTAGAACTGCAACTCTATCTGCTTGATAAGCATTGGTGCACGTATCATCTCCCGAAGAACATGCTTGAGTAAATCCTTTAGTTAAATCCCAACGGAAACCATCAATTTTAAATTCTTGAACCCATTGTTTAATAACTCTTTTTGTATAATATTTAGTCATTGCAGAAGCATGATTAAAATCATTTCCTACTCCATAACTATGTTTAGCAAATTCATTAAAATATGGATTATCTGATGCAGCATCACCCCAACCATCACCGTCTGGATCTTTCATCCACATTCTAACCATTGGATTTCTACCAAAAGCATGATTTAGAGCAACATCAAGAATTACTGCAATTCCGTTTTGATGACACAAATCTATAAATTCTTGCATTTTTGCTTTAGTTCCGTAAAACTTATCTAATGCTAAATGAAAAGACGGATTATAACCCCAACCTTCATTACCTTCATATTCCATAACTGGCATTAATTCGATAGCATTAATTTTAAGATTTTTAAAATAATCGATTTTATTAATTAAAGTTTGGAAATTTCTTGCAGCGTCAAAATCGCGAATTAAAACTTCATAAACCACTAAATTATCTTTACTTGGTTTTACAAAATTTGTAGTTGCACTACTCCACGCATAAGGTGTTTGACCTGTTTGCAAAACAGTAACTTCACGTTCTTGTCCTGCCGGATAAGTTGGAATATTTGGATAAGAAACTGCAGAAATATAAGGGTCGTCAAAAGGAGATAATACTAATGTAGAATATGGATCGGCAGTTTTTACTAAAGCTGGAGAATTGGCAGTTGGTGTTTGGTCTACTACCCAATATTGATAAGTATTAACTACACCCGATTGCAATCCTGTTAACTCTAACCAAAATTTACCATTAGTTCCATCTTTACGCATGGCATAACTTGTATTAGGCTGGTAGTTGTTGAAACTTCCTGCAACATATACAAAATCTTTTCCCGGTGCATCAAGTACTAATGTAGCCTTAGTTAAATCGGTTGAATTATAATTTATTCCATCTTCAAGACCTGTAGGAATTGCTTGTGTAATAGTTCCCGGATTTACAATGACATTAAATTTTTTAGATTGCGAAGCAGCTCCTTGTGTAATAACTAATTCATAACTTTGATTAGATGTTATGTTTGTAGGAGTATAAGAATAACTAGAAACACCAGATGCTGATGCTGCAGGTATAATAGTTCCATTAGCTTTTAGATCATAATTAGCATTTCCATTTGTATTACTTGCCGTAATATTAATACTTCCACCAGAATTGATTACTGTAGAACTATTAACTGTTGGTGAAGTTAAACTTACTTGAAACTGCCCAACATTAAATATAAAATCACTGCAACTTGGAGCTAATTTTAAAGTTTGAGAACCGGTTGTATTTCTAAAAACCATACCTAGTTTAGTAGCATTTGCTTGTTGGGTTGAATTCAAATTAAAATAAGTACTTGGCGTAATTGTTTTACTCCATGTACCATTTCCATTATTAGTCATTAATCCAACGCCATCATCTGTTCCCCAATTTCCAACTACTGCAAAACCAAAAGCATTGGTATCATCTCCAATTCCTGAATGCATATATACTTTTACAGGTGCTGTACCCATAGTATTACAAGTTCCAGTTGGAAAAGAAACTGTTATTGTTATTGCATCCGTCACATTAAAAGTTGCAGGAGAAATTGTAACTTGAGAAAATGCGATTGTAGAAAACAAAATAGAAATCCACAATGCCAAAATATTTTTTTTCATAGCTTATATAAATTATAAAAAAGGGCTTCTCTCAAAGCCCTTTTTAATTATTTGAATAATCTTATTGTAACGTTAAAGTGTAAGTATATGCTCTAGCATTAGATAAATCAAGTTCAACTTTGTAAGTTCCATCTGCAGCAACTGAAAGATTCGAACCATCTTGAGACAAAGCTGCTGGATCACCACCATAATTGATTGTCCATGCTTGATTAGCTCTGAATTTAAATTCACCAGCTGTCATAGGCATAATTCCTTCCCATTTTTTGGTTGTAGGATTATAAGTTAATTGTGTACTTGAACCCCAACCACCTGGAGTAGCGGCGCCTACAATTCCCCAATTAGTCAATTCAGTTGAATAAGTTAATGTTGTAGTATTAGCTTTTACTCTGTAATAACCTGCTGGATTGTTACAATCTGATTCACCAGTTAAAGCTAAAACTCCAGAGAAACTTCCATCATCACCCCAGTCTGGATTTCCCCAGTTTACATTTCCTGATGCATCTGGTGCAACAAATTTATAAGCACCATCTAAATATACATATCCTTCATAATCAGTAGCACCAAAAGCAGAAGCTCTTAATACTGGTGCTGTTGGAGGATTCCATCCTTGGTGATTACCAGGAACAGCTAGTTTAGGCAATTCTGTTGTGTAAGGAGTAACTAAATATGTTACTACATTAGAATAAGCAGTTTGAGAACTTGTTGTACCTATAGTTGACATAATTCTAACTTCAAGTCCACCTTGTGTAAAAGGCACTAAACCAACTGCTACCGAAGCACTATTCAAAACATCAGATGATATAGTTGCATAAGTATTAGTAGTTGTAGTAATTGTTGTTGCATTTGCAAAATCATTTCCTGTTTTATCAACTTGAACTGCATAAGTAACCTCTGTAGGCGAACCGTAGTTCATATTAGCCCAAGTTAAAGCCAAACCTGGATTTAATGGAGTTTCTGGACTCAAAGTAACACTTTCTCCTGTTTGCGGAGATAAAATTGCGAATGAACCTTGAGGTTTAGATATCATTAAATCTTGTTCATCTGTACAAGAAGCAAATCCAGTAATTATAGCCAAAGCTATAAACGATTTTATAATTATTCTTTTCATTTTCTTGATATTTATTTTAATTAATTTTTTTTAGTATCCTGTGTTTTGAGTTAAATTTGGGTTAGATGCTAATGCATTTGCTGGTATAGGAAAAACTTTTAAATTGTTAGAAATTGCGATTCCATTAGAGCCGTTTCCTTTCCATGCCCAATTGTAGCTTCCTCCAGTAAATTTTCCAAATCTAACTAAATCTTGTCTTCTGTGAGATTCCCAATGTAATTCTCTTGCTCTTTCGTCTAGAATAAAATCTAACTGAGCTGATTGAGTATTTAAAGGAGAAACTGAAAAATTTACATTTGCTATTGTTGAACCTGCATTTGCTCTTTCTCTTAAAGCATTGATATAAGTCTGTGCTTGAGAAATTGTTGTTCCTCCAGCGCCTCTTACAGCGCACTCTGCATACATTAAATAAACGTCAGCTAAACGGAATAAAGGGAAATCTGTATCTACAAAAGTAGAATTGATTCCTGGAATTCCACTTACACTTTTATTTGAATATTTTGCAAGAATAAAACCTTGATCTCTATTAGCAACATCTGCAATATCTATAGGTCTAGTTCCTGAGATTATTGTTTTTCTGGCATCAGTATTAAAACTTGCACCATCAAATTTTTGAACGAATTGTTTTCTCAATCTCAAAGCACCGCCCCATCCACCAGAACTAACTCCTAATGATGAACCATTTTGTTCAATTGACCCAACTTGACCGTTTACAAAAACTGTTGTAGGACCATAGTTTTGAGTTACAGTTCCATCAGATTGTAAAGTAAAAATCATTTCAGGTGAATTTTGGTTATCTGCTTTAAAATTATTCAAATAATCAGTATTTAAAGTATATCCACCAGCAGCGATTAAATTACATTGTGCAGCACATTCAGTGTATTTTGGAGTTCCAATATACACTTCTGCATTCAAGTAGATTTTTGCTAAAATCATTCTAGCTACAGCTTGGTCTAATCTACCATACTCATTTGCTTTTGGAGCTTTAAGATTTGGCAATACTGCGTTTAATTCTGATTCAACAAAATTGAATAATTGTTGTCTATTATATTCAGGACCGGCAGTATTTACAGGGTCGTTTTCTGTAATAAATGGTGCTTTACCAAACAAATCCATCATGTTATAATAGGACATAGCTCTTAAAACTCTTACTTCATTTCTATAATCAGCAATTTGGGATAATAAAATTGCGTCTGTAACTCCTCTTGTACTTAACTTATCTGATGAAGTTTGTTTTAAATATTCATTAGCAAAAGCAATTTCTGCCATTGTTCTACTAAACATACCTAAAATAACTGGATTGCTAGGCGTCCAGATATTACGTTGCAATTCTTTAGTTCCTGGGTCATTTTCATAACTCCAAATCACTTCGTCTGTAGTTAAATCTTGTAGATACCACAAACATCTACCGTATTGACTGGTACCAGCATCAATTCCTTGCAGAAATGAAGAGCCAGCTCCGTCAGTACCTGTCAATGACAAATTACCATAAACTCCTGCTAAACCTTGTTTGTAAGCACCAGGTTGCGCGAAGAAATCTTCTGATAAAAATACCGTTGGATCTTTAGGAAGAACATCTAAATCCTTTGTACATGAACTTAGCACAAGTAAACCTCCTAAAAGTAAAAAAGCATTAATTTTTAATTTTTTCATAGTTATTTATATTAAAATTTTACGTTAGCTCCAAATAAAAACTGACGTTGTCTAGGATATATTGTATTATCAATACCACCTGTGATTTCAGGGTCTAATCCTGAATATTTTGTAATTACAAATGCGTTTTGAACTCCTGAAAATAATCTTAATGAAGCTTTACCGTCTAACCATTTAGGAAAAGTATATCCTAATGAGATATTGTCCATTCTTAAGAAAGAGCCATTTTCAACATATAAATCAGATAGTACAACATCTGATGTTGTATTAAAATTAGTGTTTAGAACAGACGTTGGAATATTTCCAGCTACTGAGCCACTTTGTAATGAATCGTATTGTGCTTTACCAGCGTTCACTGCATTATAAACTCTATTTCCTATACTTGCTCTCATATTGAATGAAAGATCTAAGTTCTTGTAGTTCATGTTAGAAGCAAAACCAAAAACAAAATCTGGGTCAGGGTTTTTATAGATATATCTATCATTACCATTAATAATACCATCACCATTTAAGTCTGCATAAGCACCTTCAATTGGTTTTCCAGCATCGTCATATAATTGTTTGTAAACATAAAAAGATGATGGAGTAAAACCTTCTCTATAAATTTGTGCTGTTCCACCTGTACCAGCGCCTGTACTTCCTAAAAGCACATCTGCACCACCAGCTAATTTTTCGATTCGTCTTTCAAATTTAGTAACATTAAAATTTATATTCCAATTAAAGTTTTGTGATTTAACAGCTTCTGCATTAATACTAAACTCTACACCTTTAGTTGTAAAACTTCCAATATTTTGCAATAAGAAGTTAGAGAAATTACCACCATCTGCAACTGGAGCTACAGCAAATAAATCGTCTGTTTTTTTGTAAAAAACATCTAATGCTCCTGTAATTCTATTGTTAAATAATCCATAATCAAATCCTACATTATAAGTAGTTTGTTTTTCCCATTTCAAAATGTTATTATAAGGTTTTGAAATTGCAATAGCTAATGGTGTTGAACCAAATATGTATTGTGAATTTACACCACCTGTAGCATATTGTTGTAAATAAATATTATTATACTCTGAACCCAGACCTTGATTTCCAGTAATACCATATCCTAAACGCAATTTTAAATCTGAAATAGTTTTAGAATCTTTAAAGAAATCATTTTTCATTTTCCATGCAAATGCAAATGCAGGATAGTTAGCCCATTGATTTTCTTTTGCTAATCTTGAAGAACCGTCTCTTCTAAATGATGCTGTAAATAAGTATTTATCATTGTAAGTTAAATATGTTCTTGCAAAATAACCAATTAAAACATTGTCTGTTGCTGGTCTATAAACATTTGGATTTATAGGAGCACTTGGATTGCGTCTTAAATCTCCATAATAAGTTCTTTCTTCATTAAATATTTGATAAGATCTACCTAAAGTGGCATCAAAATTTATTTTTCCGAATTTTTTATTATAGGCTAAATAAGTATCAATTAATTTATTTCTTAATATAGATGTTTGAGTAGCGTCTGTACCTATATACTTAACAATTCCTGCATCGGTATAATTTCCACCGGTTGCAACATTTGCTTCTACTAATCTAGTATTAACTCCATTTGCTTGATCAAAACCTACATTTACTACAGCTCTTAAATCTGGAAAAAAGTGCATTTTATAATCTGCCTCAAAATTTCCAAAAACTCTATTTGTTCTACCTGTGTTATAAGTTTGCATTAATTGTGCAACTGGGTTTCTAGGTCCTAAATTTAGATTTCCTGTTGAAGGATTGTAGTATTCAAAATAACCTCCAAACGGAGAACCTGCTTGATAAACTGATTGAGTTGGATCAAAGTTAATTGCACTTCCTTCAACACCATCTGCGAAACGATTATTTTCATTGGCAACAGTAGCATTAAGTCTAAGCTTTAAATGTTCTTTAAAAAAAGTTGGGTTTAAAGTTGTAGAAACTGTATTTCTATTGAAAGAGTTTGTTAAACGCAAACCTTCTTGATAGGTATTACCAATCGATAAACGTGCAGGAATACTTCCAAACAAATTTCCTCTAACAGACAAGTTATTGTCAACAAAATCTGTTCTTCTATAAATTTCTTTTTGCCAATCAGTATTTGAATTTCCTAATGTACTCAACAATCCTGGTTTTTTAGCAGCAATTATTGCTCTAAAATCATCAGCGTTAAAAACATCTATTGTTTTAACAAGTTTACCTGAGCCATATTGAAAATTGTAATCTACAGTTAATTTTTTACCACCTCTTTTAGTTGTAATGATAATAACTCCATTTGATGCTCTAGAACCATAAATTGCAGTAGCAGAAGCGTCTTTTAATACTGAAAAACTCTCGATATCATTCGGATTTAAAGCAGCTAGTATAGAAGTTGAACCAGCAGATCCATTGTTTGAAACTGGTAAACCATCTATTACAATAAGTGGATCGTTACTTGCACTTAAAGAGGAACCACCTCTAATTCTAATTTCTGAACCCGAACCTGGTGCACCACTTGTGTTCACAGTCAAACCTGCTACACGACCACTCAATAAATTTTCTGCAGTAACATTAGAACCTTTGTTAAAATCTTTAGCTCCTAATGTTGACACTGAACCAGTCGCATCTTTTTTCTTAACATTACCATAACCTACTTGTACTACAACTTCTTGCAATAAATTAGATTCTTCAGATAAAGAAATTGTTAATGATTTTTGACCTTCGAAAGAAACGATTTCGTCTTTATAGCCAATAAAAGAAACTACCAATTTGTCTCCTTTATTTAACTTGGCTAATTTAAACTTTCCGTCTAAATCGGTTGATGTACCTAGTTTGGTACCTTGAACAATTACATTTACTCCCGGAAGTGGTTGCTTTGTTTTGGAATCAACAACAACTCCTTCTAATGTGGTTTGAGCCAACACACTAAATGGAAGCATTAATAATAAAAATAACAACTTTTTATAAATTGTTTTCATACATTTTGTTTAGGTTAATAATTTGTTTTTTAGCTTATACTTTAACTTCGAACGTTAAATTTATAATAAATTTTCAGATAAAAAAATGAGACCTATGTTATATACCTCCGAAAACGTTTTCGTGTTGAAAACTTTCTCGATATATCATATTTTTCACGGTAAAATTGATAGTAATAAAAATTAAATATATCTTTATTGAAAATTAAACATTTATTTGAAATTTTAATATGAGAAGAAAAGTTACATTAAAGCAGATAGCTAAAGAATTAGATGTTTCTATTTCAACAGTTTCTAAATCTTTACGAGACAGTTCAGAAATAAGTGAAGATACCAGACAAAAAGTACAAGCTTTTGCTAAATTATACAATTATAAACCTAATAATATTGCGTTAAGTTTAAAAAACCGAAAGTCAAAGACAATTTGTATTATAATCCCAGAAATAATTCATCACTTTTTTGCAACTGTAATTAGCGGCGTTGAGCATATTGCAAATGAAAAAGGATACAATGTAATCGTTTGTTTATCAGATGAATCATTTGATAAAGAGGTAATTAACATGGAAATGTTGGCCAATGGAAGTATCGATGGATTCATCATGTCGCTGTCGAAAGAAACGCAACAAAAAAGAGATTTTCATCACATTACAGAAGTCATCAATCAAGGAATGCCTGTAGTAATGTTTGACCGAGTTACTAATGAAATCTTGTGTGACAAAGTAATTATTGATGATAATTTAGCCGCTTTTAACGCAACACAACTACTTATTGATAAAGGATTTAAGAAAATTGCACTAGTAACAACCGTTGATTATGTGAGTGTTGGCAAACTAAGAACCGAAGGATACATCAAAGCATTAAAAACCAATGATATTAAATTTAATGAAGATTTAATTCTTAAAATTGAAGATACCGATAATTTTGAAGCTCAAATTGAAGCACTTTTATCCAATAATGAAATAGATGCTTTATTTGCAGTAAATGAGATTTTTGCAGTAACTGCAATAAAAATAGCAGCAAGATTAGGAAAAAAAGTCCCTGAAGACATTTCAATAATTGGGTTTACTGATGGAATTATTTCAAAATATTCTTCGCCTACAATAACAACCGTTAGTCAAAACGGAGTGAAAATGGGAGAAAAAGCAGCCAAAATGCTAATAGAAAAGCTTGAAATAGAAGAAGAAGAATATGAAGAGCAATACAAAACTGAAGTTATTGAAACTGAAATGGTAGAACGTGAATCTACTATCTAAAATTTTTTACAAAATTAAAAAGCACGATTATTTAATTATAATTGTGCTTTTAAATTTTATCTAAACACCTCTGTTTATCAACAAAAAAACGTTTTCGTAACCAAATTTGATTTAAATCTTTACAGAAAACATTTCGCTTTCAAAAACTTTTTTATCTTTACGAAATCAAAGCTTGTACTTTTTACTTCGAAAACAAAAAATAAGTTTTGATAAGCAAATCGCTTATCGTTTTATTAATCAATAAATTACGATAATGGAAAAGCGTAAGTTAAGTTTCTGGGAAATCTGGAACATGAGTTTTGGATTTCTAGGAATACAATTTGGTTTTGCACTGCAAAACGCTAATACTTCACGAATCTTTGAAACATTAGGTGCTAAAGTAGATGAAATTCCAATTTTATGGATTGCAGCTCCGGTTTCAGGTCTTATAATTCAACCTATTATTGGTTATTTTAGTGATCGAACTTGGACAAAATTAGGAAGAAGAAGACCTTATTTTTTGGTTGGTGCTGTTCTTTCATCAATTGCATTATTCATAATGCCTAATTCGCCATCTTTATGGGTTGCGGCTGGAACTCTTTGGATAATGGATGCATCTATAAATGTTTCAATGGAACCTTTTAGAGCCTTTGTTGGTGATAATTTACCAGCCAAACAAAGAACTTTAGGTTTTGCAATGCAAAGTTTCTTTATTGGGACAGGTGCCGTTGTTGGTTCGCTTTTACCTTATTTGTTTACAAATTTATTTGGCGTTAGTAACACTGCCGCAACAGGAATAATTCCTGATTCTGTAAAATGGTCGTTCTATATTGGTGGTGGCGTTTTTCTTGCTGCTGTTTTATGGACTGTTTTCAAATCTACAGAATATTCTCCAGAAGAACTACATGCCTTTGAAGCTCAAGAAAAAGAAAACTTAGGAAAAGTTGAATTTGATGATTTTGAAACTAAACAGAACATTAGCAAACAGTTAAAACTTGGTGCTTTTATGATAGCACTAGGTACAATTGTTTCTTTTTATATCTATGAAGTAAGTCTTACTAAAGAACTTTATATTCTTTTTATTGGGTTAATTGTTATAGGAACTTTGTTTATGGCAACTTCAATTTTAAGAAATAAACAAGTAAAAAATGGTTTTACGATCATTATGACCGACTTATTAAACATGCCAACCACAATGAAAAAGCTATCACTAGTACAATTTTTCTCTTGGTTTGCATTGTTTTCAATGTGGATTTATACAACTCAAGCCGTAACTGGTCATGTTTTTGGAACTACTGATACAACCTCTAAAATTTATAATGATGCAGCCGACTGGGTTTCTGTGCTCTTCACTGTTTATAATGGTGTTGCAGCAGCCGTAGCATTTTTACTTCCTGTAATAGCCAAAAAAGTTGGTGTTAGAATGACGCATCTTTTAGCGTTAACATCTGGTGGAATTGGATTAATTTCTATTTATTTTATTACAGACAAAACAACTTTATTAATGCCTATGATTGGTGTTGGAATTGCTTGGGCAAGTATTTTATCAATGCCTTACGCTATGCTATCTGGATCATTACCAGCAGCAAAAATGGGATATTACATGGGAGTTTTTAATTTCTTTGTTGTAATTCCACAAATCGTTGCAGCAACAATATTAGGATTTGTTGTAAAACAATTTTTTAATGACGAACCAATTTATGCCTTAATTATAGGCGGATTATCAATGATTATTGCAGGTTTACTAACACTAAGAGTAAACGAAAAAACAAAAATTACAATTAATGAATAAAAAAGCATTCATATTCGACCTTGACGGAGTAATTGTTGACACAGCAAAATATCACTTTTTAGCTTGGCAAAAATTAGCTCAAGAACTCGGAATCGAATTTACACCTGAACACAACGAACAACTAAAAGGAGTTAGCCGCGTTCGATCACTAGATATTATTTTACAATTAGGAAACGTAACCGCTTCTCAAGAAGATAAAAATAAATGGCTGATTCAAAAAAATGAAGATTATTTATCTTATTTAGTAGATATTGATGAAAGTGAAATTTTACCAGGAGTTCTTCCTGTTTTAAATTATTTAAAAGATAAAAATCAATCAATAGCACTAGGTTCTGCAAGTAAAAACGCTAGACCTATTTTAGAAAAAACTGGCATTCTCAATTTATTTGATGCTATTGTTGACGGAAATGACGTTTCAAATGCCAAACCTGATCCAGAAGTTTTTCTTCAAGCAGCAAGATTATTAAATGCAACAACTGAAAATTCAATAGTTTTTGAAGATTCGGTTGCTGGAATTCAAGCAGCTAATGTTGCAAATATGATAAGCATCGGAATTGGTGACAAAAAAACACTACACGAAGCAAAATATATATTTAAAGACTTTACATTTATTGATGTATCTTTTATTGAATCGTTACTAAATTAATTTTAGTTTCAGGTTTCAAGTTTGACTTAACCTGAAACTTAAAACTTGAAACTTTTTTAAACAAAAATAAAAAATGAACCAAGATTATATAAAACCAGACAATTGGTCCATCATCGAAGAAGGATTTGATGCCGAAATGGTAAAATCATCCGAAAGTTTATTCAGTATCGGAAACGGTAGAATGGGACAACGCGCAAATTTTGAGGAAAATTATTCAGGAAAAACGTTCCAAGGAAGTTACATAGCCGGAATTTATTATCCAGACAAAACCAAAGTGGGTTGGTGGAAAAACGGTTATCCAGAATATTTTGCTAAAGTATTAAACGCACCGAATTGGATTGGAATCGACATCGAAATCAACGGAGAAATCTTGGATTTAGCCAAATGTAAATCAGTCGACAATTTCAAACGCGAATTGAACATGAAAGAAGGAATTTATAACCGTTCTTTTAGTGTAATTCTACAAAATGGTATCGAAATTAAAGTTGATATTTGTCGCTTTCTTTCATTAGATTTAGATGAATTAGGCGTTATCAACTATCAAATCACACCATTAAATTCTGATGCAAAAATCGTTTACAAACCTTATATTGATGCAGGTGTGCAAAACGAAGATGCAAACTGGGAAGAAAAATTCTGGGAACCATTGTCCGTAAAACATAACTCAAACGAGGCTTTTGTAACAGCTAGAACGTTTAAAACACATTTTACTGCTACAACTTTCATGCAAAATACAATTTTGTTAGAAGATAAAAATCTACATATTTCTCCTTCAAATGTAGAAACCAATAATGAGAAAGTACAGTTTTCGTATGAAGTTATTGCAAAAAAAGGTGAAACTTCATCCATCCAAAAATTAGGTGGTTACACGGTTTCTATGAATCATGAAAACACTGAAAATGCAGCTCATAATGTAATTTCAAAAGGTTTAGAACTTGGTTATTCTCAATTGTTGGAAAATCAAAAAGAAGCTTGGGCAAAAATTTGGGAAATGAGCGATATTACTATTGATGGCGATGTAAAAGCACAACAAGGAATTCGTTTCAATATTTTTCAATTGAATCAAACTTATTTAGGAAAAGATTCGCGATTGAATATTGGTCCAAAAGGATTTACTGGCGAAAAATACGGTGGTTCCACTTACTGGGACACCGAGGCATATTGTATTCCGTTTTATATGGCGACTAAAGACCAACAGGTTGCACGTAATTTATTGACTTACAGATATAATCAATTAGACAAAGCGATTGAAAATGCTGAAAATAATTTAGGCTTCAAAAAAGGTGGTGGCGCAGCTTTGTATCCAATGGTTACCATGAATGGAGAAGAATGTCATAACGAATGGGAAATCACGCACGAAGAAATTCATAGAAATGGAGCGATTGCCTTTGCCATTTTCAACTACTATAGATTTACTGGAGATTACAGCTATATTCCCGAAAAAGGTTTGGAAGTTCTAATAGGTATTGCTCGTTTTTGGCACCAAAGAGCTTCGTTTTCAACCAATAAAAATCAGTACATGATTCTTGGAGTTACGGGTCCAAATGAATATGAAAATAATGTAAATAATAATTTCTACACCAATTATATTGCTAAATGGTGTATCGATTATGCTTACGAACAAATTCAAAAAGTATCGTTAGAATATCCACAAGATCACAAACGAATTATCGAAAAAGTAAAACTTTCAGATACCGAATTACAAGATTGGAAAAAAGTTTCGGGTAATATGTATTTTCCATTTTCAGAAGAATTAGGAATTTATTTGCAACAAGACGGATTTTTAGATAAAGATTTAGTTCAAGTAAAAGATTTAGATAAAAGCCAGCGACCAATCAACCAAAAATGGTCTTGGGATCGAGTTTTACGTTCACCATACATTAAACAAGCCGATACATTACAAGGATTTTATTTCTTTGAAGATCATTTTACAACTGAACAATTAGAAAAACATTTCGATTTTTACGAACCATTTACAGTTCATGAAAGTTCACTTTCGCCTTGCGTACACTCAATTCAAGCAGCGAAATTAGACAAAATGGATATGGCATATACATTCTATTTGAGAACTTCTCGTTTAGATTTAGATGACTATAACAAAGAAGTTGAAGAAGGCTGTCACATTACATCAATGGCTGGAACTTGGATGAGTATTGTAGAAGGTTTTGGCGGAATGCGTGTTAAAAACGACAGTTTACATTTCGAACCAAAAATCCCAAAAGAATGGAACGGATATTCGTTTAAAATCAATTTTAGAAATCAAATCCTGAAAGTTGATGTGCATCAAAATGAAACCAATTTTTCTTTAGAAGGCACGAAAGAAATTTCTGTTTTTGTAAATGGAAAAGAAATTTTAGTGGAACCTAATAGTTTGGTAACAGTATAAAAATTTCTCGCAAAGACGCGAAGTCGCAAAGTATCAAAAATATGTTTTTTTTGAACTTTTGCTATATTATATAAAGTGTTATTAAATCTGTTCGTTTCCTTTTAACAAAAAATAAATATTAAAAATGCTTCGCGCCTTTGCGTCTTTGCGAGAAAAAATTAGTAAAATGGATGAGAATGAATTATCTAAAATTATTGTAAATATTTGCTATAAAATCCACACCAGACTTGGCCCAGGATTATTAGAAAGTGTTTATGAAGCAATTTTATATCATGAATTAGTCAAATTAGGTTTAAAAGTCGAAAGGCAAAAGCCAATTCCAGTAGTTTGGGATGATATACATTTAGACATTGGATTTCGAACTGATTTAATTGTAGAAAATAAAGTAATTATTGAAATTAAATCTGTTGAGCAAATAGTAAAAGTAAATTTCAAACAATTATTAACCTATCTAAGTCTAACTAAACTTAAATTAGGTTTGTTAGTTAATTTTAATGAAGCTTATATTAAAGATGGAATAAAACGAGTGGTAAATGGATTATAAAAAACCTTTGCGCCTTTGCGCCTTTGCGAGAATATTTTTTTTTATATTATTGTTTTCGTCAACAGTATATGCTCAAATTGACCGAGTAGAACCACCTTTTTGGTGGAGTGGCATGAACCTTTCAGATGTTCAAATAATGTTCTACGGAAAAAACATTGCTCAAAACGATGTTTCAGTTTCCAATGGAATTGTCATTAAAGGCATCCAAAAAACCGAAAACCCTAATTACGTTTTCGTAACCATTGACACTAAAAACATTACGGCTCAAGATTTTGTTTTCACATTCAAAAACAAAAATAAATCGTTTACCAAAAATTATTCGCTTAAATCAAGAAGAGAAAATTCACGCTTCCGTGAAAGTTACGATTCGTCAGATATGATTTATTTAATTATGTCCGACCGATTTGCAAACGGAAATCCAAGCAACGACAGCACAGCAGAAACTATTGAAAAAGCAAACAGAAGCAATAAAGATGGTCGTCATGGTGGCGATATTGAAGGAATTATCAAAAACCTAGATTACTTAAAAGAACTTGGTGCAACAGCGGTTTGGCCAACGCCATTATGTGAAGACAACGATGAACGAGGTTCGTATCATACTTATGGTCAATCGGATTTATACAAAATTGATTCGCGTTTTGGAACTAATGAAGATTATCTTAGACTGAGTTCAGAATTGCACAAACGAGGCATGAAAAACATCATGGATTATGTAACCAATCATTGGGGTTACAAACATTGGATGATGAATGATTTACCAACTTATGACTGGATTCACCAATTCCCAGGTTTTAGTCAAACTAATTATAGAATGACAACCCAATTCGATACTAATACTTCTACTATTGATGCTAAAAATTGCATGGACGGTTGGTTTGTAAAATCGATGCCCGACTTAAATCAATCGAATCCGTTAGTATTAAATTATTTAATTCAAAATGCAATTTGGTGGATAGAATTCGCCGATTTAGACGGATTTAGAGTAGATACCTATTCCTACAACGATAAAGAAGGAATTTCAAAATGGACTAAATCTATAACCGATGAATATCCACATTTTAATATTGTGGGTGAAGTTTGGATGCACAACCAAGCACAAATGGCCTATTGGCAAAAAGATAGTAAAATTGGAGCTATTGAAAGTTTTAATTCCAACTTACCTAGTGTAATGGATTTTACTTTATTTGATGCTGTTAATGGCGGAGTTTTTAATGAAGACCAATCAACTTGGGATAAAGGAATGATTAAAATCTATGACAATTTCACAAATGATTTCCTATACCCAAACATCAATAATATTTTAGTTTTTGCAGAAAATCATGATACCAATCGTTTGAATGAAACTTATAAAAATGATTTCAATAAATATAAAATTGCAATGTCGTTAATTGCAACTATTCGTGGAATTCCTCAATTGTATTATGGATCTGAAATTGCAATGGCTGGCGACAAAGGAAAAGGCGATGGCGACATAAGAAGAGATTTTCCTGGCGGATGGAATGGTGACACTAACAATGCTTTTACAAATTCTGGTCGTACTGAAGAACAAAAGAAATTTTTTGATTTTACTTCCAAATTATTCAATTGGAGAAAAGCCAAAAAAGTAATTCATTCTGGAAAAATGATGCATTATATTCCTGAAAATAATGTTTATGTATATTTTAGATATAATGAAAAAGAAAGTGTAATGGTGGTAATCAATAATTCATCTGAAAAACAAACGTTCAAAACGAATCGATTCAAAGAAAGTATCAAAAATTATCAATCAGGTACTGATGTAATTTCTGGAAAAACCATTGATTTGAAAAATGATATGGAACTTGATGGAAAATCGGTTTTAATTTTAGAATTGAAATAATAAATTAAATCATTAAGATATTCATTAAACTAAGAATATAAAAACTCAATTTTTCTTAATATCTTAATGGTTACAAATAAATAAAAATGAAAAAAATTCTAATTTTATTATTAGTAACTTCCATTTCGTTTGCCCAAAATGCGAATCGAAAATACATATCTCACAAATGGAAAAAAGATATTTTGGAAATCAAAACCAATGATGGTTCTTATCAAATAAAACTACTATCTGATAATATTGCAGAAACTTCATTCATTCCAACTGGTGAAACTTTCAATCCAAATTCACATGCAGTTATAGCGTCGGAAATAAAAAAAGTGCATAAAAGCAAATATGCTAATTTAACTAATTTAATAGTTCTATCTGGTTATGACATTAACGTTAGAATCACCAAAAACCCTTTTAAAATCACCTATTTATATACCGATAGCGAAATACTATCCGAAAAAAATGGCTATGTAAAAAAAGACGGAATGGAAACTATTGATTTCAATATCTCGACCGATGAAAAACTGTATGGTGGCGGAGCAAGAGCTTTTGAAACAATGAATCGTCGTGGCAATAAATTACAATTATACAATCGCGCAAGTTATGGTTATGAAACCAAAGCCGAATTAATGAATTTTTGTATTCCTTTAGTAATTTCATCAAATAATTACGCCATTCATTTCGACAATCCTGCAATTGGTTATTTGGATTTAGATTCTAAAAAAGACAATACTTTAACTTATGAAACCATTTCTGGAAGAAAAACCTATCAAGTAATTGTTGGAAATGATTTAGTTACAAATTATACGGAACTAACTGGAAAGCAACCTTTGCCTCCAAGATGGGCGTTTGGAAATTTCTCTTCTCGATTTGGGTATCATTCGCAAGAAGAAGTAGAAAAAACAATTCGAAAATTTGAAGAAAGTAAAATTCCAGTTGACGCACTAATTTTAGATTTATATTGGTTTGGAAAAAGCATCAAAGGAACAATGGGAAATCTAGATTGGGACAAAGATAATTTTCCAAATCCTGATAAAATGATTGCTGATTTAAATGCGAAAAATATTAAAACTATTTTAATCACTGAACCATTTATTTTATCAACATCTTCTAAATGGCAAGAAACTGTAAATAAAAAAGTTTTAGCTACAAATGCAGATGGAAGTCCTGCCAATTGGGATTTTTATTTTGGAAATACTGGAATTGTAGATATTTTTAAACCCGAAGGAAAAGACTGGTTTTGGAATATTTATAAACGACTAATCAATCAAGGTGTTGGCGGACTTTGGGGCGATTTAGGTGAACCAGAAGTTTTTCCATCAACAGCAATAACTGCTGGTGGTAAAGCCGATGAAGTTCATAATATTTATGGTCATAATTGGGCTAAATTAATCGCCGATGGTTATAAAAAAGATTTTCCAAATCAAAGACCGTTTATATTAATGCGTGCTGGATATTCTGGAAGCCAACGTTTTGGAATGATACCTTGGAGTGGCGATGTTTCTAGAAGTTGGGGCGGATTGCAAAGTCAAGTTGGAATTGCTGTTCAAATGGGACTGCAAGGAATGGCCTATATGCACTCAGATTTAGGTGGATTTGCAGGCGATTATTTCGATAACGAATTGTATTTACGCTGGTTACAGTATGGCGTTTTTACACCAATTTTTCGACCTCATGCTCAAGAAGAAGTAGCTTCTGAAGTTGCATATAAAGACATTGTCACAAAAGAAAAAGCAAAAAAACAAGTAGAATTGCGTTATCAAATGATACCATACAATTACACTTTAGCCTTCCAAAACAATCAAACTGGAACTGCATTAATGCGACCATTTTACATAGAAAGCGACACAAATCCATTACAATTGGATATAAAATCAGACCAATATTTTTGGGGAAATAGTTTTTTAGTAAAACCAATAACTAATTCTAATGTTACAGAAACTAATGTTCAATTTCCTAAATCAACTGGAAATTGGTTTGATTTTTACACAGATAAAGAATATAAATCCAATACTACCGAAAAAATTGCTGTTTCAGAAGATCATATTCCTGTTTTTGTAAATGGCGGAAGTTTTATTCCGATGATAAAAACGATTCAAAATACTAGTGAATATTCAATTGAAAATTTCGATTTACATTATTATTTTGATGAAAAAATGTTCTTTTCTGATGGTCAATTATACAATGATGATGGCACAACTCCAAATGCTTACGAAAAAGGAGAATATGAATTACTAACGTTTAATAGTCATATTGCTAACAAAGTTTTAAAAATAAATTTGTATAATGAAGTTGGCAAAAAATACAATTCGAAAGATAAAAATGTAAATCTAATTTTACACAACATACAACCAAAAAGAATATTTGTAAATGGACAAGAACAAGTTTATAAAACATTCCATAACCCAATGCAAATTCCAATTACTTGGGAAAAAGGAACTAATCCAGAAATAAAAATAGAATACTAAAATATGATTAAAAAAATAAGTTCACTCGTAATAATAGCGCTTCTTATTTGCGGTAATTCTCTCGCACAAAAGAAAAAAGTTGCCACTCCAAAAACACCATTTTTTTGGGAAAGTGCTAACGTTTATTTTCTATTAACGGATAGATTTAACAATGGCGACAAAACCAATGACTTAACATTCAACCGAAATAAACCCACTGGAAAATTGCGTGGATTTAATGGCGGAGATATTCGCGGTGTAATTCAAAAATTAGACGAAGGTTATTTCACTAATTTAGGAATTAACGTAATCTGGATGACTCCAATTGTGGAACAAATTCACGATGGCGTTGACGAAGGAACTGGTTTTAGTTATGGTTTTCACGGCTATTGGACTAGAGATTGGAGTGCAATTGACCCAAGTTTTGGAACTAAAAAAGATTTAGCAGAATTGGTTCAGAAAGCGCATGCTAAAGGAATTCGAATCATGTTGGACGCTGTTATAAATCATACCGGACCAGTTACGGCAGAAGATTCAGTTTATCCAAGTGATTGGGTTCGAACATCTCCAAAATGCACTTATCAATCGTATGATACTTACATCAATTGTACTTTGGTAGAAAATCTTCCAGACATAAAAACTGAAAGTAATGAAAATGTTGCTTTACCACCTTTTTTAATTGAAAAATGGAAAAAAGAAGGTAGATACGAACAAGAAGTTGCCGAATTGGATGCGTTTTTTAAAAAAACAGGTTATCCTCGTGCGCCTAAGTATTACATTATGAAATGGCTTTCAGACTACATTACCTATTATGGAATTGATGGTTATAGAGTTGACACTGCGAAACATACAACTGAAGATGTTTGGAAAGATTTCAAAAAAGTATGTGATATGGCATTTGCCGATTTCAAGAAGAACAATCCTAAAAAAGTGTTGGATAACAACCCGTTTTTTACTGTTGGTGAAGTTTACGGCTACAACATTGGCGCTAAAAAACTTTATGATTTTGGTGATAAAAAAGTCAACTATTTTGAAAATGGTTTTACTGGTTTAATCAATTTTGATTTTAGAAATGAAGCCAAAATGAACTACGAAGAATTGTTTTCTAAATATTCAAACATCTTAAATAATGACTTAAAAGGAAACACAGTTATGAACTACGTTTCTTCGCACGATGACAGTTGGCCATTTGATAAAAAACGTGAAAAAACTTTTGAAAGCGGTACAAAATTATTGTTAGCACCAGGAATTTCTCAGGTATATTACGGTGATGAAAGTGCTCGTTCGTTAGATATTGAAGGTACGCAAGGCGATGCAACATTGCGTTCTGACATGAATTGGGATGCAATTTCTAAAGATAATTACACCAAAGCTGTTCTAGAACATTGGCAAAAATTAGGTAACTTTAGAAAAAATCATCCATCAGTTGGCGCTGGAGTTCATGCTCAAATTTCTAGTTTACTATACGTATTTAGTAGAACATTCACTAACGGAAAATTTACAGACAATGTTGTTATTGGTTTAGATTTACCAGTTGGTAAAAAAGAAATTTCTGTTGGAACAATTTTTAAAAATGGCACTAAAGTTAAAGACGCTTATTCTGGAAAAACTGCTGTTGTTAAAAATGATAAAGTTTTAATCGATAGTGGTTATTCAATACTATTACTAGAAAAAATATAATTTTAAATCAATTACTTAAAAAAAGTTGTCGGTTTTCGTCAACTTTTTTTTGTTGAATTTATGTTAATTTATATCACTAAACTTAACAATTTCTTATCTTTATTTTTTCATAACCAATATCCCATAACTATGGCTTTTGAATATATCGAAATTGAAAGAGTTGAAAAACTTACCAAAGAAGAATTTATTAAAAATTATTATAAGCCACAAAAGCCTGTTGTAATAACCAATCAAATTGAAGATTGGCCGGCTTTTACAAAGTGGAATTTTGAATTTTTAAAAGAAGTTGCAGGTGATAAAATCGTTCCGTTGTATGACAGTAGAAAAACGGATTATACCAAAAAGGTTAATGAGCCTGATTTTACAATGACCATGTCTGAATACATCGCAATATTGAAAAAAGGCCCAACTGATTTACGTATTTTTTTATATAATTTATTAAAAGACGTTCCGGTAATGAATGCTGATATGAAATGGCCAAAACTTGGAATCCGATTGCTAAAAAGTCTTCCTTTAGTTTTTTTTGGTGGTGAAGGTGCCAAAGTTTTTATGCATTATGACATTGATTACCCTAATATATTTCATTTTCATTTTGAAGGAGAAAAACAATGTGTTTTAGTAGATCCTAAAGAAACTAAATACATGTATCGTCTGCCCTATTCTTGGATTTGTAATGAAGATATTGACTTTGATAATCCCGATTTTGAGAAATTTCCAGCTTTAAAAAATGTTAAACCCTACATTACTAATTTAAAACATGGTGAAATGTTGTATATGCCCGAAGGTTGGTGGCATTATATGAAATACACAACACCAGGATTTTCATTAAGTTTGCGTTCTTTAGCAGGACGACCAAGTAATTTATTAAAAGGATTTAAAAATGTAGTTTTTAATAGATATTACGACAATTGGATGCGCAAACGCAAAGGTCAAGCTTGGTTGGATTATAAAGATCATGAAGCAATTCGTCGTACGAATGCAACAATTGGAATCAAATAAAATGCTTAAAATTGGACACCGTGGAGCAAAAGGTTATGTTGCTGAAAATACATTAGCTTCGTTTCAAAAAGCGCTCGATTTGGGTGTTGATGGAATTGAATTGGACGTTCATTTGAGCAAAGACAATGTTTTGGTAGTCATTCATGATGAAACTATCGACAGAACGACTTCTAAAAAAGGAATTGTAAATGATTTTTCTTCATTTGAATTACAAAAACTGGAGATTCCAACATTGGAAGAAGTTTTTAATTTGATAAACAAACAATGTTTTATCAATATTGAAATCAAAGATGCAAAAGCTACAATTGCTGTTGCAGAACTGGTTCAAAAATATATTTTAGAACATAATTGGAATCACAATTTATTTCAAATATCAAGTTTCAATTGGAACGTTTTAGAAAATATATTCAAATTAAATCCAACTATCAATTTGGGAATTTTGACAGAGAACACAATTGAAGATGCAATTGTGTTTGCCAAACAAATCAATGCGTATTCTATAAATCCATATTTTAAATTATTGAATACAGAAAATGTAAATTCTATTCATCAAAACAGATTTAAAATTTATACTTGGACTGTTAATTCTAATGAAGATATTACCTTTGTAAAATCATTAAAAGTTGATGGTATAATTTCAGATTATCCTGATAGGGTTTGTGCTTTTGTCATTTCGACGAAGGAGAAATCACATAAATAATAGCTAGTGAGATTTCTCCTTCGTCGAAATGACAAAATAAGCAGCATAATTATTTTAAAAAAACATGAATTCAAAGTACGATATTATTATAGTTGGTGGCGGTGCAGCTGGATTCTTTACAGCAATAAATATCGTTGAAAAAAATCCGAAGTTAAAAGTAGCTATTTTAGAACGCGGCAAAGAAGTTTTATCAAAAGTAAGAATTTCTGGCGGTGGAAGATGCAATGTTACTCATGCGTGTTTTGTTCCAAATGATTTGGTCAAATTTTATCCTCGCGGTGAAAAAGAATTGCGTGGTCCATTTCATCAATTTTGCTCTGGAGATACTATAGAATGGTTTGAAAAACATGGTGTGGAATTAAAAATTGAAGACGACGGTAGAATGTTTCCAACATCAGATTCATCTCAAACTATTATCGATTGTTTTTTATCGGCAACAAATAAACTCGGAATTGACGTTCTAACTGGACAAAGTGTACAATCCATTTTTAAAACCGAAACCAATTGGAAAATTGATACTACAACAGAAAATTTTGCTTGTCAGAAATTAATTTTAACCACTGGAAGTAATCCAAAAATTTGGGAAATGCTTTCAGATATTGGACACACTATAATATCGGCTGTTCCATCGCTATTTACTTTTAACATCAAAGATTCTCGAATTAAAGATTTGATGGGACTTTCGGCTTTTGCAAATGTAAAAGTTAAAAACTCGAAATTGGAGGCATCTGGACCACTTTTGATTACGCATTGGGGAATGTCTGGACCAGGAATATTAAGACTTTCGGCTTGGGGTGCACGCGAATTATTTGACAAAAATTATCAATTTATACTTCAAGTAAATTGGCTGAACGATTTAACGTTTGAAGAAACTTTAGAGAAACTAAAAGAACTTAAATTAGAACATTCTAAAAAAGCAGTTTCCAAAAAATCGCCTTTTGATTTTCCGAATCGTCTTTGGGAAAGTTTAGTTTTGGCTTCTAGCATTGATACTGAAACCAAATGGGCTGATTTAACTAAAAATCAACTTATAAATTTAACCAATCAATTATGTAATGGTGAATTTCAAGTTAACGGAAAAAGTACTTTTAAAGAAGAATTTGTAACTGCTGGCGGAATTGATTTAAAAGAAATCAATTTCAAAACTATGGAAAGTAAATTACACGAAAATTTATATTTCGCAGGTGAAATTGTAAATATTGATGCCATTACTGGAGGATTCAATTTTCAAAATGCTTGGACTGGCGGATTTATTATAGCTGAGAATATTGTTTGACAAAATATTATTTCTAGTTGTATCTTATTAAAAATCAAACTATATTTGATGTTACTCTAGCATTCACTCATGAAAAAACAACTATTTTTAATCCTATTTGGATTATTTTATACTTTGTCTGGTTTTTCTCAACTTTTTGAAGGATTTGAACAAACAAATGGTCCATCCGCATTACCGTCAATAAATTGGAGTTTAAATTCAGGAAATTGGGTAGTTCATGATAATGGAGTTGGAACAAATAATAGATGGGAAACGATTAATTCAACTTCAAATCCACAATCCGTTTACTCTGGAACCAATTCAGCTATTATTAGCAGAGAAAATATTGGAATTGGAAACACATCTGAGGATTATTTAACTACACCACCAATATCAGTTGATGCAAATTCTGTTTTACATTTTTTTTCTAAAACATTAACTGCTGGCGATCAAAACACAACATACGAAGTTAGAGCCTCTACTAATTTAAATTCTCAAACCGACCTATCGTCATCGGTTATGATTGCAAGTTATAGCGAATATAATATTTCATCAGGAACATCTTTTGAAGAAAAATCTGTTGATCTTTCAGCATTTGCAGGTCAATCTGTCTATATAACTTTTGTTAGAAAATACACTCAACCGACAGCTGCAATTGGAGGAAATGATTGGATAATAGATAATATTAACATAGAAAGCGAATGTAATTCACCAACAAATTTGATAGTAAGTTCTATTTCAGAGTCATCGACAACATTGTCTTGGGATGATGGTTTTATTAATAGTGAAGAAATACTTATTTTACCTTTTGGTTCACCGTTTCCTCCAAATTCAACCAATGGGTTTATAGTAAATAATTCTAATTCATTTGTTGCTACCAATCTAATATTAGGAGATTGTTATTCTTTTTATATAAGACCAATTTGTTCATCAACTAATAATTGGGTTGGACCTGTTTCATTTTGTACTGTAAATTGTGAAAACAATGCCCAATGCCCAGAAAAATTAGAATTAAACGCTTTTTTAGACTCTAATAATAATGGCATTAAAGACACGAATGAACTCAATTTCAATGATGGATATTTTAATTATGAAATTGATTCTAATGGAAGTCTGTTACAAGGATACAATAATGGAAGTTTTAGTGTTTTTGATACTAATTCCGCACATTTATATAATCTAAGTTTTAATTTGAATTCTGGTTTGAACAATTATTTTAGTTCAGCAACTACTTTTACAAACATAAATATCCCAACAGGAAGCGGAACAAATACCTATTATTTTCCGATAACTCAACTACAACCTTTCAAAGATTTAGAAATTCATCTAATTAGTACTGTTCCTGCAAGACCTGGACTTAATTATGATAACATTATAGAATATAAAAACAATAGTTTTCAAACGATTACTAGTGGCAGTATAACTTTTACAAAAGATACGTCAGTTACAATTTCTGAAATATCAGAAGCTAATGCGATACAAAATACCACTGGTTTCACTTATAGTTTTACTAATTTAGCACCTAATGAGGTTCGCTACATACATATTAAATTATTAGTTCCAACAATTCCAACTATTGCCCTTGGAGATTTGATTACAAACTCAGTTAGTATTGATCCAGTTAGTGATGATTCTATACCTTTGAATAATATTTTTAATTTAACTCAAACCATTGTTGGTTCTTATGATCCAAATGAAAAAACAGAATCCCACGGAAGCAAAATAGTCGCAAGTGAATTTACAACGAATGATTATTTGTATTATACCATAAATTTTGAAAATACTGGAACTGCTGCCGCTGAATTTATTAGAGTTGAAGATATATTAAGTGCTTTATTAAATTCAAATACCGTTGAAATATTAAGTTCAAATCATGAATATAATATGAAAAGAATTAATAACAAATTGATTTGGAAATTTTATAATATTAACCTACCACCAACTATATTGAATTCAAACCTAAGCCATGGATATATTCAATTCAGAGTTAAACCAAATCCGAGTTATGCTGTTGGAACTTTCATTGATAATAACGCGGCCATTTATTTTGATTACAATCCGCCAATAATTACAAACACTTTTCAGACGGAATTTGTTGCAACTTTAGGAAATAAATCTTTTGAAAGTAAAAATTTTAGTTTAATCCCAAATCCAACTAATTCGATTGTCCAAATAAGTATGCAAAACAAAAAAGATATTATTAAAAAGATTGATATTTATGATGTATTAGGAAAATTAGTTAAAACTACAAAACAAATTTTTTTAAATGAAACTAGTATAAATATATCAGATTTATCAAAGGGAATTTATCTTATTGAAATCCTAACAGAAAATGATTTAAAACAAACAAAAAAATTAATTATCAAATAAACTATTACTGAAAATTGGCCTTAAATTATTTTGATTTTAATCGTCTACAAAATTAATTTTTAGATTCAATTTTCAAAATGCTTGGACTGGCGGATTCATTGCTGCTGAGAGCGTTACCTCAAAATAATACTACTTTTATTTGTAAGTTGTTAAAAATCAATATATATTTGGAAGACTATAAATCAACCAAACATGAAAAAACAATTACTATTAACTCTCTTTGCAGTTATTGGGCTTACTAATCTTTCTATTTATGCCCAAGCTGGTTTTACCTGTAACCAAGCAATTGCGATTACTTCATTACCCTATACAACAACTGATAATACAGCAAATTATGGAGACACTTACGATGTAATTCAGCCTTCAAGTTGCGTTTCAACTTCTGGAAATTACATGGGTGGAAACGATGTTTTTTACTCTTACACCCCAACTGTTAATGAAACAATAAACATAAGAATGACACCAACTAGTTCTTGGTCGGGAATTTTTGTTTATGATGGTTGTGCTAATGTTGGTGTAACGTGTGTTGGTGGCGTCGCAAATGGAACTAATTCATTAAGAGAAATTGCGTCATTAAATGTCACTGCTGGACATACTTATATAATCGCAATCTCAACATTTCCAACACCACAAACGGTTGGTTATACTTTACAAATTCAAACTATTTCTTGTCCAACTCCTAGTCTTGTTACCACAAGTTCAATAACTACAAACTCATTGAATTTAGCTTGGAATAGTAATTCAAATTCTTCTACTTGGGAACTATATTTCGCGCCTTGTGGAACTCCAGCTCCATCAGCAACAACTTCTGGAATAATAGTTAATTCAAATCCTTATACGGTATCTAATTTAAATCCTGCAACTTGTTATACAATTTATATAAGAAGTTTATGTTCAGCTACCGATAAGAGTTTATGGTCTAGTGGAACAATAATTACAACACTCTCTACACCTGCACCTACACCAGTTTGTGGTGGTCAATTTATAGACAATGGCGGATTAAATGGTAATTATGCTAATAACACGGATGACACCTATTTGATTTGCCCGACAAATGCTGGTGACCAAGTTACAGTGACTTTCGCTTCATTTAACACAGAATCGGGATGGGATGGTCTTTATGTTTTTGATGGGAATTCTATTGCATCACCACAAATTTCTAGCTCAAACTCTGCTGGTGATGTTCCTGGAGGATTGGCCGGTGCTTTTTGGGGAACCACTATTCCAGGATCATTTACATCATCAAGTCCTGATGGCTGTTTGACTTTTAGATTTAGAAGTGACGGATCAGTCAACGCTCCTGGTTGGGTAGCCAATGTAACTTGTGCACCACCTTCATCGTGTCCTAAACCAAATGCTATTGTTGTTTCAAATACTACTTATACCTCCGCAAATTTTACTTGGACAGAAACTGGAACTGCCACTCAATGGGAAGTTTTACTTTTATCTGCTGGGACAGCTCCAACAGCTACTTCAACTGGAACAATAGTTAATTCTAACACTTATCTTGCCACAGGATTAAATTTCAATACAACTTACAATTTTTATGTTAGAGCAATTTGTTCAACATCTGATGTTAGTTTGTGGTCGAATGTTAAAACTTTTTCAACTCAAGGATGTCTCGTTCCAACCCAAATAGTTGTTAATTCTATAACATCTAGTTCAGCAACGATTAATTGGTCTGGAACTACTTCGCAATATGAAATTATTGTTCAATTGGCTTCACTACCTATTCCATCAGCAACTTCAGTTGGAGTCACAGTAACTTCTAGTCCTTATTTAGCTAGCGGTTTATTATCTTCTACTGCTTACAAATCTTATGTTAGATCTATTTGTTCATCATTATACAACAGTAATTGGACAAGTGGCACCAATTTTACGACTCTTGCATCAGTATTGACAACAGGTAGTGCTCAGAATTTATTTTCATGTAATGACACAGGTACGAACTGTTTTAATTTAACAGATAATGACACTAATATTTTAGCTAATTTAGACCCTTCTTTATACTCAATATCTTATTATTCTTCACTTGCAGATGCTAGTAATGGTATTAATGCGGTTTTGTCACCAGTGTGTATCACAAATACTACGGCAACTTATTATGCTGTATTATCTCAAAACGGTACAACTTCAAAACAATCCTTTACTTTTACCATTAAAGCAATAAGCTATAACCCAACACAAACTTTAAATAACTTAGCAGAATGTGATGATGACCAAAATGGATCTGTTATTTTTGATTTAACGTCAAGTTCAACTCAAATAAGCACAACAAATACTTTAGTCTATTATCCAACTTTACTTGCAGCGCAAACTGAAACAAATGCAATTGTAAATCCTTCTAATTTTAGTGTTTCTGTGGCTACACCAAACACTACTGTATTTGTAAGAGAATCTATTTTAAATGCTTGCGATAATATTTACAGTTTTAATCTGAATACCTATTCTACATGTAATTTAGCGCACGTTTGTAATCAAGCTAATTCATTGTGTAGTGCTTTAGGAAACCCATTCACAAACACAACAGGATTTACTAGTGGTGGCACAGTTAGTTGTCTATTTACAACTCCAAATCCAACATGGTTTTATTTGCCAGTAAGTAGTCCTGGAACATTAAATTTAACAATAGTACAAAGTACAAATATCAATTTTACATCCAATATGTTGGATGTTGATTATATTGTTTATGGTCCATTTTCAGATCCAGTAAGTCCTTGTAATACAAGCTTAACTGCAGCAAATATGGTAAGTTGTAGTTACTCGGGTTCTGCAACTGAACACCCAGTTATTCCAAATGCCTTAGTAGGACAATATTACTTAATAATGGTTACAAATTTTAGTAATCAAGCTGGATTTATTAGAATTACAATGGATGCTACGTCAACAGGAGCAATTGATTGTTCTGGTTTGCGATTAAATTCATTTTTAGATACCAACAATAATGGAACTCAAGATACTGGCGAAGTTAATTTCCCATTAGGACAATTTCAATATGACATAAATAATGGCGTACAACACAATATCACAGCGCCTACAGGAATTTATAACATTTATGATACTGATGGCACTAATTCATATAATTTAGGCTACACAATTGACCCAGCTTATAGCTCAATGTATGCAATTTCTACAACTGCTTATAATAATGTTCATGTTATTATTGGTGGCGGAATGGTAACCTATAATTTTCCTGTAACTATTCTACAAAGTTATAATGATTTGGCGGTTGCTATTTTACCTTTTAATTCTCCAAGAGCAGGAACAACCTACACCAATAAATTAGTTTACTCAAATTTAGGGAATCAAACTATTACTTCTGGTACTGTGACTTTCAATAACGATAGTGTATCACCTATTACAAATATATCTCAGACTGGCACTAACCCAATTACCAACGGATTCACGTACAATTTTAGTGATTTATTGCCATTTGAAGCAAGAATCATAACCGTTACTATGCAAGTACCGCCTCTGCCAACAGTTTCAATTGGGCAATTGTTAACGAATACTGCATCAATAACTCCCATGGCTGGAGATGTAGTAACTTCTAATAATTCTAGTACCAGCGCGCAACATATTATTGCAGCCTATGACCCAAATGATAAAATTGAATCTCATGGAGATAAAATATTGTTTAGCTCTTTTGCCGCAAATGATTATTTATTTTATACTATTAGATTTGAAAATACAGGATCTGCAAGTGCAATAGATGTTAAAGTACAAGATATTTTAGATTCCAAGGTTGATGAAACTTCCATCAAAATGGTGAATGCAAGTCATGATTTCATTTTAGATAGAGTTGGGAATACATTAACTTGGAATTTTAATAACATCCAACTACCAGTTTCGGTAGCAAATTCAGAAATTGGAAAAGGTTACATAACATTCAAAGTAAAATTGAAACCCGGATTTAGTGTTGGAGATATTATTCCGAATACTGCTTCTATTTATTTTGATAGTAATCCAGCAATCGTAACTAATACTTTTCAATCAGAGTTCGTTGCAGCATTGGCAAATGCAATTTTTGAAAGCAATAATTTACTTTTGTATCCTAATCCTGCTCATTCATCTGTTCAAATTAATTTACAAAATACAAGTGAAAATTTATCTAGTATTATAATTTATGATGTTGTTGGGAAAAATATTAAAACTATCAAAAACTTAACTTCTAATGAAATGAGTATTGATGTTTCTGATTTATCAAAAGGCGTTTATCTTGTAGAAATTGCAACTGAGACGAATTTAAAAGTAACTAAAAAATTAGTTATAAATTAAAAAAATAAAATCCCGAAAACTATAAATTTTCGGGATTTTTTTATCGGTTCAACCACCAAATACTGGCTGTTAAAATAGTTGCAAAACTAACCCATAGCATGTACGGAATTAATAATCTTCCAGCATTTTTATCAATTTTAAAGAACTGTTTGTAAGTTTCATAAATCATTAATAACAACAATACAACTTCTATCAATGCTAAAAGAACATTGTGTAAATAAAAGAAAATAAAAGACCACAAAGCATTTAAAGCCAATTGAAGCACAAAAAACTTAAATGCTTTTTTTACATTTTCAGGATCAGATTCTAGTTTTGTCCAAACCAATCCACCAGCTACACCCATCATAATATATAGAATAGTCCAAACTGGTGCAAAAATCCAATTGGGCGGATTAAAAACTGGTTTTACAAGAGTTGGATACCATGTAGTGATACTTTCACGAGTAACCATTCCTGATAAATAACCAATCACCAGACAAGTCATTAGTACAACCGAAATTCTTAAAATCTTCTGCATCTTGTTTATATTTTTTACAAATATAATAAACAAACCTTCAAGGTTTTTGCAAAAAGACTATCTTTGTATTAAAATTAAGATATATGATTTCCGAAAAGGATTTTATTTTCAATCAAAGTGCAGCTTCAATCAACAATGGAAATTTTCAGTGGAGTGCGCCGAGTAATATTGCATTAGTAAAATATTGGGGCAAAAAAGACAATCAAATTCCAGCAAATCCTTCTGTTAGTCTTACTTTAAAAGAATGCAAAACGATTACCAAATTAACATTTGTAAAAAAAGACGACAATAAGAATTTATCATTTGATTTACTATTTGAAGGAAAACCAAAAGAAGATTTCAAACCTAAAATCCAAAAGTTTTTCGAAAGAATTGAAATTTATTGTCCGTATTTGAAAAACTATCATTTTACGATTGACACTCAAAATACATTTCCACACAGCTCTGGAATTGCTTCGTCAGCATCAGGAATGGCAGCTTTGGCAATGAATATTATGAGTTTAGAAAAAGCAATAAATCCTGAAATTACTGAAGATTATTTCAACCAAAAAGCATCATTTTTAGCTCGATTAGGTTCAGGAAGCGCTTGCAGAAGTGTAAAAGGAAACATAGTAGTTTGGGGAAATCATAAAGAAATAGAAAACAGTTCCGATTTATTTGGAGTAGAATTTCCGTTTGAAGTTCATTCAAATTTCAAGAACTATCAAGATACCATTTTATTAGTTGACAAAGGCGAAAAACAAGTTTCGAGTACGATTGGACACGATTTAATGCACAATCATCCGTTTGCAGAACAACGATTTTTACAAGCGCATCACAATTTATCTGCTATAAAAAACGTTTTAACAACTGGAGATTTAGATCAGTTCATTCAAATTGTAGAAAGTGAAGCTCTGACATTGCATGCTATGATGATGACTTCGATGCCTTATTTTATATTAATGAAACCCAACACATTGGAAATCATCAATAAAATTTGGAAATTTAGAAACGAAACTAAAATTCCGGTTTGTTTTACACTCGATGCTGGTGCAAATGTGCATGTTTTGTATACCGAAAACGTTAGAGTTGAAACTTTGCAATTTATTAAGGACGAATTAGTTGGCTATTGTCAAAATGGTCAGTATATTTGTGATGAAATTGGTTTTGGAGCACAAAAGTTATAATTTAACATTACCCCAAATTAGAATATGAAATCGCAATTAAAAACAAGTTTGTGTAAGCAAACACTGATAAATAAAAGCGATAACATATATGACTACTAAAAAACAACTTTTACATATATGAAAGGACCATTATTTTACTCTAAAATATTACTCTTCGGAGAATACGGAATCATCAAAGATTCTAAAGGTTTATCAATTCCATATAATTTCTATAATGGCGCTTTGAAAGTAGATGAAAATCCTACTAAAGAAGCTATTAAATCTAACGAAAGTTTAAAACGTTTTGTGATTTATTTAGAGCAATTACAAAAAGATCAATCTCAATTAGTTACTTTCAATTTAGAACTTTTACAATCAGATGTTGCACGTGGCATGTATTTTGACTCAAGTATTCCACAAGGCTACGGAGTTGGAAGCAGCGGTGCATTAGTAGCCGCTATTTATGACAAATATGCTAACGATAAGATTACAGTTTTAGAAAACTTAACAAGAGAAAAATTACTTCAATTAAAGACTATTTTCTCTCAAATGGAATCGTTTTTTCACGGAAAAAGTTCTGGTTTGGACCCATTAAATAGCTATTTAAGTATTCCAATTCTTATTAATTCTAAAGACAATATCGAAGCAACTGGAATTCCATCTCAAAGTACACAAGGCAAAGGTGCAGTGTTTTTGTTAGATTCAGGAATTGTAGGCGAAACCGCTCCAATGGTAACCATATTCATGGAAAACCTTAAAGAAGAAGGTTTCCGAAAAATGCTAAAAAGCCAATTCATAAAATACACCGATGCTTGTGTAGAAAATTTCCTTGGTGGCGATATGAAATCATTATTTTCTAATACCAAAAAACTTTCTAAAGTCGTTTTAAACAATTTCAAACCAATGATTCCCGAACAATTTCACGGAATTTGGCAACAAGGAATTGACTCCAACGATTACTACCTAAAACTTTGTGGCTCAGGCGGTGGCGGATACATACTAGGTTTTACCGAAGATTTAGAAAAAGCAAAAAAATCTCTTAAAGACTACAAACTGGAAGTTGTTTACAATTTTTAAACTCTAATTCCATGTTAAGCAGAAAAACAAAGATTACTATTCTGAAAATTTTCAGTATGTTTTCTGTCGTTCGTGGTTACAACATTCCAATTATTGCCTTAGCGCAATATTTATCAGCAATATTTATTTTTTCGCCAGAGAAACGTGCACTTTCTGTTTTACTTGATTTTAACCTGTTTATTATTGTTATTGCTTCAAGTTTGACAATTGCATCGGGCTATATTATTAACAATTTCTACGACAGCAAAAAAGACTTAATCAACCGCCCAAATAAATCTCAAATTGATCGATTGGTGAGCCAACGAACGAAACTTCAAGTTTATTTCACTGTAAATTTTGTTGTAGCATTATTAGCATTATTGGTTTCGTTCAGAGCCGTTTTGTATTTTTCTGTTTATATTTTTCTAATTTGGTTTTATTCCCACAAATTAAAAAAATACCCAATCATCGGAAATCTAAATGCTGCTTTACTAGCTGTGCTTCCATTTTTTGCCATTCTTTTGTACTACAAAAATTTATATCCACAAATTTTTGCTCATGCTGCTTTTTTATCATTGTTGCTTTTAATTCGCGAAATGATTAAAGATTTAGAAAATATTAAAGGAGATATTGCTAATGATTACCGCACAATTCCAGTAAAATATGGTGAAGAAATCACCAAAAAAATCATCACATTCTTAACCGTTTTAACCATAATTCCGGTTTATCTTTTAGTAGAAACCTACGACGTTGGACTCATGGATATTTATTTTTATGTAAGTTTAGTAATCTTACTATTCTTTTTAATGCTCTTATGGAAATCAAGCAGTAAACAGCACTATTTACAACTGCACAACATCTTGAAGTTTTTGGTAGTTTCAGGCGTTTTTTGCATTGTTTTAATCAATCCCGAAGTACTTATTCACGGCAGAAGTTTGCTTAAAATTTAGAAGCGAATCAGCAGTAATTCTTGCCAACCATTTTCCTGCTTTCTGTCACGCGAGGCGTTTCCGCCAATCAGGGCTAATGAGTAAACCATTTGAATAAAATCAGAATTCCTAAGAACTACTTATCCTTAAACCAACTAGAATACATCACATAATTATTCGAAATACGTTCAATTTCTCCGGCAAAATCAGAAGCATTAATATCTTTAACTTTCTTTGCTGGAACACCGGCATAAATCGTCCCAGATTCCACAACTGTATTTTGAGTTACAACAGCACCTGCAGCAACAATTGCGTTGCTTTCTACTACACAATTATCCATTACAATGGCTCCCATTCCAATCAAAACATTATCATGAAGTGTACAGCCATGAACAATTGCATTGTGACCAATTGAAACATTATTTCCAATATTGGTTGGATGCTTTTGATAAGTCGCATGAATCACAGCGCCATCTTGTATGTTTACTTTATTTCCAATTTTAATGTAATGAACATCGCCACGAATTACCGCATTAAACCAAACACTACATTGTGAACCAAATGATACATCACCAACAATAGTCGCATTTTCGGCAACATAACAATCTTCTGGAATCTTTGGCGATTTGCCATTTACAGCTTTTATAATCATAATTAAAATAAAAAAAGAATCCCGATAATAACTATCGGGATTGTATTGTTAATTAACCGCAGGACAGTTACAGTGGTATTTTTCTGGTTTACAGAATAAATTGATACCTAATGTTATTTGATGAAATCCTGCATTATCAAATTTTACATTACCTAACAAATGAGAGTAAGTGTAAGCAAACATGTAATTTTTATAGTTAATTCCTATAATAGGTGTAAAATATTGTAGTTTTTGTGTTGAAATTGCATTTCCTTCTACATATTCAGCACCATCTAAACTTCTACGGTAAGATAATCCACCCCAAAGTCTTCCAAACTCTAAATCTTTGTAAGCTTTAATGTTTAAGTCAACTGTAGATTCTTTTGTTTGAAACACGTGTTGAAACATCATTGAAGGCTCTATCATAACAGACTCGGTATCTCCAAAAGTATATCCCATATTGTACACCAATCTTTTCAAGTTTACAGGTTCTTTATCAGTATAAAGAGCTCTTGAACTTGCAAGTGCATTTTTAACTGTAAAATGGGCATAAAAATCTAAAAAATTATATGATGCACCAACATCCATATTGAAATATGATGCTTTTTGAACAATAGTTCCATCAATAATCGGGTCATAACCAGGATTATTAGTCATGAAATCTGTTTCATCTAATAAACTTTGAGCAAAACCAATGTTCATTCCAAATGATAATTGATTCAAATCAACATCGTCACGTGAAAACATAATGTGGTGCGCATAAGCAACTCTAAATCCTTTTTGTGAATGATAACCATTTCTATCATTCAATAAAATAATACCCATTCCATCTTTATCAGAAACGCTACCATTAAAACTCAAAGTTTGTAATGCTGGCGAATCTTGCTGACCTGACCATTGTTGTCTTCCTGTTAATCGTAATTTAGCACAATTAGCTGCACCTGCCATAGATGGATGCAACAAGAAATAATTATCTGATAAATAATCTGAATATACAGGTAATATTTCTTGTGAATAAGCTTGTTTAGTAATTAACACTACTAACGCTAGAAAAAAATGTTTAAACTTCATTGTTATTATCTTTTTAATGAGAAATGGGCTCTAAATTGTTTAACGGCATCGGCTTCATTATAATATACTGAAAACCAATAATCCGTTGCTGGCATTAGGTTTCCGTTATATGTTCCATCCCATCCGTTGCTTTGTGGACTGATTTGTTTTATTAATTTTCCTTGGCGGTCAAATATATAAATTTTTGCGTTTACTTGAGTACTCAATCCCACAATATTCCAATAATCATTAATTCCATCACCATTTGGTGTAAAGTAATGCGGATAATCGATACTTAGTACTCCAGTCAACACAAGCGGATCACAACTGCTTCCCAAGCCACCTTCG
>NZ_JAPQNT010000006.1 GCF_028867965.1 Flavobacterium sp. SUN046
AACAGTCCAACTTTTTTTGTGAATGTCTAAACCAATGAATATCTTTGGATTAGTTAAGGCATCTTGTAATTGCATAATTGTTGTTTTTAGAGAACTCAAAGTTATGCTTTTACATAGATGCTTCAAGAAATTGCGAGAAATGTGGTAAATTCACGTATTTCTTTCGGAAGAAATACTATCTTAGTGGAAAATATGCGGTTACGAAGTTCGCTTTTTCTTAAAACCGCTAAGTGATGTGAGAAAATTTTAAGCATATCCCAAAAATGACAAAAAAACTATTATTATTTATCCAAATATTTTGGATTATTGGTTGTTCAACATCGAGTAAAATTAAAGAAAATACGGTTTCGAAAACAGAAATTTCTCAAGTACCAATACTTAGTAAATACCTAGGAAAAAAGGTAACTTTCACAGGTGAAACTTTAAATTGTGCTACTGGAGCCGCTTTGCAAATAGCAAATGGTCCAATGATTTGGTTGGATAAATTGAATAGTTGGCCAGAAGGTTTTTTTCTTGGAGAAAATAATAAAAAGAATAAAATTGTAAAAATTTCTGGAACTCTAATTGAAAAATTTGATTTACCTGTATTCATTGATGATGGAAGTTTAAAGCATGGAATACCTGTTCCAATAGGAACCGATCTTGGAAAATTAAGTCACAGATATTTGTTAACTGATTATACTTGGGAAATTGAAAATAGATAAAACTTCTACTAATAACTGTTTTAAGAAATGGACAGAAAATTGTTAAGAATGATATATTTCTATCGCAAGAAATTGTATTTTAGTAGAAAATATGCAGTTACGAAGTTCACTATTTCATAATGCAAACTAAAGGCGAAACGTTGGCAGAAATTATATCACAGAAAACTGGAAAATATGACAAACTATAAAAAATGATAAAAAAAATAATTAATTTATCTATAATTATGTTCTTTTTTAATTCTTGTGTTTGCATCAAAATGGAATTGACAAAAGAAGAAAGAAATTGGTGTGCATATGAAAAAAATGAGTACTTAATTTTTAAAAGCAATCTTAAAAATATTGATACACTTGAAGTTACCGATAGAAACGAAAATTATACAAATTTAAATTGTAATAATGTTGAAGTCTCGTTTTATCAATTGAATTATATTAAATTAAATTTAGTGTTAAAAAGTAAAAAAAAGTCTCTTTTAAATTGTGAAATATCGATAATGAGAGATTCTGATAATGAAAATAATCATCCTCATATTTCAATTTTTGGATTAAAGTCTGATTACCCTGAAAATGGTTATAAAGCGATAAAACAAAATTTAAAACTGAATACAACTAACAAAATCTATAAAGAGACATATTTATTCAAAGATAATATTAGTGCAACAAATATTGAAGATGGCTATTTAGATGAATTTTATTATGATCAAAAAAATGGATTATTAAAATATGTTGCAAAAAATGGAGAATCATTTGAATTAATAAAGAGGATAAAACAATAACTTCTGCCAACAGGGTTTCAAGAAACGGCGAGAAATCTGCTTAATTCAAGTTTTTCTTTCGCAAGAAAAACTAGCTTAATGTAAAATATGAGGTTACGAAGTTCTAAACTTCTTTATGACACAAAACGTTAAGTAGTTCTTGTTTTAAATTCATTTTATTCATTTAAAATTTTTAATGTTATCTTTGGTTCTTTAAATATCAAATGAGTAAAAAAGTAATTCCTGAAAATATTAAAATTGCTCTTCAAATTGAGGATAACGAAAACAGTGACGCAAAGTTAATTATTGCAAATAAAGAACTAGCTTTTCAAAATCAAGAAAAAGAAAAACGAGCTCAGGAATTAGTTATAGCTAACGAAGAACTAGCATTTCAAAATCAAGAAAAAGAAAAACGAGCTCAAGAGTTAGTTATTGCAAACAAAGAATTAGAATTTCAAAATCAAGAAAAAGAAAAACGAGCTCAAGAGTTGGCTATTGCTAACGAAGAATTACTTTATCAAAATCAAGAAAAAGAAAAACGTGCTCAAGAATTAGTTATAGCTAACGAAGAATTAGCATTTCAAAATCAAGAAAAAGAAAAACGAGCACAAGAATTGGTTATTGCAAATAAAGAATTACTTTATCAGAATCAGGAAAAGGAAAAACGAGCTCAAGAGTTAATCATTGCAAACAAAGAATTACTTTATCAAAATCAAGAAAAAGAAAATCGCGCTCAAGAGTTGGTTATAGCTAACGAAGAACTAGCATTTCAAAATCAAGAAAAAGAAAAACGCGCTCAAGAGTTAGTTATTGCAAACAAAGAATTAGAATTTCAAAATCAAGAAAAAGAAAAACGAGCTCAAGAGTTGGCCATTGCTAACAAAGAGATTGAGACTTTTACCTATATTTCTAGTCATGATTTACAAGAACCTTTAAGAAAAATTCAAACTTTTTCAAGCAGAATCTTTGTAGAAGAATATGATAATTTATCCGCAATGGGAAAATATTATGTTGAACGTACTAAGCTTTCTGCATTGCACATGCAAACGCTTATAAATGATTTACTTGCCTATTCACGAACTAAAACAATTCAAAGAAAATTTGTGAACAGTAATCTTAATAAAATTGCTAAAGAAGCAATAAAGATGCTAAAAGAAGAAATACATGAAAAGCAAGCAAAAATTGAAGTTAATTTAGAACATAAAGCGGATGTTATTCCGTTTCAATTTAGACAATTACTGCAAAATCTTATTAGTAATTCACTCAAATACTCAATTGATGAGTTAAAACCACATATTGTGATTAAGAGTGATTTTGTTAAATATGATAAAAAAAGCTCTGAAAAATTCATATTAAAATGTGATTATTGCCATATTAGTGTTAGTGATAACGGTATTGGATTTGATCCTCAATTCAAACATAAAATTTTTGAAATTTTTCAACGCTTACATCATAAGAATGATTATAAAGGAACTGGTATTGGTTTGACAATTGCGAGAAAAATAGTTGAAAATCATAATGGCATTATTGCAGCAAATGGCGAAATTAATAAAGGCGCTCAATTTGATATTTACATTCCAACTGTTCAAATACAATAGTAGTAGGGCATTTTAGAGCGACACAGAATATGACAAAAATAGTGACAATTATAATCGGGCTGACTTTGCTAACTTCTTGCGACTGTTACCAACGAATTTCCGGAATCGTAATTGACAAAGAAACGGGACGACCTTTGGCTGGTGTCACAGTTTACAACAAAAGTAAAGTTCAGAACAAGACGACAACTGATTCAATTGGACATTTTGAATTAAGTAGTATATCGGGCGGTTTTCGTTGTCCACCAATGAATATAGTTATTAAGGCTGATAATTATAAAACAATCGAATCTTCTATACCTCCGGGCGGACAAGACATAATTAAACTTACGTCTGATTTGAATATTGACCACATTAAGAACATACGATACGTTTTTGACGATTATGTTCAATATGAAGAATCTACAGACTCACAGAACGACAAGAACTTAATGTCAAAAAGTTTGAAGTCATTGACAATTGTAACTAAAAAAGACGAATTAGACCTTTTAATAAATGTTTGGATGTATTATGACCCGACAGACTATCCAGACATTCCCGAAATTTACAGAATATTCAAAAACAGCAGACCATATAGCATTGAAGCCGTTAAGAAAAGAATTGACAAAAAAAAAGAATGGGAAAAAGACGAAACAGTACCTTATTCCGATTTGAAGAATTTATTGGAACGACTTGCAAATGAATAGAAAAATGCCCTATAACTTCGGTTCCAAGAAATGGCAAAGAATGTGGTAAATTTATGTATTTCTTTCGCAAGAAATACTATCTTATTGGAAAATATGCGGTTACGAAGTTCGCCACTTCTTGAAGCCGCGAAACGATAATACTACTTTTATAACTTTGATTTAAAGAAATTCCCAAAGTATTCCTATAAAGAATTAAACACATAATTTTCCTTCAATTATTACGCAATCAATCAAATCAGTTCCAAAGCAATAAGGCAATTGATAAAATGATGTAACTTCTTTACTTATAATTACATTAGCTTTTTTACCTAAAGTTATACTTCCGTGTGTATTTGAAATTCCCATTGCATAAGCACCATTAATTGTAGCAGCATTTATGGCTTCTTCAGGTGTCATTTTCATTTTGATACATGCCGTTGCTACAACAAAATTCATGTTTCCTGATGGTGTTGTACCTGGATTAAAATCGGTTGCCAGCGCTAATGGTAAACCTGCATCAATCATTTTTCGAGCTGGAGTGTATGGAATACTAATAAAATAAGAACACGACGGCAAAGCAACTGGCATTGTGTTAGAATTTTTTAAAACTTCAATATCGTCATCGGTTACAACTTCAAGATGATCTACCGAAAGCGCGTTATGCTTTACACAAGCTGCAATTCCGTTAATGGCGTTGAATTGGTTGACGTGAATTTTTGAAATCAAACCGAATTTTTTTCCAGCTTCCATAATTCTCTCCGTTTCTTCGACTGAAAAATAGCCTGTTTCACAAAAAACGTCAATGAAATCAGCTAGATTTTCTGCTGCAATTTTTGGCAACATTTCATCAATAATTAAATCAATATATCCCGAGTGATTTTCTTTAAATTCAACAGGAAAAGCATGTGCACCAAGAAATGTAGCTTTTATTTTAATTGGATAATTTTCAGATAATCTTTTAATTACTCGCAACATTTTCAATTCACCATCAACCGTTAATCCGTAACCCGATTTTATTTCGACTGCGCCAGTGCCTTGACGCATGACTTCTTCTAATCTAATTTTCGACTGATTATAGATTTCTTCTTCTGAAGTTTCGTTTAGTTTTTTAGCCGAATTTAGAATTCCGCCACCACGATTGGCAATTTCTTCATAACTCAATCCGTTTATTCTATCTACAAATTCCTGAATTCTATTGCCAGCATATACAATATGTGTATGACTGTCACACCATGTAGGAAGCACCACTTTTCCGGTTGCATCAATGGTTACATCAGCATTAATTTTCGGACAATCATTCATTGAACCAAAATCGGAAATCAAATCATTCTCAATACATAAATAAGCATTTTTGATTGATGGTAAAATTGCCATTTCGGCACCTGAAACTTTGTTGACATTCAAATCTCTTATTTGAAGTAATTCTTGTATGTTGGTGATTAGTGTGGTCATGAATTAAATTTCGGTAAAAATACTTTTAAAAAAATAATTATTTATAAATTTAGACAAAATTACATTTCGTGCGAAAAATAAAATACAAAAAAGGGAAAAAGGTGCAACCAGCACTTTTGGAATATACAGGAGTTCATAAATATACTCAAACCGAAAGTCAGTTGTTCGTTTATGACGATATTGATTTAGCCGAATTTCATGAATTTGATGTTGATGAAATTGAAAAACATGTAGATTATTCGAAAATAAATTGGCTAAATATTCACGGATTGAATGATCCTGATTTTATCAAAAAAATTGGCGATTACCTGAAAGTTGATAATTTTATGCTTTCGGATATTTTAAATACAACCAAACGAACAAAATTAGACGAATATCACGATACTTTATTTTTTAATATTAAATCGTTATTGCCAGAAGAAGAAACCGGAAATATTAAAGTAGAACAAATAAGTTTCTTATTAAAAAACGGAATTCTAGTTTCATTTCAAGAAAAAAGAAGTGATTTCTTTACACACATTCGAGAGCGAATAAGAACACATTCGGGAATTGTACGTACTAAAAAAGCAGATTATCTTTTGTTTTTATTGCTTGATGCAATAATGGAAAATTTTTATATTACAATTGAAAATGAAGAAGATAGAGTGGAAGAATTGATAAATTTATCCAAACAAAGCACCGATTTATCAATTTTAGAACAAATAGAGAAACATCGAGATAATTATAATTTTTTAAAGCGTTCTATAATTCCGTTACGCGATTCTTTGTATTCGATTAAAAGTATTAAAGACGATAATATTTTTGACGCTATTGAAGCTAATAATTTTACTTTTTTTGAGCGTTTACATCAAAAAAGTTTGGAACTTTTAGAGCAAATCGAATATGATTTAACAACATTAGATAGTGCTTCTAATTTCTTTTTTTCGACTCAAAGTCACAAGATGAATGAAGTAATGAAAACGCTTACCGTTGTTTCGGTTTTTTTCATGCCATTAACATTTATAGTTGGCGTTTACGGAATGAACTTTGACAATATGCCCGAATTGCACTGGGAACATGGTTATTTTCTTATTCTATTAATTATGTTTTTATTGCTTGTTGGAATGGTTATTTATTTCAAAAAGAAGAAATGGTATTAGCATTGTTAAAAAAGTAGTTAATAATTATTTGAGATTTATTGGTCAATAAAAATTTATCAATTATCTTTGGCTCATTATTTAGAAATAAAAATTCAAACGACATGTTTACATTTGCACAATATTTAGGTTTTCTATTATTTTTAACCATATTAACAATTGGTTTTTGGTTAATGATTTTTTTAATTCACTTTGTATTCTACTGGATATTTGGTGCAACAAGAGAGTTATTAAAAGAAAGAAAAGCTCAAAAAGCATTAGAACAAGCTTAATCAAATTTTGTTACAACATAAAAAAGCCCTGAAATTTTCAGGGCTTTTTTATGTACTATTATTTTAAGATTATCCAGGAAAATCGCCACCGCCACCATCACCTTCGCCTTTAGGTTGTTTTTCTTTTTCACTTTTTTGTTTGTTAAAACGGTACGTGAACGATAAATTAATTTGACGTTTTCTCCATTGCATCTCGCTGTAAGAATCTAAACCAGGAATTGTTGTTTGTGAAATTCTCTTTCTAGAATTGAACACGTCATTTACATTCAATGATAAAGTTGCTTTGTCTTTTAATAAATCTTTACTAAATGCTAAGTTAGCACTTAAAACGCCTAAAGAGGAACCTTGAGCATTTTTTTGTGGTGCATTGTAAGTTCCATTTGTTTGCCAATCAATTTTGTATGGAAGCGTAACTTTAGATGAAATTCTTGCAAACCAACTAGAAGCATTATTATCAAAATTTTGATAAACAACAGTATTAGAATTGGCTAAAGTGTAAGTAAAGCTACCTCTTGTATTGTTTTGAAAGAAGTTGAAATTACTATTTAATTTCCACCATTTGTACGGTGAATAATTTATGTTAAACTCAAATCCGTAACGGTATTCATCAGATAAATTAACTGGAGTTGTTAAAATAACTGGAGTTTCAACTGGCACACCATTAACAATAGTAGTAACAGTTTCTCCGTTAGGTCTTCTTATAAATTGAAATACATTTTTAGTTTTATTAAAATACGCCGATGTTGAGAATGTTATTTTCTTCCATTTAGTTAGATATCCTAAATCAAAAGCATCTGTAAAAGATGGATTTATATCAGGATTTCCTTGAAAAATATTAATGTTACTGGTGTAATTAGAAAACGGATTAATAAATCTTGAACGAGGTCTTGAAATTCGTTTGCTATAATTTAAAGACAAACTTGAATTGTCGTTAATTTCGTAAGTGAAGAAAGCACTCGGAAAGAAATTATTGTATTTTTTATTGTTAAAACTATTGGTAGTCAATAAATTAATATCAATATTAGAATCTTCCCAACGCATTCCTAATAGCACTGAAAATTTACTTATTTTGGTTCCGAATTGTGTGTACAAAGCGTTAATTCGTTCTTTGTAATCTAATTTATTTGTAAAATTTGGATTTGAAATAAAATTCCCTGAATTATCTAAATCACTTACATTATAATCGGTTAATAAATCATTGAAATTTCCTCTGTAACCAGCTTCAAATTGAGATTGTTTTCCTATTGGTAAAACATAATCTGTTTGAATTAATTTTTTATTTTCTTCTTGAAAATTCTTTGTTGATTGTGTATATCCAATTGCATCGGTATTTCCAGAATAGCTTGTATTAATTTGTGAACTATCATTATCATTTTCTCTTGAAACAGTAGCATCAACAGTTAACTTATGACCGTCTTTTTTGAATTTTTTAGTAAAATTAGTAACATATTCAACATTTCTTGTAGCTGTAAATTGATCGTTGAAACGAAATTGATTAAAATTACTTCCGGCTTCAGAATTTAATAACGAACTAGTTTCAGGACTTTTTCCGTCATTTTTACGGTAGTTAATTGCATTGGTCCAAGTTAATGATTTATCTAAAAACCAATCAACACCTATTGTGTAATTCATTCCTTCTCTAGCTCTTTGACGGTCTGTATTTTCAACTATATTTTTATAAATTGAACCGTCAGAATTCAAATAATTAGAGTTAGTATACGATACTCCAGGAGAATTATTATTGGTATAACCTAAGGTTGAAAACAAATTAAATTCATCTGTTTTATAGTTCAAATTTCCAACAATTGTATTGTTTTTAGGAGTTCCAGTAGTTGCTATAAAAGTTCCATTTAAACCATTAGTTTTACCTTTTTTAAGTACTATGTTTATAATTCCAGCGCCACCTTCAGCATCATATCTTGCCGACGGATTGGTGATAACTTCAATTTTATCTAAAGCATCAGCAGGAATATTTCTAAGTGCATCTGCTATATTTATTGCGTTAGAAGGTCGTCCATCGATTAAAATCTTAACGTTATCGTTGCCTCTTAGACTTACATTTCCGTCACCATCAACAGTTACCGATGGCACGTTGTCTAAAACATCACTTGCAGTTCCGCCTTTAACAGTCATGTCTTGACCAACATTATATATTTTTTTGTCTAATTTTATTTCAACATTTGATTTTTCAGTTTTAATTACAACCTCATTCAATTGTGTTGCATCTGAAACTAATGAAATTGTACCTAAATTAGTGTCTGATGTTATTGTTTTGGCTTTAATTTCGGTAGATTTAAACGAAATAAATTCTACTTTAATATTGAAAGTTCCTGGAGCCGAATCAAAACTAAAATCTCCTTTGCTATCGGTAATTCCACCCGAAGTAACTTTATTGGTTGTAGTATTAACTAATGAAATTGTACTGTATTCTAAAGGTTGATTTGTTCCTTTATCAACAATTTTCCCAGTTACTTTTACCTTTTTACCTTCTGGTTTTTGCTGGGAAAAAATGAATAATGAACTCAGTAATAACCCAAATGTTAAGAATAATTTAATGCTTTTCATGTTTAAAATGTTTTTTATCATACTACTACTATGACTGCAAAACTAAACATTCGTTTAACCATCAAATCACAAAGGTTTGTTAAATGAAACGTTAAATATATCTAAATAATTTCCTTTAATCTCTCAAAAGGCCTAGCAATAATGGCTTTGCTTCCTTTTACAGCAATAGGTCGTTCCATCAAAATTGGATAATCAACCATAGTTTGAATGATTTCTTCTTCAGTTAGTGAATTTCCTTTAAACTTTTCTTTCCAAATAGATTCTTTTGTTCTAACTAATTCAATTGGGTTTAAATTTAATTTTACTATCAATTTGGATAATTCATCAAAAGTTAAAGGCGTTTCAAGGTATTTTATAACTTCAAATTGTTGTTTGGAATTCGCTATAAATGCTAAACATTCTCTTGATTTTCCGCATCTCGGATTGTGATAAATTGTTATCATTTTATTTAAAATAAAGTAATGATTTATATGATTTTTATAGTAATTTAGTCGGAACAAATTTAATGGTATTTAATTTAAAAAACAGCTTATGTTTATTGAACAAGCTTATAAAGGGAAAAATAATTGGTGGCGAGTGCTAATTACAACATTTGTAGCAACCGCAATATTTATTTTAAATTTTGTAGTTTATATATTTTCATCAAAAGAAACTATCGATAGTTCGTATGATTTGATGAAAAGTTGGCCTAAAATTGTTTCATTAGTAGCCAATTTAGTTCCGTTTGTTTTTTTGTTAGCATTGCTGTTTGTAACGGTTCATTTTATTCATAAAAGAAGTATAATATCGTTAACTACATCAAGAAAAAAAGTTGATTTTAGTCGTATTGCTTTTTCGTTTGCTTTGGTTGTGTTTTTTACACTGTTGAGTTTTGGAATATCCTATTACATTGATAATTCTTCGGTTATTTGGAATTTTCATTTGGGTAAATTTTTAATTTTATTTGGTGTGAGTTTGCTTTTATTTCCTACTCAAATTGGATTTGAAGAATATTTATTTAGAGGCTATTTAATGCAACAAATTGGAATAATAGCCAAAAATAGATGGACACCATTAGTAATAACTTCTGTTTTTTTTGGATTATTTCATAATGCTAACCCAGAAGTATCAGAAATGGGTTATGGCGTGATGGTTTTTTATATAGGAACCGGATTTCTTCTCGGAATTATGACACTTATGGATGAGAGTTTAGAACTTTCTTTGGGTTTTCATTTGGGTAATAATTTAATGGCGGCATTATTAATAACTTCCGATTATTCGGCATTGCAAACCGATGCTGTTTTTAGACTTTCTACTAAAGAAAACACTGCAGATACTTTAAATGAAATGATACTATCAATGGTAATTATTTATCCAATCATACTATTTATTTTAGCCAAGAAATACAAATGGACCAATTGGAAAGAAAAATTAACAGGACGAGTTTCAGAAAATACTAATTTAAACACATAATAGTTATGATAAATCCAACGTATGAAAATGTACACAACCATTTTAAATTGAATGGTTTTCATTTAGACAGAGACGATTTGTGTCGTGTTGCCTATAGTTTTATAAAAGAAGGCGAAGATTTTGAAAAGCCAGTTGGAGATTTTCTTTTAGATTGGTTTGATAGCAAATCGTATATTGAAATGCAAACTTCAGGCTCAACTGGAACTCCAAAGCTCGTTAAAGTTGAAAAACAAGCCATGGTAAATTCGGCAATTGCTACTGGAGATTTTTTCGATTTGCGTTCAGGAAATAGAGCATTACAATGTTTGCCAGTAAAATATGTAGCTGGAAAAATGATGCTAATTAGAGCTATTATTTTAGGTTTAGATTTAGATTATGTTGCGCCAACATCGCATCCGATGATGAATTTAGACGACATGAATTATGATTTTGCTGCTATGGTTCCGATGCAAGCTCAAAATTCGTTAAAAGAATTAAAAAGTGTAAAAAAACTTATTGTTGGTGGCGCAAGAATTAATGCTTCGCTTGAAAAAGAATTAATGAAATTACCAACGCAAATTTATGAAACTTATGGTATGACTGAAACAATAACGCATATTGCTGCCAAAAAAGTTGGTGAAAAAGCGTTCACAGTTTTGCCAAATGTAATAATATCGTATGATGATAGAAATTGTTTAGTAATTCATGCACCTCATATAATTGCTGAAGAAACTGTTGTCACAAATGACGTTGTCGAACTTGTAAATGAAAATCAATTTGTTTTTTTAGGTCGAATTGATACTATTATAAATAGTGGCGGTGTGAAAATTATGCCCGAAAAAGTAGAACAAAAATTAGAAACTAAAATTGATAAACGTTTTTTTATTGCATCTAAAGACGATGCTGAATTAGGCGAAAAAGTACTACTTGTTATTGAAGGCGATTCATTTGAAATTGATAAAACAATTTTTGATTCTTTAGATAAATATGAACGCCCGAAAGAAATTATATTCGTTTCAAAATTTAAAGAAACTGAAAACGGTAAAGTCTTAAGAAAAGAAACTTTAAAATAAATCATTATACAAAAAAACCGCAGATTTATCAATTATAAATCTGCGGTTTTAATTTTTACTCTTTTGTAATGTTGATATAAAATTGTTCTTTTAATGGTTCAATTTCATCTAAAGATTTTATTTTGATTTTTAATTTTTGCCATTTTTTTGTTGGATTCAATCGCACTTTTTCACCGTTAATTTTTACATCAACTGGCATTTGAAAATCGGCAAGATCAGTTTTCCAGCGGAATTCAAATTTCTTTTTATTTTGCTTAATTTCTAGATTAGGAATCGTTACAGTTTTTAAATACTGATTAAAAATAGGAGTAAGGTTCATGCAGCTTTCTGCATTAAAAAAGGCAATAACCATATCATTATCAATAATTTTATGACGAAAAGTTTCTGAATATTTCAAAATAATCTTCCACCATAATTCATCATTATTTATTACGTGACGTAATGTGTTGAGCAGTAAAGCACCTTTTGGATACATGTCTCCTGAACCTTCATGATTAACGCCATACGCTCCAATTATTGGTTCATCATTTCTAACTCTGCGTTGCAATCCTTTACAGTATTGCATAGCTTTTTCATAACCTAATTGGCATTCTACAAAAACTACTTCGGTGTATTGCGTAAATCCTTCATGAATCCACATGTCGGCAATATCTTTGGATGTTATACTGTTTCCGAACCATTCGTGACCACTTTCATGAACTATGATATAATCAAATGTTAAACCGATTCCAGTATTCGATAAATCGGAACCTAAATAACCTTTTACATATTTATTTCCGTAAGCTACAGCACTTTGATGCTCCATACCTAAATAAGAAGTTTCAACTAGTTTATAGCCATCTTCTTTAAACGGATATGTTCCGAACTTACTTTGAAAACAGCTAAGCATCGGTTTTACGTCGGCACCAAAATGTTTTTTTGCACGTTCTTCATTATAGCTTAAAACATAATAATCAATATCTAAATCATCTAAATTATCATGAATGTGCGTATAGTATCCAACATTTAAAGTAATATCATAGGTGTTAATTGGATTTTTAACTTCCCAATCCCAACGAGTATATCCATTTTTTAAATCTTCACTTCCTAGTAATCTTCCATTTGACACATTGGTTAAACCAGTTGGTACAGCTACTTTTATTGTAGCGCCATTATCAGGTTCATCGCTCTGTGAATCTTTGCACGGATACCATAAACTTGCGCCAGTTCCTTGACATGCAACACCAATCCATGGTCTATTTTCTTTATCTTTTGTAAACACTAATCCGCCATCCCAAGGTGCATGTTTTGCTATTTGAGGTTTTCCAGAATAATAAAAACGAATTTTCTCCGTATTATTTATATTCAAATAAGTTGTAAAATAAATAAAAACGGCATTGTTATCTCTTGTAAATTCTAATCTTTTTGAATTAAAAACTATTGAATCAACTTGCATGTTTTGAAATAAATCGATTTGAATTTTTTTAGTTGGTTCAATCACTTTAAATGTGATATCATTGTACCCAACAATCGATTTTTCATCAATATTTAGTTTGATATTTAAATCATAACGCAATACATCAAACGAAGTTCTCTCTGGTCTCAAGCCACCTTGAAGCGAATCTTTGCGAGTGAATTTTTCCTGCGCAATTATCGACTGAAAACTTATTAATGCAAATGTTATTAAAACAATTTTCTTCATGATTTTATATTTAATAGTATTAGTTGTTTTAATTTCCAATTTGTTACTAAAATTCAGCAGCAACTGAAATAGTCATTACTTCTTTAGATATTGGATGTTGAAAAGTAATACTTTCTGCATGTAAATGCAACCTATTGGCTTTAATTCCATATAAATCATCTCCAACAATTGGAGTATTTAATCCGCTTGGATGTGCAGCATGAACTCTTAGTTGATGTGTTCTGCCAGAAATAGGATAGAAGTAGACTTTAGTTTTATTCTCACTTATTTCAATAACTTCCCATTTAGTTTGTGCTGATTTTCCGTGTTCATAACAAACCAATTGATTGGGACGATTGTCTAAATCTACTCGCAGTGGCAAGTCAATATATCCTAACTTTTCGTTTATAATTCCATTTAAAATAGCAACGTACCGTTTTTTAATTTTTCTTTTAATGAATTGTGATTGGAGACTTTTGTGGATTTCACTTGATTTTGCAATTAGTAATAAACCTGAGGTCGACATGTCTAACCGATGCACAACTAATGGACCGGTTGCAGTGGGATATAATTTTTTCATGCGTGAATAAACAGAGTCAATTACTCGTTTGCCTGGAACTGATAAAAATTCAGCAGGTTTATTGACTAAAAGCAAGTATTCATCTTCGTAAACTATTTCTAAATCTTTGCCTTTGGCAGTATTAATTTTGAATGGATTTTCTTCTGTTTCAATTCCGTCTAACATGTGTGCTAAAATTGGTTCACACTTTCCGGTACATGCTGGATAAAACTGTTGGTGTTTTCTAACTTCTGATTTTGGTGATTGACCCCACCAAAATTCAGCCATTGCAATTGGTTTTAATTGGTTTTGAAAGGCAAAATGCAATAACTTTGGCGCTGCACATTCTCCAGCGCCAGCAGGCGGATTTTCGTTAAAAATTTCTTTCAAACTTTTAGAAACTCCAAATTTATTTAAGAAAGCATATTCTGTAAATAATTGTTGCTGTAACTTGCTTGATTTTAGTTTGCGTTCTTCTTTTAAAGAATTAATTTTTGAAATATAATGATGAAGTTCTTCTTGAGCTTTTTCAATTTTATGATTCCAAAATTGAGTCATTTTTTTTAATAAAATTTTTTCTTCTTGACTTTCTTTATTTAAAATATCACTGTCTGAATTTGATTCAAGTCTTTTTAAATCACGAACCTTTTTAGCAGATTTTATTTTTTGTTTTTGATCACTTATTTCTTTTTCAAATTGTGATTTAGTGTTTTCTAACTTTTTTATACATGATAAATAGTCAATATCATTTTCGAGTGATTCTATTTTTTTATTAAATTTATTTAAAACAGCTTCTTCTTTTTTGTAAAAACCTTCCTCTTGAAGCATATCAAATACTGTTGGTACAAAATGCTTATGAAAATTCTCATCGGCTAGTTTGCCCGAAAAAGCGCATAAATATCCCAATTCACTATTTTGATTTTGAACAATTAAAACGCCAAACATTTTACCAATTGCTAATCTGTTTTGATCTTTATTTAATCCGAAATTATGAATGAAATCAGTTTGATTACTTAAGTAGTTTTGTAGTTCTTTTGCAGCAATTACACTAAGTTCATGAGGTTCATAATAAAACGGAAATGTAAATTTTTCAGGAAGTTGTAATGCTGAAATATTGTGCTGAAAATGATGAAATAGTGATGTAGACATTATTTGAAAAAAAATAAAGTTTTTATTCTTGATAAAAGTATAAATTTTAATTCAAATAAGATTCAAACATTGATTTTTGTTGAAATTAATCCTTTTCCAATGTTAAGTTTTTAATCAATAGTAAAACTTAACATTGGAGTTAAAGTAAATGAACTACTTTTGTTAACGATAAATTTACATTAAATTAATAATAAAGATACTTTAAATAAAACTAAGCAATATGATTAAAAGAACAACACAACCAAAAACAACTGTTGCAAAAGAAGTAGTAAATGAAGAAGGAACTAGTTCAACTGCAGAAATTGTTGCCGAGAATTTGAATGAAGAAACTCCAGCTAGCGCTGTTAAAAAACCAGCTGTAAGAAGAACGCCAGGTAGAAAAACAACAACTGCAACTCCATCAACTGAAATTCCAGCAGCAGTAATTACTGAAGAAGTGATTCCAACAGAAATAATTTCGGAAGTTTTTATAGAAACCACTAAAATCAAAAAGATGAAAGATTCAACTAAAGAAAAAACGAAGAAAGCTAAAGCAAAAATAAAAGAGAAAGCCAAAAAGAAAAAAGCTAAAGACAAAGCAAAACTTAAAAAGCAAAAACAAAAAGCTAAAGAGAAGGCAAAAGCTAAAAAAGCTAAAGCAAAAGCTAAAAAGAAAAAGAATTCAAAGAAGAAAAAATAATTATTTGTTAGAAAAAAGGCCGCTATTTTTATTAATAGCAGCCTTTTTTGTTTAAACTTGAATCACACCTAAATTAAATTTCTTTTCTATTGGCGAGTGATTGGCTGCTTCAATTCCCATAGAAATCCATGTTCGAGTTTCTAGTGGATCAATTATAGCATCGGTCCACAATCTAGACGCTGCATAATAAGGTGAAACTTGTTCATCATATTTAGCTTTAATTTTATCAAATAATTCCTTTTCTTTTATTTCATCAATAATTTCTCCTTTAGCTTTTAAAGATGAAGCTTCTATTTGCGCTAGTACTTTGGCAGCTTGAGTTCCGCCCATTACAGCTAATTCAGCACTTGGCCAAGCAAAGATTAATCGTGGATCGTAAGCCTTTCCGCACATAGCATAATTTCCTGCACCATAAGAATTTCCTACAATTACAGTAAACTTTGGAACAACCGAATTGGCAACCGCGTTTACCATTTTGGCACCATCTTTAATGATTCCGCCATGTTCTGATTTTGAACCAACCATAAATCCGGTTACATCTTGAACAAATACTAATGGAATTTTCTTTTGATTACAATTTGCAATAAATCGGGTAGCTTTATCGGCAGAATCGGAATAAATTACGCCACCAAATTGTATTTCACCTTTTTTAGTTTTGGAAACAATTCGTTGATTGGCTACAATTCCGACAGCCCAACCATCAATTCGAGCATAACAGGTTATTATTGATTTTCCGTAATCTTCTTTGTACATATCCATTTCTGAATTATCAACCAATCGTTTGATAACTTCCATCATATCATATTGTTCGGTTCTAGCTTTAGGAATAATTCCGTAAATATCATTTTCGTCTAATGCTGGTTTTTGTGATTTTTCTCGGTTAAACCCAGCTTTATCATAATCACCAATTTTTCCGACGATACTTTTAATTCGGTCTAATGCATCTTTATCATCTTTTGCTTTATAATCGGTTACTCCCGAAATTTCGCAATGTGTTGTTGCTCCGCCAAGAGTTTCATTATCAATATTTTCACCAATTGCCGCTTTTACCAAATAGCTTCCAGCAAGAAATATACTTCCGGTTTTATCAACTATCATTGCTTCATCACTCATTATTGGAAGATAAGCACCACCTGCAACACAACTACCCATTACGGCAGCAATTTGTGTAATTCCCATGCTACTCATTGTAGCGTTGTTTCTAAAAATGCGTCCGAAGTGTTCTTTATCTGGAAAAATTTCGTCTTGCATTGGCAAATAAACTCCAGCAGAATCAACTAAATATATTATTGGTAGCCGATTTTCCATAGCAATTTCTTGTGCGCGAAGGTTCTTTTTACCTGTTATGGGAAACCATGCACCAGCTTTTACTGTTGCATCATTAGCAACAACAATACATTGTTTACCTTTGATATAACCTATTTTTACTACAACACCGCCAGAAGGACAACCACCATGTTCAGCATACATTCCGTCACCAACAAAAGCTCCAATTTCTATACTTTTTGCCTTTTCATCTAACAGATAGTCAATACGTTCACGTGCAGTCATCTTACCTTCTGAATGCAATTTTTCGATTCTTTTTTCGCCACCGCCAAGTTTAACTTTAGCAAATCGCTGTTTTAAATTAGATAGTAAAAGTTTGTTGTGATCTTCGTTTTTATTGAAGTTTAAATCCATGTTTAATAAGCTATTTTTTGTGTGGCTAATGTACGAAAACGTTTTCAAAAAGAAAAAAACCTTTTTTATGATTTATAAATACTAGTTTTGTAGACGAATTTTTAAGAACTTAATATTCTCTTAACATTATATAGATACATTTGCATCGTTAAAATTATTCAAAAATGACATTAAATAGTATTTTCCAATTCTTAGTACCTAAAGATAAAAAGTTTTTTCCGCTTTTTGAGCAAGCATCTGCTAATTTAGTTGTTCTTGCAGAAACATTACATGAAGCAGTTAATGCTCCAAAAATTGAACGTGAGGATTATTTCAAAAAAATTGAAGAATTAGAAGCAATTATTGAAGAGATAACACATAAAACTCATTTAGAATTAAGTAGAAATTTTATTACACCATTTGACAGAGAAGATATCCATTCATTAATTAAAGCGATTGATAATGTTGCCGATTATATGCATGGTGCAGCAAGTAAAATGAGATTGTATCAAGTGGAGAAAATTACAAAATCAATACGAAAATTAACCGAAATTAATCTTGAAGCTTGTCAGCTAATAAATGACGGAATTAAGCAGTTGAAAGATATGGATAATATCAAGTTAATTAAAGAAACGTGCAAAAAAATCAATAAATTAGAGAGTAAAGCTGATGTTGTTTTTGATAAAGCTGTAGCAGATATTTTTGAAAATGAAACAGATGCTAAAAATATTATCAAATATAAAGAAGTGTTATCGGCATTAGAATCGGCTTCTGATAAATGTAAAAGTGTTGCTAATGTTATGGAACAAATTTCTGTAAAGCATTCTTAAATTAAAGATTAAACATTATTTATGACTTTACTAATTGTTATAATTGTTCTTGCACTAATATTTGACTACATCAATGGTTTTCATGATGCAGCTAATGCAATTGCTACCATTGTTGCTACCAAAGTATTGACACCTTTTCAAGCTGTAGTTTGGGCAGCTTTTTTTAATTTTTTAGCTTATTGGGTTTTTGGTTTTGGTGTTGCTAATACTGTTGCAAAAACTGCCGATACGTCACAAATTGACTTAACAGTAATTTTATCAGGAGTAATTGCCGCGATAATTTGGAATTTAATCACTTGGTGGAAAGGAATTCCATCTTCATCATCGCACACATTAATTGGTGGTTTTGCAGGAGCAGCAATAGCTTTTGCATTCAATAAAAACGGATTTAGTGATTACATTACTAAAGATGATAATGGTAATGCAATATCTAAACATTGGTATAACGTTGTCAATTGGTATTCTTCTGGTAAAGATGGTGGATTGCCAAGTGGCGTTTTAATAATTATAGCATTTATAGTTTTAGCACCTTTATTAGGAATGATTATTTCCTATTTTATTTCATTGTGGTTGATGTATTCTTCTAAGAAAAATATTTATCCTAAACTATTTACAATAGTACTAATGCTTGCTGTCGGCTATTATTTTTCAACTGTTTTAGAGTATAACATTGATCCCGAAAAACAAAAAAGTACAAATAAATTTCTATCATTTCTTATTTATCCCGATAATATTAAATGGTTTTTAGTAGCTATAATATTTTATAGCTTGGCACTATTCAACTTGGCATTTAGTTCGCTATCAACTGCTAGAGCTGAAAAAGTACTAAAGAAAATGCAATTATTATCATCAGCTTCTTTTAGTTTAGGGCACGGTGGTAATGATTCTCAAAAAGTAATGGGTATTATTGCAGCAGCAGTTACAGTTTATGTAAATCAAAAAGGAGTTTCGTCAGATTTACCAAATTGGTTGCATATAAATATTGACGAAAAAATTATGCCAGCTTGGATTCCTTTAGCTTGTTATTCTGCAATTGCAGCCGGAACTTTAAGTGGCGGTTGGAAAATTGTAAAAACAATGGGTTCTAAAATTACAAAGGTAACTGCGTTTGAAGGAGTTGTTGCTGAATCTGCTGGAGCATTAACTTTATTTATGACAGAACATTTTAAGATACCAGTATCAACTACACACACTATTACTGGGTCAATTATTGGAGTAGGAGTAACTAAAAGAGTTTCTGCCGTTCGTTGGGGTGTAACCGTAAAATTATTATGGGCTTGGATATTAACCATACCTGTATCTGCTGTAATTGCTGGGCTAACTTACTATATAATTAAGATTTTTATTTAATTTCTCACAAAATATTATTATTTGAAAAGGCTACTTTATACAAGTAGCTTTTTTTATTGAAAGCAATTATTTAACATTTGTTTATTTTCTTAACATTAAGTTAATAATATGAAAATGTAATGATAATTTAAAAGATAATGTTAAGAAAAGATTACCAATGTAGTTTTGCAAAAAAATTAAAGTAAATTTTATGTTAAGAATAAAATCTTTTTTTGCAATCTTAATGTTGTTGACTGTTGGAACAATTTCAGCTCAAATAACAACCTCATCACTAACAGGAAAAGTTACTGATGGTTCTACAGTTATTGTTGATGCTACAATAACATTAGTTCACTTACCTACAAATTCGGTTTATGAAACTACTACTGATAAACAAGGTAGATTTAGTTTAGATAATTTGAATGTTGGTGGTCCATACAAAATTGTTGTTAAGAGTATGGATATTCAAGAATACAGTAACTCACAAATTAATTTATCGCTTGGCGAAAATGATTTACAAACTATTAAAGTAAAAAGAAGTGAAAATACACTTCAAGAAGTTTCAGTTGTTGGAAAAAAGAATCCAACTAAATATGGTACTAATCTTACTCAAGCAGTTATTACAGGATTACCTAACATTAACAGAGGAATTCAAGATGTAACTAAATTGGTTCCACAAAGTGCTAATAACTCATTTGCTGGAACAAACTTTAGATATAATAACGTTACAATTGATGGTTCAATCAACAATGATGCTATCGGATTTAGTCCATCTCAAGGTGGTCAATCAGGAACATCTGGTATGCCTGGTAGTAGCACTAGAACCAATTCAATTAGTTTAGATGCTATTCAAGACGTTCAAGTATATATTGCTCCTTATGATGTTAAGTTAGGAAACTTTCTTGGAGGTAGTGTTAATGCTGTAACAAGAAGTGGTACTAATAAAGTTTCAGGTTCTGCTTATGCTTATGGCAGAAATGCTGCAATAACGGGTCCAAATAATGCAGGTGATGGGTCAAGAATGCCAAAAGCATTTGAAGATTACCAAGTTGGTTTTAGAGTAGGTTTACCAATAGTAAAAGACAAATTATTTTATTTTACTAATGCAGAATATACTAAACGAACTGATCCTTTATTTTATAATGCTGGTGATGTTGATGCAAGCGGTAATGTAAGTTCTCTATTAGACAATACAACTGCGCAAACTATTTCAAGTTTTGTTCAAACAAAATATGGTTATAATATAGGTACTTATAATGCTTATAACAATTATTCTGAAAGCAAGAAAATTTTCAATAAGCTTGATTGGAAAATAAACAGCAAACACTCTTTATCTCTTAGAAATAATATTGTTTTTGCAGAAGCTTCTAATTTAGAAAGAGATGCAGCAAATTTTAGATTTTCAAGTATTGATTATATTCAAAAAAATAGAGCAATCAGTACCGTATTAGAATTTAAAAGTCACTTTAGTACAAGACTTTCTAACTCATTTATATTTGGGTATTCTAGTATTAAAGATTATCGTGAACCAACTTCAGAAAACATTATGTTTCCTCAAGTTGAAATTGGTTACAATGGTGGTACTATTTTCTTAGGTAATGATAGAGAAGCTACTGTTTTTAATATGAAACAAAATACAACTGAAATTACAGATAACTTGACTTACAAAGTTGGTAACCACACGTTGCTATTTGGAACTCACAATGAGTTGTATGATATTAATTATGGTTTTGTAAATGCACTTAACGGAAGAGTATCGTATAAATCATTAGCAGATTTTTATGCTTCAACTCCAATTAGAGTTAGAGGTACATATTCATCTACCGGATCAACTAGAGATGATATTTTTAATAATCCTTATGCTAAATTCAAAGTGAATATGTATAGTGCTTATGTTCAAGATGAAATTAAAGTTGGTAACAAATTAAAATTAAGTCCCGGAATAAGAATTGATTATACCGATTTGCCTAACAAGCCAAATTTAAGTTCTCAAGTTCAAAACTCGCCTGCTGATCCTAATTATGGAACAACATACGAATACACACCATTAGCTCAAATCAAAAATAATTTCTTTACAACTGCAGCTATTTCACCAAGATTCGGATTCAATTATAATGTATTTGATGATAAGTCATTAGTTATTAGAGGTGGTTCTGGAGTTTTTACAGGTAGAATTCCTTTCGCTTGGATAGGTTATGCTTACTACAATGACGGTGTTGGATATTACAGTTATGACAAAAATAATCTAACTGCTGCACAAGTTGCTGCTAATGGTGATCCTCTTACTCCTGGTGGATTAAATGGTTATCATGATGCAACTCCAAAAGTACAAGCCGATTTAATTGATAATAAATTTAAAATGCCGCAAATTTCAAGAAATTCATTGGCAGTTGATTATACTTACAAAGGTTATAAATTTACTTTTGAAGGAATTTATACCAAAGTAATTAGAGATTTGATGTTTCAACAAGTTAATAAAACAGATAATCCAACTTATTTTACTTATGATACTAATCATGAGATGCCAATTTATTCATCTAATATTAATCCAGCATTTTCTAACGCTTACATGTTATCTAATACAAAAAAAGGATACCGCTATAGTTTAACTGGAATGATTTCTAAAGTTTATGATTTTGGTTTCAACTTTATGGCAGCCTATACTTATGGGCATGCAGTTGATGTTACTAATGGTATTCGTAACTCAATGGAAAGTAATTACCAAATGAACCAATCTTTAACGCCTAATAATCCTCAATTAGCGACTTCTAATTTTAATATTAAGCATAGAATTGTTTCTAATATTGGTTATGCAGTTAACCTATCAAAAGCTAATAAAATTTCAGCTAATGTATTTTTTAATGCACAATCTGGAAATCCATTTACATGGGGATTTGTTAATTCAACAATTGCAGGAACAGGTCAAGCTGCTGGTTTAGCTTATGTGTTTAAAGATGCTGCCGAAGCTGCTAAATATATTGGTGTGAGTGCAACTGGAGTTCCGTCGGCAACTGCTGGACAACAAGTTGCAGATTATGAAAACTTTATTAATAACAATGATTATTTAAAAAGTAGAAGAGGTCAATTTACAGAAAGAAATGGTGATTTTACTCCATGGAACATCCAAACAGATATGAGAATAATGGACGAAATTAGCTTTAAGGCTAATAATGATAATGTGCATACTATTCAAATTTCAATTAGTATTATTAATGTTGGAAACATGATTAATAAAGATTGGGGTAGAAGTTATTTTGTACCAAATACTTACAATTCAACGGCAAGTGTTGGTTTAACTAAATCAGGTAATTTATCTGGAGGTCCAGCTTCTGGCGATCCAACATATACTTTTAAAACACCAACTTCAACACCTTATGTTGTTGATCAATTTGCATCAAGATTTCAAGCACAATTAGGATTAAGGTATTCATTTTAATAAATTAAGTCATGTCAAAAATTAAATATTTTTTTATAGTTGCATTATTTTTTATTATTGGAAATGTTTCTGCACAAATTACTTCTTCAACATTAAACGGAAAAGTTACAGATGGTGAAGCTCCAATAGTAAACGCTACAGTAACCATTATTCATCTGCCTACAAATGCGAGTTTTGAAGCAATTACTGATAAAAAAGGTAGATTTAGTTTGGATAATTTAGATGTTGGTGGCCCATATCAATTAATTATTAAAAGCACTGAAATTGAAATGTATTCTCGAAAAGGAATTCAACTGGTTTTAGGCGATAATGATATGACTAGAGATATAGTTGTAAATAAAAAAGAAAATAATCCTAATCAAGAGGTTTCAAACACCGATAAAAATACAACTGAAAAATCAAATTAGATACTATTTTTATTTCATTTTAAAATCCGTTTCAAAATTAATTGAAACGGATTTTTTCATTTATGATTTTTTAACAATTGTTTTTGTTTTCTTTTCCTAAATTTACAATAAAAAAAATGAAAACAAAATTTACGTTAGTTTTAGTTATGTTGGCAATTATTCCAACTTATGTTTCAGCACAACTTATATCTGTTGATTATAGTGATGGAACTCAAAAATTAAGTGGGTTTTTCTCGAAACCAAAAAAAGAATTAAAAAATAAACCAGGAATTTTAATTCTTCCAGCTTGGATGGGTATTGATGACCATGCCAAAGAAAGTGCTACCGATTTGTCTAAATTAGGTTACAACACTTTTGTAGCCGATATTTATGGCGTTGGGAATAAACCAACTAATTTTCAAGAAGCTGGACAAAAAGCTGGTTATTACAAAAAGAATATTCAAGAATATCAAAAAAGAATTCAATTAGCATTAGATGAATTAGTAAAACAAGGCGCAAACCCTGACGAAATTGTAGTTATGGGATATTGTTTTGGCGGAACCGGAGCTATTGAAGCAGCAAGAAGCAATATGAAAGTTAAAGGAATTGTTTCGTTTCATGGCGGTTTAGGTCATGACGAAGCTCGAACTATTGAGCCAATTTCTGCAAGAGTTTTGGTTTTACACGGTGCAGATGATCCGTATGAGTCTGAAGCTGAAATTAAAGCTTTTCAAAATGAAATGCGTACTGCTAAAGCCGATTGGGAAATGGTATACTATGCTAACGCTGTGCATTCGTTCACTGATAAAAATGCAGGAACAGACAATAGCAAAGGAGCAGCATATAATGAAAAGGCTTACAAGCGATCTTGGAAAGCATTACTTCAATTTTTGAAAGAAGTATTATAGTTTTCTTATTTTTGTAGAGCAAATAAAAAGTCCTTAAATAGAAATTATATTCTGTTTAAGGACTTTTTTAAAAATACAAAAGCCGACCTGGAGCGGACGGCTATTGTGGTGAGGTGTAACTTCCTTTCGGAATCCTCGATGCAAATATAGCTTTTTAAAATCGAATATTAATTATAGAATTGCATATAAATTTTTAAAATATTAAATGAAAAATTTAATAGCATTTAAAACTTTAATACTGTGTGAATTAGATTTTATATATCCAAATCAAATAGTTTCTTCAAAACCTCCAAATTAGGATTAATTTCATTTAATCTATTGTATTTATCTTGAGCTGTAAACGCCACTTTACTTTTTATTGCTTCATTTACAACGACATCAATAGTTATTTCATGATTGTGTAAATGACCACGCAAATAACCCAGAAGTTCTGGTTTTTCTCTATCAAAATCTATTTTAGAACCTTCATTTGGTAGTTCATATATAATTTTGTAACCATCTAGTTTTGGATCACTTATTCTCAACAACGATGACATTATCATCAAGCCTTTATCAGAAAGACGTTGTGCATATTTAAACCAAAATTCTAACATTTCTGTTTCAGTGAATGAATTACTTGGTAAATGTTCGACAACTTTTTCAATACCTTTTTGAGTTTCTAACATTTCTTTTTTAGCACGAATACTTGCTAAAGATAAAGCGGAAACTTTTCCAGTTACGAGTTCAGAGTTGCGACTTTCAAGTTGGGATTTATGGGTTTCGGGTTCTTTAACATCAATTGAAGTTTTAATTTCATCAACAGAATTCGTACTATTTTCAACAGAACTTTCAACACGAATATCAGAACTAGAAACTGGTTCAACAGCCGGAATTTGTGATTTTAAACTTGGTGCTTCTTGAATAGAATAATCTTGTTTCTTAAAATAAGTTGGTGGAATTATAAAGTCAACTTTTTTTTTTCTCCATCAAAGTTGATAGAGCAAAGTTGCATTAAACAAAGTTCAACAAGTAATCGTTGATTTTGGGAAACTTTATATTTTAAATCACAATCATTAGCAATTTCAATTCCTTTTAATAAAAAATCTTGACTACATTTTTGAGCTTGCTCGCCATATAATTTTTGAGCTTGTTCACCAGCTTCCAATAAAACTAAAGTTGCAGGATTTTTACAAACTAATAAATCTCTAAAATGAGAAGCCAATCCAGAAACAAAATGATGTCCGTCAAAACCTTTTGATAAAATATCATTATAGGTAACTAAAATTTGCGGAATATTATTTTCCAAAATCAAATCGGTTACCTTAATATAGGTTTCATAATCTAAAACATTCAAGTTTTCCGTAACTGCTTGGCGCGTTAAATTAGTTCCGCAATACGAAACCACTCTATCAAAAATTGACAAAGCATCACGCATCGCACCATCCGCTTTTTGTGCAATAATGTGCAATGCATCATCTTCAAAAACTACACCTTGACTTGAAGCTACTTCTGCTAAATGTTCTTTAGCATCTTTAACTGTAATTCGTTTAAAATCGAATATCTGACAACGTGATAATATCGTTGGTAAAATTTTATGTTTTTCAGTAGTAGCTAAAATAAAAATAGCATGTTTTGGTGGTTCTTCCAAAGTTTTCAAAAAAGCATTGAAAGCCGAAGTTGATAACATGTGAACCTCGTCAATAATATAGACTTTATACTGACCAGTTTGTGGTGGTATTCGAACTTGATCAATCAAACTACGAATATCATCAACTGAATTATTTGAAGCTGCATCCAATTCAAAAACATTGAAAGCAAAATCTTCATTAGGATCATCATAACCAGGTTGGTTGATTTTTCGAGCTAAAATTCGTGCACAAGTAGTTTTTCCAACACCTCTCGGACCAGTAAATAATAGGGCAGAAGCCAAATGATTAGTTTCTATAGCATTCAACAGCGTATTAGTAATAGCTTGCTGACCAACAACATCTTTAAATGTTTGCGGACGGTATTTACGAGCTGATACTACAAATTGTTCCATAGAAATTTATTGGATTACAAATGTAGGTAAAAGTTTAAAAGTTTAAAAGTTTAGGTGTTTAAAAGTTCGAGAAATAATTCTAAAATAAAATTTTATATTGCTAACATATCTACTATCTAAAATCTAATATTAAATTCTACCTTTGCACCGCAGACCGCCTTATCGCTGTTCAGAAATGAAAAGAGGAAAGTCCGGACACCAAAGAGTAGCATAGCGGATAACATCCGTCGTTCCGATTTATCGGAAAAGGACAAGTGCAACAGAAAGTATGTACAGGTTAAGCTGTAGTGAAACCAGGTAAACTCTATGCGGTGAAATTTCAAGTATATCGACATTTAAGGATTACTCGTCCGTTGTCGAAGGGTAGAAAGATGGAACTTGTGAGCAATTGCAAGTCTAGATAAATGATAAGGCATCAATTTATTGGTGACAGAATCCGGCTTATAGGTCTGCTTTTTTATAAAATTTTAAACTCCAATCCAACATTGCGAATACTTTCAATTGCAATTGTTTTGTCTTCTATTAAATATTTTCGGAGTTTACTGATAAAAACATCCATACTTCTTCCAGAAAAATAATCTTCGTTTTTCCAAACTGCTTTTAAAACTAATTCTCGTTTTACTAATTGATTTTTATGTTGGAAAAGAAAAAGTAATAAACAGGCTTCTTTTTCAGTAAGTTGCTGTGTTTTTTGATTGTATTTTAATTCAAAACGATTAGTATCAAAAATGTAAATCCCAATTTGAATTTCGTTTGATAATGCTTCAATCGGATTTCTTTTTTGGGTTCGCTTTATAATATTTGATATTCTCAAAACCAATTCGTCGGCTTCAAATGGTTTTACAATATAATCATCAGCACCTAATTTTAATCCTTTAATTTTATCGTCATTTTGATTTCGAGCCGTTAAAAATACAAATGGAATTTCTGGATATAGTTCAATTATTTTTTCAGCTAAAGAAAATCCGTCTAACTTAGGCATCATTACATCCAAAACACAAATATCATACGTATTTTTCTGAATCAAATGCAAAGCTTCTTCGCCATCTTTAGCCCAATTCACACTAAAGTTTTGAAGTTCTAAATACTGTTTTAAAATGGCTCCAAAATCAAAATCATCTTCGGCTAAAAGTATTTTTTTCATTTGTACTATAATTTGCTTTGAAGTAGTTTTTTTAAAAAATTAATCTGTTAAGTGTAATTAATCAAAAATAATAATAAAATATATTTTTGAATAATAACATGTTTCAATTAGAATTTCATTGTTAATCTGAGCTTGTCGAAGACCTTTTTTAAAATGTTTTATTTTTAAGAATTAATTTGTGAAAATTTGTGAAATTTGTGTTGAAAATTCATCTATTTTAAACTGATGGAATACTAATTGTAAATAAAGCACCTTTTCCTAAATCGCTAACGACTTTTATCGAACCTTTGTGGGCTTTTAAAATTTGGTCAACATAATATAATCCCAACCCAAGTCCTTTTGTATTGTGTAAATTTCCTTGTTCTACTCTATAAAATTTTTCAAAAAGTAGTGGTTGTTTACTTTTCGGAATTCCAATACCATCATCTTGAATTCCAATTGTGAAAATTGAATTTTCTAATGTAGTTTTGATACTAATGTTTTGACAGCCATATTTTACAGCATTTTCTAAAACATTAGTAATTGCAGTAGTTAAATGAAATTTATCTAGTAACAAAATGATTTCAGATTGCATAATTTCAGGTTGAATTTTTACATTCGGATAAGCCAATTCAAAATCAGATATAATTGTTTTTACTAACAAATTAGGTTGTACTTTTTCTTTTTGCAACTCAATTTCTTCAATCCCAAGAGAATTACTCATAACTTGATCCACAAGATTTTGCAAACGAGTATTTTGACGGTTTATAGTTTCCAAAATCGAATGAAATAATTCAGGATTTTCTTGAACTTCTTTGCGTTCTAATATTTTGGTAGAAACCGATAATGTTGTTAATGGTGTTTTTAATTCGTGTGTAATGTTGTTGATGAAATCGGTTTTTACATCACTTACTTTTTTCTGTTTGATTAAAGCACGAATAGCAATAACAAATAGTGTAATCAAAATCAAAATTGAAACAACCGATAAAATCAAAATGGTTGCCATGCGTTGTAAAATGATTTGTTCCCAATTTTTTACGGAAACAAATAAGGTTTCTTCTGTCAACAGTTTGTAATTGGAAGTTCCGATAGAAGTACCAACATAATTTCTAACCGAAAAAGCATTGTCTAACGAAGCTAAATTTCCGTACAAAATGTTTCCTATAATAGGTTTTTCAGAGAAAATAGTATCTGCTTTTTGTTGCGAATTAAACACAATAAACTTATTGGTTACAACAGCAAAATCGATTTGATTTTTAGGAAATTCAAGATTAATTTTTCTAAGCAAAAGTTGCGTTAAAACAGAACGATAAGGATTGGTATGCAACCGACTTTTAAGTTGACTTTTGAAGTTTTTATCTTTGATGTAATTACTCAGCAACCGATTGTAATAAATATCTTTACTATTCATCACAGTTGAATCTATATCGGTAAAATCGTTGGTTATTTTAGATATTTTTTCTTTTACTTCAATATGAAATTGCTCTACTTTATAATCATATGAAGTTTTAACCAAATAATATTGCATTGCAATAAGTGCAACCAAAACTACTGATGAAAACCCGATTAAAAGATTGATTTTTTGTTTCATTTTAGAAATTCAATGCTCCAAAAATAAGTCAATTATTCTAAAATGATGATTTTGAACTTGTATTAACTTTCAATTAACTTTCATTTTCATCTTCATCTTCAGTTTCCTTATCATCGCCTTCAAATTCAAAAAACGTAAAAACCGAACCACCATAATTCTTCTGAAACGAATAATTAGTCATGTGATTTAATTTAGTATGTTTGGAATGTTCCATAATCATCATTCCTTCTTCATCTAAAAGTTCATTTTCAAAAACCAATTCGATTAATTTTTCAAATTCTTTTTGCTCAATTCCATAAGGCGGATCGGCAAAAATAATATCATAACTGGCTTTGTGTTTTTCTAAAAACTTGAAAACATCACTTTTAATTGCTGTGATATTTAAATCGAATTCTTTGGCCGTTTTCTTAATGAAATTTACACAACCCATATCGCCATCAATGCACGTCATGCTTTCGCAACCGCGTGAACCAAATTCATAACTGATATTTCCGGTTCCAGAAAATAAATCTAAAACTTTCAATTCTGAAAAGTTAAAATGATTATTCAAAACATTAAACAAGGCTTCTTTACTCATATCGGTCGTTGGACGCACCGGAAGATTTTTGGGTGCAGTAATTCGTCTGCCTTTGTATTTACCAGAGATTATTCTCACGAGTTTAGTAGTATAAAGTGTTCACGGTTTTCTTTTTCTGTGAACGAATTTTTAAAATCTGATACATCTAACAACGAAATATTTCGGATGTATTTATAGGCTATTTTATAAAAAGCATCTTGTTCATTTATGCTTCCTAATAATTCTAATTTGAAATTTTCAGGATTTAATTGCAATTGTTCGGCAGTAAAAAGTAGGTAGTAAATAAAATCTTCGGGTGTTTTATAATCAAATGAATTGTACAAATGCAACTTCTGATTTTGAACCACAATAATCTCAAAATGACTTTCACTAACATGAACAAACATCTTGCGTTCTTCGTTATTTTTAGATAAATCTAACAATTTAGAAACCAAAACTGTATTAGAATGTTTGTAATCAAACGAACCAAATTGATCAATAAAAAAATTATTCATATTCACATACGGAATGTAAACATTGTTCATTTCATATTTTATCAATTCATCAAATGTAAAAAAATCGGTTTCAAAAACTTTGGTATTGTATTGCAAATAACTTCCTAAAAACTCTTCGTCAAATAAAGCTGTTGGCACAAATGCACAAAGGTTATTGCTGTGAAGCACCACAATTTCATCGTAATGATGACGCAATTCAGGATTTTGATGAAAAACCGAAGCAAACAAATCTTCAATCTTAGCACTACGCTGAAAACTATCAAAATGAATGTTTTGAAGTACAACTGGAGTATTGCTTAATGTATCACAAACACAAAAAGATAATCCATTTAAGGAAACTTGAAGTGTAAGTTTTTTATAAGTTTTGTCGGTAATACTTGTAGTCATTGATTGTTTTTTAATCTTGGCAAACTTACGAAGAAAAAGCGCAATGACAATATCAAAAATCAACTTCAAAATTCAATATGAAATAGAATATTTAAGTTTTAGAATTGATTTTGATTTTTTATTATTAAAATTGAATAGGAAACATTTATCTTTACATGTAATATTTAATTTTTAAAATTGCTATTGATTTTTGAAGTTGAAATTGATTTTTGCCATTGAAAAACCTCTATTCTATTTTATCCAAAAGTTTTCCGTTTAATCCAACCATTAAACAAGAATCCTTCTTTCAAAAAATCGCCACGTTTATTGAAAGCAACGATAACGAATCTATTTTTGTACTAAAAGGATACGCCGGAACCGGAAAAACCACCGTAATTTCAACAATTGTAAACAACCTTATTGAAATCAACAAAAAATATGTATTGCTTGCGCCAACAGGTCGCGCTGCCAAAGTAATTTCCAATTATTCGCAAAAACCAGCTTTTACGATTCATAAGAAAATTTATTTTCCGAAGAAGTCGAGTGGTGGTGGAGTAGCTTTTACAATGCAACAAAACAAACACAAAAACACAATTTTTATAATCGATGAAGCATCGATGATTTCGGATGTTGCTGCCGAAAGTAAAATGTATGAAAATGGAAGTTTATTAGATGATTTAATTTCCTATATCTATAGTGGAACCAATTGTAAAATGATACTTCTTGGCGATACTGCTCAATTGCCACCAGTAAACTTAGACATTTCTCCAGCGTTAAACACCGATTCTTTAGAACTCAATTACAACAAAAAAGTAGATTGGATTGAGTTCGATGAAGTCATGCGTCAAGAAGAAAAATCAGGAATTTTATATAACGCCACCGAATTAAGAGAATTATTAAAAGACACTTTCATTACCGATTTTCAATTCAAATTACGAGGTTTCAAAGACATTATCCGATTAACTGATGGTTACGATATTCAAGATGCAATCAATCAAGCATATAGCAATTATTCTATAGAAGATACCGCATTTATTGTGCGTTCCAACAAAAGAGCCAATCAATACAACGAGCAAATTAGAACCAAAATACTTGATAAAGAAAGCGATTTATCTACAGGTGATTTCTTGATGGTTGTGAAGAACAATTACTTTTGGCTAAAAGAAAAAGATGATGCCGGTTTCATTGCAAATGGTGATATTATTGAAGTTCTAGAAATTTATAGTTTCAAAGAATTGTACGGATTTAATTTTGCCAAAGTCAAAATACGAATGGTCGATTATCCCAACCAAATTCCGTTTGAAACCGTTTTGATTTTAGATACTATAAAAAGCGAATCACCATCATTAACCTACGAACAATCTAATAAATTGTATGAAGAAGTGATGAAAGATTACGAACATTTAACCACTAAATACGCTAAATTCCAAAAAGTAAAAGAGAATGAATTTTTTAACGGATTGCAAGTGAAATTCTCTTACGCCATAACGTGTCATAAATCTCAAGGCGGACAATGGAACACCGTTTTTGTAGAGCAACCTTATTTGCCTGAAGGAATTGATAGAGATTATGTGCGTTGGTTATACACAGCAATCACCAGAGCAAAAGACCGATTGTATTTGATTGGTTTTAAAGAGGATTGCTTTGAAGAATAGTTTGGAAATAATGTATATTAACTAATCGTAAAGTAATTTGAGATGTTTTTAAAAATAGTAGTAGCTTTTTTATTTTCTTTAACTGTTTATGCTCAGCAAAATGAGAAACCTTATCCTTTCATGAGTGAAAGTGAAATTTGGCTTAATAACTATAGAAATTTAAAAAGCGACTCGGAACGATTAGTAGAAATAAAGAAAAAAATAGTTTTAGACACACTTTATTACAATTATAAAGATAGATTAATTTTAGATAATCCAAGAAATCCAGAAAAGCATATTTGTAAAACATTATTTTATTTAAAACACGACAAAGATTTTATTGATTTAGATTTATTAGAAAATCCAAAATTGATCAACTTTATTAAAAACCTAAAATTAAAAAATATTGAAACAATAGAACTTCTTGAAAACACTAAAAATGCAATTTATTTTGGGTCTAATGGTATGTGTGGAGTAATAATATTAGAATGTAGTGAAAAATTTATGACAAAGTTTCAGAAAAAAATTAAATAAATATCGTTGTATAATTAAATATAATTTTTAACATTATTTTAAATTATAATAAAATACCTTTGATCAATAAATTTTATACCTCTTAATTATGTTCGAAAATTGCAAAAGAATCATTACAATAATTATACTAATCTTTTTATTACAAAGTTGTAGTAAATCAGATGATGTTGCAGCTACAATTACGCCATCTCCAACACCAACACCTACTGATAATTTTGTGCCAGTTGCTACCGCCGATGTGGTCATGTATGAAATTAATCCTTTGTCGTTTAGTTCAAGTAAAAATATTCAAGGAATAATTAATAGATTAGATAATATTAAAGCTTTGGGCGTTAACACTATCTGGATTATGCCTATTTATCCTGTTGGTGTTGCCAATTCGTTTGGTTCGCCTTATTGTGTCAAAGATTATACATCAATCAAAACCAGCTACGGAACATTACAAGATTTAAAAAACCTTGTTACGCAAGCACATGCTAAAAATATTGCCGTTATTTTAGATTGGGTTGCTAACCACACTTCTTGGGATAATCAATGGATTTATAGTAATCCGAGTTGGTATACTCACAACAGTAGTGGTCAAATTATAAGTCCGGCTGGTACAAATTGGAATGACGTTGCCGATTTAGATTATACCAATTCAGCCATGAGATTGGCTATGATTGACGCAATGAAATATTGGGTAACCAATGCCAATGTAGACGGTTTTAGATGCGATGCTGCCGATTTTGTTCCGTATGATTTTTGGTTGCAAGCAAATACTGCTTTAAATGCAATTCCGAACAAACACTTAATTCTATTAGCCGAAGGAAGTCGCGCTGATCATTTTACAGCTGGTTTTCAAATGAATTTTGCTTGGGATTATTTAGGTGGCGTTAAAAATGTTTTTGGAACAAGTCAAACACCAGTTAGCAATTTATTTACTACCAATACATCAGAATACGCTGTAGTTCCATCAGGAAAACAAAAACTACGTTTTACAACCAATCATGATGAATCTAATAATGCTACGCCAATATCAGTTTATGGAAGTAAAAGCGGTGCTTTGGCGGCATCTGTAATTACAACCTTTTTACAAGGAGTTCCATTATTATATTGTGGCCAAGAAGTTGGTGTAAGTTCAACATCTACTTATAACGGAACCAATACTATAGATTGGACTGCAAATAGTGATATGCTTAGTGCTTATCAAAATTTATTTACTTTTTATAATGCTTCAACAACTGCTAGAACAGGAAGTTTAACAACTTATCCTGATACTAATGTAGCCGTTTTTCTTAAAAGCACAGCATCTGAACAAGTTTTAGTAATTGTAAATTCTAGAGCAACTGCACAGAATTTAACGGTTCCTTCTGCCTTACAAGGAAATTGGACTAATGCATTAACTGGTGATTCTGTATCACTTTCAGGAACACTATCGTTTAGTGCATTTCAATATTTAATTGTAAAGAAATAATTTCTATATTTGAATAAACAATAAAATTCAACCAATATGGCACAAGTAAATCCCTACTTAATTTTCAACGGCAATTGCGAAGCCGCATTTAATTTATATAAATCGGTTTTTGGTGGTGAGTTTCCGTATATAGGAAGATTTGGAGAAATGCCTCCAACTGAAGGACAACCCGAACTTCCAGAAAATGAAAAAGATAGAATTATGCATGTTTCATTACCAATTGGCGGTACAATTTTAATGGGTAGCGATACTAATTCACAAGCAGGCGATGTAAAAGTAGGCGATAATGTTTCTATTTCAATCAATGCAGAAACTAGAGCCGAAGCCGATAAATTATTCAACGGACTTTCTAATGACGGCGAAATAAAAATGCCTATGCAAGATACTTTTTGGGGTGCTTATTTTGGAATGTTTATTGACAAATTTGGAATTCATTGGATGATAAATTTTGATGAAGTTCCAAATTAAAAATATCTAATGAAGTATTTTTTTTCACTTGTTATTTGTATTGTTTCAGAAATTATTTTTGCACAAGCTGGAGATACTATTCGATATGCCTCATTTTCAAATACTATAAAAACTCCTTTTAATCCTGTCGGAACTGAAAACACTTATGCTTTAAAAGCAAGAATTTTACCATTTTTATTAGGAAACGGAAGTGGAATAAGCACTTTATTTGGAACTGAAATAGGTTTTTTAAAGCGAAATTCTTTCGGATTTCAAGGGATTTTTATAAGTTCTCATGACATTCAGGATATGGTAACTGATTTAGCTGGTGTTTATCACGAATCTGGAAATCGTTCAAAATTTGTAGATAGAGCTTTTCTTTTTGATTATCGTTTTTATTTTAATCTTCAAAAATTTCGTAGACAAAATGGACTAACATTTTATACTTCTTGTTTTTTCAAAAAAGGACAACAAGTAGAAAGTTATGATGAAAATTTTAGAAATGATTACATTTACCGAAAAGAAAATTATAACTCGTATGGAATTGTAATTGGTTCGATTTTAAATTTTAAAAATTCAGAACATTTTGGAGTTGATTTAAGCCTTGGTTATTTTCGAAAAGATAAAAATAGTTCTACAGATTATCAAGTTGGATCAATGATTAAAACAATCAATGAAAAAGCAATTGGAACCGGATTAAGAATAGGATTGACTATAAATTATTGGATATTTGTTAAAAAAAGAAATTAAAATATATAACTAGAAATGAAAATAATCGCTGTTATTCCAGCTCGTTATGCATCTACAAGATTTCCAGCTAAATTAATGCAAGATTTAGGTGGAAAAACTGTCATTCTTCGCACTTATGAAGCAGCATTAAATACCAATTTATTTGATGATGTTTTTGTCGTTACAGATTCAAATTTAATTTATAATGAAATAGTTTCTAATGGTGGAAAAGCAATAATGTCGATAAAAGAACACGAAAGTGGTAGCGATAGAATTGCAGAGGCTGTTCAAAATTTAGAGGTTGATATAATTATAAATGTGCAAGGCGATGAACCATTTATCAATAAAGAACCACTAGAAAAAGTGATAGAAGTATTTAAAAATGATGCTGATAAAAAAGTAGATTTAGCTTCATTGATGCGAGAAATAACCATTGAAGAAGAAATTAATAACCCCAATAATGTTAAAGTAGTTGTTGATCAAAACGGTTTTGCTTTGTATTTTTCACGTTCTGTAATTCCGTATCCAAGAGAGAAAAATGTTGGAGTTCATTACTTTCAACACATCGGAATTTATGCATTTAGAAAACAAGCACTTTTAGATTTTTATTCACTTCCAATGAAATCGTTAGAAGCTACAGAAAAACTGGAACAATTACGCTATTTAGAATTCGGAAAACGAATAAAAATGATTGAAACAACACATGTTGGAATTGGAATTGATACTATTGAAGATTTAGAAAAAGCTAGAAAGATGTTGTAATTACTTCAACTTTTTAATAGTAAACAACTCATTGTGCTCTTCAACTTTTGGATACATTCTTAAAGAATAATTACCACTAAATTTTTTCTTGTAATCTAAATTTCTTACTCGGTCTTTTTCTTTTATTACCATCGTATTAAATAAAATAAAGCCATCAATATTCAATAAAAAATTTATTCGATTAATAAAAAAATCTTCAAATAAAAAGTTAGGCATCATTGTGTCTTGAAAAATATCAATGATAATTAAATCATATTTTTCTTTAGTTTTTAATACATATTCAAAAGCATCATCAATAATTATCTCTAAATTTTTAATTTCATTTAATTTAAAATAATCATTTGCAATAGCAATTATAGATTCATCAATTTCAACACCTGTAATTTTGCCAGTAAACTTAATTTCGTCAACAATTGTTTTAATAACACTTCCGCCAGCAACACCTAAAACCAATATGCTATTGAACTTTTTAATTCGCTCAAATCCAATATATTTAAGTCCTTTTCTTAAAATGCGTTGTAAACTTCCGTAAGAGTAATTAGTGTTTTGACTATCAAGTACCAATTGACCATTATTCCAGGTAACTTCTAATGTTTTACTAAAATTAGATTTCTTTTTGTGAACATTAACAGGTAAAAAATAACTAAAAAGTTTGGCTAGCATAATTATATTTTTTCTCAAAAATAGTAGAATAATGCTAAATTTACACAAAATATTTTAAATGAAAAAACTACTATACCAATTTATTTTCTTAAAGTTAATGGGTTGGAAAATTGTTGGAACAATAGATAATGACATTAAAAAATGTGTAATGATGGTTATTCCGCACACGAGTTGGCACGATTTCTATTTAGGAATTTTTACAAGAGGAATTACCCAAATTCCTATGCATTTTGTTGGGAAAAAAGAATTATTTAAGTTTCCATTCGGAATTTATTTTACTTGGATGGGCGGAAAACCATTAGATCGTTCAGGAAACTTGAATATGGTTGATGCAACAGCCAAAGCATTTGAAAAATATGACGAGTTACGATTAGCTATTTTTCCGGAAGGAACAAGAAAAAAAGTAACCGAACTCAAATCTGGATTTTATTATATTGCATTAAAGGCTAATGTACCAATAATTCCAGTTGCGTTTGATTTTGGAAATCGACAAGTGCGAATAGGAACTAAATTCAATCCTTCAGGCGATTATGATAACGACATAAAACAATTGATTTTGTTTTTCAAAGATGTCAAAGGTAAAATTCCTGAAAAAAGTTTTGATATAAATTAAAACCAAATAATAAATTCTGTCGTAAATACTTTTACTAACTCTAAAAAAAGTATTATGAAAACAAATTTATTAATTATCGGTACTATTGTACTTGCATTATCTTCGTGCAGTAATAATGACAATGAAACTCAAACACAAGTTCAAAACAATTCAGAGTATAAATTACTTACTACAAGTAATACTTCTGGAAAAGTTTCTTACATTGATTTTCTTGCAACTACACCAACAGTAAAATCGTTTACAATAGCGTCAACTGATGCTGATGGTGTTTACTATGATTCAGATAAAGACCAAGTAATTTTAGCTTCAAGAACAAACAATAAATTAGAAATGTATAGCGCTCTTAAAACTGCAATTACATCTAGTGCAACAGCTTTAAACTTAGCATCAAGTAGTACTTCTGATTTTAATAATCCTAGAGAAACTACAATTTCTGGTGATAAAATTATTGTTACACAAGATCAAAGTGCAGCCAATTCTAATACTAATAAGATTTTGGTTTACCAAAAATTTGATTCAGGATTAATTTCTTTCAACAAATCATTTACTGTGAATTTCAAAATTTGGGGAATTCAAATGCAAGGAACTACATTATATGCTGTTGCCGATTTAACTGGAGATTTGGTTGTTTTTGAAAATTTTCTTTCTAATGCAAGTGGAGCAATTACTCCAACTAAAAGAATTACAATTGCTGGTTTAGTTCGTTCTCACGGAATAACTTATTCAGCAGCAGATGATAAAATGATTTTGACAGATGTAGGCGTTGCAACATCCGATACTGATGGAGCAATTATAGTAATTAGTAATTTCACTTCAATTTTAAATGCAACTCCTAATGGTGGAACAATTGCACCAACTAATCAATTAAAAATTTCTGGACCAATGTCAACATTAGGAAACCCTGTTGATGTTGCTTATGACGATGTTTCAGAAAAAATATATGTAGCCGAACGATTAAATGCTGGAGGAAAAGTATTAACATTCAATTCTCCAACGTCTAATAGTGACGTTACACCAATAGATACTAGAGCAGAAGCAGGTGTTTCAAGCGTGTATCTTGTTAGAAAATAAGTTTTGTTTATTATTTTGGTTAGGACCTTCAATAATTTGAGTGTTATTGAAGGTTTTTTTATTTTCAATAATTCAAGTTTACTAAATTTGTAGTAAATTTACTTTATGAATTATATTGAATTACACGAACAATACAAAGAAAATTCCCTTTTCGGTCGCTATATCACTTTAAAAAATATTGAACCAATAATTTCAAGATTTTCGAATGAAATTATTGGACAATCAGTTCTTGGTAAGCCAATTTACAAACATACTATTGGAACTGGTAAGATTAAAATTTTTATGTGGTCACAAATGCATGGTAATGAAAGTACAACTACTAAAGCATTGTTTGATTTTTTAAATTTACTTCATTCAGATAACGCAATTAGTATAAGTTTACTATCTCAAATTACTTTTTGTTTTCTTCCGATGGTTAATCCTGACGGTGCAGAATTATATACTCGCGAAAATGCAAATAAAGTTGATTTGAATCGTGATTCAATAGATTTATCGCAGCCAGAAAGTAAATTATTACGAAAAGTATTTGATGAATTCCAACCCGATTTTTGCTACAATCTTCACGATCAACGTACTATTTTTGGTGCAGGCGATACTAAAAAACCAGCTACAGTTTCATTTTTAGCACCTTCATTTAATGAAAACCGGGATATTAATGAAGTTCGAATAAAAGCGATGAATGTAATTGTAGCTATGAATGAAGAACTTCAAAAGCATATTCCAAATCAAGTCGGACGCTTTGATGATGATTTCAACTTAAATTGTATTGGTGATATGTTTACTTTTTTAAAATCACCTACAATTTTGTTTGAAGCAGGTCATTACCAAGATGATTATAATAGAGAATTTACTAGAAAAATGATTTTTATTGCATTAATTTCGGGATTGAAAGATATTTACGAAAACGATGTAGTTGATGACAAAAAAGCAAAATATTTACAAATTCCTAAAAATAACATTGTTTTTTATGATTTTATTTATAAAAATGTTAAAATAAATTATGATAGTAAAAAAATAATTACGAATTTTGCTGCTCAATATAAAGAAGAACTTTTTGAAGAAAAAATTCAATTTAATGCTTATATAGTTGAAATTGGAGAATTAAAAGGCAAATTAGGCCATATTGAATACGATGCAAAAGAAGCAATGTATTTAGACGAATATGATAATATCCCTAAAATAAATCAAAAAGCAACTTTTTATTTAGAAAATGACATAAAATTTGTTAATGGTATAAAAAAATAACATTATATTATGTTTTTTATTAAATAAAATGTATTTATTTGTATTGATAAATATATAATAATATAAATTAGTAATTATGAGTAAGTTTCGATTAGATGAAGTAGATCACCAAATTCTTGATATGTTAATTGATAATACAAGAGTTCCATTTACAGATATCGCAAAAAAATTATTAATTTCTGCAGGAACAGTTCACGTAAGAGTAAAAAAAATGGAGGATGCTGGAATCATTATGGGCTCTTCATTGACATTAGATTATGAAAAATTAGGCTACTCTTTTATTGCTTATGTTGGTGTTTTCTTGAATAATACGTCTCAAACTAAGTTTGTTTTAGAAAGAATTAATGAAATTCCTTTCGTAACAGTTGCTCATGTAACTACTGGAAAATTTAATATTTTCTGTAAAATTAGAGCTAAAGATACTAAACATGCTAAAGATGTAATCTTTATGATTGATGATATTGAAGGTGTTTACAGAACAGAAACTATGATTTCACTTGAGGAAAGTATTAATGATAAAAAACGTTTGATGCACACTATATTTAAAGATATTTAATTTTTTTATATATAAAGTTTTAATAAAGCCTCAAGTTTTTTTTCTTGAGGCTTTTTTGTAAATTTAGAATTCAAATTAAAAATAAATGAATAAGAAGATTTTAGTTTTAATAATTACAGTTACAATTTCACTTTTGGCATTTAATAATGGTAATCATAAAAATGATACAATAGTAAGTTATGAACTGAATTCTAAAACTAATGAAATAAGCATGTATTGGAAAACCGAAGAAGGAATAGTAATAGGAAGTCTAAAGAATCTTCGTGAGCTTGTACAAAAAGAACATAAAAAATTACTGTTTGCCATTAATGGAGGAATGTATAAAAAAGATAAATCACCGCAAGGTCTTTTTATCCAAAATGGAATTTTAAAATCTCCATTAGACACAACTTCTGCAGATGGGAATTTTTATATGAAACCAAATGGAATTTTTTATTTAACAAAAGATAACAAAGCAATTATTTGTAAAACAGAAGATTATAAAAATAATTCTAATATAAATTTTGCTACACAATCAGGCCCAATGCTTTTAATTGATGGCAAAATTCATAAAAACTTTAATGAAAAATCTGTAAATTTGAATATAAGAAATGGAGTTGGAATTTTACCAAATGACAACCTTATTTTTGCCATATCAAAAAAAGAAATCAGTTTCTATGAATTTGCAAATTTTTTTAAATCAAAAGGATGTAAAAATGCACTTTATTTGGACGGATTTGTATCGCGAATGTATAATCCTAAAGAAAATTGGTTACAAACTGATGGTGATTTTGGAGTTATAATTGCTGTAACAAAATAAAATTAATAAATTCAAACGATTGATTTCAAATCAAAACTATGTATACACTACCTAAAATAGAACGTTTCAATCAAAATGTGTTGTCTAAATATCACATTTACAATAGTATATTCATAACATTACCATTTGATTCAATTGATAATACTGGTGTTTTATTACCTATTTTTAGTGAAGTATGTGATAGCGGATTTAAAAATGATCTAACTCCAATTGAAATAGTAAATTCATTTTCTAAAAAATATTTAGACAATGTTTCCGAAGAAGAAAAAATTAGTTTAATGTTTCGATTTATTCAATATGTTGAACGTCAAATTGTATTATTTGATGCTATTGAAGACGCTGCATTTTCTGTAGTAAATAATTTAGAAGGAAGCGGCTCGCTCAGAGAAGTGAAAGAACGAATTGAAGAAAAAGACAAAAAAGAGGAGCTTATACATTTTCTTGAGAATTTTAATATTCGTACGGTTTTAACCGCGCATCCAACTCAATTTTATCCTGGTTCAGTTTTGGGAATTATAACTGATTTAACTGACGCAATTCGAGAAAATAATTTGATAACAATAAAAGAATTATTGGCGCAATTAGGAAAAACTCCTTTTATTAAAAAAGAAAAACCATCGCCTTATGATGAAGCTGTAAGCTTAATTTGGTATCTCGAAAATGTATTTTATCAAACATCTGGTGAAATGATTCAGTATTTGCAAAAGAATATTTTTCAAGAAAAACCCATTAGTAATTCAATTATAAATTTGGGTTTTTGGCCCGGTGGCGATAGAGATGGAAATCCATTTGTAACTACGGAAATCACCTTAAAAGTTGCCGATAGATTGCGAACTTCTATACTAAAAAGTTATTATAACGACATAAGAAAACTAAAACGCAAGTTGACATTTTCTGGAATAGTTTCTATAATTTCTGAATTAGAAAGTAAATTATATCGTTCTGTATTTTATTCAAATGGAGATATTTATATTAATTTACCTGAATTAAAATATAAACTAAATTTAATTAAAACTATTTGCATAGAAAATCACCAATCTTTGTATTTAGATGCCATAAATGATTTAATAAATAAAGTAAATACTTTCGGATTTTATTTTGCTAGTTTAGATATTCGACAAAATAGTCATATTCATGATAAAGTGATTCAAACAATTTTCGAACATTTATCTAAGGAAAATGCCAGTCTAATTAACTATTTTTCATCAACAGATAAAGAAAAATTTGAGATTTTAGAACAACTTTCAGATGAAATATCTTCCAAATCATTTAAAGATGAAATGACTAAACAAACAATCGAATCGATTTATGCAATTAAAAAAATTCAAGAGAAAAATGGTGAATTAGGAGCTAATCGCTATATCATAAGCAATAATGAAAGTGCTTTAAATGTTATGGAAACTTTTACATTATTTAGTTTGTGTAATTGGAAAAACCCATCAGTAGATATAGTGCCGTTATTTGAATCAATTGAAGATTTAAAAGATGCCGATTCAATTATGGAACAATTATACACTAACAATACTTATCTAAATCATCTTAAAAATAGAGGATATAAGCAAACAATTATGCTTGGTTTCTCTGACGGAACCAAAGATGGCGGATATTTAATGGCAAATTGGGGAATTTATAAAGCCAAAGAAAGTATAACTGCAATGTCTCGAAAATACGGAATTAAAGTAATCTTTTTCGATGGTCGTGGTGGTCCACCTGCACGTGGTGGTGGAAAAACACATAAATTTTATGCTTCTTTAGGTTCAAATATTGAGCATCAAGAAATTCAATTAACTGTTCAAGGTCAAACAATTAGTTCTAATTTTGGAACTTTAGATTCATGCCGATATAATTTAGAAAATTTGTTGAGTGCTGGTATTTCAAATGAAATTTTTAACAAAAATACTACCAATTTATCCGACGATGAGAAAAATATTATTGATGAATTAGCGGCAACTGGTTATCAAAAATATTTAGATTTTAAAAAACATCCAAAATTTATTCCGTATTTGGAGCAAATGAGTACGCTAAATTATTACTCTAAAACTAATATTGGAAGTCGTCCATCTAAAAGAAATGCCTCTGCACAACTTAATTTTGCCGATTTGCGTGCTATTCCATTTGTAGGTTCTTGGAGTCAGATGAAACAAAATGTTCCAGGTTTTTTTGGTGTAGGATCTGCATTAAAACATTTTGAAACAACCAATCAATGGCATAAAGTGCAATCACTTTTTGACACCTCATTATTTTTTAAAACATTATTAGAAAATAGTATGATGTCTTTAACAAAATCATTTTTTTCTTTAACAAAATACATGCAAAAAGATACTGAATTTGGTGATTTTTGGCAAATTATACACGATGAATTTCTTGAAACAAAACGACTTTTATTAAAAATTGCTGGACACAAGGAATTAATGGAGAACTATCCAGATGGTAAAGCATCTATAAAAATGCGTGAAGATATTGTTTTGCCATTACTTACAATTCAGCAATATGCTTTGATGAAAATTAACGAAATTAAAAAGGGTGGAAGCAAAGACGAGTTACTTTTAGAAGTTTATGAAAAATTAGTCATGCGCTCATTATTCGGAAATACAAATGCAAGTAGAAATTCTGCTTAATGTAATCATAAAAAAAATTACCTCTTTAATGAAAAATGACCTGTAAGTCTACGACCGTCTTGTCTATTAACTACAAACCAATAGTCGGTTGCAAGCATTAAGTTACCATTGTAAGTGCCATCCCAACCAATAGAATTAGATGGAAAATAATTAATTAATTTTCCGTATCTATCATAAATATAAACTGTAAAATTAGTCTCTAGTTCTTGATTTTCAATGCGCCATGTTTCATGAAATCCATCGCCATTTGGAGTGAAATATTTGGGATAGTTTAACAACCAAACGGTTTGTTGTACAATTCCACAACCTGCAAGGTCACGAATGAAAACAGTATATAAACCCGGAATTAAATTAGAAAAATAATTGGAATTTTGATAATGAATTCCGTCTAATGAATATTCAAAAGCACCAGTATTTGATGTAATAACGGTAATACTATTTTCATTAGTAGTCCAATCAACCGTCTCAATATGATCTATTTTAGGAATTTCAGATAGTACTACTGTTACATCAAATGGAGACGAAGTGCAAGGTAGCATTCCAACTCCGTAAGAATTTGTAGCAGTAACGGTCAAATTAGTGGTTCCGATTTGAGTTATAGATTTTACTGGATTTGTTGAACCATCAGACCATAAATAAGTTGTTGATGCCGGATTTCCTGTTGAAGCATCGATAACGGTTGGACTTGTAGAACAATTCAAATAATCGGGATTAATATTCAAACTCGGAATTTGTCCAGTAAAAAGTTGAAACGTTCTTGTTTCATAACAATTAGGTAAAGCGTTGTAAACCATTCTAAGATAAATAGTTTCTGGATTTGTAATTGGATTATAATTTGTAGAATTTAAAATTGGATTGTTTCCTGATTGAGCATTAGATTGAGAATTGTAATAGCTAATTGTATATTGTGATGCTGACTGCGACCCAAGAATTGTTGCATTTTGCGAAGTTAAATCGAAGGTTTCATTGCCTGAAATTATTAATTGACAACTTAATAAATCAGGAATTGGATTTATGGTAACAAGAGAAACTAGATCAGCAAGATTAAAAGGTCGTGTTTTAAAATCACCACAAGCAACATCAACTTTAAAAATATAGTTTCCTGGTGGTAAATTGTAAAATGTATTTGAGTTTCCGTTATCCAGAAAAAAAGGTACTCCATCTTTTTCAATAATTGAATAATGAATCGGATTTTGCCCATTGGCTATGATTACAACATCTAAATTACCATTAGCCGAACATGGTAATCTATAAGCGTCAACAATTTCTAAAACTTGATTGTAATTCAACAGAGGCGATAATATTTCAATACAGTCAGAATCAACAGAAGAAACAATTCCTGAATTATAGTCATTACCATTATTGAATGCAGTAAAACTATGCACAATTCTAAAAGTTCCATTGTAAGGTAAATTAAAATGGGTTGTATTATTGGTAAGTGCTATTGAATTTGTCGATGTGGGAACAGTTCCATTAGTGTAGATTTGAGTACTATCTGCTGGATTGCCCCAAGTATCTGTTGTTGCATTAATTTGTTTTTGCAACCAAAATGTTTCGTTAGAAGCATTACTAACAAAATTTAAAGGCAAATCAAACGAACCACAATTAGGTTGTAAAGAAAACTGATTTGTAGTTACAGTATATCCAGAAACTGAAACTGACACTGTGTTTTGAAAATTACATTCATCAATTAAATCAAAACTGTAATTTCCTGGTGGTAAATTATTTAGATAGCAAGCACCATTTGAAGGAACAATATTGGAAGTAAGATTTAACGGAGTTGAAAAACTTGAAGGAGCAGCTGTTAAAATTATGGATGTTAATTTTCCGTTATTACTTGAAATTCTCAAACTTGCCTTTTGCAAATCGCATCCGTTTTTTAATTCGAATTTTCCACCTTGATTTGTATAAACCGGAATTGTAACATCTAATGGTGCCAATGGTGTAGCGCAAATATCAACTAATGCAAAAGTATAAGTGCCAATTGGTACGTTACTTAAAGTAATATTTCCGTCAGAATTAATTAAGGAAGAAATATCATGTGGATACGGAAAAGGATACGTCGCTGGACCATTTGTTATAATAACTGAAGTAAAATCGGATGCAATCACAGCAATAACAATTGTTCCTGTGGTTGTCAAACAGCCATCATTAGTTGCTGTTCCTGTTGGAATTATTGGAATATTTACTACAGAAAATTGTAATGGTGCTGTTGTTGTGCGTCCGCAACTATCTAAAATGGTGACTTCATAATTTCCTATTGGAATTGAACTTGTGTTACTTCCAAAATCATTAATTGCTTGTGAATAAGTTGTAGGATAATCGGCTGGGTTAAATCCTGAAGGAAAAGTAGTGAACGTTAGTGTGTAAGGTGGCGTAAAATTAGTTGCACTCAATTCAAAATAATGATTGTTGCAATTCAAATAAAATATTGTAGGACTCAAAGTTATAATTTGATTTACAGTAAAATTATTTGTTACAATTGTTCCACAAGCATCTGTTATTTTAATGTCATAATTGTAGGTTTGATTGATATAATTTGGAATCGTTTGTGATAAATTTTGCGATTGAGAATTTCCATTTACGATTGTATTATTATAAATAATAGCAGTTCCAACAGGCGGATGAACTGTATATTCAACAGAAAGCGGATAACCAATTACAGTTCCGTTAGCCGATGAAATTAAATTATTAGCTACTATAAATGCACAATTTGGTGGTGAAGTATCAGTAAATAGTGGAGGCGCAATTGTTAATCCGGTTGGATTTAGAGTTACAGTATATGTTAGTGCTTTTCCACCGCCACAAGAATCGGTTACTAAAAACGTATAGGTTCCAATTGGTAAACCACTAAATATATTGGATGATTGTGATGGAAAAGTCATTGGTCCAGCAATTATTTCATAACTTACTGCTACTCCGGCGGTAACATTTATTGTAACATTACTAGTTGTGGAACACGCTTGATTTAAACTCTGAACATTATAAGCTAAATCAACAACAGTAGAATTTATAGTGGCATCTTGTGTTTGAGTAGTAACCACTCCATTTACAGTTTCTTTGGCAATAACTCTATAATCACCAGCTGAAAGTCCGTTTATAGAAGTTGTTGTTACTGAATAAACTGGTACTGTTGTATCGGGAAGTTTATAAATAAAATATTGAATACTTCCGTTTGGATCTGTATTTGAAGGATTAAAAGTTAGTGTTCCGTTTCCTACACAGTTGGCATCGGTTGGAACCACATTAATTGTAAATCCAAAAATACTATTTGAAAACAATAATAACGGCACTATAAAATATAGTAACTTGTAGTTCATAACATTTTTAGAAATTACTCCAAATTTAGTGAAATAATAATAAAATTATGTTGAAATTTAACATGAAATTATATTTGTTTATAAGAAAATAGATTGTTTAGTACAAATTTGTTTTTTATAGATATAAATATAATAATACCGTAACTTTGCTTTATAAAATTAAATATATATGAAAGTATCACAAATTAGTTCTAACGAATATGCTTCTTTTTATGCAAGTTATATTGCACAAGTATCCAATGAATTTACATTGCTAGAAGAACTTGAAATCTCTTTACATCGATTTATTAAATTTGTACAAGATATACCGATGGATAAATTTGATTACCGTTATGCTGAAGGAAAATGGACAATTAAAGATATAATTCAACATTTAATTGATGCTGAGCGAATTTTTTCTTACAGAGCATTACGATTTGCAAGAAATGATAAAACCGATTTACCTGGATTTGAAGAAAATGATTATGTTAATGAAGCAAATGCAAATAATAGAAGTATAATGGAATTATTAACCGAATTAACAGCAGTTCGTCACACTACAATTTTTTTATTCAAATCTTTTAATGAAGAACAATTGGTAAGAATAGGAACAGCTAACACTAATGAAATGTCGGTAAGGGCTTTAGGTTTTGTTACAATTGGACATCAAAATCATCACCAGAAGATTTTTCAAGAAAGATATATTGACTAATACACAATTTAAAATTCCAAACTCCAATACTAATAATCGGAATTTGGAATTTTAAATTTTAAAAATAGTTAACTATTCTTCGTCGTCTTCGTCATCAAAATTATCAGATGGTTCATCATCATCATCGTCATCATCGTCTTCACCATCGTCAGAACCGCCTTTATCTTTTAATAAATCTTCTTCAATGTCATCATCATCACCAGGCGCATCTTCATCATCATCAAGTCCAGCAACTGGAATAATCGGCTCAATTACTGAATCTAAATCATCATCTTCATCATATTTTTCCATACGACTCGCAAGTTTAGTACTTACTTTCACTAAATAAATAGTGTCTTCAGTTTTAACTTCAACAGCTTCAATAAGTTCATTTTGAGCATTTCTAAAACGAATGATATCACTATCATCATATCCGTCAGGAAATTTCTCAACCAATAAGTTTAAAATGTCGCCTGTTAGCTTAGCATAATCAACAATAACTCTTCTCATAAAATGGTATTATAAATCTAATAAATAAGCAAAAATTAAAGGTGCAACAATTGTTGCATCTGACTCAATAATAAACTTTGGAGTATCAATATCTAATTTACCCCAAGTAATTTTTTCATTTGGAACCGCACCTGAATACGAACCATAACTAGTTGTAGAATCGGAAATTTGGCAGAAATAACTCCAAAACGGAATATCATGAATTTCCATATCTTGATATAACATTGGAACTACGCATATTGGAAAATCCCCAGCAATTCCACCACCAATTTGAAAAAAACCAACACCTTTACCACCAGAATTTTTAGGATACCAATCTGATAACCACATCATGTATTCAATTCCGCTTTTTGTTGTAGTTGGTTTAAATTCTCCTTTAATACAATACGAAGCAAAAATATTTCCCATTGTACTGTCTTCCCAACCTGGAACTACAATTGGCAAGTTTTTTTCTGCTGCTGCAATCATCCAAGAATCTTTTGGATCGATTTCATAGTATTGTTCTAAAACTCCTGAATTCAACATTTGATACATAAATTCATGCGGAAAATAGCGTTCTCCTTTAGAATCGGCATTGTGCCAAATATCATATAAATGCGATTGTAATCTTCTAAAAGCTTCTTCTTCAGGAATACAAGTATCGGTAACTCTATTAAAATGATTGTCCAATAAATCTCGTTCTTCTTGAGGTGTTAAATCTCTATAATTTGGTATTCTTTTATAAGAATTATGAGCCACTAAATTCATTATGTCTTCTTCAAGATTGGCTCCAGTACACGAAATTATGTGAACTTTATCTTGACGAATCATTTCGGCTAATGATTTTCCAAGTTCAGCGGTACTCATTGCACCTCCAAGTGTAATCATCATTTTTCCATTTTCTAGTAAATGTTGCTCATATCCTTTGGCAGCATCTACTAAAGCAGCAGCGTTGAAGTGAAGGTAATTCTTCTCAATAAACTGACTTATTGGTCCTTTGCTCATTTTGTTTGTTTAATTTATTTATCTGTAGATTGGACTTCAAAGAAAAACTATTTTTTCTAAAAATCCAAAGTAAAATTTTCTTTATTTTTTTGTATAACCTAATATTTTCAATACATCATCGGCGGTTTGTTGCTCACTAAATACTTCAGTAGCTAAAATTCCGTTTTCGTCTTTATCTATCAAAATATGTTTGGGTTGTGGAATCAAACAGTGGTGTAAACCTCCAAAACCTCCAATGGTTTCTTGATAAGCCCCGGTATTGAAAAATCCAATGTATAAAGGTTTTTCTTTGTTGTATTTTGGCAGATAAATGGCATTCATATTTTGTTCAGAATTGTAATAATCATCACTATCACAGGTCATTCCACCAAGTAAAACCCGTTCGTAAGTATCATTCCAACGATTTACGGCAAGCATGATAAAACGTTTGTTAATCGCCCAAGTATCTGGTAAAGTTGTGATAAATGAACTGTCAATCATGTTCCAAGCTTCTCTATCATTTTGTTGTTTTTGATATAAAACTTGATAAATTGCGCCTCCAGATTCTCCAACTGTAAACGAACCAAATTCAGTAAAAATATTTGGAACATCAACTTCGGCTTCGTCACAAGCAATTTTTATTTGATTGATAATTTCGTCAATCATATATTGATAATCAAATTCAAATGCCAATGAATTTTTAATAGGAAATCCACCACCAATATTTAATCCGTCAAGAGTTGGACATTCTTTTTTAAGCGAAACATAAACTTTAATACATTTTACTAATTCGTTCCAATAATAAGCTGTATCATTTATTCCAGTATTGATAAAAAAGTGAAGCATTTTCAACTCCAATTTATCATTTTCTTGAATTTGTTTTTTGTAAAACTGAACAATATTTTTATATCCAATTCCTAAACGAGAAGTATAAAATTCAAATTTTGGTTCTTCTTCTGCAGCAATTCTAATTCCAATTTTGAATTTTCCTTTAATTTCTGCTTGAAGCAAATCTAATTCTTCATAATTATCAATAATCGGAATAGTATTTTTGTGACCATTATTTATCAATCGAGCGATATTAGTAATGTATTGATCTCTTTTGAAACCATTACATATAATATGTGTGCTTTTGTTGATTTTTCCGTTTTCTAATAAATTTTCAACAATATTTATATCGAATGCTGATGAAGTTTCTATGTGAATATTGTTTTTAAAAGCTTCATTCATTATGTATTCAAAATGAGAGCTTTTTGTGCAATAACAATAATAGTATTTACCTTCATATTTGTTTTTTTCCATTGCATGTCTGAACCAGTTTTTGGCTCTTTTAATGTTGGATGAAATTTGTGGTAAATAAGTAAATTTTAATGGCGTTCCATATTGTTCAACCAATTTCATCAAATCGATGTTATGAAATTGTAAAGCACTTTCCTTGTTTAAGGTAAATTCTTCTTGCGGAAAGTAATAAGTTTGATTGATTAAGTCGAAATATCTAGTGTTCATTGAATTAGAATTGCTTGAAAGATTAATTTAAAATACTGCATTAATCTCTAGATTCAAACTCTAATGTTAGCATAAACTATAGGCAATTTTATAGTTTCAGTTTTAAATAGTTCTAAAAACAAACCTAAAACAGTTCTAATTGAAGTTAAGAAAGTGACACATAATACTTGAAAACCCGTATTTGTTTTTAGCGTAAAAGTGCTATTAGTAGTACTATTTTTCTTTTTATTCATCTTGACAAATGTAAAAAATAAATTAAGCGAATTGCAACATTTTTATTAAAAAAATATTAAGTTTTATAATCGTCAAAACTTTTAATAATTATTTCATTTTCAACCGATTGATTTAGGATGATTTTTCCGATACCATTTATCAATGCAAATTGCACTTTTCCGTACTCATTTTTCTTGTCGTGAATGAGTAATTTTAAAATAGAATCAATGTCTTTTTCAGCAAAAACATGCTTTTCATAAATATCAGTTAGGGTATACTTTATTTGATGAAATTCCTCATTTGACAACAAACCTTTTTCTTTAGAAATGTAACTTTCCAAAATCATTCCAATAGCAATTGCTTCGCCGTGTAATAATGGTGCAGCAGATTCTAAAAAGTGACTTTCTATTGCGTGACCTAATGTGTGTCCAAAATTTAAAGCTTTTCTAATTCCGTTTTCGGTTGGATCTTGTTTTACAATTTCGTTTTTAATTTCTATCGAACGATAAATTAAATCATCAAAATCAGCAAAATCAATTTCAGATAAAATCAAAAATTGTTCCCAATAGTTTTTATCATAAATCAATCCGTGTTTTAACATTTCTGCCAATCCAGAACGCATTTCTCTTTGAGATAATGTTTCCAAAAATGAAGTATCAATCAATAAAATTTGAGGCACATTAATCACACCAATTTGATTTTTAAGGTTTCCTAAATCAACACCGTTTTTTCCGCCAATTGACGCATCAACCATTCCTAATAATGTAGTTGGAACGTTTATAAAGTCAATTCCACGTTTGAATGTCGAAGCAATAAATCCGCCAATATCTGTAATTACTCCGCCGCCAAGATTTATAATTGCACTTTTTCTATCGGCACCTAAATCAGATAAAATTGACCAAATTTCTAAACAAGTTGCAATATTTTTTATTCCTTCACCAGCTTCAATTTCTATAATTTCAATTGGAATTTCAACTGCTAAATTGGGTAAAAATTCAGGCAAACAGTAATTATTTGTATGTTCATCAACTAAAATGAATAGCGATGAATACTTGTTTTTTAATATGATTTCGTTAATTTTTTGGTATCCAATTTCATTAAAAAAGATAGAATATCCGTTGGCTTCGATGGATTTCATAAATGCGGTTTAAATTTCTCAACAAAAATAAGCATATTATCCAATCGTAATGAAATGAAAATTAACTTATTTTTTTAATTAAATAATAGCATCAAATTCAAAAAATAACTACTTTTGTTTAATTATTTAAAACAAAGATTAAACAAAGTAATTTGAAACCAATTATAGCAAATCTCGAAAGTAAAGAATTTGATGAAATTCAAATCGATAGAATCATAGAAATGGCATGGGAAGACAGAACACCTTTTGATGCGATAAAATTCCAATTTGGAATCTCAGAAGCCGAAGTAAAAGCATTGATGAAAAAAGAATTAAAATTCAGAAGCTACAAATTATGGCGTGAACGTGTCGAAAATTGTAAAACTAAACACGTAGCTAAACGAGTTGAAGGCATTGATAGATTTAAATGCAATTTGCAAAGAGCGATTTCAAATAATAAAATTTCAAAAAGATGATGGAAAGTAAGAAACCAGATAATATTGTGTATTCTGACGAACAAGGTTACAATGCCAATTTATTGCCTTATGCCACGAGTGTAGGCGCACCAGCAATAAGAATTGACGATTTAGTTTCCTGGAAAAGCAGAGGAATTAGTAATGTAAATAAAGAATTTGAAAGTAAGTTTAACGAACTTAAAGTTCAATATCAAAGTTTATTACAAGAATTTGAATGGAATGAATTGGTTTACAGTTCGAAATTTTCGTTCGAGCCAGTAATTGGAGAAATTTATCATTTGTATGCTAACAATGATGGCACTAATTCACTTTCATTAATTGCACCAAATGAATGGAATAAAGAACACATTGGGACATTCAAATTGAACAGCGAAAAAAAATGGATTCATTTAGGTTAATTTCATTAAAAAATGACTAAAATTCAAATCAATAAAATTCAAATACAAGAATTAGAAAAGCAAAAACGCGTACATTTAATAAACAGTTTAGGCGGATTTAAAAGTGTGGCTTTAGTTGGAACTTCAGATAAAAATGGAACTACTAATCTGGCTATTTTCAGTTCATTTTTTCATATTGGTGCTAATCCAGCTTTAATCGGAATGATTTTTCGACCAAGCCCGCCAGAACGTGACACGATGCGAAATATTTTAGAAACTGGTTTTTATACAATAAATCACATCAACGAATCTATTTACAAACAAGCGCATCAAACTTCGGCGAGATATGAAAAAGAAGTTTCCGAATTTGATGTAACTGGTTTAAATCCAGAATATAAAAATAATTTCTTTGCACCATTTGTTGCAGAAAGTAATGTTCAATTAGGAATAGAATTCAAAGAAAAAGTTGCTATTTCTATAAATAATACAATTATGATTATTGGTGAAATTGTGCAAATTTATATTCCAGAAAATTGTTTGCACAATGATGGTTTTATCGATTTAGAAAAAGCCAATACAATTACATGTTCAGGATTGGATAGTTATCACAAAACCATGCAATTAGACCGATTGAGTTATGCAAAACCCGATAAAGAAATCAGTTCATTACTATAAAATTGACTAAAAAAGCTATAAATATTGTTTGGTTCAAACGTGATTTACGTTTTACAGATCACGAACCACTTTTTATGGCGCAACAAGATGGAATTCCGACTTTATTAATTTATTTTTTTGAGCCTTCTGTAATGAATTACGATGATTCTGATGTGCGTCATTGGCGGTTTATTTACGAATCGATACAAGAAATGCAAGTAATATTAAAATTGGTTGATACACAAATTTTCTTTTTTCATAGTGAAGTACAATCTGTTTTTGAAGAATTAATAAACGTTTATAATATAAAAACCGTTTTTTCACATCAAGAAATTGGTAATAAAGTAACATTTGATAGAGATATTGCAATGCAATCGTTTTTTGATTTAAATAATATTCAATGGAAACAATCGCAAATGCACGGTGTAATCCGAAAGTTAAAATCAAGAAGTGAATGGGACAAGCGTTGGGAAAAAGTAATGCGTGCCGAACCAAAAATAACCAATCTAAATACTATAAAATTTGAAAATTTAGAGGCTGATTTTTATCAAAAATTCAAAGGAAATGAACTTCCAAACGAGATTACTACTAGTAACAAAAACTTCCAACAAGGCGGCGAATATTGGGCTTGGCGCTATTTAGATAATTTTGCAAAAGAACGTCACGTAAATTATAGCAAACACATTTCTAAACCCGAATTAAGCCGAAAAGGTTGCAGCCGATTATCGCCTTATTTGACCTATGGAAATATAAGTATGCGAATGGTTTATCAATATACGAATCAGTTTTATGAATCGTCACCCAATAAAAGAGCGATGCTAAATTTTGTTTCTCGGTTGCATTGGCATTGTCATTTTATTCAAAAATTTGAAGACGAATGCCGAATGGAATTTGAAAACGTAAATCGTGCTTATGACGGATTAATAAAACCCAAAAACGAAACCTACATAAAAGCGTGGCAAGAAGGAAAAACTGGCGTTCCAATTGTAGATGCGTGTATGCGATGTTTGGTTCAAACTGGTTACATCAATTTCAGAATGCGAGCGATGGTTGTTTCTTTTTTTACATTTAATTTATGGCAAGATTGGCGTGAATTGCATTTTTTGGCACGACAATTTTTAGATTACGAACCAGGTATTCATTATCCGCAAATTCAAATGCAATCGGGAACCACCGGAATTAATACGATACGAATTTATAGTCCGATAAAAAATTCAGAAGATCATGATTCAGAAGGAGTTTTTATCAAAAAATGGGTTCCAGAATTAGCTGAAATTCCAGCAAATCTAATTCATGAACCATGGAAATTAAATCCTATCGAGCAACAATTTTATAACTGTGAGATTGGTAAGGATTATCCGTTTCCTATTGTGGATATTGATGAAACTCGCAAATACGCTAGTGATATTGTTTGGAGTTTCCGCAAACAAGATGCTGTAAAAGAAGAAGGAAAACGAATTTTGAAAAAACACGTTAGTAACCCGAATTCAGTTTCAAGAAATAGAATGTCAAAAAAGAAATCGAAATGAGCGTTTTTTTAAAAGCCAATTGGGAAAATATTGTAATGGCAAATTATGAAATTGATCCTGAAATTTTATCAAAATATTTGCCTAAAGGAGTTTATTTAGACACTTTTAATGGAAAATCATACGTTAGTTTGGTTGGATTTATGTTTAAAAACACCAAAATTTTCAATATTCCAATTTATAAATTCGGAACCTTTGAAGAAATTAATTTACGATTTTATGTTTATCGAAAAGTAGGTAATGAAATCCGTCGAGGTTGTGTTTTTATTAATGAAACTGTTCCGTACAAAGCTGTTGCTTGGCTTGCAAATTACTTATATAAAGAACATTACACAACTATTCCAACACGTCACAAATGGAATTTTACAAATGAACTTAAAGAAATTAAGTACGAATGGTTGGTTGATAAAAAATGGAATAGTATTGAATTAACTGCTAGAAATGATGCAACAATAATGAAAGAAAACAGTTTTGAGAGCTACATCTTTGAACATTATTACGGATATACAAAATATAGCAATACGACCACAGAGGAATATCAGATTGCGCATCCAAGTTGGTTAATAAATGAAATTTTAGATTGCAAAATTGAATGTGACTTTGAAAAAATGTACGGAAATGATTTTGCATTTTTGAATAAAATTCAACCAAAATCAATATTTCTAGCACAAGGTTCGGCAATAGAAATTAATTGGAAACGAAATAAAATTTAATAATGAAAGGAGTAAAAAAGCAAAACCTTCCAACCAAAACCTGTATTATTTGCCAAAAACCATTCACTTGGCGAAAAAAATGGGAGAAAGTTTGGGATGAAGTAAAATATTGTAGTGATAAATGCAGAATGAATAAAATTAAATAGCCACAGATTCACAGATTTATAATCAGTATAAATCTGTGAATCTGCGCCAAAAAAAATATATAATGTCAAAAACGTTACGATTAATTCTCGGAGATCAATTGAATTCAAATCATTCATGGTTTAAAACTATAGATGATTCAGTTACTTATATATTGATGGAAATCCGTACAGAAACCGATTACGCCCAACATCATATTCAAAAAGTAGTTGGAATTTTCGCAGCAATGCAAGGTTTTAAAAATAATTTAATCTCTGAAAATCATAAAGTTATCTATATTAATCTAAATGATGAAAACAACTTACAATCATTTAAAAAAAACATTCAAAACTTAATTTTAAAATATAATTTCACACATTTTGAATACCAATTTCCAGATGAATACCGAGTAGATTTAGATTTAAAAAATCTTTGTGAATCAATTTCAATTACAAATTCGGTAATAGATTCCGAACATTTTTTTACAACTCGAAACGAATTAGGAGATTTTTTTGAAGGTAAGAAAATCTATTTGATGGAAAGTTTTTATCGTGCAATGCGAAAAAAGCACAATGTCATGATGGAAGGCGATAAGCCGCTTACAGGTCAATGGAATTATGATGGCGAAAATCGAAAAAAATTACCTAAAAACCATAAACCAATTAATCCATTAGTTTTTAATAATAATGTTTTAGAAATTTACAATGAAATTTTAAAATCCGATGTAAAAACCATTGGAACAATAGATGCTAAAAACTTTGTTTGGCCAATAAATAGAGAGCAATCATTACAATTATTAGATTTTTTTGCTACAGAATGTTTGCAACTTTTTGGTAGCTATCAAGATGCAATGACACCAAATGAATGGTCGTTATATCATTCTAGAATTTCATTTTCGATGAATGTAAAAATGATTTCTCCGAAAGAAGTCATTAATAGGTGTATCGAAGAATGGCAAAAGCGTCCAAACGAAATAGAATTCAATCAGTTGGAAGGTTTTGTGCGTCAAATAATTGGTTGGCGCGAATACATGCGTGGAATTTATTGGAACAAAATGCCCGAGTTTGCCTCAATGAATTTTTTCAACAATCAAGAAAAATTGCCCGATTGGTTTTGGACCGGAAAAACCAAAATGAATTGTATGAAAGATGCAATAAATCAATCATTAAATTATGCTTATGCGCATCACATTCAACGATTAATGATTACCGGGAATTTTGCATTATTGGCTGGAATTCATCCTGACGAAATTGATGCTTGGTATCTCGGAATTTATATTGATGCATTCGAATGGGTTGAAATCACTAATACTAGAGGAATGAGTCAGTTTGCCGATGGTGGAATTGTAGGAACAAAACCCTATGTAAGTTCAGCTGCTTACATAGATAAAATGAGCCATTATTGCGGTAGTTGTTTTTACAAAAAAGCAATCAAAACAGGAGAAAAAGCGTGTCCGTTTAATAGTTTGTATTGGAATTTTTACGATAGAAATGAGGATAAATTAGGCAAAAATCCTCGAATCGGAATGATGTACAATGTTTGGCGAAAAATGAAAACCGAAGACAAAACTGCGTTGTTACAACAAGCGGATTATTATTTGAAAAATATAAATGAACTGTAAAAAAACTTTAAATGTTTTAAAGTTTATAAAGTTAAAAGTTTAAAAGTTTAAAAGAAAGAATTATGAAAACTGCTATAGTTTGGTTTAAAACCGATTTAAGATTACACGATAACGAAACATTAGTAAAAGCAATTGCACAAAGCAAATCAATTATTCCAGTGTATTGTTTTGATGAAGCACATTACGAAACTACTGAATTTGGATTTAAAAAAACAGGAAGTTTTAGAACTCAATTTATATTAGAATCATTAATTGATTTAGATGCTTCTTTACGAAAAATAGGATCAGGATTGATAGTTTTAAAAGGAAAACCTGAAGTTGAAATTCCTAAAATTGTACAACAATATAAAGCAACTAAAGTTTTTGCAAAACGTGAAGTTTCATATGAAGAAAAACAAACTGAAGTGTTAGTTCAAAATGAGCTTTTTAAATTAAAATGTGAATTGCAAACTTTTAGTACGAGCACATTGTATCATGCAGAAGATTTACCATTTTCGATAAAAGATATTCCAGATGTATTTTCAAATTTCAGAAAAAAAACGGAGAAAGATGCCTTTATCAGAGTATCATTTGAAGAACCAAAAGCAATCAAATCTCCTACGATTGAAGCTTTACAATTACCAACTTTAGAAGAATTAGGATTGGAATTTTTACCAATTGATTCAAGAGCCGTTTTACAATTCAAAGGTGGCGAAACCGAAGCAATCAATAGGTTAAATCATTATTTTTTTGATACCAAATGTATTTCAGAATACAAGGAAACTCGCAACGGATTGGTTGGAGCAGATTATTCGTCTAAATTTTCTGCTTGGTTGGCTTTGGGGTGTATTTCGCCGAGATTTATTTATGATGAGCTCAAAAAGTATGAATTAAAATTCGGAGCCAATGAATCGACTTATTGGTTGGTTTTTGAATTGCTTTGGCGTGATTATTTCCGATTTATGATGAAAAAATACAATGCTAAATTTTTTCAACAAGCTGGAATTCAAAATAAAGGAATTCCAGTTAACAAACACAATACACATCAATTACAAGAATGGATTAATGGCGAAACTGGAGTTGATTTTGTTGATGCCAACATGATAGAATTGAAATTAACAGGATTTATGAGCAATCGTGGGCGTCAAAATGTAGCGAGTTATCTATGTAACGATTTAAAACTCGATTGGCGTTATGGTGCAGCTTATTTTGAACAACAACTAATTGATTATGATGTTTGTAGTAATTGGGGAAATTGGGCCTATTTGGCTGGAGTAGGAAATGATCCACGAGGAAACCGATACTTCAATATTGAAAAACAAGCTTCAGATTATGATAAAAATAAAATTTATAGGAATTTGTGGTTAAAATCATAAAAAATATTCTAAAACTCTATTTATATTTGCATAATTAATAGTATTTCAATGGACAAAATATTCAACAATACCAAAGTTGCTTTCTCTTTGAAAAGCGATACCGAATTAGACAGAGCGTATTTTCTTTTTAAAATGATTTCCAACGAGCCATTAGTTCGAATTGGAACTGCGGTAACAAATTTTGCATTAAAAGCACATTTACCAGTTGATGGATTGATTCGCGCTACTGTTTTTGATCATTTTTGTGGTGGTGTAAATGAAATTGACTGTCTTAAAGTAGTTGATAATATGTTTACCAAAGGCGTTTCGTCGGTATTAGATTATTCAGTTGAAGGTAAAGAAGAAGAAGCACAATTTGATGCTGCGCTTGAAATGACCTTAAAAACAGTTGAATTTGCTAAAGAGCGTCAGGCCATTCCGTTTGCAGTTTTTAAACCAACTGGTTTAGGTAGACTGGATTTATATACTAAAGTAGGCGAGAAGCAACCACTTTCTGATGCTGAAAATGATGAATGGAATAGAATCAAAGAACGTTTTGAAATTATATGTAAAACTGCACATTCTAAAAATGTGGCACTATTAATTGATGGCGAAGAAAGTTGGATGCAAGATGCAGCAGATGATTTGGTCGAAGAAATGATGCGTAAATATAATAAAGATAAGACGATAGTTTTCAACACGTTACAAATGTATCGTTGGGACAGATTGGATTATTTAAAGTCACTTCATGAAAGAGCCAAAAAAGAAGGTTTTTATATTGGAATGAAATTGGTTCGTGGTGCTTACATGGAAAAAGAACATAAAAGAGCTGAAGAAAAAGGTTATCCAACACCCATTTGTTCCTCCAAACAAGCTACCGATGACAATTTTAATGCTGCTGTAAATTACATGATGCAACATATTGATAAAATGTCAATTTTTGCAGGAACTCATAACGAAGAAAGTTCGTATAAGTTAATGGAAATGCAAGCTTCCAACGGAATTTCTAAAAATGATCACCGCATTTGGTTCGGACAGTTGTACGGAATGAGTGATAATATTAGTTACAATTTAGCCGAAAATGGTTATAATGTTGCTAAATATTTACCATTCGGACCAGTACGCGATGTGATGCCTTACTTGATTCGTCGTGCCGAGGAAAATACTTCCGTTGCTGGACAAACTAGTCGCGAATTGAATTTATTGAAAACTGAGAGAGATAGACGAAAAGGTAAATAAAAAAATAATAATCCCGAGTTAGTAGCTTGGGATTTTTATTTACCGCAAATTCGCAAATTATTTTCCTTTAAATTTGCGAATTTGCGGTCTTAAACCTAATACTCACTAAACTGCAAATTGCTCAAGTTTTTATAGATACCATTTTCTATTTCAAGTAGTTCTTTATGTGTTCCTTTTTCGGCAATTTTTCCATCGTTTAGCACTAAAATTGCATCAGCGCTTCTTATCGTTGAAAGTCGATGTGCAATAATGATACTCGTTCTTCCTTCCATTAAAGTTTCTAAAGCTTGTTGTACTAATTTTTCACTTTCGCTATCCAAAGATGATGTGGCTTCGTCTAAAATTAAAATACTTGGATTTTTCAATAAAGCACGTGCAATTGCAATACGTTGGCGCTGTCCACCAGAAAGTTTGATACCACGTTCACCAACTAAAGTTTCAAATTTCTCTGGAAAACCGTTTACAAAATCTAGAGCATTAGCTTGTTTAGCTGCAATTAGAATTTCTTCTTCGGTAGCATTTGGTTTTCCGTAAGCAATGTTTTCACGAATTGTTCCACCAAATAAAATAACATCTTGCGGAACAATACTCATATTGCCACGAAGTTGCTCTAAATCATAATCATAAATATTTTTATCATCAATTAAAATTTGTCCGCCTTCAATATCATAAAATCGAAGTAGGAGCGAAGAGATAGTTGATTTTCCAGCACCACTCGGACCAACAATTGCAATTTTTTGACCAAAATTTGCCGTAAAATTAACCTCTTTTAAAACCTGAATTTCTGGTCGTGAAGGATAACTGAATTGTACGTTTTTGAAAGAAACATTTCCTTTAATCTTTTCAGTATTCTGATTTTGATTTGAATTTATTTTTTCTGGAGTTTCATCTAATAATTCGAAAACACGTTCGGTTGCTCCAACTGCTTTTTGAATTTGAGCATATAATTCCGCAATTCCACCAAAAGATGCTCCAATAAAAGTAGAATATAAAACGAATGAAATCAATTCGCCGACGCCTTTAATTTCGCCACTAATACATAAATTAACACCATACCAAACTACTGCAACAATAGCTCCGAACAAACAGAATATAATAAAAGAAGCAAAATATCCACGATAAATTCCACCTTTGATGGCTGTTTTTACCACTTCATTAATTTTTCCTTTGTAACGTGCAATTTCATACCACTCATTTGCAAAAGCTTTCACATTGGTAATTCCTTGCAAGGTTTCTTCTACAATTACCTGACTTTCGGCAACTTGATCCTGAACTTTCTTTGAAAATTTACGTATAAATCTACCAAAAATAACTGCCGCAACCGCCACAACTGGAACGATAGAAAGCATCATTAAGGTTAATTTCAAACTTATGGTTGCTAGAAAAATAATACCACCAATAATCAAAATAAACTGACGTAAAAATTCAGCAATTGTTGTGGTTAGTGTATCTTGAATTTGTGTAATATCGGAACTTATTCTGCTGTTTAGTTCTCCAACACGCTTTTGAGAGAAAAAGGTCATTGGCAACTTTATCAAATTGCTGTACAATGCCAATCGAATATTTGCGAGCGTATTTTCAGTAAAATTGATGAATAAGGATAATCTAAAGAATGAAAAAATGGATTGTAAAAATAGAATAACCATCAATCCAAGTGCAATGTTTGTAGCTTTATTCAAATCTTTAGCATTCACACAATCGACTAACATTCCTAATAATTTTGGAAATGCTAAGGCCGTTGCTCCTGTTAGCAACAGAAAAACTAAACCAACGTAGAATTTCCATTTGTTATTTCCTGCGTATTTGAATATTAAAATTGCTTTATTTAAAGAACTTGCACTAAGTTTTACTTTTGGTAAATCGTTTTCTACGAATCGAGCCATTTTTTTCTTGTAAAAGTAAGGAATTTATAACTTGTTAAATATTTTACAAATTATAAAGTTTTGTGAAAATAAAAATCCGCTTTGTTTTTACAAAACGGACTTTAATCTATTAAAAAAATAGCTATTTTGCACTTTTTACTTTAACCACATAAGTACATATTGGATGAATTCCCAAATTAATATGTACATCATAGGTGCCTATATTGTTAAAAGTATAATTTATTTTTATCCTATCATTTTTTAAAAGTTCTGTTTTTGGTTTGACAAATTCAATACTGCTTCCGTAATTAATTTGTAAAAAAATAGAATTGATATCAGTGGTCTTTATCTCTTTTAAGATGAATATAGTTTCTTCATTTTTTTTAACTTCTACATTCATTGTTGATGGCTCAATTGGAAAAACCGCATACTTATAAGCATTATCATAAACAATTGGAGCTATTAAAAATTCAGAAAACAATGGCTTTTGACTTAACAAAAGCCACGAATTGTCATTAGGATAATGATCTTTTGCGAACAATTCAGGATTGGCTAAAAAATAACCATCATTATAATTAAATTCAAAAGTAAATTTACTTAAATTATAAGCACCACTAGACCAAGTTGCATCACACAAATACCATTTATTATTGAGTTGAACAGCATTCCATGAATGATTAGGAAATTTTAATTCTGAATCTATTGAACTTTCATTTCGTCCAAAACCATCAATGATTTCGCAATTAATATTTTCTAAATTAGCTAAGGTTTTGACTAAATAAGCATAACCAGTGCAAATCGTTTTCTTTTCTTTTATAAGTTTTATAAAAACCTGATTGCTAAATGATTTATCCCATTTGTTTCGTTCTAAACTATCATTTTGATATCTACTTCTTTTTGTGATATTTTTTTTACATCCTGTATAATCACATTCAATATTGGTGCTAACCCATGTATATATAGATCTAAATTTTTCAACATCAGAGGGCAAATTATGAGTGAGATTACGAGCAAGTCCAGGCAGATTAGATAAATCATTACCTTTATAAGAATAGGCAATTGCATCAGCATTTTTAAAATTTATATTTTTAAAATCTGAAATTTGTGCCTCAATTTTTAACTGACTTATTAATGATATGACCAAAAAAATCCACTTAATCATTTGTAAATAAAGATTTTATTTTTTGAAATACTGTTTTTTTAGATTTATAAACTTTATTTGTAGCAACTGCTCCCATCATGATTCTTTGGCAGTTGTCAAGTTTAACATCATAAATCATAGTTATTGATTCATTTTCATTTTTAACTATGATTTGCTTATTTTCATAACCAACAAATGTTACAATTAATACATCTCCATTTTTTAGTTTTTTTGGAAAAGTAAATTTACCATCAATATCTGTACTTGTTCCAATATTTTCATTCTTAAAATAGATATTTGCTCCAGGTAATGGTCCAGATTTATCTGAAACAATTCCACTAACTGTAAATTTTTCATCAAGATTTACTGAATCAGAATCTTGTTTACTAGAACCATTTTCTACTTTAACGGTTTCATTTGTATTAGTTTTTTCTTGAGAAAAGCTATTATTAAATGATAAAATTGATAATAGCGAAATACCAAAAACACTTGAGGTAAAAGCACTTGACTTTGGCTTGTTTAATGAAGAATTAGGACTCGAATAACTTTTTAATTGTGATTCAAGAAATAATCCACAGGTTTTATTTTTTTCACTACTAAAATAATTAAGAATTTCTTGGTCGCTCATTTTAGTAAAATCTACAACGTTTTTTTTACATGAATTACAAAATCCGCCTGTATCGGTTTTTTTAAAGGTTTTGAAATTCTCAGCACATGGTTTGTCGATTTGAATGTTAATTTTTTCCATCTTTAAAGTATTTAGTTTCTTATAAGATGTGTTTTTTTTAATAAAGGTTGGGATAGGTATAAAAATATTTTTATAAATAATAATTATTTTATCAAATTCTTAATTTTCTTCAAAAAAAATCCGTTTTGCTTTCACAAAACGGATTTTAATTTTATTAGAAATTGTTTATTTCTTTTTTGGACTTTCAGAATCTTTTTTCGTATCCATCATTTCCATGAGTTTCATTCCTAACAACCCACTAATTCCACCTTCGGAACCACTTGTACCTGAAATTAATACGTCTGGAATAACTTTTATATTTCCTTTACCAATTTCTTCGGTAATTTTATATTTAGCAAAATTATCTTCACCCATTGCAGAAACTTGTAATTGATAAGCTTCAGCAGTCGATTTACCAATTGCCATAATTTTTTCAGCTTCGGCTAAACCAGTTTTAGAAATTTTTTCAGCTTCGGCACTAGCGTTTAATTTTGTTGCCTCAGCTTGTGCACCAGCTCTTGCTTTTGTTGCCTCAGCTTCTGCATTAGCTCTCATTTTTGTAGCTTCAGCTTCGGCATTTACATTTAGTTTTAAACTTGTAGCGTCACCTTCGGCTTTTTTTACGGTTGCATCGGCAGTTCTTTGAGCAATTTCAACACTTTGAGATGCTTTTACAATTTCTTTTTGCATGTCGGCAATTGCAGTTTCTTTTTCCATTCCTTGACGTTGTTCTTGCGCCATTTTTTGAGTTTGATAGGTTTTTTGCTCTTCTTCAGCAATTTTTCTATCAGTTAAAGTTTTCATTAATGAATCGGGTGGAACAATGTCTCCAATCAATGTGTCAACTGCATTTACATTGTATTCATCCAAAACTACTTTAATATGGTTTTTAGCTGATTCTTGACGCTCTTTTCTTGTACTTAAGAATGAAATTACATCACTTTCTTGAGCCGAATTTCTAAAATAATTACCAATTGTAGGTTCTAAAACTTGCGAAACCAAGTTGGTCATACTTCCAAAACGCGCAATTACTTTTGGAGCTTCGTTTGCTGGTACATGAATAATTTGTGAAACATCTAAATTAAACGGAAAACCATCTTTAGAACGAACCGTAATTGTAGATAAATTATGGTCTAAATTGTGTGATTCGCTTCGAGCATCAGCCCAATTCAAAACTAAATTGGTTGTTGGCACCGATTCTAATTTGGTTGTATATTTATTCAATGCATATTTTCCTGGTCCAAGTGGTTCCATCCAAACACCACGTTGACCTTTAGAAACAATATTTCCATGTTTAAAATGTTCACCTGTAACGTCTAAACCATCTTCACCTATATAGGAAATTACAACGCCAACGTATCCAATTGGCACATCTGTCATTGGATTTTGTTCAATTTGAATTGCCCAAGAATTGATGTAATAAGAACCAGCTAACATAACTTGAGGTTGCAATCCACGGTTTCCGCCAGCTTCAAGAAACATGTCAAAATCTTGAAAATTGTTGTGATTGGAAACATTTTTTCCTGCAATTTGTCCGTCAGGAATTGGTTCTCCATCTAAAGCTGTTACAATTCCAATCATGTTTTCGTAAATTTTTACTTGATCAACAATTACAATTTCGAAAATAAAGGTGTTAATTCTATAAGAACCAGTTGTAATGAATGCCGTTTGACGACCTTTTTGTCCGCCATTATTTAAGAAAGCTTCTGCATCTTGAAAGTTATCACTTGAAATTTTTCTTGCCAAAATTCGTCCTGTTGGAATTTCCTTTCCATCTTTACTTAAAATCAATCCAATTTTTCCTTCGGGAATGATTGTAAATGATGTCATATCGACAGAATATTGCCAAATCCACATTCCCCAATACAATCCTGGAGCTAAAGTCTTAGCTTGATAACCAGCTTCGCCTTTGGTTGCTATAATACGTCCGTCTGGCAACGATTTATCGGAACCAAAAAGCACAAATTTTTTGGTAATTAAACCAATTTTATCTTCGGGAACTATTACCATTCCAAAGAAAACTCTTAAAACAAATTTGTAAAGAACAATTGATAACACTATTAGTATTACCCACCAAAAATCTAAAATTCCAGTCATGATTATTTATATAAAGTTAAGGTTGATTTTTTGTAGAATTGATAGAAAAATTATAGTAAATTCAGATTCATTAACACTATGAATAAAGTAAATTATTTATTTGCGTTTTGAAATTACAACACCTCTGTGTCATTTTAGAATTGGTTCTATTTTGAAATCTGTTATTATACGAATGCACTTATTAAATGTTACATAAAAAAGAACATTTATTTTTAGCATCCTTCATAAGTTGTTAATTTTCAATAAAATATAAAATAAAAAAAACTCCAAGTTTCCTTGAAGTTTTAATTTAAAATCTTAAATCAAATCTATTCCGATTCATCCATTGTATGATAAACGTTCATAACGTCATCATCTTCTTCCATTTTTTCAATTAATTTTTCAACATCAGCCATTTCAGCTGGAGTTAACTTTTTTGTAATTTGTGGAATTCTCTCAAATCCAGAAGATAAAATTTCGATTCCGCGAGATTCTAATTCTTTTTGTATTGCTCCAAAACTTTCAAAAGGTGCGTAGATTAGAATTCCATCTTCATCAGCAAAAATTTCTTCTGCACCAAAATCGATAAATTCCAATTCTAATTCTTCAATATCTTGATTATTGTTTGGAATTCTGAAATTGCACGTGTGATCAAACATAAATTCAACAGAACCTTGCGTTCCTAAAGTTCCGTTACATTTATTGAAATAACTTCTCACGTTGGCAACCGTTCTATTATTATTGTCAGTTGCTGTTTCTATCAAAATTGCAATTCCGTGTGGTGCGTAACCTTCAAATAGTTGCTCTTTATAGTTTGCAGTATCTTTATCGGTTGCTTTTTTAATGGCTCTTTCAACGTTTTCTTTTGGCATATTTACTGCCTTAGAATTCTGAATCACAGCACGCAAACGAGAGTTGGCTTCCGGATTTGGACCGCCTTCTTTTACTGCCATTACAATATCTTTTCCAATACGTGTAAACGCTTTAGCCATTGCTGACCAACGTTTCATTTTTCTACCTTTTCTAAATTCGAATGCTCTTCCCATTTCTAATTATGTATTTCAATATTCAACATTGATATTGAATTTAAAAATTATTTATTTCTTATTTTCAATTTGCAAAAGTACTTTTTTCAATTTCAATTTCAAAATTCAATATTAATTTTCAGGAACATGATTTGAAATAAAACTTTCTCCTGTTGAATTCCAATCATTTATTATAGTACTTTTTTCTTGAAAATTACTGTTATTCTCTTTATTGTAAGTTTCAATTTCTTTATTTACTTGCTTCACCATCGCATTATAATTATCAACTTCCTCTTTGGTTCTATCTTTATCTGATTTAGATTCCATAGTTTTTTTAGCATTCTCAAATTTATCGTTGAACATTATAAAAGAAACTAATTTTGGAACAAATTTTTGAGCTTCTTTTTTATAAAACTCAAGTGTTTTTTTGGTAGCATTAAGAATTGATGAATCACCATTGTAAGGTTTGATAGATTTTAATTTTTCAAGACCTTCATCTGAATATTGAATTAAAGCATTAGCATTTTGCTGAATGGCTGCTAAATCCTTATTTTTGATTGCTAGCGATAGATTTAAATCGGTATAATTTGTTTTGAAAAATATTAAATACATAGCGGTATGATAATCGAAAACTTCGTTAGAAATTTTCATTTTTTTTCCTAATTCAGATTCTCCGCCTGAAATTGTAATTTTATATTTTAACGCAAATGAAGTAAATGCATTTTGAGCTTTTTCATTTTCAGAATCTAATTTTTCATTAACTAAATCTCGCGCTAGCAAATAAGCTTCCATCGCATCATAAGATTGCTCGGCTACTTCTTGCATATTTATGATTTTATCATATTCCTCATTCAAATTCTTTTGACAAAAATCAAAATATTGAATGACTTGATTCTGATATTCAACATCGCCTTTGTAACCATTTTTTAATTCACTAATCTTCTTTTTACTAGCTTCAATTGTTTTTACTAATTGCTTTCTTGTATTGTCAATTTTACGTGCATTTTTTGAATGAGCTACAGCTGATGTATATTTCCAAGTACTTTTTGAAATTGTTTCCTGCTCTTTATTTATATAAGTCAAATATTCTACTGGAGTTTTAAATTCTTGAGCCATCATGCTACAACAAGAAATAAAAAGTAAGAATAACGTCAATTTTAGTTTCATAATTTATTTTTTTAAATCATTAATAATGTTTACTGCTTCGGTAATATGTAAATTGGTTTTAATTTCTTTAATTCGTTTAGTTGTACTACTTTTTAAATATTCATCAAATTGTTGATTTTCAATATCAACTGAATTTCGTTCCACATTTATTGGATATATAATTTCAGATTGAGTATTTATCTCTTTCCAAAGTAAATTTAGTTTACTTACTTCATCAAAAACAGAGTTAAAGTTCAATAAAATTGGCGCTCCTTCAAAATCATAAAATTTATTTATTCTAACATTTAATGCCGAAATTGCTTTGGCATTAGTATCCAAATTTATCCTTTTTTTGCTAGCTTCAATTGCATCAATTCTAAAAGGATTTGAAAACTCATTAAATCGTAAAACAGCATCAACAGATTCATTTTTTAAAGCCGTTTTATTTATACTTTCTCTAGGCATTTGTTTATCAAAAAGTAATGGAATTTCAATATCAGGTGTTATTCCAGTTGTTTGATTACTTTTTCCGGTAATTCTATAAAATGCTTGAATAGTCAATTTGAGATATTCGTCAGGATTGTTTCCTTCTTTAATTGGAATAACGCTTTGAACAGAAGCTTTTCCATAAGATTTTGCACCAATAATAATAGCTCTTTTGTAATCTTGCATAGCATTTGAAAAAAATTCACTTGCTGAAGCAGAAAAACCATTAATCAAAATCACTATTGGTCCGGTAAATATGCTTCCTCTATTAGGATCTTTAACCGTTTCGGTATTGTTTCTGCTTTTTAAAATTGCCACTGGACCAATATCAATAAACGAACCACTTAATTTTATTGCTTCATTCATTGAACCACCACCGTTATTTTGCAAATCAATTATTAAACCATCAATAGCATCTTTTTGAAGTTTGACAATTTCTTTAGCAACATCATCACTAACATTAGTTTTTCCGTTTTCAAAGTTGGCATAAAAACTTGGAATTTTTAAATAGCCTATTTTTTTTCCGCCTTTTTCAATTACATAACTATAAACACCGTTATCATAATCTTTCAAAACCTTTTTAACTAAATTAACTGTATAGGTTTCACCGCTTTTTTTTCTTAAAGTAAATTCTACATTTTTATATTCGCTTGAACTAAAAATTTCATGAACTTTTTTTACCGAAGAACATGATATTGGATACTCTTCATTTAAATATTTAATTTTTAAGATTTGATCACCAACTTTAATTTTTTCTGAAAAATAGGCTGAACTTCCTGGCAATATGGCATCAACAATCATTTCATCTTTATCTTTTGATGAAATCATGATTCCGAAAGTTAAATTATCAGCACTTACCGCAGAAAGAAAACTTGATTTTTCACTTTCAGAAAAATATTCGGTATGTGGATCGAAATAAGAGCAATAAATACGAATGAATTTAGAATTAAATTCTTTTTTAGTTAATTGCAAACTTGAAATTTTACAAGAATAGATTTCAAAAATTTTTTCTTTAGAAATTTTAGAAAGTTTATCAAAATTAGCGGATAAAGAATCTTTATTTTTACTCGTTTTAGAAATATCATTTAAAATAAAATAAAGCATACTTTTTTTGTGTGCTTTTTTTAACTCAACAATATCTTTTAAATACGGAAATGCTTTTTTAGAAAACTGTATTGTTTCTTTTCCGTTATAATCAAAAGGTTCTTTTTTTAAATTTTCAATAATTCCATCAAGTCTTGAAATTGCATTTGAATAAGTGGTGTAAAAAACATTTAAGAAATCACAATTATTTTCTAGAATATTATCGTCTAATTTAAGTTTGTATTTCGTTAAATTATTAATTTCAGCTTCTGTAAAAAGTCGGTTGTTTTTATCTAATTCTTTTAAGAAAGATTCAAATACATACACAGACAAACTGTCATCAATAGCTTTTGGGCGATAATGCTGGTCTTTAATAATTGTATTTATTTGAGAAATTATTTCGCAAGGCTTAACCTCATTTTGCGAAAAGCTAAATAATGGAATTAAAAAAATGACTAATAAAGGTACCTTCAAACGATTTATTTTGAAAATCAAATGTAATAAAATAAAATTATAAAAAAATATTCATTGAAATTGCAATTGATTACTTTTTATAAAACGGCATTTTCACCACTTTAGCGGCTATTTTTTTATCTCTAATAAGTATGAAAATTTCAGAATCAACTGCAGCAAATTCAGTTTTTACATAACCCATTCCGATTGCTTTTCCTAAACTTGGTGCTTGTGTACCAGAAGTTACAATTCCGATATTATTTCCGTCAGCATCAACAATTTCGTAGTCGTGACGTGGAATTCCTCTATCAATCAATTCGAAACCAATTAATTTTCTAGAAACTCCGGCTTCTTTTTGAGCTTTTAAATTTTCTGAATTTGTGAATTCTTTAGTGAATTTTGTAATCCATCCTAATCCAGCTTCTAATGGAGAAGTCGAGTCATTGATGTCATTTCCATACAAACAAAATCCCATTTCTAAACGTAATGTATCACGAGCTGCCAATCCTACAGGTTTGATTCCGAATGCTTTTCCAGCTTCGAAAACTTTATTCCAAACTTGTTCTACTTCCGAATTTTTGCAATAAATTTCAAATCCACCCGAACCAGTATAACCAGTTGCCGAAATAATTACGTGTTCGATCCCAGCAAAATCAGCTACTTCAAAATGGTAATATTTTATAACTGATAAATCTATCGAAGTAAGTGATTGCATTGCTTCAACAGCTTTTGGACCTTGAATTGCGAGTAAAGAATAATCGTCTGAAAGATTTTTCATATCAACTCCTAAATCGTTGAAAGACGAAATCCAATCCCAATCTTTATCGATATTGGATGCATTTACAACCAATAAATATTGCTCTTCTTTTATTTTGTAAACGATCAAATCATCAACAATTCCGCCAGTTTTATTAGGCAAACAAGAGTATTGTGTTTTTCCAATTTCTAAAATTGCAGCATCATTTGAAGTTACTTTTTGAATCAAAGCCAATGCATTTTCACCCGAAAGTAGAAATTCTCCCATGTGCGAAACATCAAAAACACCAACTGCATTTCTAACCGTTTCGTGTTCGGCATTTACTCCTTCGTAAGAAACAGGCATATTATAACCTGCAAACGGAACCATTTTTGCTCCCAAACTTTCGTGAATGTGCGTTAAAGCTGTATTTTTCATTGGATATATTTGTAAATTTTAAAGTCGCTAATTTATTCAAAATTTCTTAAAATAATAATTAAAAATTGAATTAAAAATGGATTTATATTAACAAAAGTGATTCATTAATTACTATTTAATAAAAGTTGAAATTTGAGATGTAAAAATTTTAATACCATTATTCAAAAAAGTATATTTACATTTTTACAAATTAAATTATAATGACATCAGAATTAGAAACTTCTAATAAAGAACAAAACACGCCAATTATAGAGCCACATCTTAATATTATATTGACTACTGATGAAGATGATGAACGACCAGTTTATATTTCTGGAAATTTCAATAATTGGGTTACGCAAGACAAGAAATTTGAAATGGAGAAAGTCGGTCAAGGATTGTATCATTTTAAGTTTGAACACGATTTTAAATATCCTAAAGAATTGCTTTATAAATTTACAAGAGGCGATTGGAGTGAAGTTGAGATTGATAAATATGGTAATCGAACCGAAAATCGTTCGTGCGAACAGCAAAATGGCGTGAGAAAAGAGCACGTTGCCAAATGGAGAAGAAATTGGTTGCCATTTAAACCTAATTTTCTTCCAATTGTGAAGTTGATTTCTGAAGAATTTGAAATTCCGCAATTAAATAAAACCAGAAGAGTTTGGGCATTATTGCCTTATGATTATGAAACTTCTACCGAGAATTATCCGGTTTTGTATTTGCAAGATGCTCAAAATTTATTCAATGAAAAGGCAAAATACGGTAATTGGGAAATCGATAAAAAACTGGCAGTAATGTCGGAATACAATATCGGAAAAATTATTGTTATTGCTGTTGAACATGCTGAAAAAGATAGAATTAAAGAATATAATGTTGGAAATACAGTTTTAGGAAACGGTCAAGGTAAAAAGTACATTCGATTTTTAACTGATACTTTAAAACCATTTATAGATGATAATTTCAGAACCAAACCCGAACGTGAAAATACAGGAATTGGTGGAAGTTCAATGGGTGGATTAGTTAGCATTTTCTCTGGCATTATGTATCCAGAAGTGTTTGGAAAATTGATGATTTTTTCGCCATCGCTTTGGGTTGTGCCAAAAATAAAATTATCTTTTTTGGATATGGAAGAAGCTCAAGATACTCGAATTTACCTTTATGCTGGCGGCGATGAAAGTGAAACAATGATTGATCATGTCAAAAATTTTAAGAAAAGATTGCTTAAAAAAGACAGTTTATCTGATAAAATGAAAATTAGACTGAGCATTAATATGGAAGGAAAACACAATGAAGTGTATTGGAGTGATGAGTTTCCGAAAGCGATTGAATGGTTGTTTTATAGCAACAAAGAAGAATAATAAATTTTAAATTAAATTAATGAAAATCAATTATATAAATAATTTAACTTCTTTAGATGGTTTAATTATAATTCCAGTTTACGAATCCGATTCTGATGTCAAATTTCAAGATGTTTCTTTGTCTTCCAAATTGTTTTCTGGAAAGAAAGACAGCAGTTATATTTTACAAAAAGGAGAAGCACATTTAGTGTTTGTTGGTTTAGGAAAATCACCAGATTATAAAACTATTAAAACGATTTTCAGACGAATTTCTGCTAAGCAAAGTGTTTATTTTGATACTAAATGTTCGATTGTTTTTCCAAATAAATTTAACGATGAAAATGTAGAAGCTGCGATTTCTGGATTAGTTTTAGGAACCTATAATTTAGGACATTATAAGAAAGATAAAAAAGCACATTCACTTACAAATGATAATTTTACTATAGAAATAGTTTCTGAAAACGACGTTCAAAAAGCAGTTGAAAAAGGAATTAAAATTGCCAATGCGCAACTAGAAACGTATAGTTTAGTTGATTTACCTCCAAATAAAATTACACCAAAATATTTATCAAATTGGGCAATTGAAGCTGGAAAAAAATACGGATTTTCAGTCGAAGTTTTCGGAAACCAAAAATCTAAAGAAATTGGATTGCATTCTTTTCAAGCTGTTGGACAAGGAAGCGAACGTGAATCGCAATTTATAATCATGGGTTACCAACCTGAAAATGCCAAAAAACATATTGGTTTGGTTGGAAAAGGCGTAACTTTTGATACTGGCGGATTGAATATTAAAACAGCTGGAATGGTACACATGAAATGTGATATGGCTGGCGGTGGCGCTGTTCTTGGAGCAATGCAATTGATTGCCGATTTGAAATTACCTTATCGTGTAACTGCAATTGTTCCGGCATGTGAGAACTCGGTTGATGCCAAATCGTTTTTACCAAGTGATGTAATTCAAAGTTACAGCGGAAGCACCATTGAAATTATTGATACTGATGCCGAAGGAAGATTGATTCTTGCGGATGGTTTGTCGTATTTGATAAAAAATTACAAACCTGAAACCGTTATTGATATAGCAACATTAACAGGAAGTTCGGTAGCAACTTTGGGTTACGAATGTGGCGCACTTTTTACTAATAATGAAAATTTGTCAAGAAATTTGCAGTTTTCCGGTGATGCAATTGGTGAGCGATTGTGGCAATTACCTTTGTGGGATTCGTATAAAGGTGATATTGATAGCGAAATTGCAGATGTCAAAAACTATTCGGGTAAACCTGTTGCAGGCGCGATTTCGGCAGCTAAATTTTTAGAACATTTTACGGATAATCACACTTCTTGGGCACATCTTGATGTTGCTGGAGTAGCATTTGGCGATGATGAATTTGCAAAAACTAAACATGCAACAGCTTTTGGCGTGCATTTGATTACTAAATTTATTGAAAATCTATAACTTATGGAACATCCAATCAAAAATTACATCTGTATTTCCAATTACTTTAAAGGAAATGATTTCTTGATTAATTTGAAGAAATTAGGCAATCGAGTGTTTTTAATTACTTCAGAAAAATTGCGAGATAAGCCTTGGGCGTTTGAATATATTGATGAAATATTTTTCATGCCTGGACAAGATGTCGATTGGAATTTGAACGATTTATTGGCTGGAGTTTCCGATTTAATGCGTCACAAAAAAATTGATGCTATTGTAGCTTTAGATGATTTTGATGTTGAAAAAGCGACGTTTTTACGTGAAAACCTCCGAATAGATGGAATGGGTCAAACTACTGGTAGATACTTTAGAGATAAACTTGCCATGAGAATGCAAGCTAAAAGTAAAGGAATTTCCAATCCGCAATTTAGTTCGCTTTTTAATGATGAAGACATCAATACTTTTGCCGATAATGTCGCTGCTCCTTGGGTTTTAAAACCTCGTTCAGAAGCATCTGCATCTGGAATTATTAAAGTTTTCGATAAAGAATCTTTGTGGAAAAACATACATGAATTAGGTGCGAATCGCACTAAATATTTGGTGGAGCAATTTCGTCCCGGAGCTGTTTTTCATTGTGATAGTTTGGTTTTTGACGGAAAGATTTTGTTTAGTTTGACCTCTCAATATTTAGCAACTCCAATGGAAATTTCACAAGGCGGTGGTATTTTTAGAAGTGCCAATATCGATTATAATTCAGCTGACGATAAAGAAATAAAACGAGTTAATGAGCTAGTTATAAAAGGTTTCGGATTAAAACACGGTGCTTCTCATGCAGAATTCATAAAATGTGAAGAAGATGGAAAAATTTATTTTCTAGAAACGGCTTCACGAGTTGGTGGCGCGCATTTAGCAGAAATGGTTCATGCAGCTTCCGATATTAATTTATGGGCAGAATGGGCAGCTATTGAAGACGCTTTGGCTAAAGAAAAAAAATACAAACTACCAAAAGTCAAAAAAGAATTTGCAGGAATTGTATTGACTTTATCCAAGTTTCAGCATCCCGATTTATCAGAATTTAATGATGAAGAAGTATGTTTTCGAGTTCCTTTAGATTATCATGCTGGACTAATTGTAAAAAGCGATAAACACGCAAGAATAAGAGAATTATTAGATGTTTATGCAGAACGATTGATTACAGATTTTGCTACTTCGGCACAACAAGAAGCGGTTAAGAAGTTGCATTAGGATAATGTTTAGCAGCTACAATAAATGGTAAACTTTGTAACGGTATATTTTCCACTAAGATACTATTTCTTGCGAAAGAAATACATGAATTTAGCACATTTGTAGCCATTTTTTGAAACGGCTGTTAGTAGCTAGCATTTATTCCATTTCGATAAATTCCAACTTTATTAAATTCAACTACTTTTCTAAAATTGTTGTTCCAAACAGTAAAATTATAATCTCTAAAAACTTTTGATATTTTTTTTACAAGTTCAATTTTATTCATTTCTGATGATTCATTTCTAGATAACACAAAATAGAGATTTTCGTCATCGAAATTTTCATCGATAATTTTCCGAATTTGTATTTCTCCAATATTTTTATCATTCCCAAAAAAACTCCACTCACTTTCTGTATTTTCGGCTTTTATCCATTCAACATGGTTTAAATAAGTTTTGTTTGATTCGTAAATTAATCTTGATTCCATCTTTAAATTTTTAGAATACTAGTTCAATCTCATTTTCCTGAAGGTAAATATTCTCAGTCAATTTTTCTACAATTTCTTTTTCAAGTTTATATTCTAAACTTAAATACTCATTAACGTTTTCAATTGTTTCGAAATTCAAAGATGCCATATAATCTTCATAGAAGGCTTGAATATCTTCCCAAGATTCAAATTGTTTTTTACTTAGCATCATTCCGGATTTCAAATAAATCAAATTATATTTTTTCATTGAACTAATTTTACTTCATTATTTGAGTGCAATTTTGTGCTGCTTTCTACCAACGTTTCGCGTCTTCAAGAAGTGGCGAACTTCGTAACCGCATATTTTCCACTAAGATACTATTTCTTGCGAAAGAAATACATCAATTTACCACATTTTTCGCCATTTCTTGAAACTGCTGTTAGCTCCTGGTTTTTAATATTTAAATTTCAAATAAGTAATAAATTCCAAACTTGAGTTTCTAATTCCGTTTTCTATTTCTATTTGATTAAGTTTCTTTTGCTTTTCCCAGTTTCTGTTTGGGCGGTAAATTGCCAAATCAAAATTGTAACTATTATTTGGATCAAGCCATTCATCAATGTCTATTAGTTTTCCGTTTATTTTAACATAAATTCGTTTCCAATCTTTTTCAATAATTGCTGAAGTTGAGTTAAGTTTATTAAAAGCAATATCTCCGTTTTCAGATTTCCAATATATTTGTTGCAAATCGCCATATCGGTCTTCAACTTCCATTAATCGTAAATTATATGCTATAAATAAAAAAATTATAATTAAAAAAATTACAATTCTAAATATCCATTTTTCGACTTTTGATTTTTGTGTTTTCATTAGGTTTTTGGAGGTTTCGGGTAAAATAGCAGCTAACTTATAATATACGAAACAGATATTATTATATTAGCTGTTTTGGTAAAATAAACTCAAAATGTATTTCACCAAATATAACAATTTAGTGTATATCATAATAAGATTAAAAGTTGCCCAAAATTAAATTGTTATAAAATAGAATTTTATTTCTCAAACATTCCAACCGTTCCGCCAACCCAATCTTTGTCTTTATTGAATTTTACTCCAATCATTTCACCACGACTTAATCGAACCAAATTGGTTACTAGAGTAGGAGATGGCTCATCTTTTTTCCAAACGGCAAGTAGTCGAACTTCTGCTTTTACTTTTCCGTCTGGTGATTCAATTACAGGTTTGTAGTTGACTTTTTTCTGTAAGATATATAAATCTTTTTCTTTTACTGACTCAATATCGCCAGGTTTTACGTGAAAAATTACACCAGTTCCGGAGAATGAAAATAATGGTTTTAAAACATAATTTTCTAAATCGGTTGGAATTTCTTTTAAATCCGAAAGCAAAGTAGTTTCAATAAAATATTTTCCTTTTAAATATGGCAAAATAAATTTACTAATTCTGAAAAACCAATTCGGATGTCCAGCCCATTCAACATCTAAATCATCTGAGAAATCGAAATTCAATTTCAAATCAGTTCGCAAATCTAATTCATCAAAAATGACACGATTGTAAATGCGTTTGATTAAAATTTCTTTTCCTATAGTATTTGTGTAAAATAATTGATTTCCTTTTTTTATAATATCCGTGACACAAACTGTTTCAATATCTAAATCACGTTTGCAGTAATAAAAATCGATTTTTGTATTTTGCTTTTCAGGTTCAATTTCTAATAAAACTACATTTTCTTTTGGATGATTATTACAAATAGCTTCTTCTACAATTTTAAGATATTCTTCTTTAGAAAGTCCATTAAAAAACGGTGTTAAATCAGATAAAAACGGATAATGTTTTTGGAATTTATCAGCTAAATTATTTTGAAAATTATATAATGAAGGAAATCCTTGTACTTCAATAAGTTTCGGAATTATCTTTCCATCTTCTTCACAAATTCCAAAATCAATGGCCAAAAAAGTCGTATGATTGTCCTCATTTGGAACTTTTCTGTTTAGTTCTAATGCTTTGTTTGTTAAAGTAATAAAATCCTCTTTTTTTATAAAATCAATGACTTCTTGACTTGCTTCAAGCAATTGCTCTTTTAATGAATTTGGAATAAAAAAAGGAGTTTCTCCAATTCGGAAAGTTACTTTATAATCAAAATCAGATGTTATATCATTAATGAAATTTTCGTATTTTTCAGTGGTAAAATTATCGTTGAATTGGGTTCTGTATTTTGGATTCATTGGAAAGTATTAAGATTTAAGTATTAAGACAGAAATTTTTGAATTGCGAATTGATTTGATTTTATAATTAAATACTAAATGTATGTAAATGAGAAGTCTAATTTATTATATGCAAAATCTTAATACTTAATACTCAAATCTTAATACTAATAAACACTAATTAGTCAATATCTTCTTATGCTTCATCAAATCATTTATCGCAATTCTCAAGAAATTCGGTATAATAGTTTCATTAGTTTTAAAGATTTTATTTTCATCTAATAAATCTTCCAACATATTTCTGAATTTTGTTCTGCCTTTCATGGCAATAATTTTGTCGCGTTTTTCTTTATTTTTCAAATTTGAAATAAAACTCAACGCATCAGCTTCCGGATGAAATTGTGTTCCAATAAAATAATCAGAGAAACGAACAGCCATAATTGCGCGTTCATAATCACCACGATGATTTCTGATTTTCTCTAATGATAAAATTTCGGCACCTTTTTTCTTAAAAATGCTTAATCTTGGTTGAACTACTTGATAATCACGACTATCAATTGCAAAAAATGGATTTTGCAAACCTTCAAAAATGGCATCGTTCATTCCTTCTTCGGTTTTGTGCATCGACATTACTCCAAACGATGTTGATTTTCGTTTTGTTATTTTAGCCAAACCAAAGTGATTACAAGCCATTTGAAACGAATGACAAATGAATAAAACGTGTTTTTTAATTTTGTTTTCTTCATTCCATTTAGACAATTCGTCTATGAAATTATAGTATTTTGTATCCCATTTTCCATCGCCTTCTAAAGGATTTCCTGGTCCGCCAGTTGAAATGTAAATGTCAAATTTTTCAATATTTGGGAATTCACTTTTACCTCTTATATCAAATATTTGAAAAGTTACAATTTGATTAAACCTATTTATAATATCAATAATACAACGCATTCCTTGATTGGGTTCGCCATCGTACATATCTAGAATCGCTATTCGTATTTGGTTACTCATTTTTTACAATTTGGTAATGCAAAGATAAAGTATTTATAAAAAAGATAAATTCACATTAATAATCAGTTATCAAACATTTCATTAACAAAAACGTTGTAATTTACTATAATCCTTTTGTAAACTCACTTGTTATCAAATCTACAACTTTAGTTAAATCATTAGTTTGATTGAAAACTGCCAATTGTTTGTCAGCTCCAGTTCCGTCTCTTAAAATCGTGTGTACATAATTTATTTGTTCACGGCTGCCTAATTCATCAACTACATCATCCACAAAATCAAGTAATTCTAAAATTAATTCTTTAGTTTCTACTTCTTTTTGCAAACCAAAATCAATCATATTGCCTTCATTTCCGTAACGTGCTGCTCTAAATTTATTTTCTTTAATCAAAGCAATTCGGTACATGTTGAAACTGGTATTTGAAACATTTAATTTGTATAATTTGGCTACAATTGCTTGAATAATAGCTACAATACACATGGCTTCATCAACAGTCAAACTCATATCACAAATACGAAATTCAATTGTGTCATAAAATGGATGCAAACGCAAATCCCACCAAATTTTCTTAGGATTATCAATACAATTAGTTTTTACTAATGTATCCAAATAATTATCATAAGAAGAAACAGAATCAAAATATTCAGGCAAGCCAGTCCGTGGAAATTTATCAAAAACTTTGGTTCTGAACGATTTATAACCAGTATTTCTTCCTTCCCAAAAAGGAGAATTTGCAGATAATGCAAAAATATGTGGCAAAAAATAACACGCTTGATTCATCAATTGCAAACCTTGTTCTCGATTTTGAATTCCAACATGACAATGCATTCCGAAAATTAAATTCGAACGTGCTGCATCTTGCAATTCATTGACTATATTGTGATAACGCGGATCATCAGTAATCGGTTGGTCTTGCCATCTCGAAAACGGATGCGTTCCTGCACCACCAACAACCAAACCTTGTTTATCGGCAAGTTCGACAATTTTACTTCGCAAAAAACGAATTTCTTTGCTTGCATCATCAACACTTTGGCAAATATTCGTACCAACTTCAACCACCGATTGATGCATTTCTGCTTTCACTTGCTCGTTTAAAATCACTTTTGCACCATCAACAATTTTTGACAAATGTGAACGCAAATCTCTAGTATTCGGATCAATTATTTGATATTCTTCTTCAACGCCAAGCGTAAATATGGGTAATTTTTTCGTCATCATTTCTGTTTTTAGTCATCAGTCTCAGTTTACAGTCTCAGTTTACAGTTTTTAACTGACTACTGCTACTGAAAACTGCCAACTATTTCGCGGCATTCTTAATAAAATCACCCCAAGTTAAATTCATTTTTCCAGGTTTTTGTTTTTTTGCTGCAGCAATTGCCATTTTTGCAGACGTTTCCACAACCCATTCAAAATTTTCGGCACCAACCGAAGTCAATTCGGCATCTGGAGCAGGATTTCCAAAATCAATAGCATACGGAATTCCATCACGAACAGCAAATTCAACCGTGTTAAAATCATAACCTAAACCTTTACAAAGTTTTAAAGTATAGTCTTTTACTGTTGCTAATAATTTTTTATCAGTTGGCGGACCATCAATTACATATCTTAAATGATGTGGATTTCTAGGTTCGTATTGCATAATTCTAACGTCTTTGCAACCCAAACAATACACTCTAAAATATTCGGTAAAAACAATTTCTTCTTGTAACATCATTACTAGTTGTCCAGTTTCTTGATGTTTTTCCCAAAATTCTTCTTTGTTTTCTAATCGGTACACGTTTTTCCAACCGCCACCAGCATAAGGTTTCATATAAGCTGGAAATCCAATATAATCAAAAATTCCTTCCCAATCCATCGGATATTTCAAATTTCTAAAGGATTTAGATGTTGTATCTGTCGGATGTTCAGCCGAAGGTAAAATCACCGTATTTGGTAACGGAACGCCCAAAGTATCTGCCAAAGCATTGTTGAAAAACTTATCGTCAGCACTCCACCAAAATGGATTGTTAATAACATTAGTTCCAGTCAAGGCAGCATTTTTCAAAAAAGCACGATAAAACGGAACATCTTGTGAAATTCTATCAATAATTACTGCATATTCGCCACCTTTATTTTGAACCACTTTATCAATCGAAACGGCTTCGGCAATAATATCTTTTTCACCTTTTGAGTTTACTCTATCTATAAATGCTTGTGGATAAGTGTCTTCCATTCCAAACAAAATTCCAATTTTTTTCATTTTTTATTGTCATTGCGAGTTTGCGAAGCAATCTCTGATTATATAATTATTTAGTAAAATTTAATTCGTGATAAATAATGCGGAAACATTTCTTTCCAAACTGGCCAATCGTGTTCTCTATCTTGCCGAACATCCAACCAATGCGGAATATCACGTCGTGCCAAAACACCACTCAATTTTAAGTTCGCATCATAGCAAATATCCCAATTGGAAGTTCCTAGAATGATGTCCATATTCCATATTTCGTGGTCGTTAATTCCGGGAATATAATCTTCGGGCGAATTGTAAAAAACATCATCGTCCCAATGTCCGTCCATAAAACTTTTTATAGAAAATGCGCCACCCATCGAAAATAGGTGACTTACATAACCAGGATGTTTGAAAGCAAAATTTGCTGCATGATAACCACCAAAACTGCAACCAGCAACGGCAACTTTTCCTGAACCAGTATTGTTTCTTACACGTTCAACAATCTCGTGACAAATCATTTTATCGTACCAAGTATGGTTGCGAATGCGATGCACCGGATGAATATTTTTGTTGTAAAAACTATCTTTATCAATACTATTCGGACAAAAAATCTGAATCAAACCTTGCTCAATATACCAACGAGCACTTTCAATCAATCCTTGATCTTTATTTTCGTGATAACTTCCCATTGAAGTTGGGAAAAGAATTACAGGATATCCAGCATGACCAAAAACCAACATCTCGATTTCTCTGTTTAAATTGGGCGAATACCATTTGAAATATTCTTCTCTCATAAATTTCTTTTATTTTAACAATTATAGTAAAAATAACCTTGTGAAATGTATAAAAGTATATAAATACCGAATTAATTTTGAAAGTTCAGTTATCTCAATTGAATTTTGAAAACTATGTAAAAAAAGTGCTTTTTTGAGGCATCAAACAGCATTTTATTTAATGTTTTATAATTTTTTTAAATGAAGTAATTTTCTTTTAACCAATTGATTGTTCTAATTTATACTAGATTTTACCATTCAACGATTATTTTTTTGTTTTTAAGAAACAATTTCCAGCTCTACATTTCAAGTTTGTTTATTTCAAGTTGTTTTTCTAAACTCTAAAAAGAGCTTCTTACAGTCGCTTTTTTACAGCAAGAAAAACTAACTTTCCATTGCACAAAGCTTTCCATTTCTATCTGGGTTAGGTTTTACAATTAAAATGAAATTTATCTTTTTAGGGATTTTATTTACTAGTATAATTATTTTTTATAGTTTGTTCCGCTAGAATTTTTGTCAAATATTGCGAAGTTACTTTCTCAATTTCATCTGCCGAAAATTGCAATGCTTTTGGATTATTAATTACTTCCAACCAAGGTTTTTTGGCATCAAAATCATAGCTTCCAAAAACTACAACTGGAGTTCCTTTTACAGCAATATTTTCTTTGTCTTTCAAAATCCATTGATCAGCAAATTCATATAAAAACTTGGCGTCTTTTTCTTGTAATCTTAAGCAAGAATGCGATGCTGGATAGCCAGGCAATTCATACTCATGAAATCCAACACCCAATTTATTTTCGATATTAAAATTCCATTTCAAATCCCATTCATCGTTAAAAGTACTTGTAGTTTTCTCGGCTTTCCAATTGGTAAAAAACAATCCTGTTGGAGTTGGATCTTTTTTTCTTCCCATATTTGTTGGTCCAGCATAAACCAAAACACCATTTTCATAAGCACCAAATGATTGAGTTGCATAAGAAAATAGTATGATTTTATCCACTTCATTTAAAAATGAAACCTCCAATGGAAAAGGCAAATAATACACAATGTCACCACTAAAATCAGTAGGAACAATAATAGAATCTAATTTAGAAACCGTGTTTTTATCAACTCTATTTGTTGCTAAAACGATTGCTATTTTTGTTGAGTCAGTTTTATTTTTTTCGAACCAATCTTTAGTTTTTAGTAAAGAATAAGTAAACTTTTTAGGTTCATTTCTTACAATTGCTTTTTTAGGTGGTTTTGTATGACTTTGTTGACATGATAAAATCGAAAGACTTATCAAACTTAAAACTAATAGCACTGAATTTTTCATGGTTATGATTTTCAGTAAAATTCAGTTTTTTAAAGTGCTTTTTCCTTACATAATTTTTAGAAAATATTGTGAAATTTACGCAATCAGAAATTTTTTAAAATCGGCATAAGTTGAAATTTTAAAACTTAACTTTTCTTTATTCAAAACACTTTCAATTTGCGTCGGAATTGGTAATTTTACATTTAAAGCAGGTTCAACAACATCCAGAAACTTTATTGGATGAGCGGTTTCCAAGAAAAAGCCTATAGAATTATGAAAATTTTGCATTTCTTTTTTTAAACCTAAATAACCAACAGCGCCATGAGGTTCTGCAATGTAACCAGTATTGACGAATATATTTTTCATTTCAAAAAGTGTCTCTTCATCTGAAAAAGTATAAGACGAAAAGTCTTTCTCAAATTCTGATAAATCGTTATTATATAGTTCTTGAATGCGCACAAAATTACTTGGATTTCCAACATCCATAGCATTAGAAATTGTTGCAATTGATGGTTTCGGATTGTAATTTCCGTTTTCTAAAAATCTCGGAACTGTATCATTTGCATTTGTAGAAGCTGTAAAATATGTTATTGGCAAACCTAATTTTTTAGCAATAATTCCAGCACATATATTTCCGAAATTCCCACTCGGACAAGATACTATTAAAGGTTTATTGTATTTTTTTAATTCCTTATAAGCAAAGAAAAAATAAAACATTTGGGGCAACCAACGTGCAATATTTATTGAATTAGCAGAAGTTAGATTTTTGTGTTTCAAATCGGCATCAAGAAAAGCTTGTTTGACCATATCTTGGCAATCGTCAAATACGCCATCAACTTCTAAAGCAGTAATATTCTGACCTAAAGTTGTTAATTGTCTCTCTTGAATATCACTAACTTTTCCCGATGGATATAAAATCACAACTTCAACTCCTTTTACACCAAGAAATCCGCTTGCAACTGCACCACCAGTATCTCCAGAAGTGGCTACTAAAACCGTATTTTTCTGATCTAAATTTCTATTAAAATAGGCCAAACATCTTGACATAAATCGTGCGCCAACATCTTTAAAAGCCATTGTTGGTCCGTGAAATAACTCTAATGAAAACACATTTTCTTCAACTTTCACTAATGGAAAATCAAAGCATAAGGTTTCTTTTAGAATTTGCTTCAATTCGATTTCTGGAATTTCATCGCCAACGAATTGTTTTATGGCTTCAAAAGCAATTTCTTCTTTGGATAGATTTTCAATATTCTCAAAAAAAGCATCTGATAATTGCATTAAGCTTTCTGGGAAATATAATCCTTTATCAGGCGCAAGTCCTTGAATTACGGCTTGTTGAAAAGTTACTTTTTGGTTTTTATTATTTAGACTGTAGTAGTTCATAATGAAATAATTTTTACACGAATTTCACGAATTTTCACGAATTTTTTATTCTAAATAAATTTCACTAATTTGATTAGTGTAATCTTTTAATTAGTGCAAATTAGTGTAATTCGTACCTAATTTTTAATTGTTTTAACACCATTTGGATTTATTTTCGAAACATGAATGTCAAATGTAATTCCAGCATTTTTATAACTTTTGCTCATAGCAAAAGCCACTTTTTCGGCATTATTTTGTCCTTTACAGAGAGCGAAAATACTTGGTCCAGCACCAGAAATCCCAGAACCTAAAGCACCATTTTGAATTGCAGCATTTTTCACATGATCAAAGTTAGGAATTAAATGTTTACGCATCGGTTCTATAATCACATCTTGCAATGAACGACCAATTAATTCATAGTCATTTGTATATAAACCTGCGATTAATCCACCTAAATTTCCTGTTTGTATGATAGCATTTTTCAATGATACATTTGGAGATAAAACTGCACGAGCATCAGCTGTTTTTACTTCAATATGTGGGTGTAAAACTACTGCATATAGTTCATTCGGACTTTCAATTCGAATAACATCCAACGGATTATAACCACGAACTAAAGTAAAGCCGCCGAGTAGGCAAGGAGCCACATTATCGGCATGTTCACAACCACTTGCAATTGCTTCGCCTTTCATAGCAAAATCTACTAATTCGTGTTTTGTGAAAGGCTTTCCTAGTAATTCGTTAATTCCGAAAACGGCTCCAGCTGCACTGGCAGAAGAACTTCCAATACCACTTCCTGCTTTTATTTTTTTGTGGATTTCAATTTCAAATCCGTAATCAAATGAGACGCGATGAATCGCTTCTTTACAGATTGCTAAAGCTGCAACACCAGCAACATTTTTTTCGGTTTCTAATGGTAAATCAGCACCAATTATTTTTGTGATTTTGATTCCTTTTTCTATTGATTTTCGAATAATCATTTCGTCACCAATTTCATCTAAACACAAACCCATGACGTCAAATCCGCAATTTAGATTTGCGATTGTTGCTGGACAGAATATTTTTATTTCATTCATAATTTTATTGTTAGAGACGCGATTAATCGCGTCTTTACACATTTCCAATTCGAATTACATCGGCAAAAATTCCAGAAGCTGTAACTGCTGCACCAGCTCCAGCACCTTTTATAATTAGAGGTTGGTCGATGTATCTATCAGTATAAAATTCTACGATATTGTCTTTTCCTTCTAAATTGTAAAACGGACTTTCTTTTGGAATGAATTGCAATCCAACTCTTGCTTTTCCGTTATCGAAAGACGCTACAAATTTTAAACGACTATCTTTCGATCTTGCTTCGGCTAAAAGGTTTTCAAAATGAGTTGCATTTTTAGTTAATGATTTGAAAAAGTCTTCATTATTTGTCGTTTCCATACATTCTTGAGGTAAGAAACAATTGTTTTCAATAGCTTCAATATCCATTTCATAACCGCTTTCGCGAATTAAAATTAGTATCTTTCGAGCAACATCTACACCACTTAAATCAATTTTTGGGTCGGGTTCTGTAAATCCCTGTACGCCAGCTTCTTTTACAACATCATGAAAGTTGTAATCATTACTAAAATTATTGAAAATAAAGTTCAAACTACCTGATAAAACGGCATTAATTTTATTGACTTTATCACCTGATGCAATTAGATGTTTTAGTGTGTCAATAATTGGTAATCCTGCGCCAACATTAGTCTCAAATAAAAATGGAGCATTGTATTTTCGAGATAGATTTTTTAGATATTTATAGTTTTCAAATTGCGATGAACAAGCGATTTTATTACAAGTAACTACAGCAATATTTTGTTTTAAAAACTGATCATAAATGGATGCGATATCGCCATTGGCAGTAATATCTACGAAAATTGAGTTGCGTAAATTCAACTCTTTAGCTTTTGAAATAAATTCCGAAACAACCGCTTTTTTTCCATTTTCTACCAAATTTTTCCAATCTTTTAAAGAAATTCCTTCTTCATCAAAAACCATTTTACGAGAATTAGACATGGCAATTACACGCAAATTTATTTTTAGATTTTCTTTCAAAAATTTCTTTTGTTGGTTGATTTGATCAATGAATTTTTCACCTACATTTCCAACACCCATTACAAATAAATTTAGTTGTTTGGTATTGTCTTCGAAGAAACGTTCGTGTAACGTATTCAAAGCTTTTTTGACATCTTTTTCATTAATTACTACCGAAATATTTCTCTCGGATGCACCTTGCGCAATCGCACGAATATTCACATTATTTTTACCTAAAGTGCTGAACATTTTGCCACTCAAACCTTGATGGTTTTTCATGCTTTCACCAACTAAAGCTACTATGCACAAGTCTTTTTCAACAATACAATTGTCGATTTTGTTTTGTGAAATTTCTAATTCAAATGTTTTGTCGATTGAATTTTTCGCTTTTTCAGCATCTGAATTTAAAATTCCAATGCAAATCGAATGTTCCGAAGATGCTTGCGTAATAAAAATCACATTGATACTCTGATTTGAAAGTGTTTCAAATAAACGTTTTGAAGAACCAGCAACACCAACCATTCCAGAGCCTTCAAGAGTTAACAAAGCAATGTTATCAATATGTGTTATTCCTTTAATAGGATTTGCATTGACATCAGGCGAATTGGAAATTAATGTTCCATAAGCTTCTGGTTCAAAGGTATTTTTAATCCAAATTGGAATATTTGATTTTAAAACAGGTTGAATTGTTGGTGGATACAACACTTTTGCTCCAAAATGCGACAATTCCATTGCTTCTTGATACGAAATCGTTTCAATTGGTTGCGCTTGTTTTACAATTTTCGGATTTGCAGTGAACATTCCGTTTACGTCAGTCCAAATTTCTAATGAATCAGATTTTGTTCCATTTGCAATAATTGCTGCCGTATAATCGGAACCACCACGACCTAAAGTTGTAGTATTTCCATCTTCAGAAGATGCTATAAATCCGGGTAATAAAACGACTTGCGATTTATTTGAAGCAAAATAGTCGGCAATTAATTTGTTAGTAATTTCAAAATCAACTGCAGCTTTTCCGAAATTAGAATTTGTTTTAATCAACTCACGACTGTCTTTGAAATTACTATTGGGAATCGTTTGCTGTAAAGCCGTAGCAATAATTTGGGACGATAAAAGTTCTCCAAAACCAGCAATTGCATCGGCAGTTCTTGGAGATAATTCGCCTAAAAGAAAACAACCATCCAACAAAGTTTGAAGTTGATTTATTTGAGAATTTATCTTAATCGAAAGTTGATTTTGATTTGCAGTTTCTACTAATTCAGCAATCGCATCAAAGTGTTTTTGTTTGATTTCTTCAATATTGTTTTTATATGTTTCATCTTTAGAAGCCGCTTTTTTAGAAGCGTTAATCAATATATCGGTTACACCGCTGAGTGCTGAAACCACAACTGCAAGTTTATTATCTTTAGTTTTTTGATTTATTATTGCAATAGATTTTTGAATATTTTGGGCATTGGCAACTGATGTTCCGCCAAATTTTAATGTTATCATGATATTTAGTGTAAGTTGAATTCTGTGAGAATAAATTCAAAAAATAGAATCTTTACTCTCATTTGAAAGTCCATAGAAATTGGATTATATGTGAAATTTATACCCCAAATGGGGTTGTAATTGTTGTAGATGTTGTGCCAACAAATGTTGCAACCAAAGAAGTGGTTGTTAAAAGTGAAGTTACTATGAATTTGTTATACATCATACTTTTCAAAAATAGTATTTTATATTTACTAAAAAAATAGCTATCGTATTTTTATGAATATCACAATTTTAGTTGATTTTGGATTTAAAATATTTTTTATTATTCCTTGATTGGATTATTTATTATTGAATTCATAATAAAATAGAGCATAAAATAGTTGCATTTTAACAATTGTTTGCTGAATTTTGAACTCAAATTTCAAACATACAATGGAGAATTGGCATTATATTAGTTCAGAATTACTGCATTTAGAGACTTTGCAAGAAATAATTTCACAACATAAAACACTTGCTTTATCGGAAGAAGCCAAAATAAATATTCAAAAATGCAGAGAATATTTAGATAAAAAAATGGCTAATGACGATCAACCAATTTACGGAATTAATACTGGTTTTGGATCGTTGTGCAATGTGAAAATTTCTACTGAAAACTTATCGCAATTGCAATCCAATTTGGTAAAATCTCATGCTTGCGGAACTGGCGATAAAGTGCCACAAGAAATTGTGAAAATTATGCTGTTACTTAAAATTCAGAGTTTGAGTTACGGTCATTCTGGTGTGCAATTACAAACTGTGGAGCGATTGATTGACTTTTATAATAATGATATTCTTCCTGTAATATATACTCAAGGTTCGCTTGGTGCGAGTGGAGATTTGGCTCCGTTAGCTCATTTATCATTACCATTATTGGGCGAAGGCGAAGTTTATTTTGAAGGAAAAAAAGTACATTCGGCCGAAGTTTTGAAGCATTTTAATTGGCAACCAATAGTTTTGCAATCTAAAGAAGGTTTGGCATTGTTAAACGGAACGCAATTTATGAGCGCTTATGGGAGTTATATTTTGCTAAAAGCGATGAAATATTCTTATTTTTCAGATGTTATTGCTGCCATTTCACTAGAAGGATTTGATGGAAGAATTGAACCTTTTAACGAGTTAATTCATTTTATTCGACCACATAAAGGCCAGATTAATACGGCTAAACGAATGAAAGAATTGTTGGAAGGAAGTCAGATTATTACACAAGAAAAAGTACATGTTCAAGATCCGTATTCATTTAGATGTATTCCGCAAGTGCATGGTGCATCGAAAGATACGATTGATTATGTGAAAAAGATTTTTAAAACTGAAATCAATTCGGTTACTGATAATCCAAATATATTTATTGAAAGTGATGTGATTATTTCTGGTGGAAATTTCCATGGGCAACCGTTGGCTTTAGGTTTGGATTTCCTTGCTATTGCTTTGGCAGAATTAGGAAGTATTTCGGAAAGAAGAACGTATCAATTGATTTCTGGATTACGTGGTTTACCAGCATTTTTAGTTGATAATCCGGGTTTGAATTCGGGAATGATGATTCCGCAATATACTGCGGCGAGTATTGCTAGTCAGAATAAACAATTGTCAACGCCAGCCAGTGTTGACAGTATTGTTTCGAGTAACGGTCAAGAGGATCACGTTTCGATGGGTTCAAATGCAGCTACGAAATGTTTAAAAGTAATGGAAAACTTGGAGCGAATTTTGGCAATTGAGTTAATGAATGCTTCGCAAGCTATTGAGTTTAGACGACCATTGCAATCCAGTGAGTTTTTGGAACTGTTCTTGAAATCGTATCGTGAAGAAGTTCCTTTTGTGAAAGAAGATCGAATTTTACATTATGATATTGTGAAATCTGTGGCTTTTTTGGATAGTTTTGTGGTGGAGTTGGAGTAGTAATTAATTCATAAATGATGGAAAGAATGAAGAGTTATCCTGAATTTTACAAATTTTATTTGACAGAACACAAAAATAAAACTTCTAGAATTTTACATTTTATAGGAACAATGTTTTTTTTCCTTTTTTTGATTTATATTGTCCTAACAAGTAAATTTGAGCTTTGGTGGATTTTACCTCTTATTGGTTATGGATTTGCATGGATTGGACATTTCTTTTTTGAAAAGAACAAACCAGCTACTTTTAAATATCCATTTTGGTCTTTAATTTCTGATTTTAAACTTTTCTTTGAGTTGTTAGTTCGTAAGGAAAAGTTTTAGAATTTTATAGAAATATCAGACTCAAAATTCCCAAAACAGCAGGAATACTTTGCACATAAAATATTCTTTTAGAAACTGTAATTGCTCCGTAAATTCCAGCTACTAAAACACATCCTAGAAAAAATATGGCTATATTATTGCTCCAAGTTGCATCTGAAATAAATAATGACCAAATTAATCCAGCAGCAAGAAATCCGTTATATAAACCTTGATTTGCAGCCATGACTTTGGTTTTTTCAAACATATCTGACGGAATTGTTTTGAAAACTTTTCTGGCACGAGTTGTCCATACAAACATTTCCAACCAAAGAATATAAATGTGAATGAATGCTACAAAAGCAACAATAATTTGAGATAATAAGTTCATAATTAGTCGTTTTCGTTATCAAATAATTTTTCTATTCTTTTGTCAGGAACTAACCACATTAAAGCTACAAATATGTATATACAACCTGAAATTACTGTGTAATATTTGGTTAAAACAACTGCAATTAAATATAAAATTACTGATATTTTTCCTTTAAAATCTTTTCCAATTGCAATAGCTAAAGCAGATTCTTTTCCGTGATGTTTTAATATTATTTGTTGTAAAATAAAATAAGCTATTCCGTTCATCATCAGTATTATTCCGTATAACATCATTGGAAATGCTGCAAAATGATGTTCGCCAATCCAAGCTGTTGTAAATGGAATTAGTGATAACCAGAACAATAAATGTAGGTTAGCCCAAAGGATTGTTCCATTTACTCTTTTTACTGTATGTAGTAAATGATGGTGGTTACTCCAATAAATCCCGATGTAAATAAAACTCAAAATGTAGCCTAAAAATTTATGAAACAATGGTACTACTGCTTCGAAAGTTTTTTCGGTAGGCACTTTGAATTCCAACACCATAATTGTGATAATTATTGCTAAAACTCCATCGCTAAAGGTTTCAAGTCTATTTTTATTCATAAATTAATTATTTAAGTTTCCTAATGTTTTATGTATTTTTCTTTTGTGATGTGTTTGTTTCAAATTATCATCACCCGAAATTATACTAATACTTCCATCAATTTCAAACATGGCTAATTTTACATCTTTGAAATATTCAACTCCGTGTTCGCGCATTGCTTCTTTCAATTCATCGTCGGTAATTCCTAATTTGGCAATAGTTTTGAATTCGATTTTGCCATTATGAATTAAAATTTCAGGTTTATCTTGAACCAATTCTTTGATAAAATTTGATTTTGACATTACTTTTTTGAATCCAAAATTTATGATAAAAAGAGCTAATGCAGCTACGATTCCACCATAAAGCGATGTGTTGTTTCCAACCATTGCATTTTGAACTGAGTTACTAATTAGTAAAATCAGAATTACATCGGCAGTATTTAATTGTGATAATTGCTTTTTTCCGAAAATTCGTAAGGCAATAATCATAAAAAAATAAACTGATACACTTCTAATTACAATATCAAGATAGGAATTAATCATTTATTTTGATCTTTTTATTAAAACATATATCAAAATTATTACTCCAGTTATTTCAGTTAGCATTCCTACAGTTAACATAATACTTGCGAAAGGCCAATGGGAAATTTTGAATAATGCTCCAAGAATTGTTATAATTAGTCCAATTAAAAATGTAACAAGTGAAGGCAAATAGATTTTTCTCATAAAATTTTAATTATTTTCTTTTTATATTATTCTCAATTGCTTTAATCATTTCACCAGCAATGTCTTTATTAGTTGCACCTTCAATACCTTCTAATCCTGGTGATGAATTTACTTCTAATAAAAGTGGTCCTTTTGATGAACGAATTATATCAACGCCAGCAACTCTTAAATCCATTGCTTTGGCTGCTTTTATGGCAATTCTCTTTTCGTCTGCAGTTGGTTTTACTATTGATGCTGTTCCGCCCATGTGAATGTTAGCACGAAATTCTCCAGGCGCAGCTTCACGTTGCATTGATGCTACTACCTTTCCATCAACTACAAATAATCTTAAGTCTTTTCCGTTGGCTTCTTTAATAAATTCTTGAACCAATATGTTGGCATTCAAACTTTTGAAAGCATTAATTACAGATTCGGCAGCTTTTTTAGTTTCTGCCAAAACGACACCTTTTCCTTGTGTTCCTTCTAACAATTTAACAATTAAAGGTGAACCGCCAACCATTTTGATTAAATCATCAGTATCTAAAGGTGAATTTGCAAAACCAGTTGTTGGGATATCGACACCATTTCGAAGCAATAATTGTAAGGAAAATAATTTATCTCTTGATTGCGTGATTGCCGCAGCCGAATTCAAACAATAGACTTTCATGGCTTCAAATTGTCTAGTTAAAGCACAACCATAAAACGTAATGCTTGGACGAATTCTCGGAATAACAGCATCAAAATTATCTAAAACTCTTCCGCCGCGGTAATGAATTTCGGGTGTGTCGGCGTCTAATTTCATATAACATTCTTTGATGTTTAGAAATGTCATTTCATGACCACGCATTTCGCCAGCTTCCATGATGCGTTTGTTGCTATACAATTCGGGATTACTGGCTAACAAACCAATTCGCAAACCCGATTTTTGAGCCAAAGCATCAACGTATAAATCTTTTAAATTTTCGGTTGTGGTTTGTCCTAAAAGGTATTTTTGTTCAGGATCAACAAGAATTCTTCCGCTCATAGCTTCGCGGCCTAACAACATTCTGAAACCCATTGAATCTCGATTGGTTAGTGTCATTTCGATTTTCCAAATGTCATCGCCAATTTTGATTTCAGTTTGAATTACATAACGTTGCTCACGAAAACCGCTTGAGCTTTTTACCACACGTTTGTCAATCAATAAAGCTTCACAATGAATTACAGTTTTTAGATTATTCTGAATCGGATTAATATCAAATTTCACCCAATTGATTCCTTCTTTTACAAACGGTGCAATGTTTATAGCATGTAAAGCAGAAGTTTTTGCACCTGAATCAACACGCGCTTTTATGGCTGGAATTCCGAGTTCTGGAAACGAACACCATTCTTCGGAACCTAAAATTATTTTTTCTTGAGGCATATTCTTAAATAAAAAAATTAAACCATTAAGATATTAAGTTTAATTAAGCAATACAAACTTAACTTTTCTTAATCTCTTAATGGTTTTTAAAATATAAAATAGTTTAATTAACTAGTTGGTTCTTCGGCTTTTTGAATTTTCACATTCAATTCGTCGGCGCCATCTTCAATATCCATATAAATTTCGTCGCCTGATGCAATTTTAGAAGTTATAATTTCTTCTGCTAAAGTATCTTCAACATATTTTTGAATAGCTCTTTTTAATGGTCTTGCACCAAATTGTCTATCAAAACCTTTCTCTGCAATATATGCTTTTGCTTTATCCGATAACGATAAATTGTAGCCTAAATCTTTTACACGAGAATACAATTTTCTAAGTTCAATTTCGATGATTTTATCAATATCATGTTTTTCTAAAGCATTGAAAACAATAACATCATCAATTCTATTAAGGAATTCAGGAGCAAATGTTTTCTTCAAAGCATTTTCTATAATTCCTTTTGAATTATCATCTGCTTGCGAAATTTTAGCAGCAGTTCCAAATCCAACTCCTTGTCCGAAATCTTTCAATTGACGCGCACCAACATTAGAAGTCATTATGATAATTGTATTTTTGAAATCGATTTTACGACCTAAACTATCCGTCAAATAACCGTCATCTAAAACTTGTAACATCATGTTAAAAACATCTGGATGCGCTTTTTCAATTTCGTCTAGAAGTACAACACAATAAGGTTTTCTTCTTACTTTTTCGGTTAATTGTCCACCTTCTTCATAGCCAACATATCCTGGAGGCGCTCCGATTAATCTTGAAATTGCAAATTTCTCCATGTATTCACTCATATCAATACGAATTAAAGCATCTTCTGAATCGAATAATTCTTTAGCCAAAACTTTCGCTAATTGTGTTTTTCCAACACCAGTTTGACCAAGAAAAATAAACGACCCAATTGGACGATTTGGATCTTTCAATCCAGCACGATTTCTTTGAATAGAACGAGCAATTTTTAACACCGCTTCGTTTTGTCCAATTACTTTACCTTGAAGTAGTTCGGGTAAGTTAGCTAATTTATTGCTTTCAGTTTGAGCAATTCTATTTACAGGAATTCCAGTCATCATAGAAACTACATCTGCAACATTATCTTCGGTAACTTCAACTCGGTTATTTTTAGAATCTTCTTCCCATTGTTCTTGAGCAATAGCAAGGTCTTTTTCTAATTTCTTTTCGTCATCACGAAGTTTGGCTGCTTCTTCGTATTTCTGTCTCTTTACAACCGAATTTTTAAGCTCACGAACTTCTTCCAATTGACGTTCTAAATCTAAAATTTGCTTAGGAACATCAATATTGGTAATATGAACTCTTGAACCAGCTTCATCTAAAGCATCGATAGCTTTGTCTGGTAAAAAACGTTCCGACATATATCGGTCTGTTAATTTTACACAAGCTTCAATTGCTTCTTGTGAATAAGTTACATTGTGATGATCTTCGTATTTATTTTTGATATTATTCAAAATAGTAATTGTTTCTGAAACCGAAGTTGGTTCCACAATTACTTTTTGAAAACGTCTTTCTAACGCACCATCTTTCTCAATATATTGACGGTATTCGTCTAGTGTTGTAGCGCCAATACATTGTATTTCGCCACGAGCTAATGCAGGTTTGAACATATTTGATGCATCAAGTGAACCTGTTGCGCCACCAGCACCAACAATAGTATGAATTTCATCAATGAATAAAATAATGTCGTCGTTTTTCTCTAACTCATTCATTACTGCTTTCATTCTTTCTTCAAATTGTCCACGGTATTTTGTTCCAGCAACTAAACTTGCTAAATCTAAAGTAACAACGCGTTTGTTAAAAAGAATTCGTGAAACTTTCTTTTGAATAATTCGTAAAGCCAAACCTTCGGCAATAGCAGATTTTCCAACTCCAGGTTCACCAATAAGTAATGGATTGTTTTTCTTTCTTCGGCTTAAAATTTGAGAAACTCTTTCAATTTCTTTTTCACGACCAACTACTGGATCTAATTTTCCTTCTTCCGCCATTTCAGTTAAGTCACGACCAAAATTATCCAAAACAGGTGTTTTAGATTTTTTATTAGATTTATTTGCTGGTGTATTAAAATTTTCACCTTTAAGGCTGTCATCTTGTCCAGAATCTTCATTAAAAGATTCGTTTTTTGGTAGATTTTCTAAAAAATCATCTTCGTGTGGTGTCATATTTAAGTATTGTTCTTTAGCTACTTCATAATCTATTTTTAGTTTATTTAGTAACTTTGTTGTTGGATCGTTTTCGTTTCTAAGAATGCACAACAATAAATGTGCCGTGCTAATTGAAGTACTTTGAAATACTTTTGCTTCAAGAAAAGTAGTCTTCAAAGCTCTTTCTGCTTGGCGTGTTAAGTGTAAATTCTTTTTTTCTAGGCTAGTTTCGGTATTTGGATTTGGCGGACTCAAAATTTCAACTTTCTTTCTTAAATGATCTAAATCAACCGAAAGATTATTTAGTATAGTGATTGCCTTTCCATTTCCATCTCTTAAAATTCCTAGCATAAGATGTTCGGTTCCAATAAAGTCGTGCCCTAGTCGTAAGGCTTCTTCTTTACTGTAAGTGATTACATCTTTTACTCTTGGAGAAAAATTATCATCCATATATTATTGCAATTTTTAAATGTAAATTTAGTGAATTATTTAGAATGTTGCAAAAATCATTCCTTGTAAAACAGCTGTCAGTAAATTGACAAAAAAATAATTAGATATAATATACATTTCAAGGTAATTTATTAACCATTTATTAATGTGTTTTTGTTAATAAATCATTCAAATTAGTAGTTAAAAAGAGTTTAAAAAATACTTGAAAGTTGTATATTGCGCGTTATAATTGATAATTAATTTATTTAAAATTTTATAAAGTATGTCTGACGGAGAAAAGTTAATTCCTATTAACATAGAAGACGAGATGAAATCAGCTTACATCGATTATTCGATGTCGGTTATTGTATCAAGAGCATTGCCTGATGTGCGTGACGGTTTAAAACCAGTGCACCGAAGAGTTCTTTATGGAATGTATGATTTAGGAGTTTTTTCAAACAAAGCACACAAAAAATCCGCAAGAATTGTTGGAGAAGTTTTGGGTAAGTACCACCCACACGGAGATACATCGGTTTATGACGCTATGGTTCGTATGGCGCAAGAATGGAGTTTACGTTACTTACTAATAGACGGTCAAGGAAACTTTGGTTCTGTTGATGGCGATAGTCCAGCAGCAATGCGTTACACCGAAGCTAGAATGAAAAAAATGTCGGAAGACATAATGGCAGATATCGACAAAGAAACAGTTGATTTCAAACTGAATTTTGACGATACATTATACGAGCCAACTGTTATGCCAACTCGTGTTCCCAATTTATTGATAAATGGAGCATCCGGAATTGCAGTAGGTATGGCAACTAATATGGCGCCACATAACATTACTGAAGTTATCGACGGAACATTAGCTTATATAGATAATGAAGAAATCGAAATTGACGAATTAATGACGCACATTAAAGCGCCCGATTTTCCAACTGGTGGAATTATCTATGGTATGGAAGGCGTTCGTGAAGCATTTAAAACCGGTCGTGGTAGAGTTGTAATTCGTGCCAAAGTCGGTTTTGAAGAAGCTAATGGTAAAGATGTTATTATAGTTTCTGAAATTCCTTATCAAGTGAATAAGGCAGAAATGATTAAAAAAACTGCCGATTTAATTAACGACAAAAAAATTGAAGGTATTTCAAATATCCGTGACGAATCGGATAGAACCGGAATGCGTATCGTTTATGAATTGAAACGTGATGCTGTTCCGAATGTAGTTTTGAATACCTTATATAAGTATACTCAACTTCAATCTTCTTTCAGTGTAAATAATATTGCATTGGTAAAAGGAAGACCACAAATGTTGAATGTAAAAGATTTGATTCATTATTTCGTAGAACATCGTCATGATGTTGTAGTTAGAAGAACACAATTCGAATTAAGAAAAGCAGAAGAAAGAGCACACATATTAGAAGGTTTAATCATTGCTTCTGATAATATTGATGAAGTTATTAAATTGATTCGTGCATCGAAAGACGGTGAAGAAGCAAGAGGTAAATTAATCGAAAGATTCAAATTGTCTGAAATTCAAGCTCGTGCAATTGTTGAAATGAGATTGCGTCAGCTAACTGGACTTGAGCAAGATAAGCTTCGTGCAGAATATGAAGAAATCATGAAATTAATCAATCATTTGAAAGCTTTATTAGCTAGTAAAGAAATGAGAATGGACTTGATTAAAGAAGAATTAAAAGAAATTAGAGATAAATATGGCGATGCGCGTCGTTCGCAAATAGAATATTCTGGTGGTGATGTAAGTATTGAGGATTTAATTGCCGATGAAAATGTTGTAATTACAATTTCGCATGCAGGTTATATCAAACGTACTTCTTTAACAGAATACAAAACTCAAAATAGAGGTGGAGTTGGTCAAAAATCGGCTGCAACAAGAGATCAAGATTTCTTAGAGCATTTATTTGTGGCAACAAATCACCAGTATTTAATGTATTTTACTCAAAAAGGTAAATGTTATTGGATGCGTGTTTATGAAATTCCAGAAGGAACAAAAGCGAGTAAAGGTAGAGCTTTGCAAAACCTTATCAATATTGAGCCAGACGATAAAGTAAAAGCATTTATTTGCACACAAGATTTAAAAGATAAAGAATATACTTTGAGTCATAATTTGATAATGGTTACTAAACAAGGTCAAGTTAAGAAAACATCTTTGGATAAATATTCTAAACCTCGTATTAACGGAGTTGCAGCAATTACTATCAAAGATGGAGATGAATTATTAGGTGCTCAATTAACAGATGGAAATAGTCAAATTATTTTAGCAGTTAAATCTGGTAAATTAGTTCGTTTTGAAGAAACTAAAACACGTCCTATGGGAAGAACAGCTTCTGGAGTACGCGGAATTAGACTTAAAGACGAAACAGACGAAGTAATCGGAATGGTAACCGTGAATGACATGGAAAGCGAAATTCTTGTTGTTGCAGAAAATGGTTACGGTAAACGTTCTTCATTAGACGAATATAGAATTACAAACCGTGGTGGTAAAGGTGTGAAAACATTGAATATTACTGAAAAAACAGGTAAATTAATTTCTATTAATTCGGTAACTGATGCTGACGATTTAATGATTATCAACAAATCAGGATTAACCATTAGAATGGCTGTTGAAGATTTAAGAGTAATGGGAAGAGCAACGCAAGGTGTGAAACTTATTAACATTAAAGGAAACGATTCAATTGCTGCCGTAACTAAAGTAATGAAAGATGATGTTGAAGAAGTTGAATTAGACGAAGACGGAAATCCAATTGAAGCAATCGAAAGAGTGAAACCAGTTCTAGAAGTTCTAGAAGATGACGGAACTGCTGACGATGACGACGATGATTCTGATGATGAAGTAGAAGAGGAAGACGATGCAGAAGATGATGATTCTGATGATGAAGCTTAAATCGCTATAAATACTAAAATTTAAAACCATATTTTCTATAGCATATATAGAAGGTATGGTTTTTGTCAATAAATAAAAAAACAATTAAAACTAAACTATTATGAAAATTAAACAAATAATAATTGCTGGGACATTATTAGTTTCTGTTGCTTCTTTCGCCCAGAAAGATGAACTAAAAGCATTAAAGAAAATTTATGCTAAAGACGAAATATCTAATGAAGATTTATCACTTTACAAATCTTTATTAACCACTGTTGAGCCTTTAGCTACAGAAGAAGGCGATAAGGTTTATACTACTTTTTATAAATCTATGTTGCCAGCTTTAGAACTAAATGCATTAGGTTTAGACAAAACTCTTACGCCATTGCAAATTCAAATGAAAATGACAAAAGCAATTACTCCTAAATCAATATCTGATTTTGAAAAAGGATTAAATGCAACTTTAGATTATGAAAAAAAGACAGGAAAAAAGATTTATACCGCTGATATTATTGAAACAATAGGTTCATTTAAATCTCAATTTTTGAATTATGCTATTGCATTAGGAAATCAAAAAAAATATAAAGAATCTGCTGATGTTCTTTATTCAATTTATTTATTAGATAAAAAGGATTTAGAAAACTTATATTATGCTGCAAATTATGCAGTTAATGCGCAAGACTATGACAAAGCTTTGCAATATTTTAAAGAATTAAAAGCTACAAATTATACCGGAGAAGGAACGATTTATTACGCAAAAAATAAAACTACTGGAACCGAAGAAAATTATAATGATAAATTAGTTCGAGATAAATTAGTTGATTTAGGAACACATTCTTCACCGCGAGACGAAAAAACACCCTCAAAAAAAGGAGAAATAATCAAAACTATTGCATTAATTTTAATTGAACAAGGTAAAACTGCTGAGGCCAAAGAGGCTATTTCTGAGGCTAGAAAATTAAATCCAGATGATATTGGTTTAATTACATCTGAAGCTGATATTTACTTAAAATTAAATGATACTGAAAATTATAAAAGATTGATTAATGAAGCTTTAGCTAAAAACCCTAATGATAAAGTTTTACTTTTTAATTTAGGAGTTACAAGCAGCAACGCAAATCAAGCAGAGGAAGCTGAAAAATACTACAGAAAAGTAATTGAGATTGACCCAAATTATACTGATGCATATATGAATTTAGCTGCATTGTTACTTAAACCAGATGAAAAAATTGTAGTTGATATGAATAAATTATCAAATACAGCTGCCGATTTAAAAAAATATGATGCTTTAAAAGCGGAACGTGTTAAACTGTTTACTAAAGTTATGCCTATTTTAGAAAAAGCACATCAATTAGAACCTAAAAATGAAAGCGCTAAAAGTAATTTAAAATCTGTTTATAGCTTTTTAGAATTAATGGATAAAGTAAAAACATTAAAAGAAGAACAATAAAATCTTTTTGAATCACACAAAAAAAGCCTCTAAATAAGAGGCTTTTTGTTTTTTTATATAATTTTCTTAATTACACGAAGTCTGTGTGTATGTCTGTTTTGTTCAGCATTATAAATTCCTAAATGATCCAATCGGTCAATACGAACTTTTCCGCTAGCGTGAATTATGTAATTGTTTTCAAGCATAATTCCAACATGAATAATTTTTCCTTCTTCATTATCAAAAAATGCTAAATCGCCAGGTTCACTTTCTTCAATAAAACTCAAAACTTCACCTTGAGAAGCTTGTTGCGATGCGTCTCGCAATAATTTATAACCATTGAGTTTATAAACCATTTGAGTAAATCCAGAGCAATCAATGCCAAAAGGTGTTTTTCCACCCCAAAGATAAGGTGCATTTAGGTACATATAAGCCGATGAAATCAAGTCAGATTTAGATTTTACTCCGCTTATTTTTAAACCCTCAAATTCATAATTTTGACTGTTAATGTCACTATGATTTAAAAATGATAATGATGCCCCAAGCGTTATTGGAATCAAGATATTATTAGGAGCAGAAATATATTCCACCAAATCAGAATTTAAAATAATCGCTTCTTTACAAAGAGTATCGTAGTTTTCTTTAGAAATAATCTGATATTGTTTTGTATCAATCCATCCTTCATAATCATCAAATTCAAGCTTAACTTTTGACCATTGTTTGTTTTGTTCTAGAATTTGAAAATGTTCACCAAAGAGAATTTGAGAAACAATTTCGCTTCTATCACTTGGTTCAAACCGCAAAGGAATTATAGACAAATTACAAATGGCAAACATTCTAACAATTTATGAATTTCTAATATGTTACGCTTTTTCAATTACAATTGCAGAAGCGCCACCGCCACCATTACAAATTGCAGCAGCTCCAATTTTTGCATTATTTTGTTGTAAAACATTAATTAGTGTCACTACAATTCGTGCTCCAGAACAACCTAGTGGATGTCCTAAAGAAACTGCACCACCATTTACATTCACTTTGTCATTTGGTAATCCTAATATTTTAGAATTGGCTAAACCAACGACAGAAAAAGCTTCATTAAATTCAAAAAAGTCAACATCCGCAACTGATAATCCAACTTTATTTAATGCTTTAGGTAAAGCTTTTGCAGGAGAAGTAGTAAACCATTTTGGTTCTTGTGCTGCATCAGCATAAGATTTTATGTAAGCCAACGGTTTTAATCCTAATGCAGTTGCTTTTTCTTCACTCATTAAAATCACTGCTGCGGCACCATCATTAATTGTTGAAGCATTTGCCGCTGTAACGGTTCCATCTTTAGTGAAAACAGCGTTAAGCGTTGGAATTTTATCTAATTTCACATTAGTATATTCTTCATCTTTTGCAACGATTATAGCATCACCTTTTCTTTGCGGAACGGCAACAGGTACAATTTCTGAATCAAATTTTCCAGAATCCCAAGCTTTTGCTGAACGCTCATACGATTGAATTGCAAATGCATCTTGTTCTTCACGAGTAATTTTATATTCAGAAGCGCATAAATCAGCAGCAACACCCATTGCATTATTGTCATACGCGTCAACTAATCCATCTTTTTGCATTCCGTCTTGCATTGAAGTAGGACCAAATTTAACTCCATTTCTCATGTGTATGTAATGCGGAATCAAACTCATGTTTTCCATACCACCAGCTACAACTATTTCGGCATCACCAGCCATAATTGCCTGTGCACCCATCATAATTGACTTCATTCCAGAGGCACATACTTTATTAACAGTTGTACAGATAACTTCATTAGATAATCCTGCATAAATTGCTGCTTGTCTTGCAGGCGCCTGTCCGACTCCAGCTTGAATTACATTACCCATATAAACTTCATCAACTAAATTTAAGTCTAGATTAATTTTATTTAACGCGCCTTTTATAGCTGCGGCTCCAAGATGTGGCGCTGGAACAGTTGATAATGAACCCATAAAACTTCCAATTGGAGTTCTTACGGCTGAGACAATTACAATTCTTTTATTCATGATATTTTATGTTTTCTCGATGTATCGAGATTTGTTTGTTAGTTTGTTATGCAAATTTACTATTTTTTATATAAAATACATTTTGCTTTGAAAGATATTAAGTATTAATTTATTAATATAAAGATAATAATTCCTATATATTTGATTTTTAAGGATTTCATATAATCATATAATTATTATTTAAAAAAAGCATTTAAATTGTTGTAAATATTATAATGAAACATTACATTTGCAACCGCTTAAAGAGAAAAAGTTCTTATTTTATATATTGAATTTGGAGAGTTGCCTGAGTGGCCGAAAGGACATGTTTGCTAAACATGCGTATGGGAAACTGTACCAAGGGTTCGAATCCCTTACTCTCCGCATTTTTTCTTCGGGGTGTAGCGTAGCCCGGTTATCGCGCCTGCTTTGGGAGCAGGAGGTCGCAGGTTCGAATCCTGCCACCCCGACTTTTTTTATTAGTTTTTGTTAAAAACTATTTTGGTTGCGTAGCTCAGCTGGATAGAGCAACTCACTTCTAATGAGTAGGTCCTAGGTTCGAATCCTAGCGCGATCACAACACAAACCTTCTTGAAAAAGAAGGTTTTTTTGTTTAAAATAATTACGTAAATTGTACCAGTAATTATTTTCTTATGAATTTCTTCAAAATTAGTTTTGCGAGTCTTACTTTTCTGTTACTTTTTTCTTGTAAACCAAGTGAATCTGTTTTTTCTATAAATGAATTGTTAAAAAATAATTATCGAAACGGAAATTCAATTGCACTTTTTGACGGAATAAACGACACAACTTTTGTGAAATTAAAGAAATTCAGTAATGCATTTATATTTGACATGAAATATGCTACTAATGATAATTTTTTAAAGAAAAAGGTTTACGATTGTGATGAATGTTATTTACGATTAAAAACTGCAAAAAATCTTATAGAAGCCAACACCGAATTTTTAACTAAGGGATATCGAATTAAGTTATTTGATTGTTATCGACCAATTGATGTTCAAAAAAAAATGTGGGAATTGGTGCCAAATGCTGATTATGTAGCTGATCCTAAAAAAGGCTCAATTCATAATAGAGGTGGAGCTGTAGATATTACATTGGTGGACAAAGATGGAAACGAACTAGATATGGGAACAAAATTTGATTTTTTTGGTCCAGAAGCCAGTCACAATTTTCAAAATTTTTCTGAAAAAATTAAACAAAACAGAAGTTTATTAAAAGAAATAATGCTAAAACACAATTTTAAATCATTTGATTCAGAATGGTGGCATTATAATTTAACCGACAGCTACAAAGATAATCTAGCAAATTTTAAATGGGATTGTAATTAAAATTATTCGATACATTTTAAATAATCCATAAAAAAATGATCTGGATTATACGTTTTTTTATCTACTTCAGAAATCAATTCGCTTTTAGCAATATAATCTGTAGTTTCGCCAGAATATTTTATTCGCATAATTGAAATTGGATACTGTTTCAAATCGTCAAATGAATCTTTTGTAAATATAAAATAACCACTAAGAATTCTACTAGTTTCGCTGTTATTAAACACCGAATTTCCGCAAGTATCTTGATCAATTCCAACCAAAGTAATTACTTTTCCATTAGTCAATTGAAGGTAAATTCTTGAATTTTTATCAAAACATTTTGCTGCTATAAAATCAGCACTTTTTTGAACCATTTGCATGTTTAAAGAATACAATTCATCTGCTTTTATTAATGAAAAGAAAATCGAAGTTTGACTATTTCCAAAAACACGTTCATGAATAACATAATCTTTAGTTGATTTATAATTTCCCAAGCTGTCTTTAACATTAATACTGTATTCGCACTCTTTTTGTGCAAATGTTGGTACTGATAACAATATTATAAATAGGAGTAAAGCTGAATTTTTCATTTCAAATTTTAATTTTGGTACAAATTAACACTATTTTATTGTTATTTATGTCAGTTGTAAAAAAACAATAGTCATTTCCGCCTTCTTTTATTTTCCATTTTTTTCTAATATTTTCAACAGTTTCTGGAAAATTTCGTGTTGTAATATTACTTTTTTTATTTGTAAAATTAGCATTCATATCTTTTTTAGAATAATTGATAATTTTTTCAACTTGAAAAATTCTTCCTGGAAAATCTATAAGCGTTTCAGCGGTATAAAGATGTGAAAATTGATGTAATTTATTGAGTGAATAATTATTTGCTATAGCATAAAATCCGCCTGATTTCATAACTGCGCTATTGGGTTCGTAAATATATTTTTTAGGTAAACTATAATTACAGAACTCATTATTGACTAATTTAAATTCCCAAACGTGATTGTTTTTTTTAGTAAAATTAACTGTTTTTAGTAATAATTCATCTTCAAAATCCTTTTCAATTTCCCAAATTAGTTCTTTAACTTCATTTTCGACTGCTACAATATGAATTTTTTTTACATTTTTTAATTCTGATAATCCAGCCGAAATATCTAAAATAGGTGCTGTTTTTATCAGAATGTTATTTGAAAAATTAAAATAAAAATTTTGCAAATCTGAAACATTCGGCAAGCAATCTTTAAGCATAAAAACTTTTCCTTTAGATTCGTTTCGTCTTGAAGGATCGATATAAATCCAATCAAATTTTCGATCAAGTTTTTCTAATATTTCTGAACTATCACCAGCAATACATTCAATATTGATTCTATTTAATTGTAGATTATTATGGTTTACAATTTGAGATAATTCTGAATTAATTTCACAATGGATAACGTTATTTACTTTTTTAGAAAAATAATAATCATCAACACCAAAACCGCCGGTTAAATCGATTAAATTTTCTCCTGAAATAATTTCTGATTTATAATTTGCAGTAATTTCAGAAGACGTTTGTTCGACAGAAATTTTACTTGGATAAATTATGTTATTCGTTGCAAACCAAGTTGGAAGTTTATCTTTGCTTTTAGTTCTGGCTTCAATTTGATTGAGAATAATTTTGAAATCAACTTCTGGAAAAGGATTTTTTTGAAAAGCTAATTTAGAACTATCGGAACCAGTTTTTTCATATATAAAAGACTGAATTTCAGGTTTTAAAATCTCAATCATTTTCTAAATATTCTTGGTTAGAACTTTAATAATTTTGTTTTCAGGAAGAAATTCTTTTGCTACAACTTTCACAATAGTATAAAAAGGAACAGCTACAATCATTCCTGTAATTCCAAAAAGAATTCCGCTTATTACAATTATTAAAAATATTTCTAACGGATGTGATTTTACACTTCTAGAAAAAATAATTGGTTGCGAAACATTACTGTCAATTAAATGAACTATAAAAAAACCAATTAATACATAAATTGTTGTTGGTAAAGTAACGCTCTGAAAATCGGAATTTATATTACTTAATAATGTTAAAACACTCACTAAAATCATTCCGATAAAAGCGCCAACGTAAGGAATTATATTTAAAAGTGCACACAAAAAGGCAATTACAAAAGCATTTTGAACTCCAAATACTAAAAGTACAATTAAATAAAGTAAACAAACGAGTATCATTTGAATCAATAAACCTGTAAAATATCTTGACAATAATTCTTTAGTTTTGTATATTGAATTTAGAATTTTGCTTTCATTGTTATCGGGAATTATATGTTTTAAAAGCAATACAAATTTAATTTTATCTTTCAGTAAAAAGAAACTAATAAAAAACATACTACCAATAGTTATCCCGATACTACTCACTAAACCAATAATTGAACTGAAAAAATTAGTTAAAATTTTAAAATCAAATTTTGAAGTAATATCTGTAGTATTGAATGTTTTAGAAATAGGCAAATGATGTTCGTTCAAATAAATTGTAAACTGATTGTAGATTTCTATAAATTTATTTTGTATCAAATCAGTATTTAATAATGAAAGATTATTTCCTTGAGCGATCACTAATGGTACAAAAAGTAAAACGATTCCAATTATTGTGAAAAAGAAGAAGATTAACGTAGTAATTACAGCTAAAGTATTAGAAAATTTGAGTTTTCGTTTTAAGAATTCTACTATCGGATTAGCAATTAAACATAAAATAATAGATGCAATTAAATAAACTAGTACCGTTTGAATTTGATAAATAAAATACAGAAACACTCCAATTAGAGTCAAAACTCCGATTGCTCTTAGTATTCCGTTTGCAATAATTTTTGAGGTAATCATAGTTTTATTTTACAAAGTAAAAGTATAAAAAAAACTCGTTCATCTAGCTAGATAAACGAGTTTTCAAATTATTATTTTCTAAAAATTAATTTCTAAAAGAAGCTCTAGTACCACCAACAGCAAAAACTGCATCCATTCTAGATTTTTGTCCTAGTGAAAACATATACATTCCTCTATCGTCAGTATAATCCATATAATTCATGGTCATTTCTATAGGAGTTCCTGAACAAGTGCTGTAATGCGGATAAGTTGGTACACCAAAGTTAGCCGAATCATGAGTAGGCGTGTCTGAAACTAAATCGTTTCCACAAGTTGCATCGCCCCAAATGTGGCGTAAATTCATCCAGTGACCAACTTCGTGAGTTGCTGTTCTTCCTAAGTTATAAGGATAATTTGCAGTTCCTGAAAGACCAAAATATTTAGAATCTATAGCAACTCCGTCTGTTGCTGATGAACCACCAGGAAATTGAGCATAACCTAAAATACCACCACCAATTGTACAAACCCAAAGATTAAGTTTGGTAGTTGGTGAAGTAGGAGCCAAACCTCCTTTTGCCGTTTTCTTCATAGCATCTGTAGTTCCCCAAGATGTTTTGGTTGTAGATTTTCTAATTACTTGATCTAAAACAAATGAGATTCCAACATTAGCTTTAACTGCTGAAAATGCTGCAGGAACTTGATTATAATCAGAATTTAACGCATTATAATCATTATTTAAAACATCAATTTGTGATTGAATTTGTGCTAAAGAAATATTTTCAGCCGTAGTTTTGTAAAGCACATTTACAACCACTGGAATTTCAATTTTACCATTTACTAATCGGTAATTTGGATGACTTTTAGAAAAATTTTCAGTAAATTCTTCAATTTTGTTCATTCTTGCTGCCAAAGTTGGATCTTCTTTTAACTGACGTTCTAATACTTCTTGAGAAGCACATCGTCTTTGAGCAGACGCGTTATTTGTTGCAATAACCTTAGAACTATCTTCATTTTGACAAGAAAATAACATCAGTACTAGTGATGCTGATAATAGGATTTTTTTCATAAATTTGGTTTTGGTTAATTAATATACAATTTTATGAAATATTTTGATACTTTAAACGATAGGTAATGTATTTTATTAACAAATCTATAATATACATGTTAAAAATTACGGTATCAAAAATTAAAAATATAATTTAAAATATTGGCTCCCATTTTCAAAGCTTTTTCATGAATTTCTTTTGGGTCATTGTGAACTTCTCCATCTTCCCAACCATCGCCTAAATCACATTCATAAGTGTATAAAAAAACCAATCGGTTATCAATAAAAATACCAAATGCTTGTGGTCTTTTGCCGTCGTGTTCATGAATTTTAGGCAATCCAGCAGGAAAATTATATGGTTTTTGAAAAATAGGATGGTTGGCAGGAATTTCAACTAAATCATTATTAGGAAAAATTCGTTTAATTTCTCTTCTCAAATATTCATCCATGCCATAATTATCATCAAAATGTAAAAATCCGCCTGAAAGCATGTAATTTCTCAAATTTTGAATTTCGCCATCACTAAAAACCACATTTCCATGACCAGTTGCATGTACATAAGGATATGAAAATATGTCGGGACTTCCGGGCTCAACATTTGCGGGTTTAGTAGCAATTGTTGTATTAATATTTTGATTACTAAACTTTATTAAGTTGGGCAATGATGTTGGGTTGGCATACCAATCGCCACCACCATTATACTTTAATAATGCAATTTCTTGAGCAAAACTAAAATTGATAATTAGAAGTAAAATAAAGCTATATAATTTAATTTTCATTGCGTTTAATGTTTTTTAATTTCTGAAATTAGTTTGTCAATTTCATCGGTTTTCCAGCCAAAACCTGTTGCAAGTGCTTTTCCTTTTTCGGCATATTGAAGCGCATTATCATACTGTTTTAGTTTAGAATACAATTTAGAAATCAAACTATATTTTTCAGTTGTTTCACCAATATTAATAGCTTGTTTGGTCCAATTTATTGCATTTTCAATTCCTTTTTTATCTGTAATATATTCTAAATAATTACTGCAAATTTCAACTAAAGTATTTGAATCTTTTGAAGCAAATTTATCAACATTTAATTCAGTAGTTTTCTGGTAATTTTTCCAATTAACAGTTCGTTCAGAAATCAATAAATCATATCGAAACAATAATGAATCAACTTTTCGAATTTTAAAACTTTCGGCAATTGGTTTTTTCTTGTAGTAATTTAAAGTGTCGCCAACTTCTGCTAATGGCTTAAGGTTGTCTGCGGCGATGAAAACTAATTTTTTTTCTACTCTAACAGGTGACGATACTTTAGCAAAAGCTTCTTTATTAGCCACAATATAGTTAATTTCATCGGCACTAATATCATTAATTCCGTTGGCTATAATTCTCCAATTTAACTCAGAAAACAATTCTTCTTGAGTTTTAGTTTTTAAATATTTTTGTGTAATTGGAGTTGCATCAAAACCAGCTTTTCGTGCTATTGTTATAAATTTCAAACAATAATCAGGATTTGACGGATTTTCATTAAACAGTTTTTTAACAACATTAAATTGATTCTCAGGAATTAATGCATTTTTACCTTCATTGATGAAGTCTTCTTTTTTAAATTCACCCGAAATACAGCTTAATAAATTTTCATTACTGTCTAAAAAAACAAACGTTGGAAAGGCTTTAATTTTAAATTTATCTTGTAATTTATTTTTTAAACTAATTCCGTTAGTTGACTCGGCATCAATTCCTATGCAAATGTAATTAGATGAATATGAATTAATTACGTCGGAATCAATTAAAACAGATTCTTTCATTTTTTTACAATGTTCGCACCAAGTTGCAAAAAACATAACAACAATTGGTTTGTTTTGTAATTTAGATTCTTTTAAAACCGCATCATAATTTTTTTCAGCAAATAGGATTTTTTGTTGCCCATAAGAAAAGTGCAACAACAAAATAAAGCATCCTATAAATATTTTTTTCATAATCTATTCATTTACAAAAACCACACTATGACAAGCCACAATCGCTGCTGTCTCTGTTCTTAATCTTGTGTTTCCCAAAGATACTGGAATAAATTTATTGTCCAAAGCCGTTTGAATTTCTTTAACAGAAAAATCGCCTTCGGGTCCAATTAAAATAGTGCAATTTTGACTTGAAACAAGTTCGTTTTTTAAGGATTTTTTATCTAATTCTTCGCAATGCGCAATAAACTTTTGACCAATAAATTCTTTTTTTATAAATTCTTTATAGGTTATTGGTTCGTTTAGTTTCGGAATAAAATAATGCAAAGATTGTTTCATTGCCGATTCAATTATTTTTTGAAATCTATCTGTTTTAATTACTTTTCGCTCAGAATGATCACATATAATTGGAGTGATTTCTTGAATACCAATTTCGGTCGCTTTTTCTAAAAACCATTCGTATCTTTCATTCATTTTGGTTGGAGCAACAGCTAAATGCAAATGAAATTTAGCTGCTTCTTGTTGTTGAAATGACAAAATAGAAACCGTACATTTAGAATCGGAAGCTAGTTTAATTTCAGTTTTAAATAAAAATCCTAAACCATTGGTTACAAATAAAATATCACTTTCTTTTTTACGTAATACTTTAATTATGTGTTTGCTTTCTTCTTTGTCAAAAACAAATAAAGAATCCGATTGATTGATTAGTGAATTGTAAAATAATTGCATACTAAAATTCTATTCGCGCTTTAGAAACTACTGAAGCATCATTAAATTTTTGTTCTAAATATTTTTGATAACCAACAATTCCAATCATTGCAGCATTATCTGTTGTGTATTCAAATTTTGGTACAAATGTTTTCCAGCCGTATTTTGCTTCAGCATCTTTTAGAGTTGAGCGAATTCCAGAATTTGCAGAAACGCCACCGCCAATTGCAATTTGATTAATTCCAGTTTGTTCAACAGCCATTTTTAATTTTTCCATCAATATTTCTATAATTGTATGTTGAATAGAAGCACAGATATCCGTTTTATTTTCTTCAATAAAATTTGGATTTTCAACAACGTTTCGTTGAATAAAATACAAAATTTGCGTTTTCAATCCCGAAAAACTAAAATTCAATCCGTCAACTTTAGGCTTGGTGAACTTATATGCTTTTGGATTTCCTTCTTTGGCAAATTTATCAATTAATGGTCCGCCTGGATATGGAAGTCCCATGATTTTTGCACTTTTATCAAATGCTTCTCCAACGGCATCATCTGTAGTTTCACCAATAATTTCCATATTAAAAAAACTATTTACTTTAACTATTTGAGTGTGTCCGCCAGAAATAGTCAATGCTAAAAACGGAAAATCCGGTTTATCAAAACCTTCTTCATCAATAAAATGCGCCAAAATATGAGCATGCATGTGATTGACAGCAATTAAAGGTACATTCAAAGCCATAGCCAAAGATTTAGCAAATGACGTGCCAACTAATAATGAACCCATTAATCCTGGACCTTGTGTAAAGGCTATAGCAGCAAGTTGATCTTTAGTTACATTTGCTTTCTTTAAAGCGCTATCTATCACAGGAACAATGTTTTGCTGGTGTGCTCTAGAAGCTAATTCGGGCACAACACCGCCATATTCTTCATGAATTTTTTGACCTGCAACTACATTAGATAAGACAACATTATTTTTTAAAACTGCAGCAGCAGTATCGTCACAAGAACTCTCAATAGCTAGAATAAAAACGTCATTATTTGACATTAGGCACAATTTTTGAATTATATTTGAATTAACGTTATAAAACGATTATTTTTACATCGAATACAAAAGTAACTATTTTCAAGGTTTCTGATTCAAAGCCAAATTAAATTTTGAAAGAAAAAAAAACAAATACGCTGTTTCAAAAAATTAGAAAAATTATTTTTCGAATATTTCTCGTATTATTTTTGCTTCTAATTGTTGCAGGAATAGCACTTTCACTTCCTGTTGTTCAAACTAAAATTGCACATTACATTACTGATAGAATAAATAAAGATTACGGAACCGATATTAATGTTGACGGAGTTGAAATTAATATTTTTGGCGGAGTTCAATTAAAAAAAGTGTTGGTTAAAGATGAAAAAAAAGATACTTTAATTTATGCTAATCGAATAATAACCAATATTTTAGATACTAAAAAATTACTTCAAGGAAAACTGCTTTTTGGAGAAATGGTTGCAGACAACCTTACATTAAACGTTGTAACATATAAAGGAGAAAAAGACAATAATTTAAATAAATTTGTTGCCGCTTTTGATGATGGAAAACCTACTTCGGGCAAATTTTTAATGACTTCTAATAAAATTACGCTCAAAAATTGTCGCTTTAGAGAAATTGATTATAACAGACAAGTTCCTTTAGATGTTGATTTCACAAAATTAAATGCCGAGTTAAACGATTTCAAAATTCAAGGTCCAAATGTTTATGCCAACATTAATAAAATGTCTTTTTTGGATCACCGCGGATTATTTGTAGAAAGTTTAAAATCTAAATTTACGTATACTAAAAAGAATATCCGACTTGAAGAACTTGATTTTAAAACTGCAGAATCCAATTTTAAAGGTGACGTAATTTTAAAATATGACCGAAAAGATTTTAAAGATTTTAATAATAAAGTGATTTTTGAAGTCAATTCTAAAGTCGCTTCTATTGCTACAAATGATATTCGATATTTTTACAAAGAATTAGGAAAAAATCAAAAATTTGACTTTCAAGGTCAAGTAAATGGTGCATTGAACAATTTTACTATTAAAAAACTTAAGTTAAAAGACTCGTATAATTCAGAAATTATTGGAACTGTAAATTTCAAAAATTTATTTGCTAAAAAAGATCAAGGTTCATTTTATATGAAAGGTTCATTTGATAAAATAGCTTCAAGTTATGATAATCTTACTGCACTTTTACCAAATGTTTTGGGTAAAAAATTGCCATCATCATTAAAGAAATTAGGAAAATTTAATTTAGTTGGTGATGCCGAAATAACTACCAAATCAATCGATGCAGATTTTGTTTTGAACACTAAACTTGGAACAATAGTTTCTAATTTAGTTATGACCAATATTAACAACATTGATAATGCAACTTACTCGGGAAATATAATTTTAGAGAATTTTGATATTGGTAGTTTGTTAAATAGAACTGATTTAGGAATCACAAATCTAGACATTGATGTTGACGGAAAAGGATTTACAGAAAAATATGTCGATACAAAATTTTCTGGTGAAGTAAAAAGTATCGTTTATAATGGTTACAATTATAAAAATATTTTAGCCGATGGAAGCTTTAAAAAACCAATTTTTAAAGGAAAAATAAACGTTAATGATCCTAATCTATTTTTCGATTTTGACGGAATTGTTGATTTGAGTAAACGCGAGAGTATTTATGATTTTCATGCTAAAGTTGATTATGCTAATTTGAAAAAATTAAACTTCATTTCTGATGACATTTCTGTTTTTAAAGGCGATGTAGTGATGAAAATCTCTGGAAGCTCATTGGATAATATGAAAGGTGACGTTATTATTTCTAACGCATCGTATCAAAATTCTAAAGACATTTATTTCTTTGACAATTTAAAAGTTAATTCCTCTTTCGACGCATTTAAAGAACGAACTATTTCATTACAATCTACAAATCAAGTGAATGGAAAAGTACAAGGCAAATTTGAAATCAATCAAATTAAAAAAATGATTCAAAATTCCTTAGGAAGTTTATACACCAATTACAAACCTAATATTCTTAAAAAAGGACAATATTTAAAATTTAATTTTTCTGAATTCAATGAAATTGTTGAGATATTAAATCCAAAAATTTCGGTAAATGCTGATGCAGTTTTAAATGGCACTATCAAAGGCGATGACAATGATTTTAAATTGAACTTTACTTCTAAAACCATCGATGCATTTGATGTTCATTTAGATAATGTTCAATTGGAAGTTGACAATAAAAACCCTTTGTATAATACTTATGTTCAATTAGATAGTATTAAAACTAAATACTATAAAGTTCGCGATTTTTCATTAATTAATGTAACTTCCAAGGATACTTTATCATTTAGAACTGAATTTAAAGGTGGCGAAAAAGGAACCGATTTTTACAATTTGAATTTATACCATACTATTGATAAAGACAAGAAAAATATCATCGGATTTAATAAATCAGAAATGATGTTTAAAGATTATTTGTGGTACATTAACGAAAAAGGAAATGATAAAAATAAAATAGTTTTTGATAATAATTTTAAGGATTTTTCATTTGATGATATAGTAATTTCGCATGAAAATCAGTCGGTTCAATTGAACGGATTAATTGACGGTAAACTCAATAAAGACTTGCAATTGACATTTCATGATGTTAATTTGAATAAAATAACGCCCGATGTAAAGCAATTTCATTTTGATGGAAAATTGAATGGTGAAGTTTATTTAAAACAAAATAATGCCGTTTATCAACCCACTGCTGCACTAGAAATAAAAGAATTAGTTGTCAATGACAATGTTCTTGGAGATTTGAATTTAGACATAAAAGGAAATGATAATTTTACAAGATTCGATATTAATTCTAAAATTGAGAATGAAAATTTTAAATCTTTTACAGCCGATGGAAATTTGCAAATTGTAAATGAATCAACGCTTATTGATTTAGATTTAAACTTTCAGAAATTTAATTTAGGAGTTCTCAGCAATTTAGGTGGCGAAGTGATATCTAATATTCGAGGTTTTGTAACCGGAAACGCCAATTTAAGTGGCAATGTCAACAATATCGATTACAATGGAAGACTTTATGTGAATGATGCCGGATTAACAATTCCGTATCTTAATGTTGATTATAAAATTAAAGACAATTCGATTGTTGATGTAACTCAAAATAAATTTATAATACAAAAAACCAAATTATTTGATACTAAATTCAATACCGAAGGAAACTTACAAGGCTTTATAAAGCACAAGCAATTTAGTGATTGGGAATTAGATTTAGCTATAGATTCTGATAGAATTTTAGCGCTCAATACCAAAGATAATGAAGATGTAGCCTATTTCGGAACCGCTTTTATTGATGGTTCAGCTACAATTAAAGGTCCAACAAGTGGTTTAGAAATTAATGTAGATGCTAGATCAGCTAAAGGAACAGATATTAAAATTCCAATTAATGATGCGCAAGCAGTTAGTGAAAATAGCTTTATTCATTTTTTAACAAAAAGTGAAAAATATGGTACTGCTAAAAATGAAAATGCAATTAACCGAAATTATAATGGTCTTCAAATGAACTTTGAATTTGACATTACAACTGATGCAAGTATTGAAGTTATTCTTGATAGAAATTCTGGACACGGAATGAAAGGTAAAGGTCGTGGAACACTAAATATGAGTATTAACACGCTAGGAAAATTTGAAATGACTGGAGATTATCAAGTTTATGAAGGAACTTATAATTTTAAATATGGCGGAATAATTGATAAAAAATTTGATGTAAAAAAATACAGCTCAATAACTTGGGATGGCGATCCTTACAAAGCAAATTTGAATTTAGAAGCTGTTTCAAGAAATATTACGGCTAATCCGGCGGTGTTGATTGAAAATGCCTCATTTAATCAAAAAATTCCTGTTCAAGTAGTCATTGCCTTAAAAGGAACTATCACTAGTCCGGAACCCGATTTTTCAATAAATTTTCCAAATGTAAGTTCTGTTTTAAAGTCAGAAATAGAAACTAAATTATCCGATAAAGATACACGACAAAAACAAGCACTATATCTTTTATCTACAGGCGGATTTTTAAGTCCCGAAGGAATAAGTCAGTCGCAAATTACCAACAGTTTTTATGAAAAAGCAGGCTCTTTATTCGGAGATTTATTTAATGATAAAGACGGAAAAATAAACTTTGATGTAAGCTATTCACAAGGCGATAAAACAGCTTTAAATCCAACTAACGGACGATTTTTAGCTTCAATTTCAACACAAATTAATGAGCGAATTACAATAAACGGAAAAGTAGGTGTGCCAACTGGTGGCGTTTCTGAAACCGCAATTGTAGGAAACTTTGAAATGCAATATCGTGTAAACGAAGACGGAACTTTAAACTTAAGAGTTTTTAATAAAGAAAATGACATTAATTATATCGGTCAAGGAATTGGATATACGCAAGGCGCCGGAGTTTCGTATGAAGTTGATTTTGATACTTTTAAAGAATTAGTAAATAAAATTTTTACCAAACACAAAATTGATACTCTTAATAAATCAGCAAATGAACATGAAGATTCTTCACCACTTCCAGAAGGAATCGAAATGAAAAAAGAAAAAGATAAAAATAATAAGACACAAGACAATTCTAATAGTAATAAAGAAGCGAAACCTGAAGAAGATTAATTCAGGTTTTTTTATGAATTATCAAAAAATCAATTTGAGAATACTAAACTTATCAACGAAAACGATTGAATTTAGTGGATTTTATGATATATGTAAAAAACACGTACTTTATATGCTTATTCTTTGCTAAATTTACATTTTAAAACATAAAAATATGTCAAAAACGATAAAAAAAATAGGTGTGCTTACTTCTGGTGGAGATTCTCCAGGAATGAATGCAGCTATTCGTTCTGTTGTTCGTACTTGCGCTTTTCACAATATTGAATGTGTCGGAATATATAGAGGTTATCAAGGAATGATTGAAGGCGATTTTAAAGAAATGGGACCACGTTCTGTAAATAATATAGTTAACAAAGGTGGTACTATTTTAAAATCGGCTCGTTCTAAAGAATTTATGACTGTTGAAGGTCGAAAAAAAGCCCATGAAAATTTATTAAAATCAGGAATTGAAGCATTAGTTGTAATTGGTGGTGACGGAAGTTTTACTGGTGCTGAAGTATTCAACAACGAATATGATTTTCCAGTAATGGGAATTCCTGGAACTATTGATAATGATATTTTTGGTACAAGTCACACATTAGGTTTTGACACAGCCCTAAACACTGTAGTTGATTGCATTGATAAAATTCGTGATACTGCAAGTTCGCACAACCGACTATTTCTTGTAGAAGTTATGGGTCGTGATGCTGGACACATTGCATTGAATGCAGGAATTGGAGCAGGAGCAGAAGAAATATTAATTCCAGAAGAAGCACTAGGATTAGAGCGTCTTTTAGATTCTTTGAAAAAAAGTAAAGCATCAGGAAAATCATCCAGTATTGTTGTTATTGCGGAAGGCGATAAAATTGGTAAAAGTGTTTTCGAATTGAAAGATTACATAGAAGAAAATTTGCCAGAATATGATGTTCGTGTATCTGTACTAGGTCATATGCAACGTGGTGGTTCACCATCGTGTTATGATAGAGTTTTAGCAAGTAGATTAGGAGTAAAAGCTGTAGAATCTCTATTAGAAGGCAAATCAAATTATATGGTTGGAATTTTAAATGATAAAGTATCATTAACACCTCTAGAACAAGCAATAAAAGGGCATTCAGAAATTGATAGAGAACTTTTGAGAGTCTCAGATATTATGACAACATAAAATAGTATAATAAAGTAAAGCATAAATTAATAAACATAATCTGCTTATAGCATAAAGCTAAAAGCATAAAGCAATTAAAAAAATGTCAAAAGTAAAATTAGGAATAAACGGTTTTGGAAGAATTGGAAGAATTGTATTTAGAGAATCTTTCAATAGAGATAATGTAGAAGTTGTAGCAATTAATGATTTATTAGATGTTGATCATTTGGCTTATTTATTAAAATATGATTCAGTTCATGGTCGTTTTGCAGGAAAAGTTGAAGTTAAAGACGGACAATTATATGTTAATGATAAATTCATTAGAGTTACAGCAGAAAGAGATCCAAAATTAATTAAATGGGATGACAAAGATGTAGATGTAGATGTTGTTGCAGAATGTACAGGTTTCTTTACAACAATTGAAACTGCAAGTGCTCATATTGCTGGTGGTGCTAAAAAAGTTATTATTTCAGCTCCATCTGCCGATGCTCCAATGTTTGTTATGGGTGTAAATCACTTAAAAGCAACCGCAGCAGATACCGTAGTTTCTAATGCATCTTGTACGACCAATTGTTTAGCACCATTAGCTAAAGTAATTAATGACAATTTCGGAATTGTTGAAGGGTTAATGACTACAGTTCACGCATCAACTAGTACTCAAATGGTTGCTGATGGTCCATCTAAAAAAGATTGGAGAGGCGGTCGTGCTGCTTCAGTAAATATTATTCCATCTTCAACTGGTGCTGCTAAAGCTGTTGGAAAAGTTATTCCAGAATTGAACGGAAAATTAACTGGTATGTCTTTTAGAGTTCCTACAGTTGACGTTTCAGTTGTTGATTTAACAGTGAAAGTTGCAAAAGAAACTTCTTACGATGAAATTATGGCTGTTTTGAAAAAAGCATCAGAAAATGAATTAAAAGGAATTTTAGGATATACTGAAGACGATGTAGTTTCTCAAGATTTTGTTTCTGATTCAAGAACGTCAATTATCGATGCTAAAGCTGGAATTGGATTGAACTCAACTTTCTTCAAAATTGTATCTTGGTATGATAACGAATATGGATATTCAAGTAAATTAATTGATTTATCAGTTCACATAGCAGGATTATAATATAAAAAACAAAGTCCCAATAACAAGTAAAAACTATGTTGTTGGGACTTTTATTAACTAAACCAAACCAAACGAATGAAATTATTAGTTGATAGTGGCTCTACCAAAGCCGATTGGATTGCGATAGATGATACAGGAAAAGTATTATTTACCACTCAAACTCTTGGATTAAATCCAGAAGTTTTAGATAAAGATGAAGTCATAGCTCGTTTAGATGATAAGTTTGATATTTCTCACAATAAAGATAAAGCAAGTCATTTGTACTTTTATGGAGCAGGTTGTGGAACCGATAGAATGAAAGATTTTCTTACCGAAGTATTTAAAAAATATTTTACAAATGCAGCGGTTTCAGTTCATGAAGATACGTATGCGGCTGTATATGCTACAACTCCAAAAAATGAAGAAGCAATTGTTAGTATTCTGGGAACAGGATCAAATTGTAGCTTTTTTGACGGAACAATTTTACATCAAAAAGTGCAATCTTTGGGTTACATTGCTATGGATGATGGTTCAGGGAATCGTTTTGGTCGTTCATTAATTAGAGGCTATTATTTTAACAAAATGCCTTTAGAATTAGCTAAAGAATTCGAAGAAGAATACAATTTAGATGCCGATTATATTAAAGCTAATTTATATAAAGAGCCAAATCCAAATGCATATTTAGCAACACTAGCAAAATTTATTATTAAACATAAAGATAATGAATTTTGTAAAAAAATAATTTACAAGGAATTGAAAAAATTCGCTAAAAATTACATCATGCAATATGATAATTGTAAAACTGTTCCTGTTCATTTTGTAGGATCGATTGCATTTTATCTTAAAGATGAATTAGAAGAAATTTTAACAAAATACGATATAAAAATTGGAAATGTTTTAAGACGACCAATTGATGGATTAATTGCTTATCACATTTTAAATAAATAATATCAAACCTGACTTTAACAGTCGGGTTTTTTTATCTTTACAAAAATAATCTAGAACATTAGCTACTCAACAAATTTAGGAAAATGGAAATTGCAATAATAGCGCACGATGGAAAAAAAGCTGATATGGTTCAGTTTCTAAATAAAAATAAAGAATTACTTCAAAAAGAAAACATCAAGCTAATTGCAACTGGCACAACAGGTTCTAAAGCAGAATCAGCCGGATTTAAAGTTAAAAAAATGCTTTCAGGACCATTAGGCGGTGATGCTCAAATTGCGGCAAGAGTAGCCGAAGGAAAAACTAAAATGGTTTTGTTTTTTAAAGATCCAATGTCTAATCATCCTCATGAAGTTGATATTAATATGCTAATTAGAGTTTGTGATGTACACAATGTTCCGTTAGCTACCAATGAAGCTACAGCACAATTATTGTTATTAGGTTTAGACGTAATAAAGTAAAAAAGATTACTTAACAGCAATCATAGAAATTTCCACATTTACTCCTTTTGGTAATCCAGCAACTTGAACTGTTTCTCTAGCTGGAGCAGTTTTTTCGTTAAAATAACTACCATAAACCGAATTGATTTTTGAAAAATCATTCATATCCATAATGAAAATTGTTGCTTTAACTACGTTTTCAAATGTCATTTCGGCACTTTCTAAAACCGCTTTCATGTTTTCCATTACTTGCGTGGTTTCAATTTCGATGGTGTCTAAAACCAATTCCATTGTTAGTGGATTTAAAGCTATTTGTCCAGAAGTGTACAAGGTATTCTCAATCAATACCGCTTGGTTATAAGGTCCAATAGGAGCAGGCGCTTTGTCTGTATATAGTATTTTTTTCATAATATTATCTCAAGGTTCTATCAGGTTGAGTACGTTTATCCCATTTAATGTCTTTAAGAATTCCAGCTTTAATTCCAATAAAGAAACCCCAATAAGAATTTGTTCCAAACGGATTCCAATTGAAACTCATGTTCCAACTCAATAAATCTCTATTTAAACGAAGCTGTGTAAAAGTAACACCTTTTTTTACAAAATCATATCCGGTAGAAACTCCAATTTTCCATTTAGGTGTTAAATCAGTATTGGCAGAAATCATTAATGAATTACTAGAAATTTTCCTTTCGTTAGTTGCATTTGAGTACGTTAAAGAATAAGCAACATTAAAATCCCATGGAATTTTAGCATTATAAAAACCTGTAAATTCAGCGTCATCATCGTCTTTCTGCTTTAAGTTGTCGTCTTCTCGTGAATCATTTAATTCATTATTACTTCCAAATAAATCATCTTCTCGACCACCATTTCTTGAACCTTGAACATTTTTCTCTTTTTTATCTTTATCAGAAGTACTTGTAAAAGAATAATTCATAGTCATGTTGGCGCTAGTCATTCTAAATAATCCGCCACCATTGTCAATATTAAAAGTATTAATTCTAACATTATTGCTATCTAATGCATACGGATCAAGTGTAGCTGCAAAATTGACGTTCATTTTTTGCTTAAGTAATAATGTTCCACCACTAATTCTAATAGGCGCTAAGCGAAGTGAATCGGCAGCCAAATCATAACTTGTAGAAATGTTTAAGTTATTTAAAAGCATAATTTTCTTCGGTTCAGTAGCAGTTGAATCTTTATCTCTAACTTTAGCTTCAAAGGTATTGCTTAAACTAAATCCGATATTATTAGAATACGTTTTTCCTGGAGCACCATAAATACCGCCTTCAAATCTTGTATATTCAGCTCTATTACCACTCGCGTCAGAAGCATAAGTATCATAATATTTAGCAAAACTTGGACCGTAACTATGTGAAACCGATGGACGCATTACGTGTCTAATAGATTGTATTTTATTGTTTTTCCCAAAATCATACGTCCCATAAATAGTGGTTCCAATACTATTAGAAAATGAGTAAGTTCTAAAAGCATCAAATCCGTTTACATCAGTAGAAACAACTTTCCCAGTAGGAGTTGCAGGCGGTAATGAAGTTACAACAAAGTCTTTTCGGATGGTTTTTAAATACCAAACTTCATTGTAATTTACTGATGTTGAAGCACTAAAATATTTAAAAATTTTAAAATTAGTACTTAATGGAATCGAATGTTGAAATCCAACTTTAGCATTTTTAAACATTTCTTTTTTAAAGAAAAGTGTGTCTGTTGTAACAATTTGATTTTCTCCTTTTAAATTGTATTGCAAATTAATATTTTTAATAAACCCTTTTTTAGTTCCGTCTTTGGGTGCAAACGGAAAAATTCTATCTACACTCAATTGAAGATTGGGTAAAGTCATATTAATCTGTTTACTCTGTGTATTTTGAGAATGCGTTGCCGTTAAAGATAAATTAACTTGTGGAACCGAATTGAAAGTTTTAGAAAAGGAAACCGATGAACTTAAAGTGTTATTTAAAGTAGAACCTATATTAGCCAGATTAATAGACTGTTGAAAATATTTACTACTACCTAAATTCACAGATGCTGAAAACCTAGAATTAGGATTGGATTTTGCATCTTTAGTATGCGACCATTGAATATTGTATATTTTGCTTTTAGCATAATCGGGATAACCTCTTTCGCTAGTAATTAAATTTTCAAAACGCAAATTTACAGTACCACTAAATTTATATTTATTGGCATAACTTGATTCAAATCTTGTAGCATAACTACCATTGGTGTAATAATCACCCATTACGGCTAAGTCGTATTTATCACTTAGAGCAAAATAATAACCTCCGTTTTGAAGTGCGTAACCACGAGTATTGTTTTGACCAAAACTTGGCGGAATAACTCCAGAATGACTTTTTTGAGTAATTGGAAAAAACGCAAATGGCAATGCTATTGGAGTAGGAACATTTTCAATCCATAAATTTGTCAATCCTACGACAACCTTTTTTCCGGGAACAAGTTTCATTTTTCCAACTAAAAAATAATATTCAGGATCATCAATATCTTTAGATGTAGTCAATCGTGCACCTTTCATAAAATAAACCGAATCATTTTCTTTTTTGGTAATTTTAGATTTAATATTTAATTCTTGTTGCGTAGTTCTAGAATTCCAAACTAATGCTTTTTTAGTTTTGTAATTAAATCTAATAGAATCGGGTTCAATAACATTAGAACCTTGCTTAAAAACTGGTAATTGGGTGTAATTTCCAGCAGAATCTTTTAATCGTCCGGCATAAACCTCATTTTTTTGATAATCAAATACTATAATTCCTGATTTTAATTCATAGTCTAAATAGTTTAATTCAGCACCATCATAAAGTGTTATGAGTTTTTTCTTTTGATCAAATTTAGCATATTTTTTTGCTCTATATTTTACTTTGCCTTCTAAAACTGATTTGAATTTTTTAGAAGTATCTACTTTAACTTCAGTTAATTTTTCTTTAGTTGCACCATCACTTTTCGCCTCAGTTGTTGGCTCTTTTTCAGTCTTAATGTTTTGATTTTTAGAAGATACTGGTTTTATTGACTTAGGCGTTTCTTGGGCAAATAAAGTTGAACTTCCAATTGTTAGGAAATAGGCTGATAAAACGATATAAAATAAGTTTGTACGCAAAGGTTTAAATGCTATTTTTGTAAAAATATGGCTTGATTTTTGTCCAGCCAAACTTACATATTATTTTTCGTCAAAAATAGATAAATAATAATTTTAAAACATTGGAGTTTTAATTAAAATTAACGTTTCTAAACATGAACCTAATAAACAAACTTAAATATACTCTTTTATCTGGACTTTTATTGAGTTCAACTTTAACTTTTTCACAACAAAAATTTAAAGTAACTCTTGATGCTGGTCATGGTGATCACGATTTTGGCGCCGTGTATAACGGTCATATTGAAAAAAATATAACCTTGGCATTAGTCTTAAAAGTTGGAAAAATATTAGAAAAAAACACTTCTATTGAAGTAAATTATACCCGAAAAACTGATGTTTTTATTGACTTAGTTGAACGTGCCAATATTGCGAATCGTGCCGATGCTAATATTTTTGTGTCAATACATTGCAACGCTAATAAAAATACAGTTGCCGATGGAACCGAAACTTATGTAATGGGTATGTCCAAAAACGCATCCAATCTTGAAGCGGCAAAACGCGAGAATCAAGTAATTACCATGGAAAAAGATTATAAACAAAAATATGAAGGTTATAATCCCAATAAACCAGAATCAATGTTTGCAATTACTATTGAACAGGAGGAGTTTATAGCAAATAGTATTGCTCTTGCAGGAAAAATTCAAGATAGATTTGTTCAAGATTTAGGTAAAAAGAGTAGAGGTGGCGGTGTAAAACAAGCGCCTTACATGGTATTACACAAAGCCTACATGCCAAGAGTTTTGATTGAAACAGGTTTTATTTCCAATCCAGTTGAAGGAGCAAAACTAGACTCAGAAGAAGGCCAACAAGATATTGCCGAAGCAATTGCAAAAGCAATAGTTGATTATAAAAAAGAATTTTATGACGGTGAAGCAGGCGAAATCACCAACGACAAACCATCACAAAGAATTGATGATAAGCCAATTAAAACTACAGAACCTAAAAAATTAGATTCAGTTAAAAAAATAGAACCTAAAAAAGTTGACGAAAAACCAATTGCTAAAGGTGTCATTTTTAAAGTTCAAATATCAGCAAGCCCAACTAAATTAGACACAACTCCAAGCAATTTTAAAGGTTTGAAAAACATTTCGATGTCGCACAGTACTATTTACAAATATATGTACGGAGAAACTTCTAGTTATGAAGAAGCCAAAAAATTATTATTGGATGCCAAAGCTAAAGGATATGAATCTGCATTTATTATAGCTTTTAAAGATGGGAAAAGTATCGATATTAAAGACGTTATAAAATAATATACTATTTTTGCAATAAAAAACTACTATTTTGAAATTAACTAGAGAAATTAAAACAGCCATATTAGTAACTTCTGCAATACTATTATTCATTTGGGGATATAGTTTTTTAAAAGGAAGAGATTTATTTGTTAACTATAAAACACTTTATGTTGAATATCCCAACGTTGAAGGTTTATCAGTCTCTGCACCAGTAACAATTAATGGTTTGGTAATAGGAAAAGTGAGTAGCATTAAAATTAATAATGAAACTACTAAAGTTAGAGTTGAAATGCAAATTAAGTCTGATTTCCCTATCAAAAAAACTAGTGTAGCCGAAATTTATGCTCCAAGCCCAATTGGCGGTAAACAAATTGCCATTCTTCCAACCAAAGATGGCGCAGATGCAGTTGATGGCGACGAATTAATTTCATCAAGTAAATTAGGTTTAACAGATGAATTAGCTAAACAAATAGAACCATTAAAAGATAAAATTACAAAATTGTTAGACAATGCTAACGTAATGTTAGAAAATATAAATCAAGTTTTGGATGCTAAATCTAAAGAAAATTTAAAAAGCAGTTTGGCTAACTTAAATGAAACTTTAGCACAATTTAAAACCGCTTCAACACAAGTAAATACTATGTTGGCAGAAAATAAGTCTAAAATTAGTGGCACAATGAGTAATGTTGAAAAAGCTTCAGCTAATTTTTCTAAAGTTTCCGATTCTTTGGCTAAAGCAAATATTGGTCAAACCGTTAAAAACCTTGAAAAAACATTATCCAATGTTGATAAAATGATGGGCGATATGCAAGCTGGAAAAGGAACAATGGGTAAATTAATGAAAGACGATGTGTTGTACACAAATTTTAATAAAACCTCTAAAGAATTAGAATTGTTGTTGCAAGATTTGAGATTAAACCCAACGCGTTATGTAAATGTTTCGCTTTTCGGAAAGAAAAACAAACCTTACACAGCGCCAGTTAACGATACAATTAAGAAGTAAAATTAAATTTATATGAATTTTTTAGATAATATTTTCTTTGCCATTCTATTACTTATTGGTTTTGGATATTTTACTATAAATGTAAAAAAACTTATCCGAAATATTAATTTAGGAAAAGAGGTAAACCGTAAAGATAATTCATCTGCTCGTTGGAAAAACATGGCTATGATTGCTCTTGGTCAATCTAAAATGGTGAAACGTCCAATTGCAGGAGTACTCCATATTATTGTGTATGTTGGATTTGTAATAATAAATATTGAGTTGTTAGAAATCATCATCGACGGACTTTTTGGTACTCATCGAGTTTTCGCTTTTATGGGAAGTTTGTACAGCTTTTTAATTGGTTCTTTCGAAATATTAGCATTTTTAGTTTTAGTAGCCGTTGTAGTTTTTTGGACAAGAAGAAATATTGTAAAATTAAATCGTTTTGCAAATCCAGATTTAAAAGGCGCACCTAAAAAAGATGCCAATTACATCATTTATTTTGAAATTGTTCTAATGACGCTTTTCTTGTTGATGAATGCTTCAGATTTTTGGTTGCAACAAGCTGGAGTTTCACATTATATTCAAGCTGGAGCATTTCCGGTAAGTCATTTTATTTCTCCAATTTTTAACGGAATGTCCGAAACTTCAGTAATGATGTTAGAACGTTCATTTTGGTGGTTGCACATTATCGGAATTTTAACATTCTTAAATTATTTATATTATTCTAAGCATTTGCATATTTTGTTGGCTTTTCCAAATACCTATTATGCCGATTTGAATCCGAAAGGTCAATTTGATAATTTAGAAAGTGTTACAAAAGAAGTAAAATTAATGATGGATCCAAATGCTGATCCATTTGCAGCACAACCAGTTGATGAAAATACTGTTCCAGGTAAGTTTGGTGCAAGTGATGTTCAAGATTTGAATTGGGTTCAACTGCTAAATGCTTATACTTGTACTGAATGCGGACGCTGCACTTCGGTATGTCCAGCAAATGAAACAGGAAAAAAACTTTCACCACGAAAAATCATGATGGCAACACGCGATAGATTGGAAGAAGTTGGTAGAAATATTGATAAAAATAAAGGCGTTTTTATTCCCGATAATGTTTCGTTACTTAATGATTATATAACTACAGAAGAGCTGTGGGCGTGCACATCATGTAACGCTTGTGTTGAAGAATGTCCTGTAAATATTAGTCCGTTATCAATTATTATGGACATGCGTCGTTATCTTGTTATGGAACAAGGTGCTGCGCCACAATCGATAAATGCTATGATGACCAATATTGAAAATAATGGCGCGCCATGGCAATACAATCAAATGGACAGGTTGAATTGGAAAGATGAAAATTAACTAAAAATAAATGATACTTTTCCATGTTGTGAGGATTGGAAATTTGTCTTAATGAATGTGAAATAATAAAAATTAAAAAAATGAAAGCGGAAGACATTGACAAAACCTTACAAGCAGTTACTGAAAACGGACAACAATTAAGTCCAATTTTACCAGAAGGTGTTAAAAACTATTTAATTGATATTGACGGAACTATCTGTGATGATATTCCAAATGAAGAACCAGAAAGAATGTTAACTGCAGAAGTTTATCCAGATGCTTTAGTAACATTAAATAAATGGTATGATGAAGGACACATTATTTTCTTTTTTACTTCTCGAACAGAAGCACATAGAGAATATACCGAACGTTGGTTGAAACAACATGGTTTTAAATACCACGGAATGGTAATGGGAAAACCTCGCGGTGGAAACTACCATTGGATTGATAATCACTTGGTAAAAGCTACTCGTTATAGAGGAAAATTTACCGATTTAATTGAAAAAGAGGTAACCATCGAGGTTTTTGACGATGGTCAACATGAGTAATATTAAATGTATGATTTTAGATATTAGCTATTCAATAATATCAAATATGTAAAATTTAAAATCTAGAATTAAAAATGTCAGAAGTATTGAACGTGCCAACAATGGCAGAAATGTTAGCTCAAGGCAAACAACCCGAAGTATTATTTTGGGTAGGTTGCGCAGGAAGTTTCGACGACAGAGCAAAAAGAATTACCAAAGCATTTGTGCGCATATTAAATCGTGCTAATGTAGAATTTGCTGTTCTTGGCACCGAAGAAAGTTGTACTGGTGATCCTGCTAAACGTGCTGGAAACGAATTTTTGTTTCAAATGCAAGCAATGATGAACATTGAAGTATTGAATGCTTATGAGGCTAAGAAAATCGTTACTGCTTGTCCGCATTGTTTTAATACCCTAAAAAATGAATACCCTGAATTGGGCGGAAAATATGAAGTAATTCATCATACCGAATTTTTAAAATCTCTTTTAGATTCAGGTCGTTTAACTATTGAAGGCGGACAATTTAAAGGAAAACGAATTACTTTTCATGATCCATGTTATTTAGGTCGCGCCAATAATGTGTATGAAGCTCCACGAGATTTAATTCAAAAATTAGATGCCGAACTTGTTGAGATGAAACGTTCTAAAGCTAACGGATTGTGTTGCGGTGCTGGCGGCGCTCAAATGTTTAAAGATGCTGAAAAAGGAAATAAAGAAATCAATATTGAAAGAACAGAAGATGCTCTTGAAACCAAACCTGATATTATTGCCGCTGGATGTCCATTTTGTAATACAATGATGACCGACGGAGTTAAAAACAAGGAGAAAGAAGCCGATATAAAAGTATTGGACATTGCAGAATTAATAGCTAACGCACAAGACCTATAAAATGAAGAAAAATACATTTACATTTTTATTATTACTAGCTTGCATTTCGGCAAACAGTCAAGAGTTGTTAGAAAAAATCACCAAAGAGGTTTGTAGCTGCGTTGATTCTAAAAAAGATAAATCTGGTGAATTGTCACCAGATAATTTAAAAACACAATTAGGTTTGTGCATTTTGACAAGTTATACAGCCAATGAAAAACAGATTAAATCTAAATATGGAGATATCTTAAACGATGAAAAGGCAATGGATAAATTTGGAGGTGATATTGGCGTTAAAATGGTAACTGTTTGCCCAGAAACCATAATGGCGATAGCTGGTGCAGCCGGTGATGAGAAAGATGAAGTTGCTGTTGAAGAGGAAAAACTTACCGTTGAAGGAAAAATTTCTGAAATTAAAAACGATCAATTTACTTCAATTATTGTAAAAGACAAAAATTCAAGAGTATATACTTTTTTTGTTTTAGATTATTTTGAAACAGCAAGTTTGATAACAGGAAATGAGATAAAAAAAGACGATAATGTTCTAATTTATTATTCAGATATTGAACTATATGACAATAAAACAAAAGAATTTCGTTTTTTTAAAGTCATCTCAGGAATAGAAAAAAAATAATTATGCTAATACCTTTTGAAGAGCTACCAGAAAACTCCAGGATTTGGATATATCAATCAAGCAGAAAATTTTCTGATGAAGAAATTGCAACAATAGAGAACGATTTAATCGAATTTTTAACTAATTGGAGTGCGCACGGCACTTCATTACAATCTTCTTTTATTATAAAGTATAATCGATTTATAATTATTGCAGTAAATCAAGAATTTCAAGTTGCAACAGGTTGTTCTATAGATGCATCAGTTGTTTTTATTCAAAATTTAGAACAAAAATATGATGTTGATTTATTAGATAAAATGAATGTAGCTTTCAAGCAAGGCGAATTTATTACGTACAAAACACTTTTAGAATTTAAAAAATTAGCCAAAGATAAATCAGTATCAGAAAATACTATTGTATTCAATAATCTAGTTAATACAATTGAAGAATGGAACGAAAATTGGGAAGTTCCAGCAAACGAAAGTTGGCATAGTCGTTTCTTTTAATCGAATAATTTATTCATGAAGAAATTAATTAAAATTACAGTATTGCTGTTAGTTTTGGTTTTTGTAACCAATTGTGGCTCTACAAAACCCAAAACCACTGTTGGAAAAATTCTAAAGCCTGAAATTAATATAGAAGAAGAAGCTTATGTACCAGTTTTAAAATCGAAGCGCAAAAACTTTTTCAAAGAAACCATCGCCGAAAATAAATGGGTTGACAGCATTTATACTCAAATGTCCTTTGAAGATAAAATAGGACAACTATTTATGGTTGCCGCTTATTCTAATAAAGATACAGTACATTTTAATTCAATTGATAAGTTAATAAAAGAGAATAAAATTGGTGGCTTAATTTTCTTTCAAGGCGGACCAGTACGTCAATCTATTTTAACTAATCGTTTTCAAGCAAAATCTAAAATTCCTTTATTTATTGGTATTGATGCCGAATGGGGTTTGAGTATGCGATTGGACTCAACTTATAAATATCCATGGAATACAACTCTTGGCGCTATTAGAGATTTAAAACTGATAGAAAAAGTTGGAGAAAATATGGCCCAAGAAACAAAACGTATTGGTGCTCAATTTAATTTTGTTCCTGTTTTAGACATTAATACCAATCCTAAAAATCCTATTATTGGACACCGTTCGTTTGGTGAAGATAAATTGAATGTTACTGAACATGCTATTGCTTTAATGCAAGGTGTTCAAAGTCAAGGTGTTTTTTGCACAGGAAAACATTTTCCCGGTCACGGCGATACAGCTTTAGATTCACATTATGCTTTGCCAGTTGTAAATTTTTCTGTTGATAGATTAGAGAAAGTAGAACTTTATCCTTACAAAAGAATGTTTGATGAAGGCTTAGTTTCAGTAATGGTGGCGCATCTTAATGTGCCAAGTTTAGAACCACGAGAAAATTATCCAACGTCAGTTTCATATAATGTTGTAACTAATTTACTTCAAGATGAATTAGGATTCGACGGATTAATTTTTACAGATGCTTTAAATATGAAAGCTGCGAGTAAATTCATGAAACCCGGTGACATTGATTTAGAAGCTTTTTTAGCTGGAAACGATATTTTGCTTTTTCCAGAAAATGTACCTTTGGCCTATCAAAAAATATCCGAGGCGTATACTAATGGCTTAATTACCGATGATAGAATTGCTAAATCTGTCAAGAAAATATTGCATTACAAATTCAAAGCTGGATTAAATCAGTACAAACCTGTTGATACTAAAAATATGAGTTCTGATTTGAATGCGACTTTCAAAGATGCCTTACAATATCAATTGTATGAAAATGCAATTACAGTTTTAAAAAATAAAAATAATATTCTGCCAATCAAAGATTTATCTCAAAAGATAGCGTACGTAAAATTGGGTGATGATGTTAATTCATCATTTGTTTCAACTTTAAAAAAATATACCGAAGTAACTGAAGTTTCTGATGTAAATATAGATTCTTTAAAAGTTAAATTGAAAAATTTTGATATTGTAATTGTTGGTTTTCACAAATCGGATAGAGCTTGGAAAAAACATGATTTTACCGAAACTGAATTGACTTTATTACAAGAAATTGCTAAAAACAATACAGTAATTTTAGATGCTTTTACAAAACCATATTCATTATCTCCAATAGTTGATTTTAACGATATTGAAGGTGTAGTAATGTCGTATCAAAATAGCGATATTGCACAAGAAGTTTCAGCAGAATTGCTATTTGGTGCAATCGAATCTAAAGGTAAATTACCAGTTTCTATTAATGAGGAATTTAAAGATGGTTTCGGATTGACTACCAAAAAAATAAATCGATTGGGTTTTACAGCACCTGAAAATGTTGGAATGAGTCCAAAAGTATTATCCAAAATTGATGTTTTAGCAAAAAAAGCCATTGACGGAAAAATGACTCCAGGAATTCAAGTTCTTGTTGCTAGAAAAGGAAAAGTAATTTTTCAAAAATCATACGGATTCCATACTTATGATACCACTGTAAAAGTTCAAAATTCAGATATTTATGATGTGGCTTCGGTTACTAAAATGGTTTCAACGCTTCCAAATGTTATGCAATTGTATGATAAAGGAAAAGTAACTTTAGATACTAAATTAGGCGCAATGTTGCCAATTTTTAATGGAACTAACAAGCAAGATATTCCGTTTAAAGATTTACTTTCTCATTATGCACAACTTCAAGCTTGGATTCCGTTTTACAAATCAACTTTGGATGCTCAAAAATGTCCGCTAGAAAAATACTATAGTTTGACAATGAAAACTGGATTTACCAATCAAGTTTCAGAAAATTTATACATTCGAAATGACTATCAAGACAGCATAATGAAGCAAATTGCTGACAGTAAATTACTAGATAAAAAAGAATATAAATACAGTGATTTTACTTTTATAATTCTGAAAGATTACCTAGAAAAAGCTACCGGAAAAACAATTGATCAATTGAGTACTGAGAATTTTTATAAATCGCTTGGTATGAATAATACAATGTACAATCCGTTACGAAAATTTGATTCAAGTGTAATTCCACCAACAGAAAATGACACCTATTTTAGACACACTTTGGTTCAAGGTTATGTTCACGATATGACAGCGGCAATGCAAGGCGGAGTTGCTGGTCATGCAGGAATTTTTTCTAATTCGATGGATATTGCTAAGATGATGCAAATGTATCTTCAAAAGGGTAATTATGGTGCAATTCAATATTTTTCGCCTACCACTTTCGACACATTTAATACCTGTTATTTTTGTGCAGAAGGCAATAGACGCGGATTAGGATTTGACAAACCACAATTAGGAAAAGAAGGTCCAACTTGCGGTTGTGTTTCAATGTCAAGTTTTGGTCACACTGGATTTACAGGAACAATAGCTTGGGCTGATCCTGAGACTGAAATTGTATATATTTTCTTATCCAATAGAACTTTTCCAGATTCAAATGCTGCCAATACACTTTCTAAGGAAAACATACGTGAAGATATTCAAAAAGTAATTCAGGATGCTATTTTAGATAAATAGTTTAAAAAACAACAAGTATTTTTGCTAACTTCGTAATCCTAAAAAAACGCAATGAAAATAGCAATAGTATGTTATCCAACTTTTGGTGGAAGTGGAGTAGTAGCAACCGAATTGGGACTAGAATTAGCCCATCGCGGACACGAAATTCACTTTATAACTTACAGACAACCAGTTAGATTAGCACTTTTAAATTCTAATGTGCATTACCACGAAGTTAATGTGCCCGAATATCCATTATTTCATTATCAACCTTATGAATTAGCACTTTCGAGCAAGCTAGTTGATATGGTTAAACTTTATAATATTGAATTATTGCACGTTCATTACGCCATTCCACATGCTTATGCTGGTTACATGGCGAAGCAAATGTTGAAAGATGAAGGTATAATTATTCCGATGGTTACAACATTGCACGGAACCGATATTACATTAGTTGGCAATCATCCTAATTATAAAACCGCAGTAAGTTTTAGTATCAATAAATCAGATATTGTGACTTCGGTATCTCAAAGTTTAAAGGACGATACCTACAAATCATTCAATATTAAGAAAGACATTCATGTAATTCCGAATTTCATAGAATTGAATAAACAACGAAACGAATCGTTAATTTCTTGTCAACGCTCGGTTATGGCAAACAAAGATGAAAGAATAATTACACACATTAGTAATTTTAGAAAAGTAAAACGTATTCCAGATATTATTAAAATTTTCTTCAAAATTCAACAAGCTATTCCAGCTAAACTTATGATGGTTGGTGATGGTCCAGAAAAGGTTAAAGCCGAACAATTGTGTCAAGAGTTAGGAATTTTAGATAAAGTTATTTTCTTCGGAAATAGTAATGAAATTGATAGTATTCTTTCGTATTCTGATTTGTTTTTATTGCCATCTGAAACCGAAAGTTTCGGACTTGCAGCGCTTGAAGCCATGGCTTGGAGTGTTCCTGTAATTTCAAGTAATTCTGGCGGATTACCCGAAGTAAATTTTGACGGAATTTCTGGATATTTAAGTGATGTTGGTAATATTGAAGAAATGTCAGCCAATGCAATTAAAATACTAAGCAATATTGATACATTAAATACGTTTAAAGAAAATGCATTATCAGTTGCAAAACAATTTGATATAAAAAACATTTTACCTTTATATGAATCGCTTTATGAAAAAGCTATATACCAAACTACATGAAAAAAATAATAGTAGTATTTTTTGTTGCATTTTTATCTTTTTCTTGTACTTCTTACAAGCAACCTATGATTTCTCAACCATTATATGATGTACTTTTTGGTAGTGATTTTGGTGGTGCATCATTTCAATTTTACGAAATTGTAACTGAAGATAAAGAATTCAATATTTTACTAACAGATGATATGATTAAACCTTATGTTAAAAAAACTGATATTGAAACCTGCAATTTTATTTTAATAAATATGGGCGAAAAACCAACTGCTGGTTATTCTATAAATGTAAAAAGCGTTAAAGAATTACCTGATAAAATAGTTGTAACATTAAAAGAAATTGCACCTAAAGGAAATTATGCAGCGGCAGTAGTTACTAAACCATGTTATGTTATTAGAATAAAATCTAAAAAACCAATTGAAATAATATAAAAAAAAATCCCGACTGAATCGGGATTTTTTTTGTTTAGAATCTGTATCTTATTCCAAGAGCTAAATCTGGAGCAAAATTATCTGATCTATATTTGTCAGAATTAAAATAAAGTTCGGGTCTAATATCTAATGATAGTTGAATTGGTGCTTCTTTAAAGTTGTATTCAATTCCTAAATCTCCTGCAACAAAAAGAAATACGCCATTATCTTTATATTGATTTCCGTTGGCTTTGTAATCATAACTCCAACTTCCTAAACCTCCACCAAGTCCTGCGTACCAATTGAATCCTCCGTCAATATTCCATACCCATTGGTAAATACCTGCTAACTTTAAGGCATCTACTTCATTACTGTTTCTAAAGCCTAAATCTAATTCTAAACGATTGTTTTTAGACAAACCTCTTTGGTAAGAAATTTCTCCACCAAATCCGTCATTGTCACCTAAGCGTAAACCTAACGCATTTTTAGAGATGTCTTGAGCTTGTGCGCTAAATGCTAATCCGATTAGCAAGAAAGCAGAAAGAATTACTTTTTTCATAAATTAATTTTGTTTTAATGATTAAGCAAATTTACACTATCAACTCAACCGCTTTGTTACACAATTAATTTAAAAAATTCTATTATTATTAGATTACAAATAATAGGTTGAAAACTAGTTAATATGATATACTGCTAAAAATTCTTCTTGAGTTTGTGTGCCAGAAGAAGGAATTGGTAATGTTACACCAGGAATTGAATTCAACTGATAATTAATAAGTGTATTAGCATAAACCATTCCGATATTCTTGCTGTAATATTGTGTAGATGTTACCACATCTTGAGGATTCATTATAGTAATAGGTACAGTAATTCCTGAAATTGTTTGTGTAGTTGTAATTTTTAAGTTTAGTATAACTTTGGTTTTTTTAACATCGGTATAAGTAGTTCCATCTGATAAAAAAGTTGCTAAACTTCCGTCGGCAACTGTTTTTAAAGTGTAATCAATCGTTAAAGGATAGCCTGAAACCGTTTGATTTAAGGTTCCAGATGTAGTACTTAGAACATCATTGGTAGTTGCATTTTCTTTAAAAAATATAAAGTCGGTTAATGCTAATTCTATTGGAGCCGAAAGACCAAAATTTACAGTAAAATTACCGGTCATTTGCAATTTGCTAGCATCTATTTTAACACCATTATTTCTCAAAGTAGTAGAAAAGAAACCAGTAGGAGTTGCAAGCGTTTTCATTTTCTTGTAGGTTACAGCGTTAATTATGGTATCATTAGAAATATATAATGAATCTCTATTTATAGTTCCGGCATTATCAACATTATAAACCCAATAATTTCCATTTGTTAATGGTAAAAAGGTTGTTGCAGGAGAATTATCTACACCAGAATCATCACTACTGCTTGAACAAGAGTTCAATAAAATTAAAGCAAACAATGATGTTAAGAGAAATTTAGTTTTCATATTTTTTTATATTAGTTTGAGCGCTAATGTAATAAAACTTTTTTGTTTAAAAAAAAACTAAGTTAATAATATCCATTTGTATTAAAACCTTATTTTTGTTGAAAACAATATAAAATGGCAGGAAATAGTTACGGAACTCTTTTTAGAATTACAACTTTTGGAGAATCTCATGGCGACGCTTTAGGCGGAATTATAGATGGTTGTCCGGCTGGAATTGAAATTGATTTTGAAGCCATTCAAAATGAAATGCAACGACGAAAACCAGGTCAATCTTCAATTGTTACACAAAGAAAAGAGGAAGATGAAGTACAGTTTTTATCCGGATTATTTGAAGGAAAAACAACTGGAACTCCTATTGGATTCGTGATTCCGAATACCAACCAAAAATCGGATGATTATTCCCATATTAAAGATACTTATAGACCGAGTCATGCCGATTACGTATACGAGCAAAAATATGGTATTCGAGATTATCGTGGTGGCGGAAGAAGTTCTGCAAGAGAAACGGCAAGTAGAGTAGTAGCTGGAGCAATTGCAAAACAAGTAATAAGTGGTATTAAAATCAATGCTTTTGTTTCATCTGTTGGAACTATTTTTATTGATAAACCATACCAAGATTTAGATTTTTCATTAACAGAAACCAATGCTGTTCGTTGTCCGGATTTAGCTTCGGCAGAAAAAATGGAAAATTATATAAAAGAAATAAAAAAACAAGGCGATACAATTGGAGGCACAATTACTTGTGTTATTCAAAATGTACCAATTGGTTTAGGCGAACCAGTTTTTGATAAACTGCATGCTGAACTAGGTAAAGCAATGTTATCAATAAATGCTGTTAAAGGATTTGAATTTGGTAGCGGATTTTGTGGCGCCATGATGAAAGGCAGTGAGCATAATGATTTGTACAATCCAGACGGAACAACAAAATCGAATCTTTCTGGCGGAATTCAAGGCGGAATTTCTAACGGTATGGATATTTATTTTAGAGTAGCATTCAAACCGGTTGCTACTTTGATTCAAAAACAAGAAGTTTTAACCAACCAAAATACAATAATTGAACAACAAGGTAAAGGACGCCACGACCCATGTGTTGTGCCAAGAGCTGTGCCAATTGTTGAGGCTATGGCAGCACTAGTTTTGGCTGATTTTTTAATTATTAATAAAACCTACAAACAATAATGAGTACTCAAGAACCAACAAAAAAATCTAATTTAACCCGAAATATTTTTATTGCATTAGTACTCGGAATTGCAATTGGTTTTGCAATAAATAAATTTTATGTTTCTAATGAAAATAAAAAAATTGATTTTTATACAAAAAACGTTGAACAATACAATTCGCAATTAAAAACTTATTTGCCAGATACTAGTTCAGTAGTTTATAAAAATTCGGTAAAGTCAATAGAACGATTTGAAAATGATAAAAAACAAATTTTATCGACAGTAGGTTCTAACAAAAATGATTTTCAAAATCAATACAAATTAATAGCAAAAATTGAAGATACTATTTCAAAGCTAGAGGTTTTGAAAATGAAACCAGCTAAAGATACTTTGAATGCAGAGTATAGCAATATTAAAGATGTTAAAAAATTTTCTGAAACCAAACTTACAGAACTAACCTCTGACCGAGATAAAAAATTACAATGGTTTGCAATTATTGCTGATATTTTTTTGAGATTGATTAAAATGATTGTTGCTCCTTTAGTATTTACTACGCTAGTTGTAGGAATAGCTAAATTGGGTGATATAAAAACAGTTGGTCGAATTGGTGGAAAAACCATGTTGTGGTTTGTATCAGCTTCATTGGTTAGTTTAATGTTAGGAATGCTTTTAGTAAACCTTTTCAAACCCGGTGAATCAATGCATTTGGCATTGCCATTAGACAATCAAGCCACTGGAATTGATAAAGCGGCACTTTCGATTAAAGATTTTGTTACTCATGTTTTTCCAAAAAGTTTTATCGAATCAATGGCAAATAATGAAATTTTACAAATAGTAATCTTTTCAATATTTTTCGGAATTTCAGCAGCCGCTCTAGGTAAAAAGAGTGAAAAAATAATTAAAGCTTTAGATGATATTTCACATATTATTTTAAAATTAACTGGATTTATTATGAATTTTGCTCCTTATGCCGTTTTTGGAGCAATGGTTGTTGTTATTGGCAAACAAGGAATCGGAATATTGACAACCTATGCAATTTTTATTTCAGAATTTTATTTTGGGTTGTTATTATTATGGTGTGTATTAATTTTAGCTGGATCGGTATTTTTAAAGAAACGAATTTTTGAATTGTTCAAAAAAATAAAAGATCCAATTTTATTAGCCTTTAGCACGAGTAGTTCAGAAGCTGCTTTTCCTAAAACTATGCTCGAATTAGAACGATTTGGTTGCAGCAATAAGATCACAAGTTTTGTTTTACCTTTAGGATATTCGTTTAATTTAGATGGAAGTATGATGTACATGACTTTTGCTTCTATTTTTATTGCACAATCGTATGGAATTAATTTAACTATTGAAACACAAATTTCAATGTTATTAGTTTTAATGCTTACTAGCAAAGGAATTGCTGGAGTTCCAAGAGCGTCATTAGTTGTAATTGCTGGAACATTAGCAAGTTTTAAAATCCCAGAAGTTGGAATTGCATTATTATTAGGAATAGATCCAATTTTAGATATGGGTCGAAGCGCAACCAATGTTGTAGGTAATAGTATTGCTACTGCGGTTGTTAGTAAACTTGAGAGAGAATTAACTAATTAATTGTACAAAATCAAAAGAACGTTAAAAAAAATTGATTATTTAAAAATATTATATAAATTTGGTGATTAATTAAAAAAACTAATACATGAAAAAAACTACTTTATTTTTAATGTTTTCATTGTTGGCATTATGCTCAAGTGTAAACGCACAAACTGATTATTATACAGCCCTAGCTGGAAATAATAGTACGTCACAAAATGGTCGTGCTCCTCAAGGATTTGACAAATATAATAGAAGTCACTGGTTGATTTCTGCTGCTGATTTAGCCGCTGCAGGATATGTTAATGGTGATATTATTAGTTCAATTGGATTTAATTATGTTGCTGATGCAACCGGTGCCTTTCAAGATGTTCCAACAACAGGTTCATTTAAGGTTTATTTACAGAATACTGCAGATGTAACTAATACCAAAAGTGCAACTTGGGCTACTGCTATTACAGGAATGACTCTTGCAAGTAATGATAACATCACTATTCCTGCAAGTGTAGGCACGGTAGATTTTACTTTCGCTAATGGTACAGCATTTACTTATACTGGAGGTGCGTTGTATATTGCTACAGATTATCAAAATCCTACTGGTACAACAGCTGGAGTTCCAAATACTGCATTATGTTCAAATACTTTAACGGGTGGTCTAAAAGGAGCGCGAAGCTCAACTGCTATTCCAACAGCTTTGACAACATCAAATTTCAGACCTGAGACTAGATTGGGTAAATCTGTTGCTTGTGCAAGACCTTTAAACGTTGCAGTTCCAACTTTTACTCTAAACTCAGCTGATATTACTTTCAACACTGGTGTAGCTAACTCGGCTAACCTACAGTATGGTGCGTATGATTTTAATCCTGCAACTGCCGGAACTTATGTAAATGGTGTAACATCTCCATATACTTTGGGTGGTTTACAACCAAGTTCTGCATATGAAGTTTACGCTAAGAGTGATTGTGGTGCTTTTTTAGGTACTAGTGCAAATACAGTTCCAGTTTCATTCCATACTATATATCAACCTGCTAATCCAAATTACAATACTAGTTTTGAAATTGACAACTTACCAAATATTGGTTGGTTAGGAGATGACGAACCTAATGGAACTGATTGGTTTGTTGTTTATGGTGGTACAGGTAGTGCACTTGTTCAAAATGGATTGTATTCTGCTGTTTCATTATCAAGTTCAACTGCTGTTGCTTCTGGAATTATGTATTCAAGAGGAGTAAATTTACAAGGAGGAAATCCAGTAACAGTTACTTTTTTTGCAAGTAATTATACCGCTGCTGGGGCAACAAATACTGCAACTTTTGATGTAAAAGCAGGAAATAGTCAAACTTTGGCTGCGCAAACTATTGCAGTTGGAAACGGTACAGCTACTACATCTGCATTCGCTTCTAAAACATACACGTTCACTCCTCCAACTGATGGTGTTTATTATATTAGTTTAACTAACACTTCTCCAGTTAATGGTGTAGCAAATTCGACTCATGGATTAATTGTTGATAACTTCACAGTTTCTCAAACATTAGCTACTAATCAAGTTTTAGAATCAAAATTTTCTACTTATCCAAATCCAGCTAGAAACGTTATAAATGTTGCTAACTCAACTGATGCAACAATTTCTGTAATAGAAATGACTGATTTGAATGGAAGAATTGTTAAATCGGTAAAATTCTCTGATGTTGCTGAAGCACAAGTTTCTGTTTCAGATTTAGCACAAGGTGTTTACATGATGAAAATAGTTTCTAACAAAGGAATTGCAACTAAAAAAATTATCAAAGAATAATTCTTTTTTAAGTAATATAAAAAAGACTAAGCTTTTTAAAGTTTAGTCTTTTTTTTTTATAAGTCAAATACTCTAATGGAAACAAAGAATAATGTAATGATCAAGTTAATACAATTACAAAAATTTTGAAGATAATTCTACCGAAGGCAACATACAAGATTCTTTTTCACCAAACCATTTATAACGATTTTTAGCAACCCAATCATAAATATAATTTTTGATAGAATTTGGTAAGAAATTAAAAAAACTTATGAAAGAAATAAATCCGCCAAGCTCTTTTGCAATATTTAAAACTGCATTAGCTTTAATATAATAAGCTTTGGAAGGAATATACAAGATAATACTATCCACTTTTGATAGATCAATTGCTAAATAATTTATTATTTCTTTTCCAATCTCCGATTGAATTGAAACGTAACGAAAGATGTCTTTTTTATCATGCTTGATAATAAACTGGACCGAATTTTCACAGAGATTACAAACTCCATCAAATAAAATTATCTTTTTATCTAGTGGTAATTCTTTCATTTTTTTGATTTTTCTACAAATTCTAACGCATCTAAACTTACTTTAGATGTAAACACACCATAATTCACAGTAGCTTTATTTTTTTCAATAACATCTATTGTTCCAACTGCTTTACCATCAATCATTCGAACTCTATCACCAACTGTTAAAACAATTTTGGGTTTATTTTCTTCTGCTTTTTTGATATTAAGTTTCTTTTCTTTTTTCTCAACCCGAATCTCTTCAACTTTTACATTAACTTCTTCAGCAACTTGTTTTTTAATTACTTCAATACTCTTTTTTTCTTTAACTGATAATTTTCTTCTTTTGGAATTTTCAATCTCAATTATTTTAAGAAATTCTCCTATTAATACTTTTTTATCTTTATTATTAAAATAAGTTTCAGATATATCATCAATTTTTTGCCCAATATATATTAAACGCTGGTTAGCATCATACAATTCCTGATAACGTTCCAACTTATCTTTAATTTTAGCATTAATAGTTTCCATTTTTTTGCCTTCTTCGCGAGCTTTTATTTCTTCTTCTTTTAAATTTAATGAAGTTTTCTCCATTTTAGAACGCTCTTTTTGAAGTGTCGCAATGGTTTTATCAAAACGTACTTTTCCTCCTTCAATCTTCTTTTTAGCCCGATTAATTAATCCGTACGGAATGCCATTTTTTTGAGCTACTTCAAATGTGAAAGAACTACCAGCTTGACCTAAAATCAATTTGTACATTGGTTCTAATGATTTTTCATCAAATAACATGTTAGCATTTGAAGCAAAAGGTAATTCATTGGCCAATATTTTTAAATTAGAATAATGAGTTGTAATAATTCCGAATGCTTCTCTATGATAAAATTCTTCTAAAAATATTTCAGCCAGTGCACCACCAAGTTCAGGATCTGAACCTGTACCAAATTCATCAATTAAAAATAATGTTTTGGCATTACATTTCTTCAGAAAATAATTCATGTTTTTCAATCGATAACTATACGTACTTAAATGATTTTCAATAGATTGATTATCGCCAATATCGGTCAAAATTCTGTCAAATAAAAAGGTTTCGCTTCGTTCATGAACCGGAATAAGTAATCCGCTTTGCAACATCAATTGAAGTAATCCAACCGTTTTAAGAGATATTGTTTTTCCACCGGCATTTGGTCCTGAAATTACTATAATTCTACTATCACTTTTTAATTCAATAGTTTGTGGATAGGTAATTTCGTTTTTTGCAATATTGTTTAAATACAAAATAGGATGGAAGGCATCTCTAAAAAACAAACGTTTTTCGTCATTTATATTGGGTAATATTCCGTTAATTTTATTAGCATATTTTGCTTTTGCAGCTATTACATCAATATCACTAAGAAACTCTTGATAACTCTTTAATAATTCCAAAAAAGGTCTGATATCGTAAGTTAATTTTTTTAGAATTCGATTAATTTCCTCTTTTTCCTCATATTCAAGGTTACTCAATTCTCTTGAATATTGTAAGGTCGCTTCGGGCTCAATGTAAGCTAAACTTCCTGTTTTAGAGCTGCCTAAAATTGAACCTTTTACTTTTCGTCGATACATTGCTAAAACGGCTAAAACCCTTCTGTTTTCTACAATTGTCTCTTTAATATCATCTAAATATCCTAACGAATTGTAGTGACTTAAAGCTGTACCAAAACTTTGATTGACTTTACCTCGAACTACGTTCATATCTCTTCGAGTATTTAATAAATCAGGTGAAGCATTGTCTTTTACTTCTCCATATTTATCTACTACTTCGTCAATTTTTTGAATAATATATTTTGTAACTTCTATCGAAGCACTTTTTTCATTCAATTTGGGATAGTAATCCTGAAACTTTTTTAGAAATAAAATTAATGTATTTGTAGTTTCAGATAATGTTGCAATTTTTCTAAAACTTCCAACTTCTAAAAAGCTATCTTCAATTGCTAAAAATTTTAATTCATTTGTAATTGCATCAAAACCGTGATTAGGAATTGCATTGTTATTTGAAAAAGAGGAAACATACTCTGATGTTTGCAAAAGTGCATCCATCAGAGTGTTCTTATCTTTAAACGGAACTATTTCTAGTGCTTTTTGCTTACCCATTTCGGTATTGCAACGCTCGGAAATTGTTTGCAAAATGGTATTAAATTCTAAATCTTGAAGTGTTTTATCGGTAATTGAAATCATTGGTTTATTTTCTGAATTCCAAAGTTACAAAGGTTGTAAGGCATATTGCAATAGATTTTTATATTTTTGTTAAAAATTTATGATATGTTTGAGCAAATTCACTCGTCTTGGCAAAATGTTTTAGTATCTGAATTTGATAAACCTTATTTTCAAGAATTGAATTCATTTGTTGACAAAGAATATGCAACTGCTACATGTCATCCAAATTACAATTTAATATTTTCGGCATTTGATTATTGTAAATTTGATGATTTAAAAGTGGTTATCATCGGACAAGATCCGTATCATGGATTAAATCAAGCTAATGGATTGTGCTTTTCTGTAAATGATGAAATTTCTTTTCCGCCATCATTACAAAATATTTTTAAAGAAATTCAATACGATTTGAACATACCAATTCCAAAATCAGGTAATTTAATTCGATGGGCTAATCAAGGAATTTTATTACTCAATGCAACATTAACCGTTAGAAATGGAGTAGCTGGAAGCCACCAAAAGAAAGGTTGGGAAACTTTTACAGATGAAGTAATTAAAATAATATCTGATAAAAAAGAAAATGTAGTTTTTTTACTTTGGGGCGGATTTGCAAAAAAGAAAGGTTTAAAAATAGACAGAAAAAAACATTATGTTTTAGAAACGGGACATCCTTCGCCATTGAGCGCAAATCGTGGCTTGTGGTTTGGTAACAATCATTTTAGTAAAACAAATACCTATTTAAAAAGCATCGACAAAAAGGAAATTGCTTGGTGAAAAAATATTTTTGAATAATTATTTTTATTGATTAGTTTACAGTGAAATTGTAAAAACCTTCAGAATCTAAACCATTTATTTTAGAAATAATTGTTAAAAAAATGTCTCCATTTTTACTATCTGATTGTAATTCAACTTTATCGGTCTCCGAACTGTTGTATCCAAAACTCAATCGGTATTGACCTGCAGAAGGAAGTTTTATACCACATAAAAATTCATATCGATCACTTGCTGTATTAAATTCGGCTGTAGCATTATAGAAACTACCAGTAACAAATTTTCCTAAATTCAAATCAATATTTGGAAAACTAGCATCAACCAATTCCCAATCTGTAGCATTTATTTTTCGCTCTAATAAATAGCTAAAAGTAAAAGATGGTGCATTATTGGTGGTTTTACGAATGTCTAATAAACTTGCTTGATTTGGTTCAGCCAAAAGTCGATTTACATAAGATTCGATATAAATATAATCGCCAGTATTGTAAGTTGATTGTGTTTGAATAGCAACTAAATTTGGTACAGAAATATATTCGGTATTATAAAAATCATCGTCGTTAGTATCACATGAAGTAAATGCAAATACAAATAAAAGTAAAACTGTTATTGTTTTTAATGTTTTCATATTGTTTTATTTAAAATCTATAACCTAAATTAACACCAACTCTTGAAATCACATCGGGACTTTTAGCACGATTTGTCATATTTGAACCGAATCCAACTATAAACTCTAAAGCCCAAGATTTTTGAAAATACATTTTATATCCCAAACTTCCACCAAGACCAATATCTGAATATTTACTATTCTCAATAGTGTAATATCCATTTCCATTAGAATCATTTGTTCGAATTATTTCTTTAAAATCACCACCATTTGCAGAGGCAAAAATTTCAGCAAAATAATATCTAGATTTACTTTTAGACAAGGCATATCGCACAAAAGGATTGATTTCATATTTTGGCAAATTATTTCTAAAACCATCATTAAATTCGTCCTGAATTTTAGAACTATTAGAAAAATTCGCATTTACTCCAACCGAGAAATCATGAGCTAAAAAACGTTCGTAACTCAATCCTATTTTACCAAAAGCAATAGCCGATAGCACATCGACTCTAAATTCATTTTTCTTTTCAATAGGTTTACTTTCTTGCGCATTTACACAGAAACTTGTAAGTAAAAATAAAAGAATTATTTTCTTCATAAAATGGAATTTTTAGATAGCTAAGATAGTATTTTATTTAATTCAAATACTATTAATTGAAAGTCAAAGCACTTAATATTTCTTCTTTCATAAATGGTCCGCCAGGATATTTGGCCGTATAATCTAGGTTTAACCAAATATTTCCTCTTTCATCAATATGATAATGTATTGGTTTGCCTTTACTTTCGGCTGGAAAAAGTACTTTTTTTATTAAATAATTTATTGTTTCTAAATCAGATTTATTTCCAATTAAAATCTCGGGATAAATATGACCATCGGTATGAATCAACCTTGGAGTTCCACCAATTGATCGGATACAAGCAGCCATTAAAATAGAATGATCATCACAATCACCAGACAGATATTGAACTGATTCACTTGCAGTTGCAATATATTCTTGACCTTTAGGATCACTAACATAGTTCCAATTGTGATTTATTTCTTTAAAAACTGCAAAACATTGAATTATTGTGAAGTAATCATTGTAGCCTTTAACGTCTTTAAAATATTTGTTAACCGACATTATAGCAAAATTTCGAACCTTAGGATTTTCAAAATCTATGGCATTGATAATCTTGGTTTTATTAGGAAATGGCAATAATTTATCAACAATAATATCTTGCGGATATGGATTTTCAGCCATTGTGTACAGCATTGATTGGTAATCTTGTATAACCGATTGAAATCCGTAACCTCCAAAAAGTGTCCCAATAAATAATGCTATCAAATATAAAAACAAACTTATTAAAGTAATTCTTCGCATAATTTGAAGAATTAGCTGAATAATAATTAAAATAAGTATAAAAATTAAAATTCTATCAATATTAAAATACCAATTAAGCTCAACTAAATTATGGTGAACTATAATAAATACTGGAATTGCAATTAAAACATTTAAAACAAAAATAATTATTATATCCCACGGTTTTTTTACCGTGAGTTTGTTTTTTAAATACAAATAATAAAATTTTGTTTTCTCTATCATTATTGAAAAGTGTAAAGCTAAACGGCTTTTACAATTTCAGCAAAAGTACCTTTTTTCTCAATAATTTTAAGGTTAAATAGTTGATTTTGAATTTTGTTTAACATTTCTTTAGTCAAAGGTTTATTCGACCACTCGGTTAACGACAACCATTCTTGAATATCTTCTGTTTTTTGATGGTAAGCTTCGGCTAAGATACTATCTATATTTTCAATTTCTTTAAAGTTTTGTGTTTTTATATTAATGATTTCAAGAATTTGAGCAATCGTATTTGGATGTTTTTTTAAAACTTCATCACGAACTGCAATTACAAAACAAGGCCAAGGAGTTGGACAATCGCCAACACGACGAAAAATTCCTTTATCTACTAATGGTTTTGTCATGAAACGTTCCCACATGAAATAATCAGATTCGCCTTTGGTCAAACTTTCGACTGCTCCATTAATGGTATTTACAATTTCAAATTTTAGATTTTCTGTATTCCAACCTTGATTGTTCGCATTTACATACGCCATCAATTGTGAGCCAGAACCATAACGTGAAATTGCAACTTTAGTATTTTGTAAATCAGAAATCGAATTGTAATTAGATTTAGCATCTACATGAATTCCCCAAATTAACGGACTATCAACATAAACTTGAACAATTTTACTTGAATTTCCAGCATTGATGTCTTTTACAATTCCTTCGGTTAAAATTACGGCAATATCTGTGGTTGCGTCACGAAGCATTTGACACATTTTACCAGTTCCTTCGGGCACATTAGTCCATTGTAAATCAATTCCAACGTCTTTAAATTCATTATTTTCAATACTTAAATGCCACGGAAGATTGAAATGTTCGGGAACTCCAGCTATTTTAATTGTTTTCATATAATTTAGAAGAGCTAATTAGTATTATTTAAGTTATAAAAATTAATTACCTATTCGGATTATTCATTAGCCACCACTTCCAAGTAATTCCGTCTTTATCGGGATAATCTTCAACAAAATTAAAACCTACTTTTTCTAAAACATGGTTAGATGCACCATTTTGAGAATGAGTAAATGCATTCATTTTTTCGATATTCATTTCATTAAAGCCATATTCTAACCATGCAATTGAAGCTTCGGTTGCGTAACCTTTGTTCCAAAAATTTTCGGCTAAACGGTAACCATAATCATAAAAATTAGTATTTCCGTTTTCTACATGATCGTTTACAAATTTAATTCCGGTCCAACCAATAAATTCGCCAGTTTCTTTTAAAATTGTAGCAAATCGACCAATATTGTTTTCTTCATATTGCCTTTGAACATATTCAATAACTTTAATGCTTTCTTCAATTTTTATTTCTGGAGTTTGCCACAAATACTTATGAACAGCTGGATTTTTATTTAATTCAAATAAATCTTGGGCATCAGTTAATACTAATGGACGAAAAAGTAGACGATTGGTTTCAAGATTTAAATTCATTTTCACTTTTTAAAATAAATAAGAAAAATATAAAATATTATTTGATTTTTTTATGATTTTAGTATTTTATTCTTACTCATAATATTGAATTAAAAATAAAATCAAAATGAAAATGAAAATCCCAATTATAAAGTTTTTTTTATTTGAATCCATTCCTGTATTATCAACTTTTTCATTTTCAAACATATAATATCCTATATTTTTTTCAAAATTTTTACTAAACATCATATTTAAAAGCATATAATACAACCAACGTGTAAATCCTCGTAATGCAAAAAACAGTTTTTGTATTAAATGTCCCATAATCTGCTTACTTAGACAATTTATCCAATGTATAAGCAATCAATTCATCAACAGCTTTATACGGATCAGCACTAAAAGTTCCAGTGGCACGATTTGCAATAATCGCATTTAACGATAAACATTCGTGACCAAGCAATTTTCCAAGTCCGTAAATAGCGGCGGTTTCCATTTCAAGATTAGTAATTCTATGTTCGTTAAATTCAAAATTATCCATTTTAGAATTCAAATCTTCATCTTGAATGTTCAAACGCAAAACGCGACCTTGCGGACCATAAAATCCTCCAGCTGTAGCTGTAATTCCTTTATGCATTTGATTACTTTCTATTATTTTTTCAAGTTTTTCGCTGCATGCAATTGCATACGGACGACCTTTTTTGACATCCCAATTGGTGTGTTTTATAAAGGCATCTTCTATTTCAGTTTCTGAAACTTCGTCAATCAAATAGGAGCGAAGCATGTTGTCAAGTCCTAATCCGAAGGTATTCATAACAAAACTATCGCACGGAATATCAGCTTGTAATGAACCAGACGTTCCAATTCTTATAATATTTAACGAAGTTAGTGTTTCTTTTGGTTGACGTGTTTCTAAATCGATATTTACCACAGCATCTAATTCATTCATCACAATATCAATATTGTCTGGACCAATTCCAGTTGACAAAACTGTAATTCGTTTGCCTTTAAAAATACCTGTTTGAGTTTTAAATTCACGTTTTTGCTGTGAAAACTCAATCGAATCAAAGCTTTTTGTTATCTTTTCAACACGATTTTGATCGCCAACAAATATAATGTCGTTAGCAATATGTTCAGGTTTCAGATTTAAGTGGTAAACACTTCCGTCTGGGTTTAATATTAATTCTGATGATTTAATCATAGTTTTTTTGTTTATTAGTATGTGATTTTATGGGTTTAAAAGTTTAGTTATACTAATCATTAAATACTAACCTCTTTTTATCCACCAACTCTTTTGGTTTTAAATCCTTTTTCTTGTAGTAATTTCATAATTCTATCGCGATAATCACCTTGAATAATGATTTCACCATCTTTGAAAGTTCCACCAACAGCTAATTTATTTTTTAATTCTTTAGCTAATAGTTTAAAGTCTTCATCTTCTCCTTCATAACCTGAAATTATGGTTGTTGGTTTACCTTTTCGTTTTTCAAATTTACAAATCATTGGTTCTTTTTGAACGTATAATTCGTGTTGAATGGCTTCTTCTTTTTCAGGTTCAGACTGAATATGATCTGGAAATAAGTTTTTTAGTTGGTCTTGTAAATCCATTTTATTTGAAATTAAAAATTGAGAATTAAAAATTAATTAAAATTTTCAACCCTCAATTTCTTAATTATTAATTTTAATTATTTTTTTATCAACCCCAAATCAACCAATCGTTCATATAAGAATTCACCAGCCGAAATATCTTCATATTTCTTAGGATTATCAGCATCAATACAATTTTCTAGAACATCTAGTCGCATGTCACTTACAGGATGCATAAAAAACGGAATAGAATAACGTGAAGTTCCCCAAAGTTCTCTTGGCGGATTAACCACTTGGTGAATAGTTGATTTTAGCTTGTTGTTAGTATGTCTTGATAACATATCGCCAACATTTATAACCAATTCATCTGGTTCAGCCATTGCGTCAATCCATTGTCCATCGTGATTTTGAACTTGTAAACCTTTGCCTTGTGCGCCCATTAAAAGCGTAATCAAATTGATATCGCCATGAGCAGCAGCACGTATTGCATTTTCAGGTTCAGAAGTAATTGGCGGATAATGAATTGGTCTCAAAATAGAGTTTCCTTCTTTACCATAATTATCAAAATAAAACTCATCTAAGCCTAAGTGTAATGCTAAAGCGCGTAAAACATAAATACCTGTTTTTTCAAGCATTTGATAGGCTTCTTTACCAACTTCATTGAATCTTGGTAATTCTTTAACTTCAACATTATCAGGATATTCTGAAGCATATTTTGAATCTTTGTCAACATATTGACCAAAGTGCCAAAACTCTTTCAAATCGCCTTCTTTTTTGCCTTTGGCATGTTCTTTACCAAACGAAACATAACCACGTTGACCACCAATTCCTGGAATCTCGTAACTATATTTTGTTTCTAATGGCAAAGCGAAGAAATTCCTAATTTCTCCATACAATTCACCAACCAATTTGTCATCCAAAAAATGACCTTTTAGTGCTACGAAGCCAATATCTTCGAAAGCTTTTCCGATTTCATTTACAAATTTTTGTTTACGTGTCGGGTCATCCGACAGGAAATCACGCAAGTCAACACTAGGAATGTTTTGCATTTTACTAAAACTTTTTGTTAATAACTTTGACTGAAAAAATTTCAATCGTAGCAACAAATGTAAGAATTTTTTATTTTCCGACAATCAAAGTTATTAACAAAAGAAATTTGAAAATTAATAGCCTTTGAGACTTATAAAAATTTATAAAAAATCTAAATAAATTTAAAGTTTCTAATCTGATTTAATTTTGAACATTTAGTATTACTTTTTTAAATTTTATATACTAATTTTGTTAAAATCAATTTTTAAGAAATAGTTAAATGAGTTATTATAAAATAGACAGTTTAGAGCATTACTTTAAAATGTACAAAAAATCGGTGCGTGAACCAAGAAAATTTTGGGATAAAATAGCCGACGAACATTTTACTTGGTATCAAAAATGGGAAAAAGTTATAGAATTTGATATGCAAGAAGCCAAGTTTAACTGGTTTGTTGATGCTAAATTAAATATTACTAAAAATTGTATTGACCGACATTTAGCTAGAAGAGGCGATAAAACAGCAATTATATTTGAACCCAATAATCCCGAAGAATTAGCGCAGCATATTTCATATAATGAATTGTACGCTAAAGTTGCTAAAATGGCCAATGTGCTTCGTGAACAAGGTGTTAAAAAAGGTGATAGGGTTTGTATTTATCTTCCAATGATTCCAGAATTGGCAGTTTCAGTTTTAGCTTGTGCTCGCATTGGCGCTATACATTCGGTGGTTTTTGCAGGATTTTCGTCAGCTGCAGTTTCGTCTCGTATTAATGATTCTGAATGTAAAATGGTCATAACATCTGATGGAAGTTATAGAGGAAATAAAGTAATTGATTTGAAAATAATTGTTGATGAAGCTTTGGAAAAATCGCCATGTGTTGAAAAGGTTTTAGTTGTAAAACGAACCAATTCAAAAGTTACAATGAAAGCCGATCGTGACATTTGGTTGCAACCATTATTAGATGAAGCAGTACCAAATAACGTTGCTGAAATCATGGATGCAGAAGATCCATTATTTATTTTATATACTTCAGGTTCAACTGGAAAACCCAAAGGAATGGTTCACACTACGGCTGGTTATATGGTTCAAACAGCTTACTCATTTAAAAATGTTTTCAATTATGAAGAGAACGACGTTTATTGGTGCACAGCAGATATTGGTTGGATAACTGGACATTCTTACATTTTATACGGACCATTATTAAATGGCGCAACAACAGTAATTTTTGAAGGAGTTCCATCATATCCTGATTTTAGTAGATTTTGGGAAATAATCGAAAAACATCAAGTGAATCAATTTTATACAGCACCAACAGCAATTCGTGCATTAGCTAAAGAAAATATTGATTTTGTTCAACGTTTTCCATTAAAATCATTAAAAGTAATTGGATCTGTTGGAGAACCAATCAATGAAGAAGCCTGGCATTGGTATAATGCTCATGTTGGAGGAAAACGTTGCCCATTAGTAGATACTTGGTGGCAAACCGAAACTGGTAGTATTATGATTTCACCAATTCCGTTTGTAACACCAACTAAACCTACGTATGCATCGTTACCATTACCGGGAATTCAACCTGTATTAATGGACGAATTGCGCAATGAAATTGAAGGCAATCAAGTTACTGGAAGTTTATGTATTAAATTTCCTTGGCCAAGTATGGCAAGAACAATTTGGGGTGATCATCAACGTTATAAAGAAACGTATTTTACTGCTTTTCCAGGTAAATATTTCACTGGTGACGGAGCTTTGCGTGATGAAGTTGGATATTACAGAATTACAGGTAGAGTAGATGATGTTATCATTGTTTCAGGTCATAATCTTGGAACCGCGCCAATTGAAGATGCAATAAACGAGCATCCAGCGGTTGCAGAAAGTGCGATTGTTGGATTTCCGCATGATATAAAAGGAAATGCACTTTATGGTTATGTTATTTTGAAAGAAGTTGGTGAAAGTCGAAATCAAGAAAATCTTGCTAATGAAATTAATCAATTAATCTCGGATCAAATTGGACCAATTGCAAAATTAGATACAATTCAGTTTGTAAATGGTTTACCCAAAACACGTTCGGGTAAAATCATGCGTAGAATTTTACGCAAAATTGCAGAAGGTGATTTCTCTAACTTCGGAGATATTTCAACTTTGTTGAATCCAGAAATTGTTGAAGAAATCAAAAACGGAAAACTATAGTTTTGAATTTATTAAAGTTTTAAACAAATAATTGCTTTAAAAATGAAGCAGTTATTTGTTTAAGAAACTTTACTTTTTAAAAATAAATTAATCGCATCAGCGCTAATTTCAGGATTAGCTCCTTTATGTGAAGCAACTAAAGCGCCAACGATACATCCAAATTCTACAGCATAAGAATAATCATTCGTATATAAAACTTTAGATAAAAGTGCTGCCAAAAAGCTATCTCCAGCTCCAATAGTATCCGCTACTTTTACTTCAATTCCGTTATTGCTATAAAATTGATTGTTACTATATAAGACCGCTCCATCTTTACCTTTAGTTACACAAATTGTTTTAGTATTTGTAAGTTCAGAAAGGAATAAAATATTGTCATGAATACTATCTGTTTTTGAACCTAAAGCTTGTGTTATTTCTAGTAATTCTTCATCGTTTAATTTTACAAAATCAGCTAAATCCATCATTTCTTTTAAGAATGAAATCGAGTAAAATGGAGGCCGCAAATTGACATCGAAAATTTTATACTTAGCCAACTTTAAAAGAGATAAAAGTGTAGATCTAGAAACTTCATCACGGCAAGCTAGCGAGCCGTAAACTAAAGCATCTGCTTCTTGAACTGCTTTTTTATTTTCATCATTTAGCTCAATTTTATCCCAAGCTGATGGATACACAATATCATAAGTAGCGCTTCCGTTTTCATTCAAATGAACCAAAACTTCTCCGGTAGAAAGCTTTTCATCAATTTGAATTAAAGACGTAGCAACATTTTTATTTTTAATAATTTCTAAAAGAGCATTACCCAAAGAATCTTTTCCAATTTTAGAAATCATTTTGGTTTCAATTCCCAAAGATTGCAAACGAATAGAAACGTTCATTGGTGCGCCACCAGCAATTTTTTCAGTCGGTAAAACATCCCATAACACTTCGCCAAAACAAACTATTTTTTTATTCATATTACTTTAATTAGATAAGCTTTCAGATAATTCTTCTAACGTTTGACCTTTAGTCTCGGGCATTTTAAAGAATACCCAAAGCAACTGAAAAACCATCATAACACAAAAAATTATAAAAACGGTTGCAGTTCCAATTTCTTTAAACAAAAACGGAATAAATGATGGAATTAATGCAGCCAAAACCCAATGGACGGAACAGCCAAAAGCTTGTCCAGCAGCACGAAGTTTATTTGGGAAAATTTCAGAAATAAATACCCAAATCACCGCACCTTGACCAATAGCATGTGAAGCTATAAAAAGGAAGAAAAATAGTGGCACAAACATTCCTTTCCATTCTAATACAAAAGCTGTCGATACCAACCCAAGCGATATAATGTAGCCAACTGAACCAATATACATCAAGGTTTTTCTACCGTATTTATCAATCAAACTAATTCCGATAATTGTAAATAAAAGATTGATAATTCCAATTCCGATGCTACTTAAGAACGATGCTGATTTTTCTAATCCAGCCAATTCAAATATTCGTGGTGCATAATACAAAAATGCATTTATACCCGATAATTGATTGAATAATGCTATGAAAAAAGCCAATAATAATGGTTTTCGATATTTTTTCATAAAGATATTTTCTCCCGATACTTCTTTTGATTTTTCACTTTCAATAGCTTCAAGTTCAGCTTCAACATTAGTATTTGGATTAATTTGTTTTAAAATTGCTAACGCTTTTTCTTTATTCTTTTGATATTCTAAAACCCATCGTGGACTTTCAGGAACGCCAAGAACTAATATTGTGTAAATCAATGCAGGAAATGCTTGAATTCCTAACATCCAACGCCATGAATTTGCACCAATATCTTGTAGAAAAAAGTTAGATGTAAATGCTATTAAAATACCAAAAACTATATTAAATTGATATAATGCGACCAATTTTCCGCGATCTTTAGCAGGAGCGATTTCAGAGACATAAGTTGGAGCAGCAATAGTTGAAGCGCCAATTCCGAGTCCGCCAATAAATCTAAATAAAGCAAAAAATAAAGAATCATTTGCAAAAGCAGTTCCAATTGCTGAGATGAAAAATAAAATTCCAATAATAATTAAAGTCTTTTTTCGTCCTAAAACATTAGTTGGATAAGCTCCAAAAATTGCTCCAATTACGGTTCCCCAAAGTGCCGACGACATTACCACCAAACCATGATATAAGTCGGAAGTATGCCATAAAGTTTGTAATTGTTTGTCTGCACCAGAAATCACTACCGTATCAAATCCGAATAAAAATCCAGCCAAAGCAACTACTAAAGACCAGTAAATTAATTTTTTGTTGTTCATGTTTGCTGTTTTTTTAATTATTTCCAAACTCTGGAAATTGAATTGATTTTAAGGTTGGTAATTGGTGAATTATCTTTGGAAACAATATTTAAAATAGAAAAATCTTTTGTAGGGAAAAACAAATTTGTCATGGAATATTTTCCATCATTCAATAAAATTTCAGCAGATGATTTATCTAAAACCAATTTAAATGACGAAATTTTATCATTCAAATTCATCACCTGAGAATTGGGTGCAAATGTTTCACTAAAATTAATATTACCTGAATTTCTTCTGTCGGTAATTAACTTATTTTCAGATAACGTAATGGTATAAACTTCACCTTTAGAATTAGATAATGAAAGAATAAAATTAGTAGTTTTATCAAGGTCGAAAGTTACTTCTGTTTGAGATAAATCAAGATTTACTTTTTCAAATGGCGTAACAACATTAGCTTGTTCAAAAACTGGCTTTATTAATGTTGAAAATTGCGAAACCAGTTTTTGATTGAGATAATAACCCTTTTTATCTTTGGCTAAACTCAATTCTCTTGGCATGGTCATTGCGCTTCGCCAAACTTCAGTTGGAACTTTGGTTGCATACTGCCAATTGCTCATCCAACCCAATAAAATCCTTTTATTATCAGGAACATTTGAAAAAGTTACGGCTGCATAAAAATCGGTTCCGTTATCCATCCAAATTGATTTCTGACTTTCTTTGAATGTTTTTCCGTCAAAATCACCTACAAAATATCTAGTTCCCGAACCACCATTTGGAGCTTTATCACCATGATTTACAATCATAATCCATTTAGTTTCACCTGAATTAGTTTTCATTGAAAATAGATCTGGACATTCCCAAACTCCTAATTCTAAATCGTTTGTAGGTTTAAAATCACTCTCAAATTGCCATTGTTTTAAATTAGTAGACGACCAAATTTTGCTTTTATCACCAACAGCCAATACCATATTCCATTTATTAATTGCTGCATTCCAAAACACTTTTGGATCACGAAAATCTTGTTCACCTGAATTATTCAAAACTGGATTTTCTTTATATTTTGTCCAGGTTAATCCTTCATCCAAACTGTATGCAATACCTTGACTTTCACAATTCTTTTTTCCAGATTTTACAATTTCATCATTGTGATATGTGAAAATTGCAATCATAGCATTTTTTCCAAATCCTGCAGAATTTGTAGTGTCAATTACTGCGCTTCCAGAGAAAATCCATCCTAATTTATCAGGATATAAAGCTATTGGTAGTTGTTTCCATTGCAACAAATCAGTACTTACTGCGTGACCCCAATGCATTGGACCCCAAATAATTCCATCAGGAAAATATTGATAAAACAAATGATACTTTCCATTGAAATAAATCAATCCATTAGGATCATTCATCCACTTAGATTCAGGTGTAAAATGAAATTGCGGTCGGTAAGGCTCATTATAATTTGTGGTAGAATTATTTTGAGCAAAACTTGTATTAAATAGTAGAATTAGTAAAAAAAGTGCTGTGATTTTCATTGTTTCTTAATAAATGAGATAAATTAATATCAGATATTAAAAATATAAAAAAAATAATAGTTCAATTAAAATTACAAAAAAAATCTACTCATAACGTAACGATAACGTTTTAGAAAATTAAAATAATACTTTTAAAATCAATTTTTCCATCAATTTATAACCTTCCAAATTTGGATGAACTCCATCCTCACCATACTTTTTATCTAAACCTTTATTTTGGTCAACAAGTGCCGAATAATAATCTACAAAAGTTATTTTATTTTTATCCGCATACAATTTAATCAACTTATTCAAGGCAATTACTTTGTCAGCAGGTTCTATTTTTGGACTCCAATTAAAATGATTTGCAGGCAAAACGGAACATAAAACGACTTTAATTTTATTACTTTTTGCTAATTCACACATAGAAACAATATTTCCGAAAATAGCATCAATAGTAATTGGACCTGTATTTTCAGCAATATCATTTATTCCAGCCAAAATAACTACGGTAGAAGGATTTAACTCAATTACATCTTGACGAAATCGCAACAACATTTGCGGAGTAGTTTGACCACTAATTCCTCTATTAACAAAATTGTTGGATGCAAAAAAATTAGTATTATTTACTTTCCAAAATTCGGTTATTGAATCGCCCATGAAAACAACGCTTTTAGATGCAATAGGAGCAGTTTTTAAAATTTCATTTTCTGTAGCGTATTTATTTAGATTGGCCCAATCTTTTTTCATGTTTTCTTGGCTATAAATGGTAAATGGTAGTATTAAAAATAGAATTAGAATGTAATTTTTCATCAGAATTAATTTTCAAGTCAAATTTAGTATATTTTTTTTATTTTATAATTTTTAACAAATGTTATGTAACATAGTATCAAATCAAATAATTAATTTTACTCAATATGATAGAAAATGATATTATAATTATCGGTGGTGGTTTGGCTGGATTAATAGCAGGAATTCATCTAGCTAAAAGTGGTTTTTCTATCCTAATCATTGAAAAAAATGAATTCCCTAAACACAAAGTTTGTGGAGAATATATTTCTAATGAAGTTTTGAATTATCTCAAATCATTAAATTTAGATATTGAATCACTTAAACCTACACACATTGACAAATTGTCATTTTCATTAGTTTCAGGAAAAACAATTGAAACCATTTTACCATTAGGCGGATTTGGCGTAAGTCGCTATGAATTAGATTTTTATTTGTACAAAGAAGCACTAAAATTAGGTTGTAAAATCATTCAAGAAACTGTTGAGAATATAACTTTTTTGAATGATGCATTTACTGTTGTATCAAATGAATCCAGTTATAAATCTAAAGTGGCTGTCGGCGCATTTGGAAAACGTTCCAATCTAGATACTAAATTTAAACGTACATTTATACAGAAAACCTCCAACTGGTTAGGAGTAAAGGCGCATTACAATTGTGATTTTCCAGATGATTTAGTTGGTTTGCATCATTTTAAAGGCGGCTATTGTGGTATTTCTAAAGTTGAAAATAATCTAGTAAATATCTGTTATTTATCTAATTATGAAACATTTAAAAAATATAAAAATATTGATGAGTACCAACACAAAGTAGTTTGTGAAAATCCAAATTTGAAAAAAATATTTGAAAAAGCGACTTTAAAATTTGAAAAACCACTCACAATTAGTCAGATATCATTTGATAAAAAGGAATGTGTAGAAAATCATATTCTAATGATTGGCGATACTGCTGGATTAATTCATCCATTATGCGGAAACGGAATGGCAATGGCGATTCACAGTGCAAAATTGGCTTCAGAAACTATAATTGATTATTTGAAAAACATAATTTCGAGAGAAAAAATGGAATCTAATTACACTGAAAAATGGAAGTGTAATTTTAAAAACAGATTAAAAACAGGACGATTATTAGGTAAATTGTTGCAAAAAGAAAATTTAGCTCAATTAGTGATGAAAATACTAATTATATTTCCATCGTTATTATCTGTAATCATAAAAAAAACTCATGGAAAACCAATATAAATGTCAATAAATACAAAATATCGAACCGATGAACCCGAAATAATGGATGACTTTCAGCTTGAAGGTGAAATTTTGCAAGATGCATTAGATAAAATTGCGAAAATCAACCAACTTTTGGGCGGAAACCAATTAACTTTACAAGGTGTAAAAACACTTTTGAAAAATAAAGATAAAGATTCAGAAATTACAATTGTTGATATTGGTTGCGGAAATGGCGATATGTTGCGTTACATAGCCGAATTTGGCGACGCAAATGGTTATAATTTTAAATTAATTGGAATTGATGCCAATGCTTTTACCATAAATCATGCAACTAATTTATCCAATCATTATCCTAATATTTCTTACAAAGTCATAGATATTTTTGAAGAACCATTTGATGAAGTAAAATACGATATAGTATTGTGCACGTTAACATTACATCATTTTAAAAATGAAGAAATTATAAAATTAATAGCACAATTTTATGAAAATTCAACAATCGGAATCGTAATTAATGATTTACATAGAAGTAAAATTGCTTATCGCTTATTTCAAGCCGTGTGTTTTGTTTTTAATTTGAATAAAATGTCGAAAGATGATGGTTTAGTTTCAATTTTACGCGGATTCAAAAAAGAAGAATTAGTTGCTTTTTCAAATGAATTAGGATTAAAAAAATACACTCTAAACTGGAAATGGGCATTTCGTTACCAATGGATAATTTTTAAAGATTGAAATAACAGTTTAAAATTAAAATTTAAACATAATTAAATAAATGAGATTGCTTTGTGTCTCGCAATACCAAATGAGTGTAAAAATAATAACAGTAGCTAAACAACTTCCTGAATTTTCAAGAGAAACTGCTCAAATAATGCCTTTTCTTGATGCTTGGTTAACAGGTCAAGACGAGCGTTTTATTAAAAAAGTGAAAAAGATTTTTGAAGGTGCCAATGTAGATAAACGCTACTCAATAATGGATCCAATTGAAGTTTTTACCAAAACATCATTTGAAGAAAGAAACCAGATTTACGTTAGAGAAGTTATAAAATTAGGCGAAAAAGTACTTACAAAAGCATTAGAAAAAGCCAATTGGAAGCCAACCGATTTAGATTACATAATCACCGTAAGTTGCACCGGAATTATGATTCCGTCGCTAGATGCTTATTTGATAAACAAATTGGGTTTACGTCAAGACATCATTCGATTACCAGTTACCGAAATGGGCTGTGTTGCTGGAATTTCAGGAATGATTTATGCTAAGAATTTCCTTCAAGCCAATCCAAATAAAAAAGCAGCGGTTATAGCTGTTGAAAGTCCGACAGCAACTTTTCAATTGGATGATTTTTCAATGGCAAATATTGTCAGTTCTGCTATATTTGGCGATGGTTCAGCATGTGTTTTACTTTCGTCTTATGAAGAAGATAAAGGACCAAAAATTTTAGATGAATCGATGTATCATTTTTATGATAACGAACACATGATGGGTTTTGAAATGACCAATTCGGGATTAAAAATGGTTTTAGACATTGAAGTTCCGGAAACAATTGCATCCCATTTTCCGTTATTTATTCATCCTTTTTTAGAAAAAAATGGATTAACCATTAACGATATCAATCATTTAATATTTCATCCTGGTGGCAAAAAAATTGTGCAAACGGTTGAAGAGTTATTCGCTGAATCGGGAAAAAATATTGATGATACTAAAGAAGTTTTACGTTTGTACGGAAACATGTCAAGCGCAACCGTACTCTACGTTTTAGAACGTTTTATGGATAAAAAACCTAAAGCTGGAGAAATAGGTTTGCTGTTGAGTTTTGGACCAGGTTTTACCGCACAACGGATTTTAATAGAATTTTAAAAATATAACCGCAGATTCGCAGATTAAAATTTTTAAAAAAAATCTGCGAATCTGCGGTTAAAAGAATATGAAAAAAAAAGAACTAATTTCAAATTTACCCTATTCAAAACCATTTTTATTTGTAGATGAGATTCTTCAAATAAATGAAAATGGAGTAGAAGGTACGTTTACATTTGATTCAAGTTTAAATTTTTACAAAGGTCATTTTAAAGACAATCCAATTACACCAGGTGTTATTCTTATTGAAACTATGGCACAGATTGGAGTTGTATGTTTAGGGATTTTTCTATTGGGAAATAATTTTAATGCAAATACCAAAATTGCATTAACATCGTCGGAAGTTGAATTTTTAAAACCAGTTTTTCCATCAGAAAAAGTAATTGTAATTTCGGAAAAAGTATATTTTAGATTCGGAAAATTAAAATGCAAAGTCAGAATGATAAATGATAAAGGAATTGATGTATGTCGTGGAACTATTTCAGGAATGATTGTTTGAAAATCTTAATGAAACTTAATTTCTTAATGGTTTAAAAATGTTAAAAAGAGTAGTCATAACAGGTTTAGGAGTTGTTGCACCAAATGGAGTAGGACTTGACTCGTTTACAAATGCCATAAAAAACGGAATATCGGGAATAAAACATGATGCCGAATTAGAACGTTTACAATTTTCATGTCAAATATCAGGAACACCAAAAATATCAGAAGAACTAAAACGTAATTATTTTACCGAATTAGAACTTCGTAATTTCAATTCTACTGGAATATTATACGGAGTAATTGCTGGACTTGACGCTTGGAAAGACGCAGGATTAACAATTGAAAATAATGAAAATCCAGATTGGGATTCTGGAACAATTTTTGGAACTGGAACTTCTGGAATAGAAAAATTTAGAGAAAGTATCTACAAAATTGATGCTTTTGAAACCAGAAAACTCGGAAGCACAGCCGTTGCACAAACTATGAACAGTGGCGTAAGTGCTTATCTTGGTGGGAAATTAGGCTTAGGAAATTGCGTCACCACCAACTCATCGGCTTGTACAACTGGAACCGAAAGTATTTTGATGGCGTTCGACCGAATTCAATCTGGTAAAGCCAAACGAATTCTTGCAGGTAGCACAAGTGATTCTGGACCCTATATTTGGGGTGGATTTGATGCTATGAAAGTTTGCACGTATAAACATAATGATGCACCAGAAAAAGGTTCTAGACCAATGAGTGCAACTGCTTCAGGATTTGTTCCAGGAAGCGGAAGTGGTGCATTTGTATTAGAAGACTTGGAAACAGCTTTGGCAAGAAATGCAAAAATTTACTGTGAAGTTCTTGGCGGAAATGTGAATTCTGGCGGACAACGTGGTTTGGGAACAATGACGGCACCAAATCCAGTAGCTGTTCAAAAATGTATTGTTGATGCTATTACAAATGCAGGAATTCAACCTAATGAAATTGATACCATCAACGGACATTTAACAGCAACTTCTAAAGACAGTTTGGAAATTCAGAATTGGAGTGAAGCTTTGAATTTGAAAGGAGTTGATTTTCCAGAAATAAATTCGCTAAAATCAATGATTGGTCACTGTTTATCGGCTTCTGGAAGTATTGAAAGTGTTGCTGCAATTTTGCAATTATATCATAATTTCATCTTTCCAAATATCAATTGTGATGATTTGATTCCAGAAATTACCGCTATTATTGATGAAAGTAAAATTCCACAAAAACTAATTGAACGTGAAATAAATATTGTAGCTAAAGCTAGTTTTGGTTTTGGAGATGTGAATGGATGTGTTATCTTTAAAAAATATAAATCATAAAAAGGTCTTCGACAGGCTCAGACTGACAATTGCAGATTAAATTATTTGAATAAAACGAGAAATAAATTATTTCAAATCAAAAAATATTAATTAAAGTTTAAAAATAAATTATGAATAAAAAAGAAGTAATTGAACAATTAAAAACAATTGTAAAACCTTACATAAATAATCAAGAAGCATTTGAAAATCTATCAGAATCAACTGATTTTATTAAAGATTTACAAATAAATTCAGCTAATTTAGTTGATGTAATTTTAGATATTGAAGATCATTATAAAATTGAAATCGATACCGTTTCTATGGAGCGAATGGTTGATGTAAAATCGGCATTGGATATTATCGAAACCAAATTATCACAAAAATGATTGGAAATGATGTTGTAGATTTAGCTTTAGCAACTACTCAAAGTAACTGGAAACGAAAAGGTTATCTTGATAAAATCTTTACAAATTTAGAACAAGAATTTATTTTAAAAAGTTCTAATCCAAATGAAATGGTTTGGAGTTTGTGGAGTAGGAAAGAAGCTGTTTATAAGATTATTATCCAAAAAGGTGGAATACGAGGCTATTATCCAAAAAAAATTGAATGTATGAATTCCGATTTTGAAAATGGATTGGTAGCATTTGAAAATCAATTGTTTTATACAATAACTATAATTTTAAATGATTTAATTCATTCGTTAGCAGTCGAAAACAATGAAGATTTTGATAAAATTTCAGGTAAAATCACTATTGAAAATCTAAAAAAAATAAATGAAATTCCTTTTTATGAATTGGATTCTAAATTATATGCTGCTTCCAAAAGTCATCATGGTAAATTTGAAAAGAGTGTTTATTTACAATCCTAACCTAGATTTTAGTTTCAAAAATAATAGTGCTATAGTGTAAGCATCGTCTGTGGTCGAAATTCTTTCGGTTTTTGAAATTTTAAAAATATGACTTAATTCATCTAAAGAAAAGTTTTTGTCATTAATGTCATGCAGTTTTTTATACATAACTTCTATATCTAAAGCTTCATTTTTCAATCTTCCGCAAGCTAATTTTTCTAGAGCTTCGTTAATCATTTCTACATCAAAATTGATTCTGTGTCCGACTAATGTTGAATTTCCGATAAATTCAATTAGTTTTTCTATAGCTTGAACTTCCGATAATTTTGGTTGTTCCGATTCTAAAAGAAAATCATTAGACAAACCATTATCATGCAGGAATTTATATTGCGGAATAGTTACTTCAAAAACATCTCCAATTAGAATATTATTATTGACAACACCAATAGCACCAAATGAAAGAATGACATCTTTTTTAGGATTTAAACCAGTAGTTTCAACAGATAAAGCAATATATCTAGACGGTTTTTTATCAAATTTAGATAAATACGTTTTCCAGAATTCAGGATGTTCTTTGTTAATATTTTTTAACCAATCGAGCATATCTTATGAAAATTGTGTCAGTTGAAATTTATCTTTTATCAATTCTTCAAGGTCGCGCATAGGAGCAAGAGCATTTTTTAATTTTTCTTTGTCCACTTTATTTAACTCTTCCATATTGATGTATTGCCCAGAACTATCGTTTTTTAAACCTTCAAGAACTCTAAATTTTGACAATATTAGAAAAGCCTCAGCACAATTCAAATAAATTTCTGAAAATTTAGGATCAACCATAGCTAATTGTTTGTATCTTAAATAAGTACTATTAATTCCACGAATATTATTACTCATTACAAGCAATCTTGCTGCATCAATTAATGGCATTAAAGCTCTTGTTTTTATATCAAATTTGCCTTTGTGTTCACCTTCTTCTTCAAGATTAAATTTCTTAAAAAAGTTCAACGGAGCAGGTTTCTTTAAAGCATCGTTTCCTAAAAAGTCATAAAATAACACTTTATTTTTAGCATCTTTAAAAATAACATCAGTGATGGCATCTTCAATTTTTTGTTCTCCAAAAGCAATTTCATAATCAAAGAAAACACTACTTATTTCATTTGAGTTTTCACCTGGAGTATTCATCCAACTACTGTATTGTTTGTTCCAGTCAGTCAATGATTTACACCATAACATATTACTCGCCATGTGACCTTGCGGACAAGCTGTAAAACCAACTTTTTCTAATGTTGTGGTAGTTTTTTTAGCTAATTTTAAAAAGTAATCTTTAACATCACGGTATTTTTCAGCAGAAACATCTTCAAAAACCAAAATACTATCTTGATCAGTTAATAAAAGTTGTTCTTTACGACCTTGACTTCCAATACTTAACCATGCAAATCGGGCAGGTGGTGAGCCTAAATCTAAAATTGCTTGTTCTACAGCGCGTTTGATTATTGCAAGTGTAATTTCACCAGCAATACTATTAATATGTGTAAGCGGAATGTTTTTGTTTAGAGATGATTGAATAATGTCTGCCAATTTATCTCTGACCAACTTAAGTTCTTTAGCGCCTTGTGAACGCTTGATTTCTTTGAGTAAAACACCAGGATTATTTGCTTGAGCAACGACTAAATCGTGTTCAGAAATAATTCCTTTTATATCTGATTTATCAGTTCCGTCGTGAGTTACGCACAAATGGGTTACACCGTGTTTTAACATAACTAACTGCGCTTCAGCAACCGAAATATTCTCAGTAACGGTAATTACTGGCGATGCCATTATTTTATCAATAGAATTAGAAAATGCAACACGACCTGTGGCAACTTTGGAACGGAAATCTTTATCGGTAACAATACCAACAGGATAGCTGTCTTCAGTAATCAAAACGCTATCTAACATATTATCGGTAACCAATTGAGCAGCATCTTTAATCATGGTGCCTGAACTAATTTTCAATGGCGTTTTATTGTATGATAATGATTGAAAATACAACATATCTGATTGATTATCAGTATATCCAACATTATCTGAAATCAAACCATGATTCTGACTTTCTAAATTTCCTTTGGTATTTGCTGCAAAGCTTTCTAATAAAAAGTCTAAAACATTTGAATTTTGAGCCACAAATGGTTTAAATGTCGCAATTGGAATAGCATAAACAACACTTTCTTCACGAGCTTTGGCCGTCATTTGATAATTATTTTTAGCAAAAAATGGGCGTAAACCAAATATATCGCCAGCATAACATTTGTTCAAAAGCGTTTCCTCTGCATCTGAAATAACCGTTAAATGAATCACGCCAGAAGCTACAACATAAAATGAATCATGTAAAATATCATTTATTTGAAATAAAGATTTGTGTTTTTCAAGATTTATAACACGAATTGTATTGGCAATCTTAATTAAATCATCAAATGATAAATGATTAAAAGGTTCGTATTCTTTTAAAAAATCAGCTACTCGCTGTGAAATTGCATTGCTCATAATGAAAGTTAATTTTATAAAAATATAAAAAATACGTTAGATTACAAAAGTAATAAAGATAAAGATTTACAGAGAAGATTTTTGTGACGATTTATTACTACAAATAATAAGAATACATATAAATAGGTTGGCTTTGAAAATATTCTATTTTACATAATATAAATTATAGTGCAAATATATAAATATGGAATTTAATCCAAATATCAGTATTTACAACTCATTCATGATTTTTATACGGTAAATTCTACCAATTGCTATGGTAAGTTTTAAAGTATAATCTTCAATTAGCCAGCTTCTGTAGTTTTTAGTAACGTTTCCTAAACAAATGCAATATTGACGAATTCGGTATTCAATATCGTCGTTTAATTCTTTAGATAATTTTCGAGCATCAATCAATTCTTCAGTATTTTCAACACACATTGTGGCGTGTTGTTCTAAAGATTTTTCGATTATAGTTTTTGCTTTCAGATTGTTTTTGACTGTAAATTTGAATTCCTCCTGAATATCCATAGAAATATCAACCGATTTTGAAAACTTTTTACGCAATTCATCAGGCATAACATATTTAAAATTACTTTCAATATCAGCATCGTCACGAAGACTTTCAAGATAATATTCGGGTGATTTAAAAATATGCTGCCAATCAACCGGATTATTCCATAAACCAAATCGTAACGCGTTGTTTCCTAAATCGATAACGTTAAATTCATCTTTGTGTGGCAGTCGTCTTGAACCACGCCCAATCATTTGAAAATAAAGCGTTAATGACTTGGTGGCTCGATTCAAAATTATGGTTTCAACTGTTGGTTCATCAAATCCGGTGGTTAAAATTCCAACTGATGTTAAAATTGCATCTGGAGTTTTCTTAAACCAATGTAAAATATCTTTTCTATCTTCTGCGGAAGTTGTATTATCTAAATGTCGAATATTGTATCCGGCATGCATAAAACTCTCATAAACATGCAAAGAAGTATTGATTCCGTTATTAAAAATTAAGGTCTTTTTACCAAGAGATTTTTCTGAATAAGCATGCAATAATTTTTCTTGCATGACCATATTACTGTACAAATCATCAGATGATTTTACTGTATAATCGCCATTAATTCCGACTTTTAAGGACGTTAAACCAACATCATAACTATAAGTAGTTGCTTTAGCTAAAAATCCTTTATCTATAAGGTTTTGAATGGTATCACCAACAATTAATTCGCTATAATTTTCATACATTGGTAATTTAATATTCGAACTCAATGGCGTTGCAGTAACTCCGAGAATAAAAGCATTTTCAAAAGCACTAAATAATTTCCTAAACGAATTGAAGTGAGCTTCGTCAATTATCACTAAACCAACATCTTGTATTTCTAATTTATCATCATTAAGACGGTTTTTTAATGTCTCAATCATAGCAACAAAACATGAATATTCTTCTTGATCTGGAAGCTCTTTTATTGCACTATTAATAATTTTATTTTTTACATCAAACGCTTTAAGCATTTTAGAAGTTTGCTTACAAAGCTCAATTCGATGCGTTAGAACCACTACTTTTTTATTATGTTGTTCTAAATATCTTCTTGTTATTTCAGAAAAAATTACTGTTTTTCCGCCGCCAGTTGGCAATTGATATAACAAATGATAATTGTGTGGACCATTATCTAATCGTTCAAAAATCTTGTCGATATCTCCTTTTTGGTAACTGTAAAGTTCCTTTTTATCTTCAATTTCGGCAAGTAGTTCTTTTTTTGACATATTGATTTTTACAATTTTGCAAAAATACTCTAAAAAAGAGTTCTACGACTATGTTTTTAAAACTTTTACAAAAAATTAATAATCAAATCTTTCTATAATGGAGTTGAACTCAAATTTATTTATCCAATTTTGAGCTACACTTTCTTCTTTGATTGCCACTACTCTACTTTTGAAATCATCTAAAACACCTTTTTCAATCATAAAACTTATGGCTTGTTGAAATGAATTTAACATGCTTTTATAAAATGCTTCATTGTTAATTTGCTTTTCAGAAGATAATGTTTGCGCAATTTCAATAGTGTAAAGCATAACATCAACAATAATAAATGAATCAACGCCTAGTGAAATAAAGTGTTTGATATATTTTTGAGCAACAGATCGACGCATTTTGGGTTTCTTTCCACGAATTGGGAAATATTCATTAGAAATTTTGAGTTTTGCATCTTTGACTAAATTTCGTTCGTTTGGATTGAAAACAAAATCATAATAAACCTTTACGTCTTTAAATTTATCATACAATTCGACAAGTTGCTCTTCTAATTGCGGTTTAGAAAGTTCGTTCAAGTATTTTTTTAAATCACGTTTGCTCATATAAATGCTAAATTATTACAAAAGTAATGCAGTTTCTAGGTAAATTTTTAATGATATTACTTAATTTTGCAATTCAAAATAAAACTATGACAAAGATTTTCAAATATACTGCGTTGGCTGAAGGTTGTTCTTACTTGATTTTATTAGCCAATATGCTATTTATAAAGCCTAATAATATCGATTTATACAAAACATTATTATTTCCAATCGGAATGACACACGGAGTTTTATTTATTGCATATCTATATTTAGCCGTTATGATTAAAGGTACGCAAAACTGGAGTTTGAAAGATTTATCGGTCATAATTTTAGGTTCGTTAATTCCTTTTGGTGCTTTTTATATCGAAAAAAAATACATAAAGAATGCATAATTTTCTTGAAAAATTATTTGGTTGGTTCTATCCGCTGTTGCGCAAAATTAGTTTTGGCGACACATTAGCATCTTACATAAGTTTGACTGTTAACATATTAATATTAGGAGTTTTTGCCTATTTTATTTATGTGATTTTCAGATTAATTTTAGTCACATTAATGGCTGTAATTGCTAAAAAAACCAAAACTAATTTTGATGATTTACTCGTTTCTAATCAAACAGCTAAATATATTGCTCATTTAATTCCGTTTTTATTCATCTATAAGTCGGTTCCAGTAATTTTAGAAGATTATGTTTATTGGGAATCTATGTTTGGAAAATTAGTTGGGATTTACATCATATTACTTTCGCTTTGGATATTTAGAAGCGTTTTAAAAGCCATTCGAGATTACTTAAAAGAGCAACCACGTTTTAGTGATAAACCAATTGATAGCTACATTCAAGTAATTATGATTGTGTTATGGATTTATGCTGTTGGTGTAATAATTTCTAAATTATTTGAAATTGATAAAGGAACTTTATTAGGAGTTTTAGGAACAATTTCTGCAATTGTAATTTTGATTTTTAGAGATACCATTTTGGGATTTGTTGCTAGCGTTCAAGTTTCATTAAATGACATGGTTCGCATTGGAGATTGGATAACTTTTGATAAATATGGTGCCGATGGTGATGTAATTGAAATTAATTTAGCAACTGTAAAAGTTCGAAATTTTGACAATACAACTACCACAATTCCTACATATAGTTTGATTTCAGATTCGTTTAGAAATTGGCGCGGAATGTTGGATTCTGACGGAAGACGTATCAAAAGACATATTTTAGTCAAAGCCAAAAGCATTCGATTTTTAACGGATGTTGAATTGCAAAAAATGAAGAAAATTCAGCTAGTTTCAGAGTATATCGATATTCGACAATCGGAAATTGATAAGTATAACAAAACCTATAATGTAGATAAATCGCTATCTATAAATGGAAGAAACATGACCAATTTTGGGTTATTTAGAAAATACATCACACAATATCTTGAAAATTATCCGGGTTTAAATAAAGATATGATTTTGTTATGCCGTCAATTACAGCCAACGGCACACGGAATTCCGTTAGAAATTTACACATTTACTAAAGACCAACGATTTCAACAATATGAATATGTTATGGCAGATATTTTTGACCATATTATTGCTTCTATTGCTTATTTCGATTTAGAAATTTATGAAATGCCGACTGACAGAACTGATTTTACTGATTAATATCCGATTTTATCTTATTAATTCTATCTTCTACATATTCAATTTTGGTTTTTCCATGCGGTTGTGGTTTACCATCTAATCCAACACTTACCATTGTGATTGCATCAATTGAAATTATGGTTTCTTTAGTCATCATGTTTCTAACTTCGCATAATAATGTTAATGAAGTAGTTCCAAATTTTATAACATCAATTCCGATTTCTATAATATCACCTTGTCTTGCAGAGCTTTTAAAATTAATTTCCGACATGTGTTTGGTAACAATTCTAGGGCTTTCCAATTGAATAATTGCATAAAGTGCAATTTCTTCATCTATCCAAGCTAGCAATCGACCGCCAAATAAAGTACTATTGGGATTTAAGTCTTCGGGTTTAACCCATTTTCTGGTATGAAATCTCATTTTGATTCAAGTTTTAATGCTGCAAATTTAATGTTTTAACAAGTATTGAATACTATTTTAGCAATTCATTAACCTAAGAACACGATTAATTTTAGATACGTTATTTTATAAATTGTATTATTATTCTTTAAAAAAAGATAGAATTTTGTAGTGAATAATTGAGAAGTAGTTATTTTTTTAACAATAGAATCTCAATGAGTTGACAAATTTAGGGTATTTACCTTATAAAAAGTTGGTAATTTGTTGTAATCTATTATATTTGCAAATAATTAAGTAAATTGAACCTATTAAAACATAGTATGAAAAAAATTACATTATTGTCATTATTGTTAGTTTCTGCTACAGCTGTTAACGCTCAAGACAAAGTAGTGAAAAAAGATACTGCTTCTGCAGATTATAATAGATGGACAATCGAGGCTACTTTTGGTCAAGCAAAAGGTGTTAAACCCTATACAGTTGGTTACTACTCAAGTGAGCCTGGAAAATTTTTAGGTAAACCACAGCTAAATAGTTTCAGTTTAGGTGCTAGATACATGATTAGTCCAAAATTTGGTTTCAAAGGTGCTTTGCAATACAATGATTTAAAAAATATAAAAGATAACGGTAGTATTCCTTTTGAAATGCAACAAATTGGACTTTCAGTAGAAGGTGTTGTTAATGCTAGTAGATTATTTGGTGCTGAAGATGCTTTTAAACGTTTTGGTCTTTTATTGCATGCTGGTATTAGAATCGACCAAATGAAGTCAAAAACTGCTAATGTTGTTGAACACGACCATAACTTTGGAGTTGTTGAATATAATGGTGGTATCGTTACTGGTATTTCACCTCAATATAGAATAGGAAATAAATTATCCGTTTTATTTGATATTTCTATTCAAAATAGTTACCGTCAACATTTTAATTGGGATGGTTCTTATTCTGATAAAACAAATAACTTAAATGGTCAATTAATTACAACTTCATTAGGTCTTACATATTCTCTAGGTAAAAATGAAATTCATGGTGATTGGGCAACTATTAGAGATAAAAACTTAGATCAAATTGAAGCTCTTGAAAAAAGAGTTGGCGAAGTTGAGACTTTGATGAATGATACAGATAAAGATGGTGTGCCAGATTATTTAGATCAAGAAAACAATTCGGTTGCTGGTGTAGCTGTTGATACTAGAGGTAAAATGGTTGATTTAAACAGAAATGGAGTTCCAGACGAATTAGAGCGATATGTTGATAAATCTACTAAAGAAATTTCTGAAAAATCGAATGTTGACATGATTAAGCGTTTAATTAACGAAGGTTATGTAACAACTTATTTTGATACTGGAAAAGCAAATCCAACAAATGTTTCAACAGAAGGAATTGATTTTATAAGAACCTATTTGAAAAATTATCCTAATTCTAAAATAGATATTTATGGTCACGCTGACGAAATTGGAAGTACTGAGAAAAACAATGCATTATCGCAAGGTCGCGCAGAAGCAGTAAAAGCTATATTAGTAAAAGCCGGAATTGATGCTTCAAGATTAAATGTTGTTCCAGCAGGCGAAGATACATCAGTTGAAAAAGATTCAGAAGGTGCTAGAAAATTAGTGAGAAGAGTAACTTTCAAAATAAAAGAATAATTAACAATTATTTCTTGATAACTATTAAATCCTCTGTTTCACACAGAGGATTTTTTGTATAACTTTAATAAAAAAAATGGAAACTAGAGATTTAATGGTATTGGAATTAAGAGGTGAAACAATAGGAATGATTTCTAATCAATCATCACCCGAAGAATTATTTCAAAATAAAACATTACGCCCAATTTTAAAAGTCCAAAATGACTTGTTTATTGAAGTTTTTAGAAATTATGCCATAAAGCAAAAAAATGTTTTTTTTACTTTAAATCCTGAAAAGAAAAATGCTTATATTGAAAACGTAATTCAACGTGACATTAAGTTTAGAAATTCACTAAAAGGAATTGTAATTGCATTATTTACATTTGAAGAATACAATGAATACATTAAAAACTCTTCTAATTTAAACAAGCGAATGATGAACATGCTTATCGAACGATTGAAAAGTCAGTTGTTGTTGTTTGAAAATGTTGTTGCTTGATTATAAGAAGTTTGTATTTATATCGGAACTATCGTTTTACCTTATTTAATTTATAACCAACCTACTCTATCAAAATTAAAATCATTCTGCTTTATTAACTTTTTCAGGTAATGTAGCGCCAGTATTTTCTCTAATTTCAGTATGACGAATTTCTCCTCCAGAAGTGCCTGTTTGCATAGCTAATAATACAGCAACTAATGCAACTGTAGCTGCTATGTATGAAACTAAATTTGCTTTAGCCTTATTTTTTACATTGGTATAGATTCCGAAAATTGAAATAATTCCTAATACGTAAAGCACAATTGCTAGTTTTTCGGCCATTTCTTCGTGCTCGTGTATAATTTTTCTGCCAATGTTAGGCATATCTTTAACCATATCTTCAGCTCCATCACCAGTTGCCATACTTGCAAAAGCAAATAAAGCGGCAACAATAAACAAGCTATAAGCAGTGTTTTTTATCGTGTTATTTTTAAAAAACAATCCAAAAATAATTATCCCAAGTCCAAAAATGGTTCCTATAATTGGAAAGTGATTTACAATCATGTGTAAGTGTGCCTCATTCATAATCTAATTTTTTAAAATTTGTCTAATATACTCAATTTAAGAGTTGTTCCGTTATTTTGTTCGCTAAAAATCTCTATTTCAATCAACAAAATAGCACACAATCGTTTAGCAATAGACAATCCTAAACCTGTTCCTTTTATTTCAGGATAATTGGTTGAGTTAGAAGTTCTATAAAATGAATTAAACACTTTGTCCAATTCATTTGGTGCAATTCCGATTCCGTTATCGACAACTTTTAAAATTGTGGTAGATTTTATTTTTTCTATAACTACTTCTACTCTACCATTATCTTTAGAATATTTCAATGCATTAGAAATTAAATTATTTAATATTATGGAGAAAAAATAAATATCTGTTTCAACAAAATAATCGTTAGAATAATTTTCAATAAGTGTAAGATTTCGTTTGTTTGCTTTATTTTCAAATCGTTTGATAGCATCTTTTATGCAATCATTCAAACATATTTTTTCAATATTCAGTGATTGCTTTTGGTTTTCAAATCGCGCTAACAGTAATAATTGATCAACCAAATTATTGATTCTATCAACTTCAGAAATACATAAATTTATTTTTTGTTGGTATTCTTCTGTATTTCTTGGCTTTCTAATTAGTACTTCCAATGTGCCTTTAATTACTGCTAACGGAGTTCTAAGTTCGTGAGAAGCGTCTGAAGTAAATTGTTTTTCTCTATCAATTGTGGCTTCAATTCTATCTAACAAATTATTTATAGTTTGTGATAATATAAAAAGTTCATCTTTATTTTTGGGCAATTCAATTCTAGATTTTAAATTATCATTAGTAATTGCGTTTGAAGTTGTAATTATAGAATTAATTGGCTTAATGCTTCTGCCAGCAATAAATTGAGCAACAAAAAACAACAATAAAAGCACAATTGGAAATAAAATAAACAGAATGTTTTTTAGATTATCAACAACATTAATAGCTTCTCCTAATGAAACAGCTACAATTAAATAGCCACTAATTTTATTTTTAAAAAATAACGGCACCTGAATTTGTCGAACATATTTTCCTGATAATTTAAAATTGGTTTCTTTATTTTTTAAAACTTTATAATTAAAAATTAAGGTGTGTTTTTTTAAATTTTCCGATTTTTCAATAATCGTTCCAACGGAATTAGTAAGTTGCAAAAAAATTGGATCTACCGAAACTTCATTGTGCTCGCCTTGCATCCAATCATCTTTATCTGTAAGTTGAATAGCGTTTTCTGAAATTTTAATTCGTTCAATATTTTCTTTTATTTCCGAATTGATTTCGTTATTTACATTATTAAAAACAGTTAAAGAAACAATAGTATAAATTGAAAAAAATACCACAAAAATCAACATCGCTGCCGAAATAATATAGTAAAATGCAATCCTGTTTTTTAAAGAAAATTTATTCATTTTATATTAATCATTCGCAATATATCCAACACCGCGAATTGTTTTTACACAATCATTATCTTTATTAATAGTAAGTTTTTTTCTAATAGCATTCATGAAAACATCAATTACACCAGTATCATATTCAAAATAAATGTTCCAAACATTTTCAATTATTTCGGTTCTTGAGCAAACTCGTCCTTTATTTTTTATCAAATAACTTAGTAATTCAAATTCGCGCTGGGTTAATGAAATTTCCTTTTCATTGTTAAAAACTTGATGCTTAGAAAGATCTAATTTTATTGTTCCTAATGTAAGTATGTCATTTTCACTATTTCTAAAATGAATTTTAACTCGCTCCAACAATTCTTCAAAACTGAAAGGTTTTTTTATATAATCGTTTGCTCCAGCTTTCAAACCTTCGATTGTTTCTTGAATAGTATCTTTAGCCGTTAAAAATAAGATCGGTGTATTTTTATCTTTTTCTCTTATTTTTTTACAAATTTCTAAACCCGAAATTTTTGGTAACATCCAATCTAATAAAATTAAATCAACTTGTTTTGTTGTGGCAAATTCCAACCCAATTAAACCATTATTTGCAACAATAACTTCATATCCTTCTTCTTCTAATCCTTGGCTTAAAAAATTTGAAATTCCGATTTCGTCTTCAACAATTAATATTTTCATAAACAATTGATTTTATTTCAAATAGAATTAGAAATTTATTAGTTCCAAATTTAGTTGAAATCATGTTACAATACAAAATAACATATTTTCTTTTTCAGAAATTTAATCTGCCAACAAAGTTAAGTCAATCTTAATTTGAGATAAAAACCAAGTTTGAAATCAGTTTTTTATACCTTTGTAAAAAATCACAATCAATGCAATTATTCCAAAAGAAGTCGCCGTTTTACAATCTTGCCTTTTTTTATATCCTAGTAAGTTTAATAACTCGGCTAGTTTTGCTCTTCCATCCTATTACGCAAACGAGTTTTACAATAATTGATAGCTTTAAAATATTTATTTTCGGATTCATTTCAGACTTATTTGTTTTTATAGTTGCAAGTGCTTTTTTGTGGTTGTATTTGCTGTTTTTATCCAACTCTAAATTTCATAAACCTTGGGGTTATTTAATTTTCGGACTATTCGTTTGTTTATTATTATATCTTTTATCAGGAAAATCAATACTTCATGAATATGGTGGTTCGTTACCCGAAATCGGAATTGCATTTGTTTCCTTAAAAACAATATTATTCGGATTGCTCCTATTTTTACCAAAATACCGTAAACAAATACGATTCACATTATTTTCAATTACAATTTTCATTTTTGTTTTGATCATTATTCAAAATGCAATTAGTGAATACTTCTTTTGGAATGAATTTGGCGTTCGTTACAATTTTATTGCTGTTGATTATTTGGTATACACCAATACCGTTATCGGAAATATTATGGAATCTTATCCGGTAATTCCGTTATTTATTGGTGTCGGAATTTTATCATTAATTGCAACATTTATTGTTGTAAAAAAATCGAAAGCTTATTTAGACAATTTACCATCATTTGTTGACAAATTAAAAAATCTTGGCGTTTACATAGTCTTATTTATTATTTCATTAATTGCAATTCCAAATCTTGCTAAACTTCAAAATTCTAGTAATGTTTTTGCAAATGAGTTACAAGCCAACGGACTTTATAAATTCTATTTAGCGTTCATGAATAGTGAATTAGATTATGATAAATTTTATAAAACTTTGCCCGAAAAAGAAGCATTTGCATTATTACATGAACAAATACCCGGAATTAGTAATGATTCTTCTTTACGAAAAATTCAAAGTGATGCTGCCGAAAATCATAAAAATGTAGTCTTAATTACAATCGAAAGTTACAGTGCCGATTTTATGAAAGCCTACGGAAATGACCAAAATATTACTCCGTTTTTAGATTCATTGGCTAATAAAAGTTTGCTTTTTACCAATTTTTATGCTGTTGGAAATAGAACCGTTCGTGGTTTAGAATCGGTTACACTTTGTTTGCCTCCAACTGCTGGTGAAAGTGTTGTTAAACGTGTTGACAATAAAAATAAATTTTCAACTGGAAGTATTTTTAAACAAAAAGGTTACAGCGTAAAATTTCTTTATGGTGGCGATGCCTATTTTGATAATATGGGCGATTTCTTTGGCGGAAATGGCTACGATATTGTAGATAAGAAAACTTTCAAACCCGAAGAAATCACGTTTTCAAACGTTTGGGGCGTTTGTGATGAAGACATGGCAAACAAAGCCATCAAGGTCATGAATGAAGAAGCCAAAACTGGAAAACCATTTTTCAATCATTGGATGACTGTTAGTAATCACAGACCGTTTACATATCCTGATGGCAAAATTGATATCGATGCTCATGCCAAATCTCGTGAAGGTGGCGTAAAATATACCGATTATTCATTGCGTAAATTCTTTGCTATGGCTGAAAAACAAACTTGGTTTAAGAATACAGTTTTTGTAATTCTAGCCGATCATTGTGCGTCAAGTTCTGGAAAAACTGAACTTCCTGCTGACAAATATAGAATTCCTGCAATGATTTATTCGCCTGGATTCATTGAGCCAAAACAGTACACTAATTTGATGTCGCAAATAGATATTATGCCAACTTTATTCGGATTATTGAATTTCAATTATCAAAGTAAATTTTATGGTCAAGATGTATTAAAACCTGATTACAAACCACGAGCATTAATTGCAACTTATCAAGACTTAGGTTTAATTAAAGACAATATTTTAACTATAATTTCACCAGTTAGAAAAGCAAAACAATTTCAATTGACACTGCAACCAAAAGAAGGATTGCAACCTAATTTTCAATTGTATTATGAGCAAAAACCATTAGAAAAAGAACGAACTGATTTAATTAATCAAACCATTTCTTATTATCAAACGGCTTCGTATATGTTGAAAAAGAAAAAGTATCAAAAATAGTTGTTTCAAAAAAAATCCTGATTGAAGAACAATCAGGATTTTTTTTAAACTATAAAGCAATCAATTACAACTTAATGTCATTGTAGGTTACAAAAACCATTTTACCATCATCATATTTCTTTGCTAAAAGTAATTTGCTACTATCGGCATAATAATGGCATAATTGGTTGATGTAATTTCCGTATTTGAACTCGTTGTCTTCATATACAACGTTAATACTGGCTTTTTGTTCTCTCGTAAAATCAGGAACATTTAATTTGAAAAATCCAGAAGTGTTTCCTAAATTTAGGTAATAACTTCCTCTAAAATTTATCAATCCGAAAGAATTAAATATATCAGCAAGATTTCCTGTTTCATTCAAACCGACTTTAGTTTTGAATTTCCCATCCAATCCTAAAACAATCAAACTAGATTGTCCATAATAATAAACCGGAACTGTAAACGCAGAATTAGGAAAAGTTGGATCTGGTTTTGTTCCAGCTTTGTATTTTGGATCTACAAATAAATGAATTTCGTTATTTTGGATATTCACATTTCTAATAACTACATCTGCAATATCTTTGATAGAATTGAATCCGTCAATATCATTATTTTGAAGAATTTTACCCAATTGTAAATCATACAACATTAACGAACCAAAGTCACCACGACGAATTCCTTTAGCAGGATAATTAAACGCTACCAAATAATCTTGAGTTCCAATAGAAATTGCAGTTGGTTTTTGAAGTTTTAATGCAACTCCAAAATCTTTATTCTCAATTCCGTTTGTATCAGCAATTGCTAAAACATTATTATAGCCAACTTCTTTAACCGTTCTAACAAAAACAAATTTTCCAGAATTAGTTAAAACTCTTTCATTGGTATTGGATTCAATTGGAAATGAAATTGTTTTTTTCCAAACAACCTCCAAAGTTTTAGTATCTAGAACGAAACACTCATTATCTTCTGGATCTTTTTTAGTATTGTATTTTTGATAAACTATACCAATATAATTTCCATTTTGAGATTGCATCGAATACATTGATCCCGATTTAGATAACGAAAGAATATCATATTCGGCAATTGTAGTAGTTGTAAATGTTCCCGATTTTTTGTCAAAAACTATTTTATCAATTTGATTTTTCTTAGTTTTATTAGAATATCCTTGTGTGAAAACTACAAATTTATCCTCGCCAGATTGATATCCTCCAAGGTAATTGTGTAACGTAAACATATCCGTTAGCGGAAACTTCTGAATAAAAGTATCAACCAATTGATTTTTTTGATCAAATTTTCTAATAATCACTTGATGACTCGCCATCATTCCGTCAACATTAATAACCGATGCTAAATAATAATTGTAGTTATCATTCAAAACCAATTGAAGATCCATTTCTGATTTAAAATCTACATCAAATTTGGTTCCCCAAAGTTTGGTTTGAGCATTAGCCGAAATGGCTAAAAATAAAACTAAAAAAGCTTTAAAAAATGTTTTCATATTCATTAGTTTTTGTAAACTTCAGCTTCAATTCGTTTCAATTCATTCTCATCGTCGTAAGACAATTTCATATAAATTTGATTTTCTTGAAATTCATTTAAGTATTTTTCAGCTTCTGTTTTATTTCCTAATGCTAAATTCAAACGAATTAAATTGAAATACACAAATTCAGCAATTTTATTATTGAAATCTGCTTTTTTGTCTTTGTAGTCAATTTTTGTCAAAGTTTCTTTCCAAATATCAATACCTTTTTGCATGTTGGTCATTGCTGAGGCATTAATTTGTGGATTTTGTGGATTCATTTTTTTCAAATTTGTAGTAACATAAATATCTGCTTTTTCTAAATCGTCATATTTACCTTTGTTTTTTACACTTTGAATTTTAACAGAACCTCTCATATTTTGGTAACCAAAATTATCATTCAAAAACTGATTAACAGCTGCCATTACTTTAGACAAATGATTTTTCTCTTCTAATGGTTTGTTGATGTTGTTACTTGGTGAAGACGAAATGAATGCAAAATCTTGAAAAAATGTTTTGTTAATTTTTTCTACACCACCAACTTTTACAACTAATTTAGTTGGTTGATTTGCAAAAGTTTGACCTGCATTATCTTGAAATTTCAATTTTTGAACATCTAAACTAATATCAACATAAGCGCCATCACGAGTAAAACCGTCAATTTTTACTTGAGTTGCCAACACATTATTATCTACAATAATATAATCGTTTAAGTTTGGTTCTCTGTAAACTGGTGGTTGTGGTTTATAATAAACTGGTTTTGATGGTGTAACTAATTTTGGATTTTTACCTTGATCAGTCATAGACAATCGTTCGAACATAGAAAGCTTTTTAAATTCGGCTGATTCTAAAGCGAATTTTTCATTAGCCTTAGCTACTTCTACAGTGTAATCATTTTGTTTTACTTTAAAATCTGCTTCGCTATCGGCTACAGTTTTATCATAATTTTTCAATTCATTTTGAAAATCAAGTTTCGATTGTGCAATTACATCTTCCGTTTTAAGGCTGTAAGGCGATGTTACGGTAACTTTAAATTGTCTTGAAGCTGCTTCAATAGGAGTTTTTGGTGCTTTTAAAACGGCAAAATCTACCATTTCTGCTGATACACTTTGAGACTGCACAGTAATTACTGTTGCTAAAAGTGTTAATGATACTAGTAATCTTCTAAAATTCATTGTTTTATAGTTTTTTAATTTTGTCAAAAATAGTTAAATTAATTTGAAATATAATCAACTAAAAAAAATGTTTAACTTATTAAAAATGAAAACTCCACGACATAATTCTAATTGAATTTATCATGGAGTTTTTAAAGCTAAAGTCTAACTTAACTATGAAGCAAACTTACAGCATATTTTAGAATTGGATATACGTAGTTTTACGTGTTTTTTTTAAACTTACAACAATCCGTTATATTTTCTAATAAACCATTCTGCCGCAAGAGCAATAGCAATTAAAATCAGTAACCAATACCAATCAATTAAAGGAGTTTTCTTGACAATATCCTTTTGAATGGCTTTGTAATCTTGATTATTAAGTAGCGTTTTAATAAGTTCATCTACTTGATTTGGTACATAAACCGAAGCTTTCGTTTGAGTTGCTAATTGTTTCAATTTACTCATATCCGGATTCACGAATTGTTTTTCAATATCAAAATCCAATATTTCAAATGTACTAGAATAAGTAGCATTAGAATTCAATTCTTTTACAGTAAACGTATAATTTCCAGCACTCAATCCGTCAAGATTTACTTTGTAACTGTTGGTAGTTTTAAGTAAATCGTATTTTTTAACTTGTTTGGTTTTGGTATTTGTTACTGCAATTGTCAAACGAGCTTTATCATCAAACTCATAATTTTTATTGAAATACTGCGCAGTAATTTCTATGGCATCACCCGAATTATAAAAACGTTCATGATTAACAATCAACGATTTTTTAGAATCATTAGAAGCCAAAAACTGAATTGTTTTATCAATAAAAACATCAAATTGTTCGAATGATTTTTTATCAACATAACTTTGAGCGCGCCATTTCCAGATGTTTTCTCCAATTAAAAAAGCACTTCGTTTTCCTTGATTATCTCCGAAAGCTAATAAGGGTTGATTCGTTTCAACGTTGCGTATTCTTGAAGAAAGTAGTACCGAAATATTTTCATTCGGAGTAATACTTCCATAAGCATTTTCTAAAGGCGGAAAATTTTCAAAACCAATATTTTCGGCAGCAAAAAGGTTAAAATCAGAATTGAAACTAGCCAAATAATCTTCTTTTTGTGAAGACATTTTAAATTGTAATTGATTTTGTTGTTGGTTCAAAAATCCGAAATCGGTATCATTTCCTGTGATAATCCAAGTATTAATTTTAAGGTTTTTATTAGCATCAAATACTTGTTTGAAAGTTCCATTAGGTTGATACAAAACCAAAACATTATAATTACCCAAAGAAGTAATTTGGTTTGGTTTAAGTATTGTCACTTTGCGTTGTGCATTCGTTTCAATACTTCGTTTTAAAGTTCCTAAATCGGGATGATTTATGGCAGAAATTAAAGCTATTTCTGTTTTTTGTTCAATAACTTCAACTGCAAATTTCTTGGAATTATTATACGTATTCTTTTCAGATTCAGATGAAGTAATTTTAGCATTGAATATCTGTAAACCTGATTTATCCGCTGGAAGCAAAACGTTTACAACAGCTGATTTTTTGGAAGGCGAAAAAGAAACACTTTGTTTATCCAAAACTGTATTTCCTTGAGAAATAGAAAAATTTGCCGTTACCGATTTAGTTCCTGCATATTGCAAGAATACTTCCACAGGAAATTTATTCTTGTGAAAAGCATATTTATTTACGTTAATCTGATTGATTTTTAAATCTAAATAAGTAGTCGTATCGCCAACAACTAGTGGATAAACTTTATTATCAGCATCAAAACTAAAAACATAATCAGAACCCGAAGTTTGATTTCCATCAGAAATTAAAACTGTTGGAAATTTCAAGTTTTTATTGATGCTTTTTAAATTCTGAGCAACTTTATCGATATTGGTTTGTTTTCCTTTAAAATCAAAAGTTTCTGCCGACTGAAATTCAGAATCAAACGAATACGATTGAATGTCAAATTTATTTTTTAAATCAGAATTGGAAGCTAATTTGTAATATACTTCTTTAGCAACCTCATTAGCTTTTAAATCTACAATCGAACTTGAATTATCGACTACAATTGGCAAAGGAGTTTTGATCGTTTCATAAGTACTTCGACTAACAACAGGATTGATTAGCAAAAGTAAAATTCCGAAAACTGACAAAAAACGTAATACTGCCAAAAGTTTAGTTATTTTAGACTTACTCTTGGATTTGAAAAAATATTGAAAATACGACAAACCACCAGCAAAAATTACTGAAAGCAATAAAAGAAATAAAGTTGATTTGGTCATGTTTTAGGTTAAAAGTTTATGCGTTTAAAAGTTTATAAGGTATTGTCGATTATTACAGTGTAAAACTATTTTATAGTTGAAACTTGAGATTTGTGTAAACCATCTATTAACATATTTACTTCGGTAATTTTTTCTCTGATTTGGATGTATTGAATTTCTTGTAAATAATCAAAATCACGACTTAAAATGATTTGATTTAATAATTCTAAAGAAGAACTGTATGCGATTTCTGAAAATCTTGCCTTATCTTTCATAGAACTTCTTCCTGAACCTTCGGCTAAATTTGAAGCAATAGAAATAGAACAGCGTCTCATTTGACTAGTTATTCCGAATATTTCGTCTTTAGGAAAATTTTTAGTTGTTTTATAAATCAAAATAGCAAGTTCTCTTCCTTTTTGCCAAGCAATCAACTTTTCAAAACTAAATATTCTCATTTTTAAAACTACTAATTATTCATCAAATCTTTTAAACTTATAAACCTATAAACTTTTAAACTCTAAATAGAACTCTTATGTTAACATTCCTCCGCAAACATTTAAAACTTGACCTGAAACATAAGCACTCATATCGGAAGCAAAAAACAAACAAGCATTTGCAACATCTTCTGGAGTTCCGCCACGTTTCAACGGAATTGAATCTCTCCAACCTTGTACTACATCGTCATTTAATTTTGCGGTCATTTCGGTTTCGATAAATCCTGGTGCAATTGCGTTACAACGAATATTTCTAGAACCCAATTCTAAAGCAACTGATTTAGTAAAACCAATCATTCCTGCTTTAGATGCAGCGTAATTAGCTTGTCCGGCGTTACCTTTCACTCCTACTACACTACTCATATTCACAATTGAACCTTTACGGTTTTTCAACATAATTTTTTGAACTGCTTTAGTCATATTGAATACCGATTTCAAGTTGATTTCGATAACTTTATCAAAATCTTCCTCACTCATTCGCATCAATAAATTGTCTTTTGTAACTCCGGCATTATTGATTAAAATATCAACATTTCCGAAATCAGCCATAACATCATCGACTAATTTTTGAGCTTCATTAAAATCGGCAGCATTTGATTTATATCCTTTTGATTTTATTCCTAAAGCGTTCAATTCATTTTCTAAAGCCAATGCCGATTCGACAGATGAACTATATGTAAAAGCTACATTTGCACCGTGTTGAGCGAATACTTTAGCAATTCCGCTCCCAATTCCGCGGCTTGCACCAGTAATAATAGCTACTCTTCCTTCAAGTAATTTCATGTATAATTAAATTTTAGTTTGTTTACTGTTGCGCAAATATAATAAATTCAAATTAAGAAAATAAGCTAGTACAAAGGCATTAAAAAAAAGTTAACACAAATTGCACAAATTTTCACAAATTTTTAAAATCTCATAGTTTATTGCACGAATTGAATTTGTTTTGTTTATTCAAACATTTATTATTGAAGATGAGTTTCGTGCAAATTAGCATAAATTGGCCTAAAAAATGCACAAGATAATTTTAGTTAGTTTTGTTAATAAACATTCTTAATTATTGCTATTTTTGTAAATCAACAACGATTTTAGATGAAAGAATATTTTAAATACAATAAGGGTTTTGTGAATATAGATGATGAAAATTTATATTTAACCAATTCTGGAAATTGGCAAGAGGCAAGAAATGTACAAGAAAAGTCATCCAAAACTATCAAAGCCAATAATTTTAGAAAAAATAAAATCAGTTTTTACTTTTATATTTTGTTGGGATTAGGAATTTTGGGAACTATTTATCAATTCTCTAAAGGAAATTCAGTGCGTTTACCACTTGTTTTTAGTGGATTAGGGTTTGCCGTTTATCGCTATTTGATTAGAGAAACTGGAAATCGGTATAAAATTCCGTTATCAAAAATAAAATTAGTTTCCAGAGAAAATGATTCTGTTACAATTACTTTTTTAGACGAACAAGGATCAGAAACCACAGAAGTTATTTCGGGCGTTGATGAAAAAGGAATCAGATTATTAGAAGATAAATTTAAAATGAATTAAATAAAAAAAGCTCTCGAAAATTGAGAGCTTTTTAAGTAATATTATATTTTAGGATAATTATCCCATAACTTCTTTAACTTTTTTACCAATTTCAGCCGGAGAATCTACAACGTGAATTCCACATTCTCTCATGATGCGTTTTTTAGCTTCAGCAGTATCGTCAGAACCACCAACAATTGCACCTGCGTGACCCATTGTACGACCTTTTGGAGCAGTTTCACCTGCAATAAAACCTACAACTGGTTTACGGTTTCCGTCAGCTTTAATCCATTTAGCAGCATCCGCTTCTAATTGACCACCGATTTCACCAATCATAACGATACATTCAGTTTCAGGATCATTCATTAATAATTCAACCGCTTCTTTAGTAGTAGTTCCTATAATTGGATCGCCACCAATTCCGATTGCAGTTGTAATTCCTAATCCTTGTTTTACAACTTGATCAGCAGCTTCATAAGTTAATGTTCCTGATTTAGATACAATTCCAACTGTTCCTTTTTTGAAAACAAAACCTGGCATAATTCCAACTTTAGCTTCACCCGGAGTAATTACACCCGGACAGTTCGGACCAATTAACGTGGAATTTCTTTCTTTTACATATGAATACGCTTTAATCATATCAGCAACTGGAATTCCTTCAGTGATACAAATAATAACTTTAATACCAGCATCTGCGGCTTCCATAATTGCATCGGCTGCAAAAGCTGGCGGTACAAAAATAATAGTGGTATCTGCTCCAGCTTGATCTACAGCATCTTTAACCGTATTAAAAACTGGACGCTCTAAATGGCTTGAACCACCTTTTCCTGGTGTTACACCACCAACAACGTTAGTTCCGTATTCTATCATTTGAGAAGCGTGAAAAGTTCCTTCACTTCCTGTAAATCCTTGAACAATTATTTTTGAATCTTTATTAACTAAAACGCTCATGTTATATTTTTTTATTTAGTTTTATTGTTTTGTGGTGCAAAAGTATAAAATAGTAATTAGTAATTAGTGATTAGTGATTAGTTTTTTACAGATAATCATCACAAATTTTCTTGATTAAATTTTATGAAAATTGACTCATTTGATAACCTCGATATAATTTGTTGTCTTTTACTTCCCAAATCACGCAAAAATGTGCCAAAAGCATCTCTTCTCTAGGATTTTCAATTGTTTTAACAAAATGAGAATATCGTATAGAAATCATATTTCCTTCTTGAATGACATGCGTAATTCTCATTTTAGAACGAACATACGCTTTGCTTAATTCATCAGACAGGTTTAGTAAATCTTGTCTGTTCATTTGAACAAAACCTTTACTACTATTCCACTCTATCATTAAATCTTCATGAAGGAATTCATTTACTTCCGATTTATTTAAAATTAAATCGTTTTTGTAAAAATCAAGTACTAATTCTTTTGGTGACATTATTTACTGTTTTTTAATAATTCTGGAATACGCTTTATGTTTGCTAATTGTTTTAGCTTTTCGCGTGATTCTTCTATTGGTGTTCCAAAATAAGATTTTCCGCCTTCAACCGATTTTGTTACGCCTGTTTGACCAAGAATAACTGCTTTTGTTCCAATTGTAATGCCACTTGTAGTTCCAACTTGTCCCCAAATGGTTACTTCATCTTCAATAATTACACAACCAGCAATTCCGGTTTGTGCAGCAATTAAACATTTTTTTCCGATGATAGTATCGTGACCAACATGCACTTGATTATCGATTTTTGTTCCTTCACCAATTGTTGTGTCGCCTGTTACTCCTTTATCTATAGTACAAAGTGCACCTATTCCGACATTATTTTCTATAACAACTCTTCCGCCAGAAAGCAATTGATCATAACCTTCGGGACGTTTTTTGTAATAAAATGCATCAGCACCAAGAATTGTTCCGGCTTGAATTATAACATTATCACCAATCACACAATTATCATAAATGGAAACATTAGAATGAATAATGCAATTTTTTCCGATTACAACATTATGTCCGATGAAGCAATTGGGTTGAATAAAAGTTTCTTCTCCAATAGTTGCCGATTGTGAAATTGAAACACCAGCCGAAGTAAACGGACGAAAATGATTGGTTAATTTATTAAAATCTCTAAACGGATCATCTGAAATTAATAATGCTTTTCCGTCTGGACATTCAACTTCTTTGTTAATTAAAACAATTGTAGCCGCCGATTGCAAAGCTTTATCGTAATATTTTGGATGATCTACAAAAACAATATCTCCAGAAGTTACTACATGAATTTCGTTCATGCCTTCAACTGGAAAATCATCGGCACCAACATAATTACAACCAATTATTGCTGCGATATCTTTAAGTGAATGTATTTTTGGAAATTTCATTAGAATTATTCTTTCACACGTTCCATGTAAGACCCTGTAGCCGTATCGATTTTAATTTTATCTCCTTCGTTGATGAATAAAGGTACGTTTACAGAAGCACCAGTTTCAACTTTTGCAGGTTTAGTAGCATTTGTAGCTGTATTTCCTTTAACACCTGGCTCGGCGTAAGTAACTTCTAAAACTATTGATGATGGCATATCAACAGATAATGGCAAATCGGTTTCAGTGTTAACTTGAACCATTACCACTGTTCCTTCTTTCAATAAATCTGGTGAATCTAAAGTCTTTTTATCTAAAGTAATTTGCTCATACGATTCAACATTCATAAAATGAAATTGATCGCCTTCAGCATATAAATATTGATAAGAATGCGTTTCAACACGAACTTCATCAATTTTGTGTCCAGCAGAAAAAGTATTATCTAAAACTTTTCCGTTAGTTAAACTTCTTAATTTTGTTCTTACAAAAGCTGGTCCTTTTCCTGGTTTAACGTGAAGAAATTCGATGATTTTATAAATATCGTGATTGAACTTAATACATAATCCGTTTCTAATATCTGATGTAGATGCCATTTTGGTTTTTTTAAATGTTTAAAATTGTTTTTTTTAAATTAGTTGAACTAATATGCTCCTGAATATCCTTTCATAATTCCACGAGAAGAGTTTCTGATAAAATCTAATATTTCGTCACGTTCTGGAGAAGCTGCCATTTCGGCTTCAATGATTCCAACTGCTTGCGAAGTATTGTAATTTTTTTGATATAAAATTCTGTAAATGTCTTGAATTTCTCTGATTTTTTCTGATGTAAATCCGCGTCTTCTTAATCCGACTGAATTGATTCCCACATACGAAAGTGGTTCTTTAGCCGCTTTAGTGTATGGTGGAACATCTTTACGAACCAACGAACCACCAGAAATCATTGCATGATCTCCGATATGAATGAACTGATGAATCGCTGCCAATCCGCCAATAATTGCAAAATTTCCAACAATTACGTGTCCTGCAAGCGCAACTCCGTTTACAATAATAGCATTATCGCCAATATGACAATCGTGAGCAATGTGTGCAGTTGCCATAATTAAACAGTTTTTTCCAATCTTGGTTTGACCAGACGCAACAGTTCCTCTGTTTATTGTAACACATTCTCTTACAGTGGTGTTATCACCAATTATTGCAAGTGAATCTTCACCTCCAAATTTTAAATCCTGTGGCACAGCAGAAATTACTGAACCTGGAAAAATATTGCAATTTTTACCAATTCTAGCGCCTTCCATTATGGTTACGTTCGAGCCTATCCAAGTTCCTTCGCCAATTTCTACATTGTTGTGAATAGTTGTAAAAGGATCAATTACAACATTTCGAGCAATTTTTGCTCCAGGATGTACGTATGCAAGTGGTTGATTCATACTTATTGTTTTTTAGCTATTTGAGCCATTAATTCTGCTTCGGCAACTAATTTTCCGTTAGCATAAGCATTGGCTTGCATGTGACAAATTCCTCTTCTTATTGGTGTAATTAACTCACATTTGAATATTAAAGTATCTCCGGGAAGTACTTTATGTTTGAACTTAACATTATCAATTTTCATAAAATAAGTCAAGTAATTTTCAGGATCTGGAACCGTGCTTAATACTAAAATTCCGCCTGATTGTGCCATTGCTTCTACAATTAAAACTCCAGGCATAACTGGCGCATCAGGAAAATGCCCTACGAAGAAATTTTCATTCATGGTAACATTTTTCATACCAACGACATGTTTATCGGACATTTCGATAATTCTATCAATCAATAAAAATGGTGGTCGATGCGGAAGAATACTCATAATTTTATGAATATCCATTAATGGTGGCAAATTCAAATCGAAAACTGGAATTTGATTTTTTTGTTCGATTTTAATAATCTTAGCCATTTTCTTAGCAAACTGTGTGTTTACAAAATGACCTGGTTTATTGGCAATAACTTTTCCTTTAATTCTTATTCCGATAAGTGCTAAATCACCAATTACATCAAGTAACTTGTGACGTGCAGCTTCATTTGGATAATGCAATGTTAGGTTGTCTAAAATTCCGTTCTCTTTAACCGAAATATGTTCTTTACCAAAAGCTTTCTTCAAATTCTCCATTGTTGCTGGAGATATTTCTTTATCTACATATACAATTGCATTATTCAAATCGCCACCTTTGATTAAACCATTATCCAATAAAGTTTCTAGTTCATGTAAAAAACTGAAGGTTCTGGCATTAGCAATTTCAGTTTTAAAATCAGTTATATTTTTTAATGTCGCATTTTGCGTTCCAAGAACTTTAGTACCAAAATCAACCATTGCTGTCACTTGATAATCATCTGATGGCATGACAATAATTTCGCTTCCTGTAGCTTCATCAGTAAATGAAATCACTTCTTTAACTACATAATATTTGCGTTCAGCATCTTGTTCTTCAACACCAACTTGTTCAATAGCTTCTACAAAAAACTTAGACGAACCATCCATAATTGGCGGTTCAGATTCGTTCAATTCAATGATAACGTTATCAACATCACAACCAACAAAAGCGGCTAAAACGTGCTCTGATGTTTGAATTTTAACACCTAATTTTTCTAAATTAGTTCCTCTTTGGGTATTTACTACATAATTTGCATCAGCTTCAATCATTGGACTTCCTTCAAGATCAACTCTTATAAAGGTAAAACCATTGTTAATTGGTGCTGGTTTAAAAGTCATTTTAACTTCTTTACCTGTGTGTAATCCTACTCCTGTAAGTGAAATTTCACTTTTGATGGTTTTTTGCTTAACCATAATATAATTCTAATTTTGTTTGTTTTCTATTCTGTTTTCTTCTTCAAATTATCTAAATCGGAAACTATTTTCGGTAAATTTCTAAAGTGCACATACGATTTAGAAAAATCTCCATAATTAAATGCTGGTGTGCCTTGAATCACTTCGCCATCGGCAATGCTTTTTCCGACTCCAGATTGCGCTTGAATTCTGACTCCGTTTCCTATTGTTATGTGTCCAACTATTCCAACTTGTCCGCCAATCATGCAGTTTTTTCCTATTTTGGTTGAACCTGCGATACCGGTTTGTGATGCAATAACTGTATTTTCTCCAATTTCAACATTATGAGCAATCTGAATTTGATTGTCCAACTTCACTCCTTTTCGAATAATAGTTGAACCCATTGTTGCACGGTCAATTGTGGTACACGAACCAACTTCAACATCATCTTCGAGAATTACGTTACCTATTTGTGGAATTTTACTGTAAGTTCCATCTTCTTGTGGTGCAAATCCGAAACCATCTGAACCAATAATGGTACCCGAATGAATAACACAATTATTACCAATTTCACTTTCAGAATAAATTCTTACTCCAGCAAACAAGATACAATTATCGCCAATTGTAACATTATCACCTATAAAAGTATTTGGATAAATTTTGACGTTATTTCCGATTTTCACATTCGACCCTACGTAGCAAAAACTTCCTAAATATAAATCGGTTCCATAAGTTACATTTTCAGAAATAACAGAAGGTTGTTCAATTCCCGATTTCATCAATTTAACTTGATTGTAGTATTCTAACAATTTAGAAAAGGATTGGTATGCATCGTCAACCTTTATTAAAGTTGATAAAACTGGTTGATCGGCTTCAAAACTTTTATTAACAATCGTTATGGTTGCTTGAGTTGTGTAGATATAATTTTGGTATTTTGGATTGGATAAGAATGTTAATGAACCAACAGTTCCTTCTTCTATCTTAGACAATTTATGGACTTCGGCATTAGGATTTCCTATTACTTCGCCTTCCAGAATACCCGCAATTTGTTCAGCTGTAAATTTCATCTTATAAAATAATTTTTTCCATAGAAATAAAATGGAACTTGCAAATATAGTCAAAAATAAAATCTACAAATTTGATGGTTCGTTTCATTGCAACAAAAATATAAAATTTAATTGAATCACTAGTTATCTAATAAGACTTTTGGAAAACATATAAAATACTTAGTAACAGCTTTAGATAATGCTCGAACTTGCAACTGATCTGACGAATCAACAAGATTTTCAATAGTTTTATCTTTTTTTACTATACTTATTGGTTCACTTTCTTTATTATATGCTTGATTTTTAAGTTTTCCTTTAAATACAAAATAGGTAGCATCTTTTTCGGAAATGTTATACAAATTAGTCAATTTAGTTTTGAAATTAGTAAGTTTCTCAGCATCTAATTTTTCATCCAACATTATAATTTTCAACAAATCTCTATTAATAATCATTTTACTGAGCGAACTCAATACAAAATCATCGTTAAATTGCCAAGATTTTATTGCGCCCATCACATCATAATCATCCAATAAAGCGAACGTTTTTAATGTTTCAATGGTAAAAGTTTCATGACTGATTTTATGGTTCAAAAAAAACGAAAGTGGTTCGCTACACCAAAGTTTAACGCCTTTGCTAGTCAATTCTTTAGCACGTTTTAAAATTTTGGTTAACGTCAATTCTGCAACGACAGATGTTTTATGAAGATAGGCTTGCCAATACATTAATCGTCTGGCAACAAGAAATTTCTCTACCGAATAAATTCCTTTTTCTTCAATTACCAAAACATCGTCTTGCACGTTCATCATTTGAATCAATCGGTCGCTGTTGATATTTCCTTCGGCTACACCGCTGTAAAAACTATCTCGTTTTAAATAATCCATTCGATCCATATCCAACTGACTTGAAATGAGTTGCAACATGAATTTTCGATGGTATTCGCCTTTAAATATTTGAATTGCCAAACTTAGTTGTCCATCAAATTCAACATTCAAAGCATTCATAAAATACAATGAAATTTCTTCGTGATGCACATCTTCAACGATACTGTGCTCCATTGCATGAGAAAATGGTCCGTGTCCGATATCATGCAACAAAATAGCTACATAAAGTGCGTTTTCTTCATCATCTGAAATTAAAACCCCTTTAAAACGAAGCGTTTGAACTGCTTTTTGCATAATGTGCATACAACCCAATGCGTGATGAAAACGAGTATGATTTGCTCCTGGATAAACTAGATAAGTCAAACCCATTTGAGAAATGCGACGCAAACGTTGAAAGTAAGGATGCTGAATTAAATCGTAAATTAAAGTATTCGGAATGGTTATAAAACCATAGATAGGATCGTTGAATATCTTGAGTTTGTTGGTAGCAATCACTAATGAATTGTTTTATTTTACACAAATGTAAGGTAAATGCTAAAAACAAAAAACTATTTTTCACTAAGTTGTTTATTGAGAATTGTAATTTCAAAAATAATTAATCTAGTTTCATTCTACAATTGGCACACAATTCTAATTTTTCATTGTCTATTGTTTGAATTTTTTCAACTGCGCTTGTCATCAAACATTGTTTATTACTGCAATGTTTTAGGCCTAAATTATGTCCTAATTCATGCAATGTAACTTTTTGAAGACGCAATAAAAATTGATCATTATCTTTGCTTTTGAGTCTGAATGAAGATATTATACAACTATTACCTGGGCAATATCCTAAACCCATTATTCCAAAATCGTTATACTTCCAAGTTGGTTTTTTAATGGTTCCATCACTATTTTTTTTAGTTATTGAAATGTCATTTGCAGTAATTCCTAAAATATAATCAACTTTATTTACTGAATTTCTTTTTTGTATTTTAATGATACTATCTGCTCTATATCTTGGAGATTTTATTTTTATAAATGCTGCTTTAGGCAAATCAATTTGAGGCAAAATAACAACTCTAATTTTGTAAAAACTTTCTATTTTATCAGATATTAGTTCTGCATTATGTTTCGAAAAACCATTGTATATCTGCATTCTGACTACTTTATTAGAAGCTACTTTCGTACAAGAAGAACAAATTAAAAAGCACTTTATAATTAAAATAGAAATACGCATAATTTTAAACTTTTGACTAAATTTTAACAATAATTGTACCAATGTAAAAAAGATTTATATCTTTATAATTCAAAAGAAACCAAAATGAATTCACAAAAAATCACAGTAGAAATCACGATACAGGCCAACATTGAAAAAGTTTGGAATTTTTGGACAACTCCAGAACATATTATGCAATGGAATAATGCATCTGCTGATTGGCACACTCCAAAAGCAATAAACGATTTACAAAATGGAGGTCGTTTTGTATTTACAATGGCAGCGAAAGATGGTAGCTTTAGTTTTGATTTTGAAGGAACTTATTCTGAAATTATTCCGTTAAAATCAATAGAATATTACATTGCTGACAATCGAAAAGTGAGTATTGATTTTATTACTATTGGTGATGTTGTAGAAATTGTAGAAACATTTGAAGCCGAAAATGAAAATTCAATTGAATTACAAAAACAAGGTTGGCAAGCTATTTTAAATAATTTCAAAAATTATGTTGAAGCTAATTAAGTGAAGTTTTTAAAATATCGATTTTCAATTGCAAATGGTTAACTAAAATTTGAAACGGACTTAAAGCTTGAAGTTCTTCGTCAGATATAGAATAATCAATTAAATCATCAATAATTTCAGTTACAACTGTCATTTTTAATTCAGCTTCTGAAACTTTTTTTTGTGCAATTAAATCAATTATTTCTTGAAATTTTATTTTTAAAGACGCTATTGAATTCTTTTTCATTGGATTCTTATTTATTCAAATTCTTTTCTGCCTCTCTGAATGTCTTCAAATGTCGCGCATTTTACAAATTCTTGCTGTTCATCAATCATCATTGGTAAATGAATAAAATCAACATCAGAAACATCTTCTTTAAGATGATAAGCAATATCATCTAAATTATAAAACCATTCTTTATCGAATTGCACTTTGTGTATCGATGCGTCTTTTAATAATGCTTTTTCTAATAAAGGTTTCATTTAATAAAATTTATTCTCTTTTGAAAGTAATTGTATTTTCTTTTGTGAATTTTGTTGGTCTAACTTCATCAGCTGCCGCTAAACTAATTGTGTTATTATCTACAATTTTCACTAACATCATCATTTTTTTCTTTCCTTTTTTTGCATCTTTAAAAGAAACAACTATATCAATTGTAATAGGATTATTATTTTGATTAATAACATAATACATATCGCCTTTTTGACCTTTTATATTAAAATTTTTTCCTCCTAATTTTTCTCCATTTTTAAACATAAAAGCATAACCATCAGCGTCAAAAATAAAACCACTTCCTTTATCTTTATCTCCAATTGCTTCCCATTTACCTACAAAATTAAATGGTTTAAATGTATTAACAGAAAATGAACACAAGGACAAAATAATTAAAGCAAAAGCAATTGTTTTTTTCATATTCTTTTAAATTAATAGTTTAGTAAATTTATTAATTCCTCTTCAAAACGAACTTTAGGCAAATATTGATCTTCTAAAGATTTCACAAATGGAATTGCACTTTCAATACTACCAACTCTTCTAACTGGAGCATCCAAATATTCGAAACAATTTTCCATGATTAAAGCTGAAATATCACTCGAAATTCCGCCAAACAAAGTATCTTCTTGCAAAATAATTACTTTTCCTGTTTTCTTAACCGATGCAAAAATAGTTTCTGTATCAAGCGGTTGTAAAGTTCGTAAATCAATCAAATCGGCTTTGATTTCTATATTTTTAGATAAAGTTTCTAAAGCCCAATGCACTCCAGCACCGAAAGAAATTATGGTGACATCATTACCTTCTTTTATCAAAGAGGCTTTACCTAACGGAATCGTGTAATACTCTTTAGGCACATCTTGATAAACGCTTCTGTAAAGTTGCTTATGCTCAAAAAACATCACCGGATTTGGATCATTAATTGCAGTATTCAATAATCCTTTTACATCGTAAGGAAATGCAGGATAAACTACTTTCAAACCAGGAGTTTTTGTAAACCAAGCTTCATTAGTTTGCGAATGAAATGGTCCAGCTTGAGTTCCACCACCACAAGGCATTCTTACTACAACATCGGCTTTTTCATTCCAACGATAATGTTGTTTCGCTAATAAATTTACAATCGGATTAAATCCAGAAGATACAAAATCTGCAAATTGCATTTCAACAATAGCTTTAAATCCGTTAATAGATAATCCGTTTGCCGCCGATACAATTGCACTTTCACAAATTGGAGTATTTCGAACTCGTTCTTTTCCAAATTGCTCTACAAAACCTTCTGTAATTTTGAAAGCACCACCATATTCAGCAATATCTTGACCCATGATAACCAAATTTTCATGGCGTTCCATTGATTGTCTTAAAGATTGTGAAATGGCATCAACAACTCTTATGTTTTCTAAATCATTTGAATGATTAATTTCTTCAAATTCAAAGTGTTCAAACATATCATTAAGCTCTTCATTCAAATTTGCAACAACATCTGGTTCAGCTTGTGTAATTGCCCAATTTTCATCAATCTCAGATTTTATTTTAGATTTGAAATCAGCATCCAAATCCTCCGAAAGCACTCCAATATTAACTAAATAATCTTTATAATTTGCAATCGGATCTTTAATAGCCCACATATCCATTAATTCTTGCGGAACATATTTTGTACCACTTGCTTCTTCGTGACCACGCATTCTAAAAGTTTTGAACTCTAACAATACTGGTCTAGGATTTACAGTTAATGATGCTTTTAATTCAGATATTTTTGCAAAAACCTCAAGAATATTATTTCCATCTATGATGTGACTTTCCATTCCGTAGCCAATTCCTTTATCGGCCAAATTTTCACATCTATATTGCTCATTTGTTGGCGTTGATAGTCCGTAACCATTGTTTTCAATAACAAACAAAACTGGTAAATCCCAAACTGAAGCAATATTTAAAGCTTCATGAAAATCGCCTTCACTTGTTGCTCCTTCGCCTGTAAAAACAGCTGTTATTTTTCCGTTTTTCTTTAATTTATTGGCTAACGCAATTCCATCTGCAACACCCATTTGTGGGCCAAGATGCGAAATCATTCCTATAATATTGAACTCTTGAGTGCCAAAATGAAAACTTCTATCTCTTCCTTTTGTAAAGCCGGTTTTTTTACCTTGCCACTGCGAAAATAAGCGATGTAACGGTATATTTCTAGAAGTAAAAACTCCTAAATTTCTATGCATTGGTAAAATGTATTCATCTTGATCTAAAGCAGCAGTTATTCCAACTGAAATTGCCTCTTGACCGATTCCTGAAAACCATTTTGAAACTTTTCCTTGACGTAGTAGAATGAGCATTTTTTCTTCTATTAATCGAGGTTTAAGTAGCTGTTTATATAAATCTAATAATTGAGAATTGGAAAAATCTTTTCTATCGAAGTTCATTTGTTTTGTTTTAAAGCATTGCAAAAATATAAAAAAAGACAAAGCAATAGTAATGATTTTTACGAATTTGTTGATGATTTTAAATATTTACAAACAATAATACAATTTCTAAAAAATGCTAGTGCAATATATTTAAAGTTACTAAATAAATATTATACCGTAACTTTCTTTTCATTATTCTAATAATTTTATTTAATTTGTAGTAAATAATTTAAAAAATGCAATTTGATCCAAATAATTTAGAACAATCCTCAATTTACAAACTACTAACTGGAATAATTACCCCAAGACCAATTGGTTGGATTTCTACAATAAGCGAAGATGGAACAAACAATTTGGCGCCTTTTTCCTATTTTAATATGGTTAGTAGCGATCCGCCATGTGTCATGTTTTCGACTCGACGAGATAACAATACCAACAAAGACACTTTAAACAATGTATTAGCTACTAATCAGTTTGTTGTAAATATGGTTACTAAAGAAGTGGTTGAACAAATGAATCAAACCGCCGCAACTGTAACTTCTGATGTTGATGAATTTGAATTAGCCAGTCTTACACCAATTGAATCTTCGGTTATTAAACCAATGCGAGTAAAAGAAAGTTTGGTTCACCTTGAATGTGAAAAAATTCATCATTATTTTATCAAAGATAAAGAAGGAAATGAAACGGCTTGTGTAGTTATTGGACAAATAAGGATACTACACATTGCAGATGAAATTCTTGATGAAAATTTTAAAATAAACTTAGATAAATACAATCCAGTTGCTCGTTTAGCAGGCTCGAATTACGGAACAATCGGAGAAATCTTTTCTATAAAAAGAGCTTAAAATGAAAATAACAGTAATAGGTGGCGGTCCAGGCGGATTATATTTTTCGATATTAACTAAAAAAGCAATGCCCAATTGCCAAATTGACGTTTACGAACGCAATAAACCCGATGATAGCTTTGGTTTTGGCGTTGTTTTTTCAGATGAAACTTTGGGCGAATTTTTAAAACGCGATATGCAATCGTATGAATTAATTCGAACAAATTTTGCTTATTGGGACGATATTATTATTGCTCGTGATGGAGAAACAGTAAACATTGCCGGAAACGGATTTTGCGGTTGTTCTCGAAAAACATTACTTCAATTATTGCAACAACGCTGCCTTGAAGAAGGTGTGAATTTGCACTTCGAACAAAATGTAGACGACTTAAATCAATTCAAAGATTCCGATATAATTGTAGCTTGCGACGGAATTGGGAGCAAAATCAGAACACAATATCAATCAGAATTTGGAACCAAAATTGAATTGAAGAAAAACCGTTTCGTTTGGCTAGGTTCAACAAAACCTTTAGATGCATTTACTTATTTTTTTAGAACAACGCCACACGGAACAATTGTTGCACATTCCTACCAATACCAGGAAGGAATGAGTACGTGGATTTTTGAATGTAGCGATGAAACCTGGCAAAAATTCAATTTTGAATTAACTAACGAACAGGATACAATTGCTAAAATTGCTGAAATTTTCAAAGAAGAACTAGATGGTCATTCTTTGATTTCAAATAAATCACATTGGCGCCAATTTCCTCATGTTACCAACGAAAAATGGTTTCACAACAACATCGTTTTATTAGGCGATGCAAAGGCAACTGCACACTACTCTATTGGTTCGGGAACAAAATTAGCAATGGATTCTGCAATTGCTTTATCTGATGCTGTAATTGCAAATCAAAACGATGTTCAAGCTGCTTTTCAACAGTATGAAAAATCAAGAAGAAATACGGTTGAAATGATTCAGCATGCCGCTTTGGTTTCGTTAGATTGGTTTGAAAATATGGACAGAAATAACCAACATCCGTTTTATCAATTTGCTTTTGGTTGCATGACACGAGCCAAGAAAGTTACTTACGAAAATTTACGTTTACGTGATAAGTCTTTTACTGATAAGGTTTTAAATGAGTTCAACACATTGTCTTCCCGAGCGCAGTCGAGGCACTTCAATGAAGCAATAAACGTCAATCAATCGCCTGCATTTACCAAATTCAAATTAAGAGATTTAGAACTTCAAAATCGAATTGCAATGTCGTCAATGGGACAATATTCTGCAGAAAATGGTTTGGTTTACGATTGGCATTTTCAACATTATACCTCAAGAGCAATTGGAGGTTTAGGATTAATATTAACCGAAATGACTGCTATTTCAGAAAACGGACGTATTACTTTAGGTTGTACTGGTATTTATAATGAAAATCAGATAGTTGAATGGGGGAAAATAATCGATTTTATACATAAAAATACAACAACTAAAATCGGAATTCAATTAGGTCATTCTGGACGAAAAGGCTGTTCTAAAATTCCATGGGAAGAATCATTTAAAGGAAATTCATGGGATTTAATTTCGGCATCTGCAATTCCATATAATGATAATTCAATTATTCCAAAAGAAATGAATTTGGAAGATATGAATTTGATAACTTCACAATTCGTTCAAGCCACAATAAATTCAGACAAAGCAGGATTTGACCTAATCGAATTACAAGCGCATCATGGGTTTTTATTAGCATCTTTCCTATCGCCATTAACAAATATCAGAAACGACGAATTTGGCGGAAGTATTGAAAATAGATTAAAATTTCCATTACGAGTTTTTAACGAAATGCGAAAAGTATTTCCTGCAGAAAAACCAATGTCAGTTAGAATTTCAGCAACCGATTGGGCAGAAAACGGAATTTCAGAAGAAGATGTAATCACAATTGCAACTGCCTTTAAAAATGCAGGAGCAGATATTATTAATGTTTCAACAGGAAATACAGTCGAGAATCAAAAGCCACAAACAGGTAGAATGTGGCAAACACCTTTTTCAGATTTGGTTAGAAATACGGTTCATATTCCAACAATTACAGCTGGTTACATTCAAGATATTGATCAAATTAACACTATAATTTTAAACGGAAGAGCCGATTTAGTTGCGCTTGGAAGACCATTGTTATTAGATCCTAATTTTGTTAGAAACGCTCAAGCGTATGAAAATTTTCAATCTGATGACATTCCAAAGCAATACAAAATGGGAATTTCTCATTTGTATCCGTTAAAAATTAGCGAAAGAAAACAAGTTGACGGAATGAAAAAAGCATTGAAACCGAAAAGTAATAAAAAATAATTGCAAATTATGAAGTATTACGAAGATAATTTTGCTCACAATAACTTACCTAGTTTAGACTTGCAACCAGAATATTCTTTTTTGGATTTACCCCAATTTCAGCATCCAGAAATGTTGAATTGTGTAGATAAATTATTAGATAATCACATCAAAGAAAGTCGAGGAAACAATACTTGTATAAGAACATTTGAAACAACTTGGACCTATCAAGATTTGTATGAAAAAGCAAATCAAATAGCTCATGTTTTAGTTGATGATTTAGGATTAGTTTCAGGAAATCGTGTTTTATTGCGTTCGGCGAATAATCCGATGATGGTTGCCTGTTGGTTTGCAATTATAAAAGCAGGCGGAATTGTAGTTGCAACAATGCCATTACTTCGCTCTAAAGAAATTAAGATATTTATCGATTGCGCCGAGATATCGCATGCTATATGTGACAGTGAACTTTCGGAGGAAATGAATTTAGTTAAATCAGATTATCTAAAAAAAACCAGTTATTTCAGAAATGGTGATTTAGAAACATTAATGCAATCCAAACCTAAAACGTTTACTAATTATCATTCCAAAGCAGATTCGGTTGCTTTAATAGGTTTCACTTCTGGAACTACAGGTTTGCCAAAAATGACAGCTCATTATCATAAAGATATTTTAAATATTTGTGAAGCATTTCCAAATTATGCTTTACAACCAACTCCAAATGATGTTTTTACTGGTAGTCCACCACTCGGATTTACGTTCGGTCTTGGCGGATTAGTTTTGTTTCCAATGTATTTTGGAGCTTCAACATTTTTAATCGAAAAACCAAGTCCCGATTTATTGCTTCAAGCTATTCAAGATTTTAAAATCACCATTTGCTTTACAGCTCCAACGGCTTGGCGCATTATTACAACTAAAGTTAATGAATATGATATTTCTAGCTTACGCAAATGTATTTCTGCTGGCGAAACTTTACCATTAAAGGTTTGGCAAGATTGGTATGATGCAACTAAATTAAAAATTATTGACGGAATTGGAGCTACTGAAATGCTTCATATTTTTATTTCATCAAACGAAGAAAATATAAAACCCGGTGCAACCGGAAAAGCAATTATGGGTTACGAAGCTAAAATTATAGATTCAAACGGAAATGAAGTTCCAAGAAATGAATCTGGAAGATTAGCTGTTCGTGGAATAACAGGTTGCAAATACCTTAATAGAGAAGAAAAACAATTAGAATATGTTGAAAACGGTTGGAACATTACAGGCGATATTTTCCGTCAAGATGAAGACGACTATTTTTGGTTTGTAGCTCGTGGCGATGATATGATAATATCTTCTGGATATAATATTGGTGCAATTGAAGTAGAATCCGTACTTTTAACCCACGAAGATATTCTAGAATGTGCTGTTGTTGGTTTGCCCGATGAAGAACGTGGAATGCTTGTTTGCGCACATATTGTATTAAAAGATTCGTCTAAAGCATCTGATGAATTAAAAAAATCTATTCAATTGTGGTTCAAAGAAGTAGCAACACCTTATAAATATCCTAGAGAAATTATTTTTACAGATGTTTTACCTAAAACTGAAACAGGAAAAATACAACGTTTTAAGTTAAAATAAAATTAAAAATTACGTTTACAACATTGCGAACTTTGCCTTAATCTTTGCGAACTTTGCGGTTAAATAACAATTATGAGAAAAGCATTTTTAGTAATCAGTTTTACAATTCTTTCCATCACTGGATTGTTAATGTATATCAACATCAAATTCGGATTTTTACTATTGATATTCATACCATTGATATTAATGGGATTATACGACATGTATCAATGTAAAAAAACCATCAGAAGAAACTTTCCATTACTAGGAAGAATGCGTTATTTATTAGAATCTATTGGTCCAGAAATACGCCAATATTTTGTAGAAACCGATTTAGATGGAAAACCGTTTAACCGTCAGCAACGAAGTATTGTATACCAAAGAAGCAAAAAAGAATCTGATGCAATGCCCTTTGGAACACAATTAGATGTATATAAAGAAGGTTACGAGTGGATAAATCATAGTATTCGAGCAATTCCTTTTACTGATGTGAATGAAAATCCAAGAGTTAAAATAGGTTCAACACAATGTATGAATCCTTATTATGCAAGCATTTTTAATATAAGCGCAATGAGTTTTGGTTCGCTTAGTAAAAATGCAATAATCGCATTAAATAATGGCGCGAAACAAGGCGGTTTTTATCATAATACCGGAGAAGGCGGACTTTCACCATACCATCTTTTAGGTGGCGATGTAGTTTGGAATATCGGAACTGGATATTTTAGTTGCAGAACTCCAGATGGCAAATTCAGTTACGATGAATTCACAAAACGTGCTCTGTTAGACAATGTGAAAATGATAGAAATTAAATTTTCTCAAGGAGCAAAACCGGGTCATGGCGGCATTTTACCTAAAGAAAAAGTTACAGACGAAATTGCACAAATACGTTTGGTTTCAAAAGGTCAAGATATTCTTTCACCACCAAGTCATTCCGCTTTTACAACTCCTTTAGAATTAATGGATTTTGTAAAATTACTCCGAAAAGGTTCTGGTGGAAAACCAATAGGAATGAAAATCTGTATCGGTAATAAATCGGAGTTTATTTCTATTTGTAAAGCAATGGTTCAAACTAAAACCTATCTCGATTTTATCACAGTCGATGGTGGCGAAGGCGGAACTGGAGCAGCACCTCAAGAATATTCTGATCATGTTGGAATGCCTTTGCGCGATGCATTGGCTTTTGTTTATGATTGTTTAAACGGATTCGGAATCAAAGATCAAATCAAAATAATTTGTAGCGGAAAAGTAATCACAGGTTTTGATATCATTCGAAACCTTTCACTTGGAGCAGATTTATGCAATTCTGCACGCGGAATGATGTTTGCTTTGGGTTGCATACAAGCACTCGAATGTCATGCAAACACTTGTCCGACTGGAGTCGCAACACAAAATCCAGAATTAATGAAAGGACTTGTGCCCGAAGAAAAAAGCGTCAGAGTAGCAAGATACCATCATGAAACTGTAAAAAGCGCAATGGATTTAATAGCATCTGCAGGCTTGGCACATCCTGACGATGTTGATAGAACAGTTGTGAGTACTAGAGTTGATAGAACTAAAATAGAAACATTTGAAGAAACCTATCCTGAACTAAAAGTTGGATCATTACTAGACGGAAGCACCGTTCCAAACCAGTTTTTTAGATTTTGGAAAAGAGCATCGGCAGAGAAATTTTAATTTGAAGCTAATCCAGCTATCCGTTACAATCTTTTCTTTTTTAAAGAAAAAAAGAAAAGGATTTCTACTACTATCTGGGCTAGGCTTATCAGCTAAATCAAGTAATTAATTAAGAATTTGTGAAAATTTGTGTAATTTGTGGTTAAATAAATAATTATGAACAAACCTTTTGTAAAACAAGAAAAAATTCGTTTCCAACACATCGATTACGCCGGAATAGTTTTCTATCCAAGATTTCTAGAAATGCTAAATTGCCTTGTTGAAGATTGGTTTGAAGAAGCATTAAATCGACCGTTTTCAAAAATGCACGAAACCAACGGAATCCCAACAGTTGATTTAAAAATACAATTCAAGAATGCAGCGCGATTAGGCGAAATTCTAACCAAAAAACTTTGGGTAAATGAATTAAAAAAATCATCTGTTATTTGTGGTTTTCAGTTTGTAAATGAACTAGAGAAAGTTGTTTTAGAAGGCGAAGTTACATTGGTTAACGTTTCTTTTCAAGAAAATAAAAATGAAATTAAATCTGAAGCTTTTTCAGAAGAAATGAAAGAAAAAATTGAAAAATATAAATTATAATTCAAGTAACACCGATTTGAGAAATCTTTAAGATTTTTAAAATTTCTTAAATCTGTGTTGAAAACATAAACTATGAACTTTCCAAAATTCAAAGCCGCAGCAATCCAAACAGCTCCAGTTTTTCTAAACGTAGAAAAAACAGTTGATAAAGCAATTTCTTTTATTAAAGAAGCCACTTCAAACGGAGCAAATTTAGTAGCTTTTCCAGAGGTATTTATTGCAGGTTATCCTTATTGGAACTGGATTATGACGCCAATTCAAGGAAGCAAATGGTACGAACAATTATACAAATCATCAGTAAAAGTTGATGATGAAGTAATGAAACCTTTGTTTCAAGCAGCAAAAAATTTTAATTGTCATATTGTTATCGGAATTAATGAACGTGGCGATAGCTTTGGAGAAATTTACAATACCAATTTAATTATTGACAACAACGGAGTTCTAATTGGAAAACACCGAAAATTAGTTCCGACTTGGGCAGAAAAACTTACTTGGACATCAGGTGATGGATCATCTTTAAAAGTATATAATACCGAAATTGGACCAATTGGAACCTTAGCTTGTGGCGAAAATACCAATACTTTAGCACGATTTACTCTTTTATCACAAGGAGAATTAATACATATTGCCAATTACATTTCGCTACCAGTTGCACCTCCAGATTATGATATGGCAGAGGCTATAAAAATTAGAGCAGCAGCACATTCATTTGAAGGTAAACTATTTACAATTGTATCCTGTTCCACAATTTCGCAAGAAATAAAGGACGCTTTGCGAAATGATGTACCAAATGTTGATGAGTTATTAACTAGAAAAAAATCAGCATTTTCAGGTATAATTGGTCCAAATGGAGCTGCGGTTGGAACGCCATTAATCGATGATGAAGGAATTGTTTATGCAGATATTGATTTAGAAAAATGTATTCAACCCAAACAAATGCATGATATTCTAGGACATTATAATAGATTTGATATTTTTGATTTGAGAGTTAACATCGCTCCTACTCGAAAAATCACGTTTATTGACAATCACGAGGAATTTAATAAAAGATAAAAAAACCATATAAGGCATATAAGTACATTTAAGATTTTTAACTTATATTTTCTTATATGCCTTATATGGTTTAAAAATATAACACTATGAACGACAATCATTCAGATAACCAATTAGGACGAGCAAGAGTTCAAGATTCGCCAGAACTTATAGCCTATTACAAAGAACTCGAAACCCTTGGCGCAGGCGCATTATGGACAGTTGCCAACGACATCGAGCCTTGGGAACCAAGAAGTTCATCTGTTCCAATGCTTTGGAAATATGATGAATTGCGTGATTTAGTTTTAAAATCATCCGAATTAGTTACACCAGAACAAGCAGGAAGACGTGTTGTTTATTTGGTAAACGATAAACGAAAAGATGTTTCAGCTGCAGTTGGTTGGTTATACACCGGAATTCAAGTTACAAAACCTGGCGAAAGCACATCTGCTCATAAACACAAAGCATCAGCACTACGATTTATTATGGAAGGAGAAGGCGGTTATACTGTTGTTGACGGAAATAAAATAACATTTGAAATCAATGATTTTGTAATCACACCCAATTCTACTTGGCACGAACACGGTTGTGATGCTAACGGTAAAACCTGTATTTGGCAAGATGGCTTGGATATTCCGCTAATAAATGCGCTTGAAGCGAATGATTATGCTGTTTATGATGGCAATCAACCTATCGAAAAACCAACTAATCAATTACCGAATTCGTTTGCTACATCTGGATTAATTCCAGCCGATTTAGTTTGGAACAAACCTTATTCACCATTATTCAAGTATTCTTGGAAAAATGTTTATCCAGCTTTAATTGAATCTTTAAACGTCAATAAACTTAATATTTATGACGGAATAATTATGAAATATTCTAATCCGTTAACTGGTGGTCACGTTATGCAAACAATGGGCGCAGCAATGCAATTATTGCCAGCAGGTTTCAAAGGAAAAGCACACAAACATACTGGTTCGTTTGTGTATCAATGTGCGAAAGGAAAAGGATTTACTATCATTAACGGACAACGATTCGATTGGAAAGAAAGAGATATTTTTTGTGTTCCATCTTGGGCTTGGCACGAACATCACAATTTATCTGAAACTGAAGATGCTTGTCTATTTCAATTCAATGATTTACCTGTGATTGAAAGTTTAGGATTGTATCAAGAAAAAGAATTAGAAGAAAATAATGGACATCAGTAGGTTTAAAAAAAATAAACAATTAAACGAAATAAAATGAAAAAAATACCATTACTAGGAATTGCAATTGCGATATTATTTATAATGTTGGGTGTATATCTTACTTCAAAGGAAAATCAATTAGCAGTAATTATTGGTTATGCTAACATTGTTTTCTTTTCAGGGCTAATCATTTTTGCTATTTTAAAATTACTGTCAAATAGAACTAGAACATAATGAAACTACTTACCTACAAAACAAACGATACCGAATCAAGATTAGGTTTCCTACACAACAATCAAGTAATTGATATGGAAGATTTTGGTGAGATATCCAATTTTCCATTACCCAATGATATGTTGGAATTAATTGATATGGGATTTGAAATCATATCAGAAATTACTGAAATGGTTTCCGAAACGCCAGAAAATTTCTTCGAAGAGATTTCGTATGATATGAATGAAGTGACAATCCTTGCTCCTATTGAAAAACCTCGTAAAAACATCATCGGAATTGGTTTAAATTATACTGAACACGTTGCCGAAAGCGCTCGAACATTAGATACAACTGGAAAATTACCCCAAAAACCAATTATTTTTTCAAAACCTCCAACAACAGTTACTGCTACAAATACCGAAGTAATTAAAAACACAAAACTAACTTCACAATTGGATTGGGAAGTAGAATTGGCTGTTGTAATTGGCAAAAAAGGAAAATATGTTCCAAATGCAGATGCCATCGATTATGTTTTTGGATACACCGTAATAAACGATATTTCAGCCCGTGATTGCCGTCGTGAAGGCCAATGGATTGTTTCTAAAGGTCAAGATACTTTTGCACCAATGGGACCAATTTTAGTCACCAAAGATGAAATCGAAAATCCACACAACTTGAATTTATCTCTAAAAGTAAATGGTATAGAAAAACAAAATTCAAATACCAAATTTTTATTATTCAACATCAACGATTTAATTGAAGATTTGAGCATCATTTTCACTTTAGAACCTGGTGATATAATTGCAACAGGAACTCCATCTGGTGTTGGCGCAGGAAGAAATCCTCAAGAATGGTTGTATGATGGTGATATAATGGAAGCAACAGTTGAAGGAATTGGAACTATTGTGAATACCGTAAAAGAAGTTTAAATAAACATTAAATACAGATTAATAACAATGAGATTGCTTCGTGCCTCGCAATGACAATATGAAAAAATACAGAATAGGACAAATAGTTCCATCAAGTAATGTAACGATGGAAACTGAAATACCAGCAATTTTTCGTTCCAGAGAAACCATCTTGCCAGAACGTTTTACGTTTCATAGCAGCAGAATGCGCATGAAAAAAGTAACCAAAGAGGAACTTGAAGCTATGGATGCCATGAGTTTAAAATGTGCTCAAGAATTATCTGATGCTCATGTAGATGTTATGGGTTACGCTTGTTTAGTAGCAATCATGAGTATGGGACGCGGTTATCATTGTGTTTCAGAAGTGAATTTGCATCAAGAAACAATTGCCAACGACTTCCCTACTCCAATTGTAACTTCTGCTGGAGCTTTGATTAATGGATTGAAAGTTTTGGGAGCAAAACAAATTTCAATAATCACACCTTACATGCGTCCGCTGACTGATATGGTTGTGGATTATATTGAACATCAAGGCATTAAAATCAAAGAAAGTATTGCGCTTGAAATTCCTGATAATTTGGAAGTTGCGGCTCAAAATCCGTTAAATTTATTAGAAATTTACAAACAATTGGATTTGACAGATATTGATGTTTTAGTAGTTTCGGCTTGTGTGCAAATGCCCTCTTTAGAGGCTATTGATTTGATTCAGGCAGAAATTGGAATTCCAGTTACTTCTGCTGCCGTTTGTACAACTTATGAAATGATGAAAAAACTCGGAATAGAAGCTAAATCAGTAATTGGTGGTGAATTATTAAACGGAAAATATTAATAAATAGAAATTATGAAAAATTTAATTGCATTATTTGCTGGAATATTTGCAGCAAGAAAAACAAGATTTGGTTGTTTTGGTTCTGTTATAGTTTTTATTGTAGTTTATTATCTTGTAAAAAGAATTTTATAAAAAAAAGACATTATTGATTATTTCAATAATGTCTTTTTTTTATTATTGATTTAAATTACCAAATTTGAACTCTCAAATTCTCAGGTTGCCACATTTTGCTTCCTTCTTTAATATTAAAAGCTTTGTAAAATTCAGGATAATTGGCTAATGGTCCGTTAATTCTAAACTGAGCTGGCGAATGTACATCCATCATAACTTGCTGTGATAATGATTCTTTGGTTGCATTAACCATCCAAGCGTAACCATAAGCTAAGAAATATCTTTTTTCTGGAGTTAATCCACTAATTACTTCTTTATTTTTATATTGGTTTGTCTTTTTGAAGGCTTCAAACCCCATTACAACGCCACCTAAATCGGCAATATTTTCTCCTTGAGTTGCATCTCCATTTACATGTTTGCCTCCAACAATTTCAAATTTACTGAATTGATCAACAATCAATTTAGTTTTTGCTTTGAATTTGGCATAATCTTCCTTAGTCCACCAATTGTTTAAATTTCCTTTGTCGTCATATTGACTACCTTGATCATCGAATCCGTGAGTAATTTCATGTCCGAAAGTTGAACCACCAATAATTCCGTAAAGAATAGCATCGTCTGGCATTCTTCCTTCAAAACCTGGAACAATTATATTACACGCTGGCACACAAATTTCGTTGTTACTTGGATTATAATACGCATTATACGTTTGCGGATACATTCCCCATTCAGTTCTATCAACAGGTTTACCAAATTTATTAATCATGTAGTTGTAACTCCATTGGTTAACTGCAATCACATTTTTTAGGTAAGAATTCTTATCAATAGTAATAGAACTTAAGTCTTTCCATTTATCAGGATAACCCACTTTCATTACTATTTTACCTAATTTATTAAGTGCTTTAACTTTCGTTTCATCACTCATCCAATCTAACTTTTTAATTCTATCTGCATAGACATCTCTAATATTATTTCCAATTTCAAGCAGTTTTTCTTTAGTTCCTTTCGGAAGATATTCATCTACATAAACTTGTCCGATTAGTTCACCTAACGAACCGTCTGTTTGCTCAACAATTCTTTTCCAACGTGGTTTTTGTTCTTTAATTCCGTTCATAACCGTACTAAAGAAATAGAAGTTCTGATTCTCAATATCTTTACTCAAATAACCTGCATACGTGTTTAACAAATCCCATTTCAAATATACTTTCCATTGATCTACCGAATAATTTTTTAACGAAGCGTTCAATCCTCTATAAAATTCAGGTTGTCCAACAATTACAGTATCTGCATTTTTTATGTTCAAATTGGTAAACATCGCTTTCCAATCGATATTTGGTGTAATTGCGTTCAATTGGGCAATTGTCATTTTATTATAATTCTTAATTGGATCACGAAGTTCTTCTAATTTTCTAGAACTCTTAGCCAATTCAGTTTCCATTTTCATGATTAATGCTGAGTTTGCTGTTGCCATTTCATTATCAACACCAGACAATTCAAATATTTTGGCTACATGTTTTACATATTCATCACGAATTTTTTTAGTATCGGCATCGGTATCAAAATAGTAGCTACGTTGCCCTAAACCTAATCCGCCTTGTGAAAGAAACAATGCATTTTTAGAACTAATTTTATCATCTTGTCCGACATAAAAATTAAATGCTGGTGCAATTCCGTTGGTATGAAAATAAGCAACAGTTTGCAATAAACTTTGTATATCTTTTACAGCATCAATTTTAGCAATTTCATTTTTTAATGGTGTAATTCCGAGTTTATTTATGGTAACAGAATCCATTCCAGCAGCATAAAAATCGCCAATCTTTTGTTTGTTACTTCCTTTATCAGCATTTGCCTCTGCAGATTTTACACAAATAGATTTAATTTGATTATTAATCGTGTCCTGAATCATTCTAAAAATACCATTACTCTTTTCTGAAGATGGAATTGGATGATTTTTAAACCAACCACCATTGGCATATTGAAAAAAATTATTCGACGGATTTGCAGTAGTATCTCTATTAGTTAGTAACGGATCTTGTGCAGTGGTTTCTTTTTTAGAGCAACTAATAACTGCTAGTACAGTCAAAAATACTAGTGAATTTATTTTAAATTTATTCATAATTTAGTTTTGGTTTACATATGTTGGTCTAATTTAATAAAAAAAGTTACATGTTTTTAGAATTAGTATTCATATTTTGGTAAATCAAAGTTGAGATTTGACTTATAACTTCGGGTAATTTATCCATGTTATTTCCTTTAGTCATAATTGTGACTAAATACGGATTATCATTTACATATATTATTGCAGTTTCATGTAATTGTTTTTCAATTGGATCACCAGCTTCACCAAATTTATGAATTACTTTAGTTCCTGCTGGTAAACTTTTAATAATTCCATCTTTATAATCAGATTTACTTAATAATTTTGATGCAAATTCAGAATTTTCAATAGTTAAATAAGATGCATTAAATAAAGTTCTCATAAAAAGTGAAGCTTCATAGGAAGTCAATGGAAAATCTGATGAATTCCAATCAGGAGCAGATAAACCAATATCGGTAAATACTTTTTTAAACACTTTAACATCAATAATACTATTTAATAATAAGGTTGCATTATTATCTGAATACGTAATCATATAATCTAGAAGTTCTCTGATTTTATATTTATGACCTAATTGTATTGATTTAGATACAAATTCGGGCTTTTTATCTATGCTAAAAGGCCGACTGTAAAGTATTTCTTTATCTAATAAACCAGGATTTTTTTCATTCATCTTTAAAAAAGCAATCAATTCTGGAATTTTCAATAATGATCCAGGCTTGAATTTTTCATCAGGATTTATTGATGTCCAATCATTGTTATCATACGATTTTAAATAAACAGACGCCGATGTAATTGTATTTGATTTTTTATAATTATCTATTAATCCATTAACACTTTGCTTAATAGATGAAAGATTTTCAGATTCACATGAATTGTCAACAAACATAATTGGTTTAATGTAGTCGTATCCTTGCAGACGCTTAATGCTATAGGAACAACTGGAAGAATTATTAGAAATTTGAGATTCTAAATCCTTACTTTTTTGAAAACTTGATGCGATAAAAAAAGTTACAGATATTGTCAACACGAGGATAATAACAAAATAATAAGCTGGAATTTTTTTAAAAAAAAGAGTTTTAACCATTTAATTTTAATTCTATTGATTTTTATTAAAAACAAAAATAAACATTATAATCTTAAGAATGTCTTAAAATTAGTTATAAATTACCATTAAAATATATGATATATTCAATTTTTATTAAAACTGCTAGATTTTCAATAGTTTATCTTTTTTCAAAATTATTAATTTTAAAAGTTGCTTTAATTTTATACTAATTTTAATACATCCTTCGTTATACATATAGTAAATTGCACCAAAATTAAGGCTATGGAAAAAATTAAGATACTTTGGGTTGATGACGAAATAGATTTGTTAAAACCGCATATTTTATTTCTTGAAAAGAAAAATTATGAAGTTACAACCTGCAATAATGGTCGTGATGCGGTTGATGTTTTTGCCGAAAACAACTTTGACATCGTATTTTTAGATGAAAATATGCCTGGAATGAGTGGCTTAGAAACCTTATCTGAAATCAAAGAAAAAAAATCTTCAACACCTGTGATTATGATTACTAAAAGTGAAGAAGAATATATTATGGAAGAAGCAATTGGCTCTAAAATAGCCGATTACTTAATTAAACCTGTAAATCCAAATCAGATTTTATTGAGTTTGAAGAAAAATTTAGATCATTCAAGGTTAGTTTCAGAAAAAACTACAATGGATTATCAAAAAGAATTTAGAAAAATTGCTATGGAATTATCCATGGTAAATTCATACGAAGATTGGATTGAATTGTACAAAAAGCTTATTTTTTGGGAGCTCGAACTTGAAAATATTGAAGACACTAATTTAATTGATATTTTAGAATCTCAAAAGTTAGAAGCCAATTCACAATTTGGTAAATTTATTGAACGAAATTACGAAGATTGGTTTGCTCCGCAAGCTTCGCCAGTTCGCCATAAAGGCTCGAGTGATACAAAAGAAGATAAACCAATTCAATCTCACACTTTATTTAGAGAATTGGTAGTTCCAGAATTAGTAAAAAAAGAGAAACCAATTCTTTTTGTAGTAGTTGATAATTTGCGTTACGATCAATGGAAAGCAATGGAATCAACCATAAATAACTATTACAAATTAGAGAAAGAAATTCCTTATTATGCCATTCTTCCAACAGCAACTCAATACGCAAGAAATGCTATTTTTTCTGGTTTGACACCGCTTGAAATGGAAAAACAATTTCCGCAATATTGGAAAAACGATGTTGAAGAAGGCGGAAAAAACTTATTTGAAGCCGAATTTTTAACGGCACATTTAAAACGTTTGGGAATAAATATCAAACAAGATTATTTTAAAATTACCAATTTAGCTGGCGGAAAAAAATTAGCAGATAATTTTAGAACACTAAAAGATAACAACTTAGTAACTGTAGTTTATAATTTTGTTGACATGCTATCGCATGCTAAAACAGAAATGGATGTTGTAAAAGAATTGGCATCTGATGATAAAGCCTATCGTTCATTAACATTAAGTTGGTTTAAAAATTCACCATTACTAGACATTATTCAACAAGCTCAAAAATTAGGATTCAAATTGATAATCACTACCGATCACGGAACGATTAATGTAAAAAATCCGACCAAAGTGATTGGAGACAAAAACACAAGTTTGAATTTAAGGTATAAAACTGGACGAAGTTTATCTTATGAAGATAAAGATGTTTATGCAGTAAAAGAGCCAAAAAGAATTGGTTTACCCACAATAAATATGAGTAGTTCTTATATTTTTGCAAAAAATGATTACTTTCTAGCTTACGTCAATAATTACAATCATTATGTAAGTTATTATCGAAATACGTATCAACATGGCGGAATTTCATTAGAAGAAATGATTATTCCGTTTTTAGTGTTTAATCCTAGATAAAATAGTTGGCAGTATTCAGTGTTCAATTAACAGCAACACTGAATACTGAATACTAAAAAACAAAAAAACTATGGAAATAATTTTTACATTAGATGAAATTGAAAATGTTGCAAAAAAAATTCTATCAGAAAACCCTAAAAAAGTAATCTTATTTTACGGAAAAATGGGTGTTGGAAAAACAACATTAATTAAATCATTGGCTAAAAATCTTGGTGTGAATGACGCAACTAGCAGTCCGACTTTTTCATTAGTTAATGAATATCAAATTAGTGAACACCAATATCTATATCATTTTGATGTTTATCGATTAAAAAACGAAACCGAAGCGCTTGATATGGGCATTGATGAATACCTATATTCAGGAAATTGGTGTTTCATCGAATGGGCAGAAAATATTCCGAATTTAATTCCTGACGAACATTCAATCATTAGAATTGAAACGCTACCCGATGGAAAAAGGAAATTGCAATTAAATTAATTTTTTTTGAACATCAATTATATAAATCTGTTATACTATTGAAATTGACTTTTTAAATAGGTCTTCGACAAGCTTAAACTGACAATAGTTTTCAGAATTGATTTTTGAAATTGAAATTGACTTTTGAAGTTGAAATTAAATTTTGATATTGATTTTTTTGTAACTTGTGCCATAATTCATTTGCAACTATGTCACTTACACCATTTACAAGACAACAACTGCTTCCTCAAGAAGAAAAACTTGAAATTGCTCGTCACAAGAGTGAACTTTTTATAGGAATTCCTAAAGAAACTAGCTACCAAGAACGACGAATTTGCTTAACGCCAGATGCTGTAAATTCGCTCACATCTCACGGACATCGAGTTTTAATCGAAGCTGGAGCCGGACAAAGTTCAAGTTATTCTGATAAAGAATATAGTGATGCCGGTGCAGAAATTACAAATGATCCTCAAAAAGTATTGTCGTGTCCGATGCTATTAAAAGTCGAGCCGCCAACAATGACTGAAATAGAAATGATGAACCCAAATTCAATCATAATTTCAGCAATTCAACTAAAAACTAGAAAAAAAGAATATTTTGAAGCTTTAACCAAAAAGAAAATTACTGCATTAGCTTTTGAATATATTAAAGATGAAGACGGCTCTTATCCTGCTGTGAAATCATTAAGTGAAATTGCTGGAACAGCTTCAATCTTAATTGCTGCCGAATTAATGATCAATAATCAATTTGGTAAAGGATTATTATTCGGAAATATTACTGGAGTTCCACCCACCGATGTTGTAATTATTGGCGCTGGAACTGTTGGAGAATTTGCAGCAAAAACCGCAGTTGGACTTGGAGCTCACGTAAAAGTTTTTGATAATTCAATCACAAAATTACGTCGTTTGCAAAACAACCTTAATCAAAGAGTTTTTACATCAACAATTCAACCTAAATCATTGCTAAAAGCACTTCGACGTTGTGATGTTGCCATTGGTGCGATGCGAGGTAAAGAACGTTGCCCGGTTGTAGTAACCGAAACAATGGTGGAACATATGAAAAAAGGAGCTGTAATTGTTGATGTGAGTATTGACACTGGCGGTTGCTTTGAATCGTCTGAAATCACAACGCACGAAAAACCAACATTCATTAAAAACAATGTAATTCATTATTGCGTTCCTAATATTCCTTCACGATATTCTAAAACGGCATCGCTTTCAATATCTAATATTATTACACCTTATTTATTACAAATTGCCGAAGATGGCGGAATTGAAAGTGCTTTGAGATGTAACAAAGGATTGAGAAATGGAGTTTATTTATACCACGGAATTTTAACCAACAAAGCAATTGGTGATTGGTTCAATTTGCCTGATAGCGATATAAATTTAATTGTTTTTTAAAACTCATATCTTGTAATTATTATCATCTTTAGTTTACATTTGCAAAAAAAATACGAATGAAATTTTATCAGCGATTTGCCTATTATTTAATTGGATTGGTTATTGGATGTTTCTTTGTTGCAGCAGTTCTTTCTGGTAAAGATACACGTTGTAATTATTTTCCGAATGCAAGAGTCTTGAATGATTTAAGAAATAAACCTTTTAATTATAGCATAGAAGCATCACGAAAATTATCAGAAGATTGGATAGATACTATCGATATTAAAAATACACTTACGTATGGCGATGTTGATTTTGATAAAAGCAATCAAGTTTATCAAAAAGGTAAATTGTACATTATAGAAGGTCAAACTGTAAAAAAAGACACCATTATTCTTAGAGTTATCAACTATCCGAGTAAAGCAGTATTAGAGGATATTATAAGAAAAAAATAACTTTTTCAAATCCAAAAATATGAATGAAATCAAAATTAGAATCATACCAGCAATTGGATTGTTTTTCTGCATTAGTTGTTTCTTCTTTTGGTTGTCTGAAAATTTTTATCCCGAAAATTATATTGGTTATGGTTTTGTAGGTGCATTACTTTGTGCAATTACTTTTTTTTACACTGTAAAAGGTATTCAAGATACCGAAGATTTTACCAGTTCAATTCCGAAAAAATTTCTACTTAGAGATTATCCATTGTTTGATGTGTTAATTGTAAGTTTTTTATTTTTTGTTTTCTGTTGGATTTATTTAAGTTCCATGTATGCAAATATTAAGGAAAATGAATTAAAAGCATTTGGTAAAATAACCACTGCCGATGTTATTGATGGCTACTCACTCACTGGCGGAAATGTTCCTGGAACTTATAAAGTAACGGTTGAATATTTCAAAGATTCTGAAAAAATTACTGCTTACACAAATGTTTCTCCAACTGAATTTCAAAATTGCTATTTAGGCAAAACAGTTACTATTGTTTATTCAACCAAAAATAGTGGATTGATTGCTGTAATTGGTGATGATAGTTCAACAAAAACGTATGTAAATGTCGAAAACAAAGATATTACTGTCACCAATTTAATTAAAATTATTGATTTGGATGATGCGCAAACTTTGAAATATTTAAACACGATTTCTTATCCATGGATTTATAATTCATATCAAAAAGGTTGGTCGAATGAAGATAAAAAATCATTTCTAATCAAAAACCAAAAAAACACAGTTTCGTTTTTAAACTCCGAATTAAACCCAAGTGATTTTCGCGATCAACTTGATCAATTAAAATTTAAAGAAATTAGTACTAAAACTGAAAACTTATCAGAAGCTGAAAAAATCAAACAAAAATTGTTTTCTGCTGAAGGCACTTATGAAAATGACAATTATTTAATTATTGTAAAAAATACTCTAATAGGCAATAATGGACAAATTGGAATGGTCATCACCATCTTAAAAAAATAAAACTCCAGCTATTAACTGGAGTTTAAATATATAATTAAAAATAAAAATTACTTAATAAATTCTATTTTTTGAACTTCTTCTGCATTTACACTGTCAAAGAAACCTTGTTCGTTCATCCAATCATCGCTAAAAACTTTACTCATGTAACGTGAACCATGATCTGGAAAAATAATTACTACATTACTTTCTGAAGTAAATTCGCCTTCTTCGGCAAATTGTTTTACTGCTTGTAAAGCTGCTCCAGAAGTATATCCAACGAATAAGCCTTCTGTTTTTGCAATTTCTCTGGTTGTATGAGCACTTTCTTCATCAGTAACTTTCATGAATTTATCAATAGAGTCGAAGTCAGTTGCTGTTGGAATTAAATTTTTTCCTAAACCTTCAATTCGATAAGGATAAATTTCATTATTATCAAACTCTTTAGTTTCGTGGTATTTCTTTAAAACTGAACCAAAAGCATCAACACCAAGAATTCTAACATTTGGATTCATTTCTTTAAGGAATTTTGCAATTCCAGAAATAGTTCCTCCAGTTCCACTGCAAGCTACAAGGTGCGTAATTTTTCCAGAGGTTTGTTCCCAAATTTCTGGACCTGTAGTTAAATAGTGAGCGTCAATATTCAATTCGTTAAAATATTGATTGATATAAACAGAACCTTTAGTTTCTTCGTGCAAACGTTTTGCAACATTATAATAAGAACGCTCATCATCTGCAGAAACGTGTGCCGGACAAACATATACTTTTGCACCTAAAGTACGTAGCATATCTATTTTATCTTTTGAAGATTTTGAACTTACTGCCAAAATACAATTGTATCCTTTAATGATGCTTACCATCGCTAAACTAAAACCTGTGTTACCAGATGTTGTTTCAATAATAGTATCTCCAGGAGTTAAGATTCCTTTTTTCTCGGCTTCTTCAATAATGTATAAAGCAATTCTGTCTTTTGAGGAATGTCCCGGATTGAAAGCTTCAACCTTAGCATAGAAGTTTCCTTCTAAATTTTCGGTGATTCTGTTCAGCTTAATAAGAGGTGTATTTCCTATTAATTCCAAAACGTTATTGTAGGCTTTTATTTCTTCTTTCATAAATAAAAAATTAGTGTCGAGGCAAAATTTATTTTTAATGATGCAACAAAACCTTGCAAATTTAATAAATTATTTTAAACTATCTTTCAATTTTCTCTAAATCTAACAAAAAACTAAATTCTTTTGCAACTTCCTTCAACGCTTCAAATCGTCCAGATGCGCCACCATGTCCAGCTTCCATATTGGTATCAAGGTATAATTGATTCGAATTAGTTCTACAAACTCTTAGTTTTGCTATCCACTTCGCTGGTTCCCAATATTGTACTTGTGAATCGTGTAAACCTGTGGAAATGTAAATATTAGGATAATCTTGCGCTTTTACATTGTCATAAGGTGAATAAGATAACATGTAATCATAATATTTTTTCTTGTTTGGATTTCCCCATTCGTCATATTCTCCAGTTGTTAACGGAATGGTTTCATCTAACATAGTTGTAACAACATCTACAAAAGGAACTTGTGCAATTACTCCGTTATATAATTCAGGATTCATATTAATAATTGCTCCCATTAATAAACCACCAGCTGAGCCACCTTCGGCATACAAATGTTTTTCAGATGAATATTTTTCAGCAATAACATGTTTGGAGCAATCTATAAAATCGGTAAATGTATTTTTCTTTTTTAGTAATTTTCCGTCTTCATACCATTGTCTACCCATATCTTCACCGCCACGAATGTGCGCAATTGCATAAATAAAACCTCTATCTAACAAACTCAATCGTGTTGTAGAAAAATAAGGTTCCATTGTCATTCCATACGAACCATATGCATACAATAAGAATGGATTTTCTCCATTTAGTTTAATTCCTTTTTTGTAAACCATCGAAATTGGAATTTTAGTTCCATCGGTTGCGGTTGCCCAAATACGTTCTTCGGCATAATTGTTTTTATCAAATTTTCCGCCTAAAACTTCTTGTTCTTTTAATATGATTTTTTCTTGCGTACGCATATTAAAGTCAATCAACGACGACGGAATTGCCATTGATTGATAGCCATAACGCAAAATTTCTGTGTCAAAATCGATGTTGGTTGTGGTATATGCTGTATAAGTTTCTAATTCAAATGGCAAATAGTACTCGCCTACTCCATTCCAAGGCATGATTCTAATTTTATTCAAACCATCAAATCGTTCGGAAACTACTAAATAGTCTTTAAAAATATCAATGCCTTCCAACAAAACTTCTTCACGATGTGGAATCAAATCAACCCAATGTTCTTTAGAAGTTTTATCTTCATCAGTTTTCATCAACTTGAAGTTTGTTGCATCATCTTTATTGGTAACGATGTAAAAACTGTCTTCATAATGCGAAATGGAATATTCCAATTCACGAGTACGTTTTTGGAATATTTTAAATTTTTCATCTGGAGTTGCCGAAAGTAAAATTTGATATTCTGATGTTAATGTACTTTCAGAAGTAATAATCAAATACTTTTTAGACTTCGATTTGTAAATAGAAACATTAAACGTATCGTCTTTTTCAAAATAAACTACTACATCATTTTCAGGATTTGAACCTAATTTATGTTTAAAAATTCGATCAGGTCGAAGCGTAACTTCATCTTTTCTAGAATAAAAAATGGTTTTATTATCGCTTGCCCAAGTTGCTCCTCCGGTAGTATTTTCTATTTTTAATGGTAGAATTTCATTGGTTTCTAAATTCTTAATTTGAATGGTATATTGACGTCTAGAAACTGTGTCAATTCCAAACGAAACCCACTTATTATCTTCACTTACACTTATTCCATTTAGATTAAAGTAAGTATGACCAACAGCAATTTCGTTGCAATTGAACATGATTTCTTCCTTTGCTTCTAACGAATCTTTTTTACGTGAATAAATCGGATAATCTTTGCCTTTTTCAAATCTAGTAATGTAATAATATCCGTTATAGAAATAAGGCACTGACTCATCATCTTCCTTAATTCTGCCCTTCATTTCTTCGAATAATTGTTTTTGAAACTCTTTGGTATGAGCTGTTGATTGATTATAATACTCGTTTTCTTTGTTTAAATAATCAATAACTTCAGGGTTTTCTCTATCGTTTAACCAATAATAATTGTCAATTCTTACATGACCATGTTTTTCTAATTCGTGCGGAATAATCTTAGCTATTGGTTGTTGTATTTCTTTACTCATAATTTTTATAAAATTCTAAACAAATTTATTGCAAAGCATTCTATATAAAATGTTAATTTGATTAAGTTATCCACTAGAAATTAACAACTGAATTTATATATTTGCTCTTCAAATAAAAATCAAAATTATGTTTGGAGACTTAATGGGAATGATGGGAAAACTTAAAGAAACCCAACAAAAAATAGAAGAAACTAAAGTACGTTTGGATTCAGTTTTAATTGACGAGCAAAGTAATGATGGTTTACTTAAAATTACTTTAACAGCAAACAGAAAAATAAAATCAATAGAAATCGACGAAAGTCTGCTGGCTGACAAAGAACAATTGGAAGATTATTTAATTCTGACATTAAACAAAGCTATTGAAAAAGCTACTAATATAAACGACGCTGAACTTGGTGCTGCTGCAAAAGATGGCATGCCTAATATTCCTGGAATGGATATGTTTAAATAAAAATTAAAAAAATCCAATTTTAGATTTAAAATTGGATTTTTTAATTAAAATTTGATTTTACTCAAAGCTTCCATTACATAACTGTGCATGACTTCTCTGTAATCTAAATGGGTTACAATACGGAGTTTACCGTGTCCCATTGAACTGATGAAAATGCTTTTTTGTTTCAGTTTTTCAATTACCCATTTGTCTTCTAATGATGGTCGAACTGAAAATATTAAGATATTTGTTTCAACAGGTTCTACTTTTTCAACCCAAGATAATGTTTTTAGTAATTCTCCTAATTCTTTAGCACGGCGATGATCTTCTTCTAATCTTAGGATATTATTTTGTAAAGCATACATTCCGGCTGCTGCTAGATATCCAGCTTGACGCATTCCGCCACCAAATATTTTACGAATTCGTAAAGCACGTTTCATATCGGCTGCACTTCCTATTAGTATCGAACCAATTGGAGCGCCTAATCCTTTTGATAAACAAACCGAAATGGTATCGAATAATTCTCCAAATTGCTTCGGGTGTTGTTTTTTGGCTACCATTGCATTCCACAAACGAGCACCATCCAAATGGTATTTCAGATTATGTTCTACACAAACTTCCTTAATTTTTTTCAGTTCAGAAATGTCATAACAAGCTCCACCACCTTTATTAGTTGTATTTTCGATACTCACTAAAGAAGTTAATGGTGCATGATAAAATTCAGGATCATTAATTGCTTCTCTAACCAAATCGGCAGTAATCATACCACGTTTTCCGTCAACTAAACAACAAGAAACTCCACTATTAAAAGAAGCTCCACCACCTTCATAATGGTAAATATGAGAATATTTGTCACAAATTATTTGTTCACCTGGATTGGTGTGCAGCTTAATTGCCGTTTGATTTGCCATAGTTCCACTCGGAAAAAACAAAGCGGCTTCTTTTCCAAACAATTGAGCTACAGCTGCTTCAAGTTCGTTTACTGTTGGGTCTTGTTTATATACATCGTCACCTACTTTGGCCTTAAACATAAACTGCAACATTTCGTTGCTCGGCTTGGTTACGGTATCACTTACTAAATTTATTTCCATATAAAAATCGGATGCATTATATTTGCGATTACAAAATTACATAATTTATGACAAATACCGAACAAATAAAAGGTATTGTAGAGCGTCTTGGTGCGTTGAGGAGGTATCTTTGACATTGATGCTAAGCTTATCGAAATAACCAACGAAGAAGAAAAGACTTTTGCACCCAATTTCTGGAACAATGCTAAAGAAGCTGAATTGCTTGTAAAAAATCTACGTTCTAAGAAAAAGTGGGTGGAAGATTTTGATCATGCCAATGCTATGGCTGAAGAACTTCAAATTACTTACGAATTTTTCAAAGAAGGTGAACTTACCGAAGAAGAACTTGATGCTCAATATGAAGTAACTGCTACTTTTATTGAAGATTTAGAGTTTAGAAATATGCTTTCAGATGAAGGTGACAGCATGAGTGCTGTTTTGCAAATCACGGCTGGCGCTGGCGGAACCGAAAGTTGCGACTGGGCGTCGATGTTGATGCGTATGTACATGATGTGGGCAGAAAAACAAAAATATAAAATTAAAGAATTGAACTTTCAAGAAGGTGAAGTTGCCGGAATTAAAACGGTGACTTTAGAAATTGAAGGCGATTTTGCTTTTGGATATCTTAAAGGAGAAAATGGTGTGCATCGCTTGGTGAGAATTTCACCATTCGATAGTAATGCCAAACGTCATACTTCTTTCGCATCGGTTTATGTTTATCCGTTGGTGGATGATACTATAGAGATTGACATAAATCCTGCCGATATTGAAATAATCACTTCTCGATCAAGTGGTGCTGGGGGACAAAATGTTAACAAAGTAGAAACCAAAGTACAATTGTTTCACAAACCAACTGGAATTCAGATTCAATGTTCTGAAACGCGTTCACAGCAAGATAACAGACAACGTGCTATGCAAATGTTACGCTCACAATTGTATGAAATTGAATTGAAAAAACAATTAGCACAACGTGCCGATATTGAAGCTGGTAAAATGAAAATCGAATGGGGTTCTCAAATAAGAAATTATGTGATGCAACCTTATAAATTAGTAAAAGACGTTAGAACCGGACACGAAACAAGTAATGTTGATGGTGTAATGAATGGTGAAATTGACGGATTTTTGAAAGCTTATTTAATGATGATGGGACAAAAGGATGAATCGTAATTGGATTTAAATTACGATTTTTGAATCTGATTGGTAGAGTTATTTTTTATAGCGTGATGTATATAAATTGTCTTATTGGGCTTGTTGAAGTGCTCCAAAAAAGGTCTTCGACAAGCTCAGACTGACAGTGTAATTTTAATTGGATTTAGTTTATATTTGATAAAAAAAAATAATTTGTTACAATCAAAAAGTATTCTTTAAATCATTTTTTAAATTTTAATTATTACCTTTTTTCAAAAAATCTATAAGTCCATTCATGTAAGTGTTTTGGTCGTCATACAAACTCATGTGACTTCCGTTGGCGCAGTATAAATAGGTTCCGTTTTTAAATTGTGTCGCCATCCATTTCATATACTCTGGATCCATTGTATCGTGTTTGGCACCAATTACTAATGTTGGAATTGTGATGTTTTTCAATTCTTTAGAAACATCCCAATTAGTTAACTTACCCGAAATTCCTAATTCACTTGGACCTTGCATTGTTATGTATAAAGACGAATTCAATCTACTAAAAGCTCGGTTTACAGGTTCTGGCCAATCTTTTACTGGTAAACGCAAAATGTGTTGGTTATAGAAATTATCCATTAATAAACCCATGTATTTTGGATTAGAATAATCTTTTTTGGCTTCCAAATCTTTGATTGTTTTGAGTACTTCAGGATTTAGTTGTTTTTCTAAAACTTTAGAATATTCTCCATATTTTGGACAACTTGCCATCATATTAGAAATTATTAATCCTTTCATATTATTTTGATACTTTAATGCATATTGCATTCCGAGAATTCCGCCCCAAGAATGTCCTAGCAAATAGAAATTAGAATTATCTAATTTAAGAGCTTTTCTAACTTGTTCTACTTCTTCTACATATCTTGGTAAATCCCACATTGTTGTATCGTTTGGATTTTCAGAATATCCGGTTCCAAGTTGGTCGTAATAGATAAATTCGATACCTTCTTTAGGCAAGAAACTTTCCATACATTCAAAATATTCGTGGGACATTCCTGGTCCGCCATTTAATAAAAGTAGTTTTATTTTAGGATTATTTCCGTAGCGTTTTGTCCAAACTTTGAATTTTCCTTTTGGAGTTTCAATAGTTATCATTTGAACTTGACCAGTTTTAATTCCAGTAGTTGTATCTGTTAAATACGAATTATTTTCGACTTCTTTTTTGCATGAAAAAAGTGTTAATACTAATGCGAATAATAGAATTTTGATTTTCATAATATATATTTTTTTAGATTCTTTCGTAATACATTGCTTTTACAATTCCGTCTGAAAGCCCGATTTTTGGCACATAAATTTGGCGTGCACCACTCCATTTCATTGCGTTTAAATAAATTCGAGTTGCTGGAATGATTACATCGGCTCTATCGGTATTTAATCCTAACTCGGCAATTCGTTGTTCGTAACTTAATGAATTCAAATATTGATATTGTGATGACAAATAAACATACGATAACGGTTTGTCTTGATGTTTTTCAGATAATTTGTGAATTTTATTAATGTTTCCGCCTGAACCTATTAATGTAATATTTTCATACGGTTCGCAATTGGTTTTAATCCATTTTTCAATTTCATGCCATACAACATCATTTACCATTTCATTTAATAATCTAACCGTTCCGTTTTTAAACGATTTTGATGTAATCATTTTTCCATCAGAAAATAATGAAAATTCAGTGCTTCCGCCGCCAACATCTACATATAAATAGGTTTTATCAGTAGAGAGAAAACTATGTAAATCAGATGAAGCTATGATTGCGGCTTCGGTTTTTCCGTCGATTATATCAATATCAATTTCTGATTTTTCTTTAATTATTTCAGCTACTTCTTTACCGTTATAAGCCTCACGCATTGCAGACGTTGCGCAAGCTTTGTATTTTTCAACTTTATATACTTTCATTAAAAGGCGAAATGCTTCCATAGCATCAACCATTCGATCAATATTTTCTGAAGTAATTTCACCAACCGTAAAAGCATCTTGACCCAAACGAATTGGTACACGAATTAATGCCGATTTATTAAACTGCGTTTCTTTTCCGTCTTGCTCTACTATATTGGTAATAAGCAATCTCATGGCATTGGAACCAATATCAATTGCTGCATATTTCTTTATTGAAATCATGTATTATTGTAAGATTTGAGATTTAAATTTGGGATTTATTGTGTTCTTCGATTTCGTTTTTATAGTAATTATATGTTTCTTGCTGCGCTCTAAAAACTGGTTCGTTTTCTTTACGAATTCTGTATTTATTATCTAATTTTTCTGAATGAAAACGTGCTTTTACATTTCCTTTCCAGCCAACTTCAAATGTGTCTATAAGTTGTTTTTTTATATCTTCTTGATAAATTGGACAGGTTACTTCTACTCGACCATCAAGATTTCTTGTCATAAAATCGGCAGATGAAATAAATACTTCTGGATTATTGTCGTTACAAAAGATAAAAACTCGAGTATGTTCTAGAAAATTATCAACAATACTAATGGCTTCAATATTTTCACTCATTCCTTTTATGCCCGGAATTAAGGAACAAATTCCGCGAATTTGTAATTTCATTTTCACGCCAGCATTACTTGCATCGTATAATTTATCTATCATTTGAAAATCAGACAAACTGTTCATCTTTAAATTTATGTACGCTGGTCGACCTGCTTGTGCATTATGAATTTCTCTATCAATTAATTTATAAAACCTTGAACGTGAATAATGTGGAGAAACAATTAAGTGCTTATAACGATGTAATCTATAATTTATATCAAAAAATTCGAAAATTTTAGTTACGTCTTTCAGTATTTTTTGATGACTAGTTAATAAGGTTACATCGGTATATATTTTGGCTGTTGATTCATTAAAATTTCCAGTTGAAATAAAGCCATATCGTTTTACTTTTCCGTCTTCTAAACGGTCAACTACACATATTTTACTATGTACTTTTAAACCTTTAATTCCAAAAATTAATTCAATTCCTTCTTGTTGCATTTGCTCAGCATAAGAAATATTACTTGCTTCATCAAATCGTGCTTGAAGTTCGATTTGAACAATAACACGTTTACCATTTTTGGCTGCATTTATAAGAGAACTGATAATTTGCGAATTTTTGGCCAAACGATATAATGTAATTTTGATAGCAGTCACTTTTGGATCTAAAGCGGCTTCTCTCAAAAATTTAATTAGATAAGAAAATGATTGATAAGGCGCACAAATTAAATAATCTTTTTTGGCAATTTTACTTAAAATACTTCCTTCAAGCGATAAACCTTCAACCGGAAGTGGTGCTTTTTGTTGGTACAATAAATCAAACCTTCCTAAATTGGGAAAGTTCATATAATCACGACGATTATGGTAACGACCACCAGGAATTATACTATCTGAAGCATCAATTTTCATTCTTTTTAAGAAGAAATTCAAAGTATCTTTATCGATAGTTTTGTCATAAATAAATCGTACTGGTTCGCCTACTCGTCGTTCTTTTACTGAAGTCGCAATTTTTTGTAACATACTCTTACTCATATCACTGTCAATATCTAATTGAGCATCCCGAGTTATTTTTATCATGTGAGCAGAAATTTTTTCGTAATCAAATACATTAAAAATATTACTAATATTATACCTAATTACATCATCCAAAAGCATTATATATTGCTTTTCACCAATTGATGGAAGCACAACAATTCGATTTATATTTTTAGGAATTTCAATTATGGCATATCTAATTTCTTTTTTAGGTTTGACTAATCCTAAAACTTTAGTTTTTTCTTCAGTTTTCATTACTAATTTAACTGCCAAATAACCTGAAGTGTCTTTTAATAAAGGAAATTCAGCTAAATCATTTAATATAATTGTCACTAATTCTGGACTTACTTTTTGGATAAATAAATCATGAACAAAATTTTGATGTTCTTGACAAAGTCCAGTTTCATCAACAATTATAACATTTTCTTCTTCCAACTGTTTTTCGATAATACTTAAAATTCGTAAACTTTCAGATTGCTGTTTGATTACAATATCGGTAATATCTTTAACTAATTGCTGTGCAGAAATTCCGCCAAGAATTTTTTCGCCGGTTTGTCCGGATAGACTTAATCGACGAATTGCAGCATATCTCACACGGAAAAATTCGTCTAAATTATTAGAAAAAATTCCTAAAAACCGCATTCTATCCAAAAGTGGAACTGCATTATCTGCGGCTTCTTGCAATACTCTGGCGTTGAATGTTAGCCAACTTTTTTCTCGGTCAATGTATCTGTATTTTTTATCTAAATTCATCTTTATAAATCTCTTGGAAATAAAATTTTATTGATTTTACCTTTGGTGATGTGATTCCAATCATCGGTATCAAAATTAATTGAAACCAATCCAGATGTTGGAACATTTTCAACAAAGATGTCTCCAAATTTATTAACAAAATCTGTAATGGCACTATTATGACCAAAAAGAATTAAATTGTTGTAGTCATTTGTGCAAGATTTAACAATTTTTTCAAGTTCAATTGAGTCAAAAGTGTACAAATCATTATTCAATAGAATTGATTTAGTGTCTATTTGCCAATACTCAATTACAATTTTTGCAGTTTCATAAGCTCTTTTTGCAGGACTTGACCATATAATTGACTCATTATGTATCAATTTTAAAGAATTATTTGCAACTTTTATAGAGTTTTCAATTCCGTTAAAAGTAATATTTCGGTCAAAATCATCAACTGAAAACTTCCAACTTGACTTTGCGTGCCTAACTAAAATGATGTTTTTCATAAATATTATTTGTAAGTATTTATATACAGAATATATACTTTTTTGTCATTTATCTATCTTTTTTTACACTTTATCGATATTTTTTTTGGTAGATATAAAAAAGCTAATTACTTTCGACAAAGATTTATAACAATAAAATTAGAAAATATAAATCAAGAATATTTTAAAAATATTTAATTTATTGAAAAAGTAGAACATATTCTACCAAAAATCACAATAAACAAATGAATTTCAAATAATTACGTAAAAAATTAAATTTTGAAATGTATTTAAACGAGTTTAAAGGCTATTCATAGATTAAATGATAGAATGAAAAAATATCAAACTATTTTTGTATCGTGAATAACTTGACTGAAAATGTTAATAACTTTTTTTTATCAAATTTCAAGATTTCATTTACCCAAAATAAAATTAATTAAGCATTAAAAACTATGCAAACAACTACGCTTTTGAAAAACTTAAACAAGTTAAAGTTAATCTTTTCACTTTTTATAGTTCTTATTTCTACATCGGTATTTGCTGAAGGTACACCTACACTTTCTCCAAATGCAGCTAATATTACTGCGGTTTTAGTAGCTCCCGATTTAGCAAGTGGATCTTACTTCAATGCTGGAGATGATAATAGAATTTATTTTAATATTGCTAATGCTGCAACAGAAAGAATGTACTTTGGTTTCGACTGGAGAGGTTATTCCGTTGGAGTTCCAGCAAGATTAAATAATTTATACTACCGAATTAAAAATCCAAGCGGCACAGTTGTTATGTCTGGTTTGTGGAATAATGTTGCTGGTTCAGCTGGTAGTATTGATACGCATGCTCAAGCATTAGCAGGTCCAAATATTGGTGGTGTAACAACAGGTTATTCACCTCTAACTTTTAGTCCTACGGTTTCTGGTGAACACTGGATAGAATTTTACCGAAGTAATGATGGCGGAGTAACTGCATTATCAACTTCCTCTGATAGAGCTGTTGGTGCATTATTTGATATGACTGTTGCTACTACTCTAGGAATTAAAAAAAATGGTCGTGTCCATTCAGATAAATGGGGTTTCGTTGCAGTTGATAGTAATTACGGAAACTTAGTAACTGCAAATTCTGAACCTAACTTTTATGTTTATACTGCAGATCAAGTAGTTTTATTTGTAGATTTTCGTCCAGGTTTTCAACCAATTGCTTGGAATCTAGCAGTTAATAATTATGGTGTAAACCCTATAGGAGCATTTAATATTACACGGAAATCTATAAATACCGCAATTGTTCCTGCCTTAAGTAATGGTTATAAAGTGTTTTTAAATAATCCCGATCCGCTATTATATCCAATAGCATCTTTGCCTGTAGCGCCTACATTTTTGAATCCTGCAATTTCTAATTGTGGGCCTTTTTCGATTAATTATAATATTTCAAATCCGGGTGATGTTCGTTTAGTTATAGACTTAAATGGAGTACCAGGATATCAGGCACTTTCTGCCGATGTAATTTTAGAAGCTTATGGCGTACCTGCAGGAAACAACTCTTTTTTATGGGATGGTTTAAACGGTCTTGGTGTAGTTGTTCCTGATGGAGCAAATATGACATTAACATTGAATTATTTAGCTGGTCGTTTTAATTTACCAATGTATGATGCAGAGTTAAATAAAAATGGTTTTAATGTTCAATCAATTGCACCAACAGCAATTTCAAATTCTCAAATGTTTTGGGATGATAGTGGTTTAACAAGTGTTGGAACTGATTGTACTGACGCTAATAATAATACAACTGGAACTGGTTTAAATAATTCATTAAACGGTACTCCAAGTCCTACTAGAGCATGGAGCGGTAATGGAAATTTATCTAATGTAATTCCTGCGCCGGCTGTTGGTGCTAATGAAACCGACGGTATCACATGTAATGATTTTGGTAATGGTCGTTTACTTAATACTTGGGGTTGGGGATTAACTAGTGCTAGCGTTAGTACAATAGTTTACAAAGGTTGTTCTGATTTAAGAGTAGTTAAAACTGTAAGTAACGCTACTCCAAATGTAGGAACAAATGTAACTTTCACCATTACTGCCAGTAACCTAGGAATAAGTAATGAACCAAATGCAGTTGCAACTGATATCTTGCCAACAGGTTATACTTTAGTAAGTGCAACTCCTTCAGTTGGTACTTACAATAATTTAACAGGTGTATGGGCAATTGGAGCTTTTGCAAATGGAGCAACAGCAACTTTAAATATTATTGCAACAGTTAATATAGCTGGTATTTACTCAAATACGGCAACAATAACCGGAGTAAATAGCGATCCTAATTTAGCAAATAATACATCCACTTCAACACCAGTACCAAATCCATTAGCTGATCTTTCTGTAATTAAAATAGTAAATAATTCAACACCAAATGTTGGAAGTAATGTTACCTTTACAATTACAGCAACTAATAACGGTCCTAGTCTAGCAACCGGAGTTACAGTTAATGATGCTATACCTACTGGATATACATTAGTAAGCGCTACTCCTTCAACCGGAACTTGGACTTCTCCTAATTGGACAATTGGGAATTTAGGAATAAGTGCTTCTACAACAATGACTGTTGTAGCAACTGTAAAAGCTACTGGAATTTATGCTAATACAGCAACAATCTCAGGTAGTCAAACTGATCCTAACCCATCTAATAATTCATCAACTTCAACTCCTGTTCCTGTTCCTTTAGCTGATTTGGCAGTAGTAAAAGTAGCCAGTAACATGTCTCCTATTATTGGAACTAATGTTACTTTTACTATCACTGCATCTAATAATGGTCCTAGTAATGCTACTGGAGTGACTGTTAATGATGCTATTCCAGCTGGATATACTATAGTAAGTGTAACTCCATCTACTGGAACATGGACATCTCCTAATTGGACAATTGGTAATTTAAATAATGGTTCAAATGCAACTTTGACAATTGTAGCGAAAGTTAATCCATCTGGATCTTATAGCAATACAGCAACAATTAATGGAAGTCAAAGTGATCCTAACCTTTCAAATAATACTTCAACATCTGTACCTGTTCCTGTTAATTCAATTATTGATGCAAGAGATGATAATGGTATTCTTATAAATGGATTTATTGGTGGTCAATCAGTAGCTAATGTATTAATTAATGATTTTGTAAATGGAGTTCCTGCAACAACATCAAATGTAATCTTAACTCAGATTTCAACTACCAATGCTGGTGTGACTTTAAATACTGCTACTGGTAGTGTGAATGTTGCGCCAGGAACTCCTGCAGGTACTTATACCTTAACATACCAAATTTGTGAAGTTTTAAATCCAACCAATTGTGATACTGCGATTGTAACAGTACCTGTTGGTGCAGCATCTATAGACGCTGTAAACGATACTGTTGCTGGTGGAAATGGAACAACTGGTAATCCAAATGCTGGAAATGTTTTAACTGCTAACGGAAATGGTCCTGATACTTTAAATGGTACTCCTGTTACTATTGCTCAAGTAAACTTGACAGTAGTAACTCCTGCAGTTGCTATTGGTGGTGCTCCAGTTCCTGTGGTTAACACTACAACTGGTCAGATTTCTGTTCCTGCTGGAACGCCTGCTGGAACTTATACTATCACCTACCAAATTTGTGAAAAATTAAACCCAACTAATTGCGATACAGCTGTAGTAACTATTACTGTAGCAACTCCAATTATTGATGCGGTTAATGATGCTGGTGCTTCAGTTATTGGTGCTGCTGGTGGTCAATCTCTTGCTAATGTTCTTGTAAACGATACTTTAAACGGTGCTGGAGCTACTCTAGCTACTGTTAACCTTACTCAAATTTCAACTACCAATGCTGGTGTGACTTTAAACACGGCTACTGGCTCTGTAAATGTTGCGCCTGGAACGCCTTCTGGAAATTATGTAGTAACGTACCAAATATGTGAAAAGTTAAATCCAACTAATTGTGATACCGCTACAGTTACTGTTACCGTTACTAATGCTGTTATTGACGCTGTAAACGATACTGTTGCTGGTGGAAATGGAACAACTGGTAATCCAAATGCTGGAAATGTTTTAACTGCTAACGGAAATGGTCCTGATACTTTAAATGGTGCTGCTGTAACTATTGCTCAAGTGAACTTAACAGTAGTAACTCCTGCTATTGCTATTGGTGTTGCTCCAGTTCCTGTGGTTGACACTACAACTGGTCAGATTTCTGTGCCTGCTGGAACGCCTGCTGGAACTTATACTATCACCTACCAAATTTGTGAAAAATTAAACCCAACTAATTGCGATACAGCTGTAGTAACTATTACTGTAGCAACTCCAATTATTGATGCCGTT
>NZ_JAPQNT010000007.1 GCF_028867965.1 Flavobacterium sp. SUN046
AAGCGTTGTAATATTCTCACTATTTGCATAGTTGCCTGTTGGTCCACCAGAATCTACAAAATTACCACCACATCCAATAGGTGCAATAGTAGTTGTAAACGGAAATGGTCCTGCCCAAGCACTAGAAAGTCCTGGTCCACATACTGATCTAACGTAGAATACATAATTTGTATTAGCTGTTAAACCAGGTGCGCTGTAGGTTGTAGTTGTTGATGTTCCTGTGGCAATTCCGGTTGGTGTGCCTGTTGCGGGTAAAACCTCAATTTCCCAAGAAGTTCCTGTAGCATCTGTCCACGATAAAGTAGCAGTGGTTGCTTGAGGTGTTGCTGTTCCTGCAGTAGGAACAAAACATTGTTGTACTAGTCTAATATCATCTATCAACCATCTATCACCACCTAAACTAGCGGTTGGCTGAGTGAATCTCATCATGAAAGCTATGTAAACTTGATGTCCAGCAAAAGCTGATAAGTCAACTACCTTTTCTTCATAAATATTGTATGTTGCAGAAAGCGTTGCTTCTGTCCATTGTGCTGGTGTTGCAGTATAATTTGCAATTGTAGTTTGACCAGCTGCCGTAGCATTATCATATACTTTAATGAAGTATTCTGTTCCATTAGCAGCATTGATTGTAGATCTTGTCCAAAAACGTAATTGTCCGTTTGTTGGAACAGTAACTAATGGAGTAGCTAAATAATCTTCAGAAGTATTGTTGATTCCAATATTCTCTCTATCCATAAAGGCAGAGTTAGTACCTGCATAAACATTGGCAGCGACTGTAGTAATATTCCATCGTCTGGTTAAACCTACGCCATTGTCAAAAATAGCCCATTGGTTTCCTGTAGCTCCAGTTCCTAATGTCCATGCACTTGGCGTAGTTGGCGCTGGCAAATCGGCACCAGTAGTGCCTTCAAAACCTTCAGTACCTGGAGTTGGAAATTGGGAATAACCTACAATAGAAAATAATAAAGTAAGAGTTAATAAAATAATTTTTTTCATAGAATATAGATTGTTTGGTTTTGTTTAATAGAAAATAGATAATTACCAAAAATATAAAAAAAATATTTAATTGATAATTAAATTCAGAAAAATAATAATTTTAACTTTTTTATATTTTGTAATTTACACCGAAGGATATAATACTTTGAATAAACATAAAGTGTTGTGATGCTTTTTCAGAATTATCATAAGTAATTTGAATATCTGGCATATTGATGTAACCACCTTTTAGCTCTGTTTGTATAAAAAAGTATTTGAAAAAATTAAAATTTAAACCTGCTTTAGCGGAAAATCCATAACCTGCAATATGAAATTCATCATGTTCTTTTTTTCCTAAAACGGTTGCATCTGTTCTTGGATAAAGAAAACCAACTCCAACTCCTTCTGTAAGATTTATTTGAAATTTATCAGTATTAGGTAATTTGAATAAATTAGAAACATCGTCAAATCTTGCGAATTCAGTATTTACATAATTCAATCCGTTAGTATGTTCAAATTTTAAGAACGTACCGTCACTAAAGTCTACAGGCATATTATTATAATTTCCGTTATGATTTGTTCCTAGTTCTGAAGCTGGCAAATTTATATATCCCGAAACATTTGCAGTTTGACTTTGAGTAAAAACATATTTCATGTGATCAACTCCAATTGAAATCGAATAATGGTCACTAATAAAATATCCGAACTTCATGTTTGTTTGCGGAATTGTCATTCTAGTTGGATTGATATAATCAATATTCCATCCTTTAGGTTTGTCTTCTGCAACAGCATCATAAACTGTAAAATCAAAGTTGTTTCCAGTAAAATGAATATCAGATTTCGAGAATTTATCTCTATTTCCTCCAAATGAAAAGAAAATTTTACCTTTGTTATGTGCTGAATATTTAATTGGTTTTGAAATTTCTTGACCAATTGTAATTTGAGATATTATTAAGAATAATACTAAGTTTAATTTTTTTAATTTAAATAACATTTTTTGTACTAATTAAAATTGATTAACAGTTTTTCTGATGGCTACTAATTTAGTCATCAAGCCTTCAAAATAGTCTAAGTGAAGCATGTTGGCGCCATCACTTTTTGCATTTGCAGGATCAAAATGAGTTTCGATAAAAATACCATCAACGCCAACAGCTATACCAGCTTTAGCAACTGTTTCAATCATATCTGGTCTACCGCCTGTAACTCCTTCGGTTTGATTAGGTTGTTGTAATGAATGGGTAACATCTAAAACCGTTGTGGCATAATTTTGCATTGTTGGAATACCTCTAAAGTCAACTACCATATCTTGATAACCAAACATAGTTCCTCTATCAGTAACCATAACATTTTGATTTTGACAGTCTAAAACTTTTTGAACGGCATGTTTCATGCTTTCCGGACTCATAAATTGTCCTTTTTTTAAATTTACAATTTTTCCAGTATTTGCTGCAGCAACAACTAAATCAGTTTGTCTTACAAGAAATGCAGGAATTTGTAAAACATCAACATATTCTGCTGCCATAGCTGCATCTTCATTCGTGTGAATATCAGTAACGGTTGGAACGTGAAATGTTTCAGAAATTTTTCGAAGAATTTTTAATGCTTTTTCATCTCCAATTCCAGAGAAACTATCTATTCTAGAACGATTGGCTTTTTTAAAAGAACCTTTAAATACAAAAGGAATTTCTAATTTTTCAGTAATTGTAATTAATTTTTCGGCAATGCGAAATGCCATTTCTTCTCCTTCAATTGCGCAAGGTCCAGCCAATAAAAAGAAATTACCACTTTCTATATGCTTGATTTGTGGGATATTGTGTATATTCATTTTGATTTAATTTTGACATGCAAATATAATAAGAAAAAAGCTTCTAATTAAGGTATTAGAAGCTTTAATATATGTTAAAAATAATATAATTAATTATTAGATGTTGAAGGTTTCTTAATTAAAAATCCTTTTGGGCAAAGAACTTTTCCTTTTTCATATATATTAATATACAAAATCAACTTTTTGTCTGATCCTTCAATAGTTACTTGATAAATTTCAAGTGTACCGGCACCCATAACACTTTTTTTAGTGGGAAACGGACAGCAAGTATCTATTTTTTCATAACTAATTTTTTCGCCATTTGGTCCGGTTAGTGCATTGAAGAAATAAGTAATGTTTTTAGGTGAATATTTTTCATTCTCAAATCCTAAATTAACAGGATAATCTTTATCATAAGCATATTTATTGTCTAATGCATATTCGGTTAAAACAAATTGTCTGCTAATAACTACTGGTTTAGTTGCTGAATCATCAACATTTTTTAAAGTAGATTTTATTCCACCACAAGATACTAAAACGCACAATATGGCTAGTAAAAAGAGTAAATTGTATTTTTTCATTTTCAAAAAATAATTATTTTATTCAAATATGTTAATTTATAATCAAATATCAAACCACTATCTTTATTTTTGTAAAAAAAGTATTCTTATGGAATTTATTACTCATACTTGGCATTGGTCTATTTCGGGTTTCATAATCGGAATGGTAATGCTATCATTAATCTATTTTGGTAAGGTTTTCGGAATGTCATCTAATTTAAGAAGTTTGTGTTCCATGACCGGAATTGGCAAACGAGTTTCCTTTTTTAATTGGGATTGGAAGTCGCAACGCTGGAATTTAATTGTAGTTTTAGGCGCAATGATTGGAGGTTTTGTTGCAACTCATTACCTTAGTGATGCTTCTAATGTGGCAATAAATCCGTCAACAATTCAAAAATTACAAAATTTAGGTATTGACGCTCCAAATGCAAAGTTACTACCAGACGCAATTTTTGGCAATGCTGTATTCACTTCTTTGAATAAAATAATAATGTTATTAATTGGAGGTTTATTAATAGGATTTGGTTCAAGATATGCTGGAGGTTGTACTTCTGGACATGCTATTTCTGGATTGAGTAACTTTCAATTACCATCATTAAAAGCAGTTATTGGTTTTTTTGTTGGAGGTTTAATCATGGTTAATTTTATTTTTCCATTAATTTTTTAAATTTATTTATGAAAATTTTAAAATATTTACTTGTCGGATTTGTTTTTGGAATAGTTTTAACTAAATCGGAAGCCGTTTCATGGTATAGAATTTATGAAATGTTTCAATTTGATTCGTTTCACATGTACGGAATTATAATGACAGCAATAATCACAGGTGTAATTGGAATACAAATCATAAAAAAATATCAAATTAAAGATATTAAAGGCGCACCAATTGAAATTCAAGATAAAGAAAAAGGAACTTTTAGATATTGGATAGGCGGATTGTTTTTTGGACTAGGATGGGCAATGGTTGGAGCTTGTCCGGGACCAATTTTTATTCTAATCGGCGCCGGATTTATGAGCGTTGGCTTTATTTTAATTGGAGCTTTACTAGGAACTTTTTTATATGGATTAATTAAGGATAATTTACCTCATTAATCAAATTATCTCTGCACTCAATCCTGCTTCTAGTAATTGAGTACATTGAGGTTTTAATTCATCAAACGAACCAGTTTTTACAGTACATTGACCTTTATAGTGAACTAAAATGGCACATTGTTCAGCCTGTAAATCGGAATGTTTGCACACTCGAATTAAAGTCTCAATTACATGATCTAAAGTGTTTACGTCATCGTTGTAAAGAACAATTTCGTTGTTAATTCCTATTTGTTCTTCAACAGCTACATCTTCTTGTACTTTTTCTATTGTACTCATTTCTAATTTATTATTTCAAGATTAAATTTGAAAAGTAAATTTAATTATTTTTTATATATTTCAATGAAACCCAATTATTTCTTTCAAATTTTTTAACATAAGTTAAACCTTTTTCAGTGCAAGAAGCATCAATAAAAGGAATGTCTTCTGTGTAAAAACCACTAAAAAGAATAGTTCCATTAGAATTTAAACAATCTACATAAGCCTGCGTATCATTCAACAAAATATTCCTGTTAATATTGGCAATAATTAAATCATAATTTTTACCTTTCAACAAGGCTGCATCGCCTTCATAAACAGTTATTTCGCTACAATTATTGCGTTCTGCATTTTCAATCGAATTCAAATAACACCAATTGTCAATATCAATTGCATCAATAGGTTTTGCACCTTTCATTTCGGCTAAAATTGCTAAAATTGCTGTGCCACAACCCATATCTAAAGTTTTCATTCCAGTAACATCATTTTCTAATAAATGTTGAATCATCATGTGTGTAGTTTCATGATGTCCGGTTCCGAAACTCATTTTGGGTTCGATTATAATATCAAATTCAGCTTCGGTTTTTGGATGAAATGGCGCTCGAACATGACATTTTCCATCAACATCAATTGGCTCAAAATTCTTTTCCCATTCTTCATTCCAATTTACTTGATCTATTTCTTCCATTTTATACGAAATAGTAAATTCGGGCGAATTAAGAATGTAAATATCTTCTAAAACATCTTCTGTCCAAAGGTCTTTTTGAATGTAAGCTACAATTCCCAAATCGGTTTCAATAAAACTTTCAAATGGTTTTTCTCCCAATTCAGCAATAAGAATTTCAGAACCTAATTCTTTGGGTTCAACTGTAAAATGATAGCCTAAATATATATTTGACATGAAGTATTTTTTTGCAAAGGTAAGAATCAATACTAAATCAATTCAAAAATTGTTTCAAAAAAAAACCTAGCTAATTGCTAGGTTTAAAATATTATTTTCCTGGTTGACAAATTTCAACTATTCTGTGAAATATATCGTGAAGATTTTCAAATGCTCTCATGATTTCAGCGTTTGGCGCTTTTCTCTGAACTAAATCATTAACAGTTTTGGTTTGTTTTTTTAATAATAAAATAGTTTCATCTAATTTACCTGTTCTTAAATCTTGTGGCATTGTTTTTAAATCTAATGCCTCAGCTTTTTCTACTAATTGTTCTGATGAATTTTTTATTGGTTCAAAATTTCCTTCTTCTGCAGGATGAAAAGTTTTAGATAATAATTCATGATAATCATGCATTTGCTTCCATTTATCAGTAATTACTTGAGCAGAAATTGAGCTAAATGTAAAAAATGCTACAACAGCTAAAAGAGATTTAATATATTTCATGGTTTTAAATTATTTATTTAATGCAATAATAATAAAATATTTTGTTTTCTTCAAATGAATTAACGTTATCTTTTAAACATTCATTTTTTTAATTTTAAATACAACTCATCCTAAAAATTCAACATTTCGGTTAGTTTTAATTTTATAAATTTACGCATTGGTGCAACTTTGCTTCATCAAAACCAATAAATATGAAATCTCTTTGCACTCTTTTGCTATTAATTAGTATCAATTTTTGCTTTTCGCAAACAAGTTTATCAGGAAAAGTAGTCGACGAAAAAAACAATCCAATTATAGGAGCCAATATTTTTATAAATGGTTCTTACGACGGAACTTCGACCAATGAAAAAGGTGAATTTACTTTTCCAACAACCGAAAAAGGAACTAAAATTTTAGTAATTAGTTTCTTAGGATTTGAAACTTTAAGCCTACCAATTGAAATTGAAAAATTCAATAATCAAATTATCAAATTAAAAGAAAGTGTCAATACTTTAGATGCTGTTGTGATTACCGCAGGAACATTTGATGCTGGTGAAAAAGCTCGAGTTTCGGTTTTAAAACCTTTGGATATTGTTACAACTGCTGGTTCTAATGCGAATATTGTTGCTGCATTGCAAACACTTCCTGGAACTAATAATGTAGCTGAAGATGGACGATTGTTTGTACGTGGTGGCGAAGCAGATGAAGCTCAAACCTATGTAGACGGAATTCGTGTAGCGCAACCTTATGGCGCAACAACACAAAATTTACCAACTCGTGGACGATTTTCACCTTTTCTTTTTAGCGGAATTTCATTTTCAACAGGCGGTTATTCAGCTGAATATGGCGAAGCGTTGTCAAGTGTTTTATTATTAAATACAAAAGAAGAAGAAGTAAAAGAAAAAATAGATATTTCATTGATGACAGTAGGTTTAGGATTAGCAAATACTCAAATTTGGGGTAAAAATTCTATAAGTTTTAATACGTCTTATATCAATTTGGCGCCATATCAAGCTTTAGTTCATCAAAATGTAGAATGGAATAAACCCTTTCAATCGTTATCTGGCGAGACCGTTTTTCGTCATCAATTTACTAACGGAATGTTTAAATTATATGCTGCTTTCGATGCTTCACAATTTGATATCAATCAAGAAAGTATTAATTCACCGTCTAAAATTAGAGTCAATTTAACTAATGATAATTTTTATTTAAATTCTTCATACAAAGGTAATTTTGGCGACGGCTGGCAACTTGCAACCGGAATAAGTTATGGTTATTCTAAAAACGATATCATTTTAGATTTGGATAAAATAAATAACGGCGAACATTCATCGCATTTAAAATTAAAATTCAAAAAATCTTTTTCAGATAGAATCAAATTATCATTTGGTGGCGATTATTTTATTATCAAATTTGATGAAAATTTTAAAAGTAATTCAGGTTTTAATTCAACAAGCGGTTATGATGCTAATATTGCAGCGATTTATACAGAAGCTGATATTTTCTTCTCTAAAAAATTTGCAGCTAAAATTGGAGTTAGAGCTTCTAATAATGATTATTTGAAAGAAAATGCCATTGCTCCGAGGATTTCATTGGCATACAAAACCGGAAAAAATTCTCAATTTTCGTTAGCGTACGGAAATTTTACTCAAGCGCCAAAACAAGATTGTTTAAAATATGCTGATTATTTAAGCAGCGAAAAAGCATCACATTATATTTTGAATTACCAATTTAGTAAAGCTAAACAAACATTTAGAACCGAAATTTATTTGAAACAATATTCAGATTTAGTAAAATTTGATACATCAACAGCAATGTTTTCAAGTAATTATACCAATAACGGACAAGGTTATGCTAAAGGTTTAGACGTTTTTTGGCGCGATGGAAAAACGTTTAAAAATCTTGAGTACTGGGTTTCCTATTCTTACATTGATACCAAAAGAGATTATAAAAATTATTCTGCCAAAGTTACACCCAGTTTTGTAGCCGATCATACTTTATCTTTGGTAGGAAAATATTGGATTGACAAATGGAAATCACAATTGAGTATTACCAACAGTTTTTCATCTGGGCGACCATACAATAATCCGAATGAAGTTGTTTTTATGAACGGAAAAACTAAAAATTATAACAATTTGAGTATGAGTTGGGCTTATTTAATTTCGTCTCAAAAAATACTTTATTTTTCAATGTCAAATGTTTTAGGAACTCAAAATGTGTTTGGTTACGAATATGCTTCAAATCCAGACTCAAATAATATGTATCAAAGAAGAGCCATCACACCAACAGCAGATAGATTTATATTCTTAGGTTTCTTTTGGACAATAAGTGATGACAAGAAAGACAACCAGTTAAAGAATCTTTAATTAGTGAGGTTCTAAGATTCTCAGTTACTTAGTGCCTAAATACTCTAAAACCTTTAAAAAAACAATTCATCATTAAAAATCGACAGTTCAGTAACTATAAATTTTATAAGAATACCAACTAAACTACTTTTACATAAGAAATAACAACAAGAAGTTTCAATCATTAATATATAAATAACTTTAAAAACAGAAATCATGACTAAAATTATCACAGCAATTACGTTTTTTATTTGTTCATTCGTAACAGCACAAACGCAGTATGAACAAGGAATGGGAAAAGCATTAGGACTTTGGAAAGAAGGAAAAGCAACAGAAGCAACAGCCGTTTTTGAAAGAATTGCATCTGCAGAAAAAGACAACTGGTTACCAAATTATTACATTGCATTAATTAGTACAACTGAAGCTTTTAATCCGGCAAATAAAGATAAAATAACTGCTTTGTTAGCTAAAGCAAATGCTGCGCTGGATATTGAATTGGCCAAAAATCCAAATAATGTTGAACTTTTAGTGGTTGAAGCTATGGCTAAAACAGCACTTTTAGCATCTGATCCAATGACTTACGGAATGTCACTTTCTCCAAAAATTAGCGGAATTTATATGAAAGCATCTATGTTGGCTCCAGAAAATCCTAGAGTAGCATTTGAAAGAGCCGAATTTGACTTAGGTGGCGCAAAATGGACTGGTGCTGATGTAAAAGAAATTTGTAGTAGAGTTGAAAAAGCAGTAGATTTATTTGCTAAATTTAAACCAGAAACAGCATTTTCACCTAATTGGGGATTAGACAGAGCTAAAGAAGTTTTGGCTAATTGCGGTAAATAAATTGAGCTAAATATAAAAAGTACAGTCTTTAACTGACTTTAATTAAAATACAAAGTTAAAATGAACCTATCAAAAACAAGTTTCAAGCGAACATTTATTTTATCAATAATCATTTTTGGAGTGATACAATTGTTGAATGTAATTTTCGGAAACCATTTAAAATTTGACATTAATTTATTGATAGGTTTTGGTTATACAGCTTTATATACTTTTTCACTTTCATCGGCTAATTCATTATTATTTTGTTACTTAGATAAAGTTTTTCAAGAAAATAGGTTTTCATTAACCCGAATTATAATCGGATTTATTGGTTCCTTTTTAGTTTCGTTATTTGTAATTTTTTTGCTACGAATTTTTGAAGAAGTTATTGTAAACCAAAAAACATTTGAATTATATCTTAAAAATGAAAATCCAGGAAATTATGTAGTTGCAATTATCATAACTTTTTTTGTGACCTTATCATTATATGCCTTTAATTTTTATCGAGCTTTTACCGAAAATAAAGTCAAAGAACAAAAGATTATTGCTGGAACTGCTAATGCACAATTTGAAAGTTTGAAAAATCAAATTGATCCGCATTTTCTTTTCAATAGTTTGAATGTTTTGAGTTCTTTAATTGAAGAAAATCCCGAAAATGCACAACGATTTACAACTTCATTATCTAAGATTTATCGTTATGTTTTAGAACAAAAAGACAAAGAATTAGTAACGGTTCAAGAAGAATTAGCTTTTGCAAAAACCTATATGAATTTGCTAAAAATGCGTTTTGAAAACAGTTTAACCTTTGAACTACCTGAAAATTTCGATAATCTTGAAGCTAAAGTTGTACCGCTTTCATTGCAGTTATTATTAGAAAATTCGATTAAACATAATGTGATTAGTGAACAAAAACCATTACATATAAAGATTTTTGTAAAAGATAATTTTTTAGTAGTTCAAAACAACCTGCAAAAGAAAGAAGTATTGCAAGATAGGCGTGGAGTTGGCTTGCAAAATATTGTGAGTCGATATGCAATTTTAACTAATAGAAATGTACTTATCGAAGAAACTACTATTGATTTTTCTGTGCATTTACCAATTTTAACTAAACAAATAAGTTTTATGGAAACAGCTAAAAATCCATTGGAAAATACATCTTACTATAGAGCTAAAAAAAGAGTTGAAGAGCTCAAAGGATTTTATGGAAATCTTATTTCATACTGTTGTATTATTCCGATTTTGATATTTATAAATTTACGTTTTTCACCGCAATTTCAATGGTTTTGGTTTTCGGCAGCAGGTTGGGGATTTGGAGTATTGATGCACGCTTTCAAGGTATTTGGATACGGAACTAATTGGGAAGAACGCAAAATTAGAGAAATTTTAGAAAAAGATAAAAACACTAAAAACTGGAAGTAATGGAACTAAATTTCACTGAGGAAGAACGTTATTACAACGCCAAAAAACGAGTAAATGATATTAAAGGATTTTACGGAAACTTGATTTCGTATATCATTTTTAACGGGTTTTTCTTGATATTAAATTTAATGACGTCGCCTAACGAATTATGGTTTTTTTGGCCCTTAATAGGTTGGGGTGTTGGCGTAGTTTTTCACGGAATGAAAGTCTTTAATTATTCGCCATTTTTAGGTAAAAACTGGGAAGAAAGAAAGATAAAAGAACTTATGGATAAAGAAAATCAAGCAAAAACTAACTGGAAATAAAAATAATTATGAAACGATACGAAAGAGAACAAATGTTCCAAAATTTTAATCAAGAAAGTGGTATTTCAAGTCAAGATTATTATGAAGCTTTTAGAAGAGTTAAACGCATAAAACGTTTTTATGTTCACGTTTTAGTTTATATTTTAGTAAATATATTTTTAATTGTCGGACAACGGTTTGATGATGAAAAGACTCTTACAAATGATGTGTTTTTTCATTGGCATACTTATTCAACAGCTTTTTTCTGGGGAATTGGTTTAGTTGCTCATGGATTATCAGTTTTTGGAAGTTCTATTTTTTTTGGTAACAATTGGGAAGAACGAAAAATTAAACAATTAATGGATAAGGAAAAAACTAATAAATTTGAGTAATTAACTTTAAAGCTTTCAATTAAATACCATAAATAATTTTAAATGAACATAATCATTATAGAAGACGAAAAACCTGCAGCTAGATTGCTACAACGCAAAGTTGAGAAATTGGGTTTGCATGTAAATCAAATGCTGCACTCTGTTGAAGAATCAATTAATTGGTTTAAAAACAACATTCATCCTGATTTGATTTTTCTTGATATTCAACTTTCCGATGGATTATCGTTTGAAATTTTTGAACAAATTGACATTAAAAGTGCGGTTATTTTCACTACAGCTTATGATGAATATGCTTTGCGTGCGTTCAAGCTAAACAGCATTGATTATTTATTGAAACCAATTGATGAAGATGATTTAGAAACTGCCATTTCAAAATTTAAAAATCAATTTCAAAAAAGTTCCATAGCTTCATTAGATTTTGAAATGATAAAAAAAATGTTAGTAAATCCAATTGATAGAGAATTCAAAAAAAGATTTACTATAAAAATGGGACAACAACTTAAAATGGTTGCTATTGAAGAAGTTGAATGTTTTTTTAGTGAAAATAAAGGTACATATTTGCACACTTTTGATGGTCGTGATTATTTATTAGATCAAACTTTGGAGCAATTAGAAATTGAGCTTAACCCAAAAGAATTTTATAGAGTTTCACGCAAATTTATAATTCCGATGAAAGCCATTAAGGAAATTCAAATGTATTCGAACTCAAGATTGAAAGTGATTTTGCCAACTTACAAAGAAGATGAAGTTGTGGTTAGTAGAGAAAAAGTGAGTGATTTTAAGAGTTGGTTGGGTTGAGTTGTAATGTTTTATTTCTCGCTATTTCTCCTAGCCGCGGTTAGACACTGTATTTATTAAGAATTTTGAATTGTAAATTTAGTTTTTTCAAAGTTTTGGTTTTCCAAATCTTGTTTTCTTATTCCAAAATATATTCCGCCACTTGCTCCAAATTTATTAAATTCTGGATTTTCGTCTAACATATCAATTTGAAGTAACAGAATTATATCTTTTTCATTTTTCTGAAATTCCAATTTCTTATTTTCAATTTTTTCGTTTTGAATACTTGACTCTTGATTAGCCCAATAACAACTTACATCGCCTTGAACTGCATTTGCACTACCTAAACTTTGATGTCCAATGTCTTGGTTTGCAGTTGTAATTTCGCAGATTATTTCATTAGCTTCAAATAGTAAATTTTCGTCCTCATCTGTAAATCCATTTTCAATAATTTGATAATTTTGATAAGATGGAAGTGAATAATGCTCGTAAAATTCAACTGAACATTCTTTGAACTTTGCCAATTCATTATATTTTTTTGGGTATTCAGATGTTTTTAAATTATTTGTTTTATTGTCAAAATACAAAACCTTGTGTATTTTTTCAAAAGATTCGTATTGATAGTCTGTTTGATTTGTTGAGAAGAAGAAATATAAGATTCCCTTTTTAGGCAGTTTGTTTTCAGTGTCAAATTTTATTTCTTCTAAATTAATTTGAGCGATAAAAGCGAAAGGAAATCCATTTAAGTTTGGCCATATTGTTTCTGTTGGCAAATCTGGAAGTCCACCGAATTTTGATTTCCCAATACTTATTTTCTCAAAAGGAATTTTAGTTTTTATTGAAATACAAGGCTTAAGTAATTCTATGACTATATTAACGTCAACATTCCAAGGCAATTTTTTTAATCGCTTTTTAATTTTTTCTAATTTGTTTTCATCCTTAAATATGTTCCAATTCATTGATTTGTAATTTTTTGGGCAATTTTGAGGTAATTTAGCCACTAACTTATAAATATACAAATCTTTTGTAAATAATCTAAAAAGATGCAATAGTATGTTTGCTATCACTAGAAACATTTTCAATGGTCCAATCAATTTTTTTCTCAAATTGATGTACACGCATTGGGCAATCTTTTTTATCACAAATTTTACACGAAAATTCCAAGCAACCATCGGTGTGTACCATCAATTCAACGCTGTCACCAAAATTATTTTTTACAATTTTTTCTAACTCGTCAACTTCTTTGTGTCCTTCGTGAATATTGAAAAACCACGGAATCGTTAAATGACAATCCAAATGCAATGTTCCACCATATTTTATAAACCGCAAATTGTGCAGATCAATCCAGTTTTCTCGTCGGTGTGTTGCGCAAAAAGTGACCATTTTTTCTAACAATTCATCATCGGCTTCATCCATAATTCCTGCTATTGAAGAACGCAAAATTTTATAACCCGAAACTATAATTATTAGCGCAAAAACAAATGCTACAACACTATCAATCCAGGTGTAATGTGTAAAATAAATTAGGATTAATCCAATTACAATTCCTAACGTTGCATAAGTGTCTGATTGCATGTGTTTTCCTGTTGCAATAAGCGCTAACGAGTTGTTTTTCTTACCGTTTTTGATTGATAAATAACCTACAATATAGTTTATAACACCAGTAAGTGCTACCAAAAAAATTCCGTAATCTAGTTGCTTTAATTCATGCGGATGTTTCAAGTTATTTATAGCTTCATATAGAATTACAAAGCTTGAAACTATCATTAAAGTTCCTTCTATTGTTGCTGATAAAAACTCTACTTTTCCGTGACCATACGGATGATTTTTATCTTTAGGTTTGGAGGATAAATACAAACTATATAAACCTATAAATCCACTTATTACATTTATTGTATATTCTAATGTGTCTGTTAAAATAGCAACTGAATTGGTGTAAAACCATGCAGCTAATTTGATTAAAAATAAAGTTACAATAACAATTGTGAGCTTTTTTTGAATTTCGAAATTTTCTTTAGACTTGAGCATTTTCTTGTAATAATTTGTTTCAAATGTAGTGATATTGACTTAAATTTAGTTTCTAAAATAGCCATAAATTGTCATTATTTTTTTAGTAGCTTTGCTAACATATTTTAGATTATGGCCTTTAGAAAAAAAATAAATTCAAACGCTAAAACTGATAGTAATACAGGTTTTGGAACCAATGCATCAAGTTATGGTGGCAGATTTGTTACCAAATCGGGAAATGCAAACGTAAGAAAAACTGGAATTGGTTTTTTTGACAGCATTAGTTGGTACCACACGATGTTGACTATTCCCAGATGGAAATTTTTCTTTATTATTTTTGCATTTTATTTTTTAGTAAATTTTGCTTTTGCGAGTATTTATTATATGATAGGTGTACAGCATTTAAACGGAATTAGCGCAGTAAATTCTATCGATAAATTTGGTCAAGCCTTTTTCTTTAGTATTCAAACTTACACCACGGTTGGTTATGGTCATATTAGTCCGAGTGGTTTTATGACAAGTTTTGTAGCATCAATAGAAGCTTTATTCGGCTTGTTGAGTTTTGCAATTGCAACTGGTTTATTTTACGGAAGATTTAGCAAACCCAAAGCACACTTAATTTTTTCGGACAATGCAATAATAGCTCCATTTCAAGGAAAGACGGCTTTGATGTTGCGTTTGTCACCATACAAAAACACCAATTTAACCGATGCTGAAGCCAAAATGACTCTCGGAATTCATATTGAAGAAGACGGCAAAATGGTTAATAAATTTTATACTTTAGATTTAGAATTGCAAAGAGTAAACGCTTTAACTTTAAGTTGGACTTTGGTGCATCCAATAACTGAAGAAAGTCCGTTGTACCAAATGAATGGTGACGATATTAAAAATACGCTAGGTGAAGTTATTGTTTTTATAAAAGTATTTGATGATATGTACAGCACAACCGTTGTAAAAAGAGCATCTTATACATTTGATGAAATTGTTTACGGCGCCAAGTTTTTACCTATGTTTACAAGAAGTCAAGACAATGAAAAAACGTTGTTGCACATTGATAAACTCAACCTTTTTGAACCAATTAATTTATAAAAAAAAAACGCTCTGTAATTAGAGCGTTTTGATTTTGTATTAGTTTTTCTTTAGTAAAACTTTTTCTTGTGTAAACTGGTAAGCAGCATCTAAAAATTGAATCATCTTATTCCAATTGCTGTTCGGTTCGTAGTAATTTTTATAGTATTTAGTAGTTTTAATTACTAATTTATTTCCTGAAACAGTTGCAGAGCTAACAAATCCGCCTGTTTCATTTTCTACTTTCTTATTCAATTTATCTAAACCTGCAACTGTAAATCCGGCCGGAATTTCTACTGAAATTTCATTTTCAAATGAACGTGGATAAATCATATAAACATTATTCTTACGTTCTTTTTCTTTTTTATCAATTTCAACTTGGGCTGTAATTAGTTTTCCTATTTCTACTAAATAATTTTCTCCAGCTTTCTTAATAAGGTTATTTTTTATTGCAAAATTTTCTTCATAAACTAATGCTGATTTTTTGCCAAATCTACCGGTATTTTTAATCGATAAACTATGATCATCAATATCAAAACCATATTCTTCGGCAGTTGATTTTTTGAAAGCTTCTTTTTGTTCTTCTTTCATTTTGTTTACAATAGCATCAATTTGATTAGTATTTTTTTCTTTTGCTTTTTTATTGGTGATGTATTCTATAAATGATTTTGTTTCATATTTTTTGTAATCTTCAAAAACATAATCAAAATAATACAGTTTGTCACTTTGTTCACTTTCTTTCAAATGTCCGAAAAAAGAAGATTCTTTTTTCACATTTAGTCCAGTAAAATCATCTGAAATTTTCACATCAGATACTACTTTAGAAACATTATCCTGCATTGTGCTTGACGGAAGATTTACATTAACAGCATCAACAACTTTTTTTCCTTTAGCAACTTGAAGCGCATAAGCTTTAGTGTTTTCTAAATTATAATTGAATTGATCTGCACTTGAAAACGGATTAAAATACTCTAAATACAATGGGTTTTTAGTGTTAACTCGCAGTAAAACAGTGACGTTTCTTTGAATTAATAAATCGTCAATTGAACCATTGAATCGTGATGTGCCTACAATAATATCATAATCGATGTCATTTTTCTTTAAAAATGCCATAAAATAATTTACAAACGATTGTTCAGTTTGAAAGAAAATTGGGTTTTTGTACATTGTAAATAGATAGGTGCCAGTTGATTTACCTATTACAATTGCTTCTATATATTGCGTGAAGAACATGTGACGAGAAAAGTAATAAACATCTCTTATTTTTTCTTCATCGCTGCCATAAGTTTTACCTTTTAGGTAATCATTAATTACACCTAAATCGGCATTCGGATGAAATTTATCATCGTAGTAATTGAAAATATCCTCTTTAGTAACTGTTTTTTTTATAATTTTTTCTTTATCAGAAAGAAAGGCATCTGCTCTGGCTTCAAATTTTCCTGAACGTGCAAAAAACACCTGAAATTTGTAACATGGTAATTCGGCTAGCGGATAAAACCATCTCGGAAATTCATTTTTGGCGATGTCTTTTGCGGTTAATTCGTATTTTCTTTCACCACTATTTTTTGACGGAATTTCTTTAAGTTCGGGTGCGCCATTGTAAGTGTTGAAATTTACAAAAAAGTCGTTTTCGGTATCAAACGATAATTTTAAATCCATTGTAGGATAAACATCGCCAAGTGGAGATTCTTCTGGCTCAAAACCAAACTCAAGTACAGATTTAAAAGGCTCAATGCTGTAATAATAAAAATCAAGAATATCACCAATTTCTAAATTTGCAATGGCTATTTTCTTTTCTTTATCTGCTTCTTTTGCATTTTTATCTACATCAATTTCGATTTCTTTTCCGTCAGATTTTACTATTTTAATTCCAATAACATTTGTTCCATTTCTCAAGGCATACATACCTTTATTAGAATAGAATTTGTCTTTAAAAGAAAATTCAGAGAATTCGGTAACTGCAGCTTGATCTAATAATTTTATTCTCTTTCTAATAGCTGAAGTATATGTTACACTTGCACCAAATTTATGATAATTGTAGTATTCATATTTATAAATAATAACTGCCGATTCGTTTTTCCATTTATCGGGAATTGAATTGGCTTTTTTATATAAATCAGATTTTCCCCAAAAAAAATCTTTTATTTCGGCTTTATCTTGTGCGAATGAAGTACAACTTATTGCAATTAATAAGTAAATTAATAGTTTTTTCATTGATTAAATTATTGTTTTGTGAAGGTAATTTGTTGGTTGTAATTGGCGATTAATTTTTTGATAAAATCATTCCATTTTGTCATTTCGGCTGCTTTTATTTCTCCGTTTTTAAAGATAAATGATTTTTTATAGGTAATTTCTTTATCGGTTTTTTGAAAGGTAATTGCAATGTCAAAATTTGGTTCTTTAACAATTAAATCTGTTGGAAGTTTAGTCACTTTATAACCATTAGGAATTGTAAGTGTGATATTAGATTCATAATTTTTCTTGTAATCAAATTGATAATCGGTCTTTCTATCTTTTAATTCAAATCCTTTAAATTCGTTCATGTATTCTAAATCAACGTACAAATCGTTATCAAAATTAGATACTTTATTTTCAATATCTGCCGTATAATCTATAGTAAGTTTAGCTTCGCGATTTTTTAAATCAGAAGTTTTAATATTAGTTATGTGTGTATTTTTATCGCTTTTAGACAAATAATCTTCAAGAGCTTCATTTTTTTTATCACTTTTGAAAGTGTTGTAAATGTACAAAAATGATGCACGACTTTCTCCTAAATAACTTTTAGAACAATTGCCTTGAAGTTTTTCATTTTCAATAGATAAGTTGGCTTTAAAAACTTCTTTATTACTTTCATTTGTTGTAACTGGTACTTTATCAATAATGAATTTGTCGCCATCTTCAATCATAACTTCTTTATTTTGAATACGTTCGGCATATTCTCCGAAAGAATTAAATTTTTCAGTTCCGTCTAAGAAATATTTTTTGCCTTTGTAAAATAAAGTGCAAATCATGTGATTGTCCACGGCTAAAGATGGAGTTTTATAGTCATAAGCAATGTGTTTAGTTCCAATCCAGGTTAATCTTGCATCAAAACCTGCTAGTTTTAGCATTTGCTTGATAAGATTTGCCATTCCTTTACAATCGCCATATCGATTTTCGAAAACGTGATTGGATTCATCTGGTTTAAAACCTGCGATTCCGTCTTCAAATGCTATGTATCTAATATTGTCTTGAACCCAGTAATAAATATTTTTGATTTTTTCTTCGTCAGTTTTAGCAGTTGCAGTTAGTTCAGTAACCTTACTTTTCATTACAGAAGTATCGTCTTTCATGGTATCAACTAATGATTTATACCATTTATATAAATCAGCAGAAGAACTAAACAATGTAATTTCTTTTCCTTTAAGTTTATAAGATTTTGCAATTAATAAAATATGTGGATAAAGGTAACTTCTTCCTGGCGAATCTTCTTCTTTATAAATCGCAGGAATATCGGTAAGCGTGTAGGTGTAAATTGTATTATTCTTAGCATCTTTGGTTTGTGATTTCTCAACTTTAGCACTATCAAAATTGAATTCTTTTAGTTCAATATTCAACCATTCTGGTACGGTTACAATAATTTGTTTTTTAATTACTGGAAATTCATCGTTAAAATATAAAGCGGTAAAATATTTTACGTCTTCATATCTTTTTTCTAGTTCATAGTTGTAAGTATAGCCTTGCACCGGAAAATTCACAACGGTATGTTTTACTCGTGCATCATTGTAAAATAAATCATTGTCTTTGTAAAACTCATCTACCACGTAGTTGTTGGTATTTTTATCATTACGGTATTTAATATTGAATGTTTCAATTTTAGATTCACTATCATAAAACTCATATTTTTGAATATTAGCTCTGTGATTAATGTTCATTAATTTTTCATTAACAGAATGATTTACAATTACTTTAGATTCATTTTTATTCAAATCAAAATTTATGTTTTCGGTACTTTCAAGAATTGCAACATCATCTTTATCATGACTTTCACGAATTTTTTTTGCTAAAACAATGTCTTCTGGAGTAGGATCAATGTTTTTTTGAGCTGAGACTATAATGGAAGAAAGTAATAAAAGAACTGTAAGTTTTGATATGATTTTCATTGGATATAATTTTTCGAAATATAGTAAAAAAAGCAAAAACTTCTGCTATATTTTTTTATATAACAGAAGTTTTATAATTTTAGTGTTACGGTTTAACCTTAAACTATTCTTTTATGAATTTTTGAGAATAATCTTTATTATTTTCATCTCTTAAAAGTACTATATAAGTTCCTTTTGCAAGTGATTCCGTATTTATTGATGGTGTTGCTAAATTAGATTCAAAAATCATTCTACCGTTTAGGTCAAATACTTGAGCTAATTTCATAACCACATTTTGATTGTATTTAATATTAAGAACATTTTTAGCAGGAATTGGATACAAACTAAAAGCAGTATTATTGAAGTTTTCAATCGCTAAAGTTGAACCTTCAACTACAACAAGTGTTTGATTTGGATTAACATTATTGAAAGTATCAACAATTCCAGAAGGCCATCTAATAATAACTTGACTTATTGTAGTAGCTTGACCAAGTCCAAAATGTGCGTTCATTGAACTCATGTATTTGAATCCTTCTCCGCTTCTAATATCTCTAATTTGTTTTCCCCAAGAACCATAAATTTCTATTCGTGCGCCAATACCGTTGCTATTACTTTGAATTCCTTGAGTAGCAACTTTTAACCAGTTATTCGAATTAGGTACTGCATATCGAATTGTATTTCCGTTAAGGATATCTAAAAATCCATCATTATTTAAGTCACCAATAGCTCCAACACTTATTCCCGAATAGGTAACTGGAGCAAATGTGCTGTTTCCTTGATTGAACATAATTTTATTTCCACCACCAAGAACATCAACATAACCGTTATTATCAAAATCGTAAGCCACATTATCAATATTAGTTGAAGCATTAGAATCCCAACCAGAACCTGAAGTTATGTTAGTAAAAGCTTCTTCTGTTGAATTGGATGTGTCAAGATTATTTCTGAAATATTTGTGTAAACCAGCACTTGCAGTAATGATAATATCCATATCACCATCATTGTCAAAATCAGCTATTGCAGATGACCACGTTTGAATTGGTGTAACATTAATTTGAGCAATTGCAGAAATATCAGTGTAAACGCCACCACCATCATTACGGTGAAGTTCACAAGGTGGACCAGAACATTTTGAAATAAATACATCTGAATCACCATCATTATCAAAATCAGTAAAAAGAGTTGAATAATTTCCTCCAACAGTACCAAAATTCATTGCACCTGGAGTTGTATTAGATTGATAAAAAGTTAAATTACCAGCACTATCGTTCAAATAATAACAATTTGGTGCAATATCATGACATGAAAAAACATCTAAATTTCCGTCGTTGTTAAGATCTGCAAAATTAGTTCGTTGGCAGAAAATATATTGTCCAGGTGTATAATTAGAGTAGGCTGTTCCTGTGCTATTAGATCTCCAAACCGAAAGTCCGTTTCCGTTTCCTAAAACAACATCGCCAAAACCATCTTTATTGCAATCTCCAGAAGCCATGCTCCATGTAGGCATCATACTTGTTCCTGTAATTGGAAAATCTGAAATTGTAAATGTTCCAGGAGTAGCACCTTGATAGTGAATTCTTAAGTTATTAGCACTTACTCCTGTAATATCATCTTTATGGTCGCCATTCATGTCTGCAACACAAAGATTGTAAGAGCTATTTATTGTAGTAATTGATTGTGTTGTATATGTTATAGGTGTTGGTGGTGGAACTACATAAGGGTTTTGAATTAATTGAAATGTAAATCCAGCAGCACTCCATCTGTTATCAAATGCAATTGTATAAGTAGTATTTGCAATAACATTGAAAGTTCCAACAGATGAATAATTTGCACCAGAGTCATCATCGCCACCAACACAAGTTAAATTTCCACAAGCTCCAGAGTAAACATGAAAACGTGTATCAACTCTTGGTGTATTTTGGGTAATATCCGTAGTTATTGTAACAGTATAATTTTGATTAGGAGTATAAGTGTACCATTCTCCAGCAGCAGTACCAGTGATAGCACCATTTGCAGCACAAATTGGTGTTGGCACATCAGTACCATTAACTGCAGTAACTACATAAAATCCAGCTGTTGTTAGTGGTATTGCAGAAGCACATGTGTTTTGCGCTTTTGCAATTTGAATAAAAGTTAAAAATGCAATAATTAAAGTAATTTTTTTCATTGGTTTTGGTTTATTGGTTTGATTTTGATTTTTAAATTACGGACATGGTTGTAAAGAATTTATCCATTGTTCTATTAGTGCAACGCCTTCTTCATGTATAACGGTTCTTCCGTGTAGAGGCATTCTATAATTTTCGTTGGTTGTATTTAATCTATAATACATCATTGATCTGTTCACGTTTCCTGGTTTTACAATTTTGCTTAACGCTGGCGGAAAATCTTGCATATCTTGCGTATCAACACAAACTCCCATATTGGTAAGCCCATTAGACATATTACCAGTTTCACTAAATGCAAAACGCATTGGTCTATAGTCACAATGTCTATCTACTTGATGGCAATGTGCGCAATTTACATCTACATATGAACGTGCTCTTAATTCAATTGGTTTAGAAGTGTCGTTGTAATTAATTGTAGTATTTTCAGCACTTGGAAAACTAAATCCACTTTCTAAATATCCTTTTTCAATCCATTTGGTTAATTGATTTTTAGATTCAGTGCCGTAATTAAAATTAAAATTTAAATTCTGAGGTTTTATTCCAATTGGAATGTACGTGTCAACTTCAACATTACCAACCATTTGTTTCGATTTATGGCAAATTATACATTGCACTTCATTGGGAATTCTATAACTTGGAACGTTATGTAAAATGTTGTTTTCATCTTTAAAATCAACACTTGTATTGCTTCCGTTTAGGTCTAAATAAGCTTCTGTTTGTTCAGTATTCCATACATAATCGGCAAAAATCCATCCACTAGATTTTCTAATCATTATTCTAGTTTCAATAATTCTTGTAGCACCAACTGGAGTTACATTTTGAACATTATCATAATAAAATGTTTTTACCAATGCTGCACCAACTGGTAGATTCAATACTTTTCCGTCTCCATCATAAGTTGCTTTAGTGTTTTTTGGCAGCCAAACAAAGCGTTTTTTGTGAGCGTAATCTGTGAATAAAGAACTCGCAGGTTCATAAGGAAGAACATCTAAAGAGGGATTTTGTTGTTTCATATCGCCATCAAAAAAATGATAGTCTGATAATTTGGCATAAGGAACGGTTGCTAAATTTACTGAAACTGGAGAAACTTGAACATATTCTTCTTCATCAGATTTAGAACAAGATAGAATAAATGTAGTAAAAGCTAATAGTGCTAAACCTATTAAGTAATGTTTTTTCATAAATTTTATTTGATAACTCAAAAATATGAAAAAAAACACAACTTCCTAATTTTAATTGAATTAAGTTGTTAAAATTGAGTTGATTTTTTATAGTTCTTGGTTAATAGTCTAATTTATTTCTACTTTAACATTGTAGTTTTTCAATCCAGCAATAGCATCAAATGATTTATAATCAAAAATTTCTTCGTGATTACTAATTTCTTTTTTAGTTGCGATTTGTTTTACACAATTATAAAAACGACGAACTTCTTCAAAATTGGATAATTGTAATCCAGGTACTTTTATATTCTTTCCAATTTCATTTTTAGCAACCATTGTAAAATAGCTGGAATTACAATGTTTTACTTTTCCAGTTTGAATGTTTTCGGCTTCTACACGAATTCCAACAATCATAGAACTATTTCCAACATAGTTTACACTTGCTTTTAATGTTACTAATTCACCAACTTCAATTGGTGCGAGAAAATTCACAGTATCTACCGAAGCAGTTACACAATAATTTCCAGAATATTTAGAAGCGCATGCAAATGCAATTTGATCTAATAAAGACAATAAATAACCACCATGAATTTTACCACTAAAGTTAGTGTGCGAAGGCAACATTAATTGTGAGATAGTTACTCTTGAAGATTTTACAGTTTTAAATTCAATCATTATTATTTATTAAAAGGAGATTTATCTTTCTTTACAGCAGTTACAAAATATTTACTATCACCCCACCACGGAAAAGTTCTATAACGTTCTTTGTAAGTTACTTTAACATACTGACCTTCAAGTTCTTTTAAGTCATCAATTACGGTTGCATTTTTGTCTAATACTGAAAATGTAAAAACTTGTGACCCAGATAAACTGTTGCTTATTTCTCCTTCCCAAGTTTTATAAATTATTCCTTTATGACTGAATTTGGTTAATTGTCCCGATCGAACACCATCACTGTAGGAAGCATAATATTCAAAACAAAAATAAGCAGTGCTAACTAATGCTAGAATCAAAACAAAGTAAATAACTATTTTTCGTACCATAAATGTATTTATTAAAATTTAGTTTCAGAATTTAGTAAAGTATTTTCAGAACTTGAAGCTCTATTGATTATATTTTCTGGAAGTGATTTTTTAGCTTTAGCTCCCATTTTTTTTAATTTTTCGACACTTGTAATTAGGTTTCCTTTTCCGTCAACAAGTTTGTTCATCGCGCCTTGATATTCTATTTTAGCTTCGTCCATTTTCTTACCGATTTTAACTAAATCTTGAACAAAACCTTCAAATTTATCATATAATGCGCCAGCTTGACGTGCAATTTCTAGAGCGTTTTCTTGTTGTTTTTGGTTCGTCCACATGCTATCAATAGTGCGTAAAGTAGCCAATAGAGTAGAAGGTGTTACAATTACAATATTCTTTTCAAAAGCTTTGTTGTACAAATTGGTATCTTCATTTAACGCTAAAGCAAATGCCGATTCGATTGGAATAAATAGCAATACAAAATCAGGACTTTCCATTTGATATAAATCATGGTAGTTTTTGTTTCCTAATTGTTCAACATGACGATTTATGGAAATTACGTGCTCTTTTAAAAATTGTGATTTTAATTCATCGTCTTCTTCATTTATATAACGTTCATAAGCGGTTAAAGTCACTTTAGAATCAACGATCATTTTCTTTCCGTCAGGAAGATTTATAACAACATCAGGAAAAACTCTATTTCCATCTTCGGTAACAAAACTTTGCTGTACAAAATATTCCCTATCTTTTTCCAAACCTGATTTTTCTAAAACGCGTTCTAAAACCAATTCACCCCAATTTCCTTGCATTTTACTATCGCCTTTTAATGCTTTAGTCAAATTGATGGTTTCTTTACTCATTTTCTCATTCATATCGCGTAAACCCAATATTTGCTGACGTAAAGCGGCATGATAATCAATACTTTCTTTATGTGTATCTTCCACTTTCTTTTCAAAAAGCTGAATTTTATCTTGTAATGGCGACAGAATATTTTTTAGATTTTCTTTGTTTTGTTCGGTGAATTTGTTGGTTTTTTCTTCTAATATTTTATTGGCTAAATTTTCAAATTCTTTAGTGAATTTCTCTTGAAGTTGCTCAACTTCTTGCTTTTGTTCTTTATTGCGTTCCCAAAGATTTTCAAAATCAGTTTCTTTTTTGGACAATTGAATTGCTAATGATTCTTTTTCGGAACGTATAGTTTCTTTCTCTAAATTGGATACAATCAATTGTTTTTCAAATGAATTCTTATCCAATTGTGATTGTTCTTTCAACTGATTGATTTGTGAAAGTAATCCGTTGCTTTTTTCTTCTAAACCTGCTTTTTCTGATTTTGAATTGGCTGAGAATACCAGTTTCCCAAGGAAAATCCCAATGGATAAGGCGATGATAAATACTACTAAGAATGTTAAAACAGAAGTCATTGTAAAATTTTATAAGAATGTAAATATAGTAAAAATTATAATAGCTGTTTATTAGATTAAATAGTATTTTTGCTACAAATATTTGTAATGTCCAACCACCAACATTTTCTTATTTACAAACCTTACGGCTATTTGAGTCAGTTTATTTATGAACTCAAACGACCCAAAAAGTTACTCGGAGAATTATACAATTTTCCTGAAAATACTATGGCAATTGGTCGATTGGACGAAGATTCCGAAGGTTTACTTTTGCTTACAACAGACGGAATGATGAGCGAAATTGTGCGCGGTAAAAAAGTTGAAAAAGAATATTACGTTCAAGTCGACGGAATTGTTAATGAAGCAGCTATTGAAAAACTTAAAAATGGTGTTTTAATTGGTTTTAATGGCAAAAAATACTTAACCAAAAAATGTAAAGCTCATATTCTTGAAGAAATTCCAATTTTTCCTGAAAGAGCCAAAAAAATTAGAGATGAACGTCACGGACCAACTTCGTGGTTGTCGATAACGATTAATGAAGGCAAATTTCGTCAAGTAAGAAAAATGACTTCTGCTGTTGGATTTCCTACATTGCGTTTGGTGCGTGTGCGTGTTGGAAACATTCATTTGAATAATTTACAAGCTGGAGAAGTTGTTGAAGTTGGCGATTTTTCAAATATAAATATCAAAAATTAATAATTCATGCTCAATATTGTTTTAGTAGAACCCGAAATTCCAAATAATACCGGAAATATTGGACGTTTATGTGTCGGAACCGAAAGCAAGTTACATTTAATTCATCCATTTGGATTTGTGATTAATGATGCTAATTTAAAACGTTCGGGTTTGGATTATTGGGTGCATTTAGACGTTACCGAATATCAAATTCTTGAAGATTGGATTGCAATAATTCCAGATAAATCAAGAGTTTTCTTGATGAGTTCGCATGCTACAAAATCAATTTATGAAAACCAATTTCAAGATGGTGATTGGTTGGTTTTTGGTAAGGAAAGTAAAGGATTATCTCAAGAAGTTTTGGATAAATTTGAAAATCATTTGACAATTCCAATGTCTAATTTGATACGAAGTTTTAATATTGCTAATTCAGTTGCGTTTGTAGTTGGAGAGGCTAAAAGACAAATTAATTTAAAATAATTATGAGAGAAACAGTTACCGTTGCACAAGCAATTAGTAAAGCAAAATGGACAATAAACACACCGTCTTTAATAATTCTATTTGGGATGTTTTTTGGAAGTATAATATTATATACTGAAAAATATTTTAATGGTTGGATTATTGCTTTAGGATCAATTTTAGGAATTGTTTTTGCTTGGCTATTTTGGAGTTTAAGTATTGTGAAATGGAAGATATGGGCGTTTGAAAATGTTAGAAATGTGCATGAATTAAAACGAAAGGCAATTCAGAATAATTTAATTTGGAAAGATGATAGTTGGTTTAATAAAACTGAAATAATCAATTATGAACAAAAACAAAAATTAAAACGATTAGAAAAAAAGTTTTTAGAAAAAGATGTTTATTATGATGATTCATCTGTTCCTAAAGAAACGATTGTAAATTTTTCTAAAGGCGGAATTGTTTTTGGTTTTGTTTTTGGAATTGGAGCAATTGTTTTAGGTATTTATACTTTTTTGCAAGAAAGAAATAATTATTTTATACTTTTATTTGTTGCTTTTGGATTGTATTTTTTATTCATTACAATTAAAAAAGCTACTTCAAATGAACCTCAAATTAGTATTAATTCATTAGGAATTAAGTTGGCTAAAAAAGATTTTATGGATTGGCACTATATTACTGATGATTTTGTTGAATCTAGAAGAAGTGGAAAGTATACTCAGAATTTTTTACGTTTTGAATTTCATAATCAACATCATGAAATTCAGATTGATGATTTGAATACAAATTCAGATAAAATTGAAAAATTATTGCACGTTTATCGAGTTCGTTACGAAAAAAATAACCCTAGCGAATCATAAATTTTCCTTTTTCGCTATCAAATTTTATATCTTCATCTTTAAAAAGTGTGTCAAAAACGCCTTTGGAAATTAAGTTACAAGGTTCGTCTTGAATCACATTATTTTCAGTCATTACAATCATTTCATCCGAAAGTTGAATGGCTAAATCAATGTCATGTGTCGAAAATAGAATACATTTATTAGTTTCTAAGACTAACTTTTTCAATAATTTAAAAACCGAAACTTTCTGCAATAAATCCAAATGAGTTGTTGGTTCATCCAAAATAATTAATGGTGTATCTTGAGCTAAAGCACGAGCAATAAGAACCTTTTGTAATTGTCCATCACTAATTTCGTAATGTTTTTTATCTTTTAAATGCTCTATTTGTGTGAGTTGCAATGCTTCGTTTATTTTCTTCAAATCTTCATTGGATAATTTTCCAATCCAATTGGTATAAGGTTGTCTTCCGAGTGCGATTAATTCGAAAACAGTTAAGTTACTTGGTGGTAATTTTTCGGTTAAAACCAAACTTAAATTTTGAGCTAATTCTATTGGTTGATATAAATGAATGTCTTTTTTATTCAACAAAACTGTTCCCGAAAGTGGTTTTTGAATTCCTGTTAATGTTCGTAATAATGTAGATTTTCCTATTCCGTTGGCGCCAATTAATGCAACTAATTTTCCTTGATGTAAATTCAGATTTAGATTTTGAGCAATAGTAGTTAATCCCGATTTGGTTTCATAACCAATGGATAAATTTGAAGTGGAAAGTATTTTACTATTACTCATTTTTAGTTTTTAAAACACATAGATACATAGTTGTTTTGTGTTTAAAGATAGGATAGTTGAAACAATGTTTCAATTATATAGTTATTTTTTTCTATTATTAAAACTCTGGAATAGATCTAAAGTATTCATTAACAAATGTTTTTTGGCCTTCTTTAAAGATATTTGAGCAATTAAAATTTATTATTATTCCTTTTGGAGCTTTTAATAGTTTCATATAAGTTTGAAGTTGTGCTTCAACAATTGGATTCATTTGTAGTATGGATTTTAATTCTATTACCAAACAATTTTCTATAAATAAATCGCACCTAAAATCTACTTGAAGTAATTTTTCTTTATAAACTAAAGGGATATTCATTTCTGTTTGAAAATTAATTTTTCTATCAGATAGTTCTTCAATCATACATTTATGATAAACACTTTCTAGCAAGCCTCTTCCTAAAAATTTATGAACTTCAATTGCGCAACCAATAACTTCATAGGTTAGTTCGTCTAAATATTTTTGTGTTATCATAATTTATGTTAAATCAAAGATTTACTATATTTTCTTTATTGATTTTAGAGTCTATGTATCTATGTGTTTAAAAAAATGGTTTACACCAAATTTCTTTTTCTAATAATCAACCAAATCACAATTGGCGCACCAATAATAGAGGTAATCGCATTTATTGGAAGTGTAAAATTCATTCCAGGCATTTGTGAAACCATATCGCAAAACAGCATGATAATTGCTCCAATTAAAATAGTACTCCAAAATAATATTTTATGATTACTCGTTTGAAAAATTAATTTTGATAAATGTGGAACAGCAAGACCAATAAACGCAATTGGACCTGCAAATGCAGTAATACTTCCTGCTAAAATACTGGTTCCTAAAATGATGATATAGCGTGATTTTTGGATATTCAATCCCAAACTTTTGGCATAGTTTTCACCTAATAAAAGGGCATCTAATGATTTGATAGAAATCAAACTTAAAACTAATCCAATTAGTACACAAATAGCCAAAATTAGAATGTTTTTCCATGGTAAATTACCTAAACTTCCCATACTCCAAAAAGTGAATTTTTGTAATTGCTCGGCAGTGCTAAAATAAGTTAAAACCGAAACTATTGCTCCAGTAAAACTACTAAACATCAATCCGACAATTAGTATAGTTGAAGTGTCTCTTAATTTTTTTGAAACGGCTAAGATTAATAGTAAAACCGCCAAACTTCCACAACAAGAAGCTAGAATTATTCCGTAAGAAGAAAGTAGAAATTCTGATAAAAATGCTGGTAACAATCCAGCTCCCAAAATCACAAAAGCAACTCCCAAACTAGAACCCGAACTCAATCCCAAAACATAAGGTCCAGCAAGCGGGTTTCTGAATAAAGTTTGCATTAATAATCCCGAAATTGAAAGTCCTATTCCGACTAAAATGGCTGTAATTGCTTTGGGTAATCTAAAATTTAAAATAATGTATTCCCAAGTGTCTTTGCTAGCATGAATTCCTGTCAAACTTTTTGCAACTTCTTTAAACGGAATAGCAACTTGACCCAATGAAATGTTCAAGAGCAATGTCAATAACAATAGCACTATTAATATTGAAAACAGTAATGTATTTCGGGTTTTGAACATTAGTTTAAACCATTAAGAAAATTATGAGTATAAGAGTAAAGAATTGCAAAGTTGATAAAAATTCGTGAAATTTCAGCATCAAAATAATTCGTGAAAATTTGTGTAATTCGTGTCGAAAACTACTTCAACTTCTCAAAAAAGAAAGGTTCATAACCAACCAATAATTCTGGATGTAAAATTTTGACAATATCTTTCAACACAATATCCGGACGATTTGGAGCCAATTCATAATATAAAATACCACCAGTTTTTCCTTTTTTTCCAGCAAACGAATACACGTTTTTAGTTTGAAATGCTTTAAATTGACTGTAATGCGGATTGGCATCAAGCATTTCTTTCAAAGAAGCAAATTGCCCAGAAGTAATCCATAAATCGGCATTTTTTGCTTTTTCTAAAACGGTTTCAAATGATAACGACAAACTTCCAGTTCCGTTGGTTGCTGCCCATAAATAATCACCTTTGGCTTGTTTCAATAACTGACAGCCCCAACTAGTTCCTTGTGGTAAATACCACTTATCTTCAAACATATCTCCAGCTAAAATAGTTGGAAATGATGTGGCTCTTTTGGCAATCTCTAAAGTTTTTAAGTAGTCTTTTTCAATTTTCGAGAAGATTTCGTTGGCTTGTTTTTGTTTACCATATAACACGCCGAAGAACTTAATCCATTCGGCTTTTCCTAATGGAGTTTGTTCATTCCAATCGCCATTTAGCAACACTTTTAAACCATTTTTTTGAAGATTATCAATCGTTGGATTGTTATTATCAATTCCGTATCCAATAATAACTTCTGGTTGTAAATCGATTAAAACTTCGGTATTTAAAGATTGATTAGTACCTAATTCTTTGATTTTTTTGCCATCAATTAAAGCACGAATTTTTTCTGAAGAAATGTAATTTAAATTAGGGAAACCAACTAAAGTATTCTCAACGCCAAGCATTTCTAATGATGGAATATGCGTCGTAGAAGTAACCACAATCGATTTTATAGGAACATTTACGGTTATATATTTTCTTAATGAATCTGGAATAACGCCATTTTTTTCTTTTAAGATGTAAGTATAAGATTTATTTGCTTTTGGCCAAGGATTAGTAACTTTTACAACAGAAAATCCGTCATAACTTAAAATAGAAAACCCTTTGGCATATTGGATTTCTTTTTGGCTAGCAATTTTGATTTCTGTAGCAACTTCTTGTTTGCATTGAACAAAAACTGGAAGCAATAATAAAAGTAAAAGTAATTTTAAAAAACGCATCATTGAATAATTTTTTTGCAAAAGTAGTTTAAATTCAATTACATTTGCACTCGTATTTAGGTTGTGACTTTGATTTTTCAAACGAACATTAAAAGGGAATTAGGTTTAAATCCTAAGCTGTACCCGCAACTGTAAGCTATTAAGCTTGTTGTTATCTACTAAACCACTGTTTGAAATATTAGATTTTAGATTTCAAATATTAAATATTGTGAATGTTTAATATCAAAATTTAATAATTTATTTGATTCGATTTTTTTAAATCTAATATCAGATATTTAAAATTTAATATAAAAATGGGAAGGTAAACAACAAGACGCAAGCCAGGAGACCTGCCACTTACAAAGAGTATCAAACTTTCGGGACAAAAGGTTTGGGTATGGGTAATTCTATGCTTTTCTCCCATTTTATTAAAATTAGTAGTAACTAAAATGAACAAAAATTTCATTCGTATCAGTGCGTTTTTCGCATTGGTGACTTCTTGTGGTTATGCACAAGTAAAAGATTCTGTTAAAGTAAACCAACTCGATGAAGTGGTTATATCAGACACTAAATTTGCACAAAGCAAAGAAAAATCAGGAAAAGTAATTGCTAAAATTACTGCTGATGAACTTCAAAAAAAATCAGGTCAATCGTTAGCAACTATCCTAAGTTCAGTGGCAGGAGTAGAGATTAATGGTAACCAATCGGCTAACGGAAAAAACTTAGGCTACTACATTCGTGGCGGAAAAAACCAACAAGTTTTAATTCTAATCGATGGCAATCCTGTAACCGATGCATCCGGAATTAGTTTTGAGTATGATTTACGTTTGCTACCAGTTGATCAAGTTGAAAGTGTCGAAATCATGAAAGGTGCGGCAAGTACACTTTATGGTTCTGGAGCAGCAACGGCAGTTATCAATATTACATTAAAAAAATCGGCTAAAAAACCTATTCAAGCCAATGCTTACATGAATATTGGTTCTAATAATACTTCCACTAACCACAAGTACAACGGTCAAGATTTTAATCAAGGTTTTTCGGTAAATGGAACGGTGAGTAAAGTGAATTATTTAGCTTCTTTAAATAGTACTGAAACTAAAGGAATGTCGCAAATTGCTGAACCAACACCTGATTCAAATTATGATAGAGATCGTTTTTCACGAATTAATTACATGTCGAAAATCGGATTTAAAGCTACTGAAAAATTGACTTTAGATTTCTTCGGAAATTATGACAAAGTGAATAATGATTACGATTTTGGGTTTGATAACACAGGTTTTAACGATACTAATTTGAACAAATTAAAATCAGAACAATTTCGTTTTGGATTTTCACCAAAATACAAATACAATAAAGGTGAATTTCGTTTGAACTCTAGTTTTTCAAAAATTCAACGTAAATATGAAGAGCTAAATACTTATACAAGTTCAATTGATAATTCTAAATATGAAGCTAGAAGTATTAATTTAGATGCTTTTAATAAATATAAATTAAATGATTCGTTTTATTTAATTACTGGTGCTAATTATCAGTTTCATGATATGGCTTCAGAAACGCCTTATTCAACAATAGCAAAAGAAGGAACTAAATTTAACATGATTGATCCATATTTAACTGGAGTTTACACTTCAAAATTTGGATTAAATATTAATGCTGGAGCTCGTTTAAATGTTCATAGTCAATACGGCAATCAGTTGGTTTATAATGTAAATCCGTCGTTTAATTTTGGAAAAGAAATTCCGGTTAAAATTTTAGGTTCTATTAGCACAGCATTTGTTACGCCAAGTTTATACCAATTGTATTCAGAATACGGGACGTCAACATTAACGCCAGAAAAAAATACAACTGCCGAATCAGGTTTTGAAGTAGCTTTACTAAATAAAAAACTAACCTTAAATGCAGTTGGTTTTTATAGAGAACAAAACAATTCTATCGGTTTTGATGCTACTTATCATTATGCGAATGTAGAAGGTTTGCACAAAGCCAAAGGTATTGAAACAACTGTAAGTTATGTAGTGAATTCTAAATTAAATTTGAATGCTAATTACACTTTTACACAAGTTGATGAGGTATTAAACCGATTAATTCCAAAGCATAAAGTAAATGGTTCTATTGATTTTTCAGCTACAAAACGTTTGTTTTTAAATGCCTCTTACCAATATGTTGATGCACGTCAAGATGCTTTTTTTGACGGAAATACTTATGCAGTTGTTCTGGCAAAGTTAGGTTCGTATCAATTAGTAAATGCTTTGGTAAAATATGAATTGGTTAAAAATCGTTTGACTGTTTTCGGAAACGTTACCAATATTTTAAATGAAGAATTTGTTGAGAACATAGGATATTCTACAAGAGGAAGAAATTTCAAATTGGGTTTGAATATCAATTTATAAGATTATTTTTTTATTTTGTTTAAACGCTTTCAGAGGTTTTCCTTTGAAAGCGTTTTTTATTTTTCAAAAAAAATGATTTACCTTGTAACAAAATAAATTGTGTTTCGTCTTTACTATATAACCAACAACAAATGCAGCAAAACGAGTTTATAAAAATTGTTTCACCGTTTAAAGACAAGCTCTTTAGGATGGCAAAACGACTACTCGTAAGCACTGAAGAAGCAGAAGATGCAACACAAGAAGTTCTAGTAAAATTGTGGATAAAAAATGAAACTTTAAGCGAATTAAAGAGTGTAGAAGCCATGGCAATGACAATGACAAAAAATTATTGTTTGGATCAGTTGAAATCAAAGCGCGCTGGAAATTTAACAATCGTTCATAATAATTACACCGATAGAGAACCAAGTTTGCAACAAAAAATAGAAGACGCTGACAGTTTGAGTTGGGTTGAAAAAATAATTAACGATTTGCCTGAGCAGCAAAAATTGATTATTCAAATGAGAGATATTGAACAATACGAATTTGAAGATATTGCCAAAATATTAGGAATGAGTGAAGCAACAATAAGAGTAGCTTTATCACGAGCACGAAAAACGATTAGAGAAACAATGACAAAAACACACAATCATGGCATTGGATAATATAGAAAAATTAGTAGAAAAATACTTTGAAGGAGAAACCAGTATTGCTGAAGAAAATGAATTAAAAATTTATTTTTCTTCTACAAATGTTGCGCAGCATTTAGAACAATACCAACCCATTTTTGGGTATTTCTCTCAAGCAAAAGAACAACAGTTTACGCAAGAGATTCCATTAAAAGCTAGAAAACGCGATGTCGTTATGTGGTTGTTAATTGCAGCTTCGGTTGTTGTACTGCTTGGTGTTGGTACATTTATGTATTTTGAAACCAATAAATCAGAGCAATTTGTAGCTTGTTCGCCAGAAGATAATCCGCAATTGGCATTAGAACAAACCCAAAAAGCCTTAGCATTGGTTTCAGAACATTTGAATACCGGCATTGAAAGTGTCAATTATATTAACGAGTATGAAAACTCAAAAAACAGAATTTTTAAAAAATAATCATCAAAAAACGAATAGAAATCATGAGAAAAGTAATCTTAATTATTGCATTAGTATTAGTATCTAATACCTTTTTTGCACAATCAGTCTTTGATAAATTTGACAATCAAGACGACATTACAACAGTAATTGTAAACAAAAAAATGTTTCAAATGTTGAGTAAAGTCGATGCCAAAGACAAGCAAACACAACAATATCTTACTCTTATTAAAAAGTTAGATAATTTAAAAGTCTTCGTAACTGGTAGCGACAAAAAAAGTGATGAAATGAAAGCAACTGCCGATAAATACATCAAAACTGCAGGATTAGAAGAGTTAATGCGAATTAATGAAAAAGGTAAAAACGTAAAAATTTACGTAAAATCAGGTGCAACCGATTCACAAGTGAAAGAACTTTTAATGTTTATTGAAGGTTCAGGAAAAGAAGAAAGTGTCTTGATGTCATTAACTGGTAATTTCGATTTAGATGAGCTTTCTGCTTTAACAGATAAAATGCATTTGCCTGGTGGTGACGAATTGAAAAAAGCTAGTAAAAAGTAATATGAAAGCTATTTATTTTTTAGCCATAGCCTTGACTTTGCTATTTTTTAGTTGCAATTCAAAGCCAAGTTTACAAAAATATTTTGTAGATAATCAAGAAAAACCTGGTTTTATGGTGGTTGATATTTCTCCAAGTATTTTAAATGTCAATAAATCTAAACTAACATTAGAGCAAACTAAAGCATTAGCTTCTTTTCACAAAATGAATATTTTAGCTTACAAATTAGATCCAAAAAATAAAGGACAATTTGACGTTGAGAGAAAAAAAGTGAATGAAATTCTAAAAGACACAGTTGCTTATCAGCAATTGATGAAATTCGGAAATGGAAAAAACGGTGCGTCAATAAGTTATATTGGTGATGACAACCACATTAATGAATTCATTCTTTACGGAGCCAAAAGTGATAACGGATTTGCAGTAGTGCGAATTTTAGGAAAAGATATGAATCCAGCCGATGCTATGACAATGTTATCGGTATTAAAAAATTCTAATGTTGATATGAAACAGTTAGAGTCTTTAAAAGGATTAATGAAATAATTATTTTATAATTATATTGAGGTTAGTTGTAAAATTAAATGTCCCAAGAAATTGGGACATTTTTTATTTTTTAAAATATTTAAAAGGTACAAACAACATTCCAAAACATTCTCCGTCACCTTTTCCTAAATGTTTGTGATGCATTTTGTGCGCACGGCGAACACCTTTAGCATATAGGTTATTAGCATTACGAAAAAGCTTAAAACGTTGGTGAATAAAAATATCATGCACAATAAAATAAGCCAAACCATAAGCAAAAATCCCTAAACCAATTGAAATTCCGATTTCTAGAATTCCTTTTTGCCACAATAAGAAACATCCAATACTTACAACGGCATAAAAAATGAAAAATGCATCGTTTCGCTCAAACCATGAATCGTGGTCTTTCTTGTGATGATCAGCGTGAAGCGACCATAAAAATCCGTGCATGACATATTTATGAGTAAACCATGCCATAAATTCCATAATACAAAAAGTTAGTATAAAAACTAAAAAGTGTAACCACATAATATTAAATAATTTTTAATTTATAAGTAAAATAACATTTAGCAAAAAGCCCGTATTTTTGATAATCAGATACTCTTATTCGCGTATTTTTAATTTCTTCTGATGGAGTTTTCTTTAATTTAGATAATAATTTTTTGTAATAAATATACGCGGTATAAACTCCAAATTTAGCTTCAATTGGAAGATTAACTATTCCTTTATAACCAGCTTCAAAATCGGATTCAATTTCTTTTATTATTTCATTTTTTGAATTTTCATCTAATTTAGATAAATCAGTATTCGGAAAATAAGTTCTACTTAAATCTTCAAAATCGGCTTTTAAATCTCTTAAAAAATTTACTTTTTGAAAAGCCGATCCTAATCGCATAGCCGATTTTTCAAGTTCTTGATACTTTTCGTCATTTCCATTCACAAAAACTTTTAAACACATTAGTCCAACTACATCTGCTGAGCCATAAATGTATTCATTGTATTCAGAAAAAGTACTGTAATTGGTTTTTACCAAATCCATTTTCATGCTTTTCATGAAAGCATTTATTAAAGTATCCGGAATTTTGTACTTAGTTACAGTATGTTGAAATGAATTTAAAATTGGATTTAAGCTTATTTTATTTTGTAATGCAGCTTCTAAATCTTTTTCAAATAAGCCAAATAATTCCTCTTTATTATAATCATGAAATGAATCTACAATTTCATCTGCAAAGCGAACAAACCCATAGATATTATAAATATCCTGCCTAATACTAGGCGCTAACATTTTTACAGCCGAAGAAAACGACGTGCTGTAAGATTTGGTTACATTCTTACTGCATTCAAATGAGACAGTGTCAAAAAGCGATTTCATAATATTACTTTTAAATTATAGCAGTTTTTTGTATTAAATCAGAAACCAATTTTCCGGATATTAATGCCGGCGGAACTCCTGGTCCAGGAACAGTTAATTGTCCTGTAAAATATAAATTTTTCACTTTTTTACTTTTCAATTTTGGTCTTAAAAATGCTGTTTGTAATAGTGTATTTGCCATTCCATAAGCATTTCCTTTATAAGAATTGTAATCTTTAACAAAATCATTTACACAAAATGATTCCTTAAAGATAACGTTATTTTTTAAATCTTGTTGGGTTAATTTTTCCAACCGTATTAAGATTTTTTCAAAATATTCTTCTCTAAGTTCCGATGTATCATTTAATCCTGGTGCTAACGGAATTAAAAAAATTGCTGCTTCTTTTCCATCAGGTGCCGAATTTGAATCGGTTTTTGATGGAAAACTCGCATAAAACAAAGGTTCGTTAGGCCATTTAGGATTGTCGTATATATCTTGAGCATGTACATCAAAATCAACATCAAAAAATAAAGAATGATGTTCTACATTTATAATTTTTTTATCAAATCCTACATAAAATAGGAGAGAAGAAGGTGCGAAAACTCTGCTTTCCCAATATTTTTCAGAGTATGCTCGGTAGTTTTTATCTAATAAACTTTCAGAATGATGGTAGTCAGCACCAGATAAAATAACATCTGCAGTAACTTTTTGCCCATTAATAATTAGAGATGTTGCTTTTCCGTTCTCAACTTCAATTTTCTCAATATTTGAATTTGTATGTATAGTCACACCGAGTTCTTTAGCTAACGATTCCATTGCTAAAATTACCGAATACATTCCGTTTTTAGGATGCCAAGTTCCTAATCCGAAATCTGCAAAATTCATAAAACTGTAAAATGAAGGCGTATCTGATGGTTTTGCTCCAAGAAATAAAACTGGAAATTCTAGTATTTGAACTAATTTTTTATTCTTGAAACGTCTTCGAATGTCTTTAGAAATGTTTCCGAAAAACTGATTAACTTTCATAGCTGTTTCCAGCGTAATCAACTCTAGTGGTGAAACTCCTGGGCGGTACACTAAGTCTTTAATTGCTATATCATAGTTGCTCTTAGCTTCATTCATGAAAGAAGACAATTTTTCACCGCTTCCAGCTTCAATTTCTTCAAAAGTTTTTATAATTTCTGGAAGATTATCTGATATTGTAACAAAATCATTTACACCAAAATAAACTTGATAGGCTGGAGATAATTTTATTAGTTGATAATAATCAGACGGTTTTTTTCCAAAATCGGCGAAGAATCGTTCAAAAACATCGGGCATCCAATACCAAGTTGGACCAATATCAAAGGTAAACCCCTCTTTTTTTAGCTGTCTTGCTCTTCCTCCAATAGTAGCATTTTTTTCGTAAACAGTCACATTATTACCTTGTTGTGCTAAATAACAACTTGCAGCTAGTGCAGAAAAACCAGAACCTATTATTTTAATGTCTTTTTTCATTTGTTGAACAAAAATAGTAAAAAGTTAAACAATATTATAATTTTAAGAAAAAATTATAATTGATCAACTAATTGTGTGATAGAACTGAAAATAGTAATTTTATTAGAGATAATTGATTGATTAATACTTTCTGTCATTCGTCCAATTAACCATAATTCAGAGGTATCATCTAAAATTTCTTCTTTTAATTCCTTTATGTAATTGTTAATAGCATCTTTTTCAGGTTCAACAGTCATGTAAGACAAATAAGTTACATTATCGAAGTATTTTTTTATGTCTTTTAAGCTGTCTGTGGGAACACTTTCTCCTAAATAGATTGTTTTGTATCCGTTTAAAATAATTTCATAATTTAGATACATCAATCCGAGTTCATGAATTTCATTCATTGGCAAATACAACACAAAAAGTCTGTTGGTTTTAGTTGGCTCTTGTAGCTGAATTTTTTCAGTATTGACTAATAATTTTAATTTTATTAAATAGCTAATAAAGTGTTCGTGTGCTGGCGTAATGGTTTCTGCTTGCCATAAAAAACCTATTTCTTCCATTAATGGTATGAAAACCTCAAAGAAAACTTCTCTAAATGTTTTTTCAGAAAGTAAAGTGTTGTAGGTGTTAAAAAATAATGTTTGATCAAAGTTCATCATTGCTAGTTTAAATGAACTTATAGCATGATTTTTCGCACTTTTATTAGATACAATTTCACGAACTAATACCGGAATTTGATCTGATGGCATTTTAGATATCTTAGATATCTTATAACCATAATCATGCAATAAAGTTATATTTAACAATTTTTGCAATGCAAGTAAATCATAAAACCTTATGTTGGTATCAGTACGCATAGGCTCTAATACATTGTAACGCTTTTCCCAAATTCTAATGGTATGCGCTTTGATTCCAGATAGGTTCTCAAGATCCTTTATGCTGAAAGTATTTTTAACACTGTTCATGATTTATATCTTTTTGTTGAACAAAAGTAATAAAAATATTGAACAAAATATTTAAATATTCAAGTAAAATAAAAAGCAAACATAAAAATGTTTGCTTTTTTAACGTGACTTCGATGGGATTCGAACCCACACGCCTTTCAGCACCACCACCTCAAGGTGGCAAGTCTACCAATTTCTCCACGAAGCCATAAATAAAAAAAGTCAAGCGCAATGCTCGACTTTTTAGTGACCCGACTGGGGCTCGAACCCAGGACCCCATCATTAAAAGTGATGTGCTCTACCAACTGAGCTATCGAGTCGTTGCATTCAATTCTATTATTTTGACTTAGGTCAATTTGTGACCCGACTGGGGCTCGAACCCAGGACCCCATCATTAAAAGTGATGTGCTCTACCAACTGAGCTATCGAGTCTATTTCATTTCTTGAATGCGGGTGCAAATATAAGACGTTATTATTTATTTTTCAAAGCAATTTTGTTTTAAATTTGCCTTTTTTTAATAATATATCTTAATACCTTAATTTATAAGGTTTTATTCTATGACAAAAGTTGTTTTAATAGGTTACATGGGAAGCGGTAAGTCGGTTCTATCTCAAAAATTGTCCGAAAAATCTAAAATTCCTTTCCTTGAGTTGGACGAAATTATCGAGCAAAAATGCAATTTGACTATCGAAAAAATTTTTGAAACTAAAGGAGAATTATTTTTTAGAAAAATAGAAAGTGAACTTTTTACCAATTTTTTACTAAATGATGAAGATTTAATAATTAGTACTGGTGGTGGAACACCTTGTTATTTTAATAATCATGAGCTTTTAAAAAATAAAAACGTAATTTCTATTTATCTAAAAGCATCGATCACAACATTAAAAAATCGATTAATTAAAGAAAAATTAAGACGTCCTTTAATTTCTAATTTAGAGGATAATGAAGTGGAAGAGTTTATTGCCAAACATCTTTTTGAACGAAGTTATTATTACAATCAAGCCACTTTTAAGGTAGCTGTAGATACTAAATCAATTGAAGAAATAGTTCAAGAAATACTTGTTTTGTTAGCTTAAAACAGCATAATTATTATTTTCTTCAAAAACTACATTAACATGTTCATGAGATGAAGTTGATAATGAAATTCCTTTAAAATCAACTTTTATTGGGTATTTTTTATGGTTTCTATCTACTAAAACTGCTGTTTTAAATTTTTTAATTGGTACTTCAAGAAAATGTTTTACGCCATACATTAATGTAGTTCCGGCATTTAAAACATCATCAACAAGAACAATTCCTTTGTTTTGATAATTTTCTTTCGCTAATGAAGTTGTAATTTCCAAGTTTGGATTTTGCTTATCGATGTAAACTTCACACAAAACAACATTTATATCAGAAATTGACTGTAATGTAACCGCTATTTTTTGGGCAAAAATATATCCATTATTTGCGATTCCGGCAATTACAATGCTTTCTTCATCAATAAAAGTTTCATAAATTTGATAAGCAATTCGCTTTATTTTATGTTCAATTTCTTGATGGTTCAAAATTATATTTGGGCTCATAAATTTATTTTTTGATAAAGATAAAAAAGAGTTCGTTTCCTTCTCTAGGTTTTATTGAATTATTTGCAGTTTCTAGAATTTTTATATCAAAATCTTTTTCAAATAATGATATATATTCTTCTTTTGAACCGCCAAATGGTGGGCCAACTTCAGTTAAAGGAAATTGAAATAGTAACCCAACTAATTTTCCGTTAGGTTGTAATAAGCTTTTCATTTTTTGCACATAATTCTTTCTTAAAGATGGCTCTAATGCACAAAAGAAAGTTTGCTCAATTATTAAATCATATTGGCTTTGGTGTTCAAAAAAATCAGATTTTATAAGTTGTTCAGGCTTACAATTAGGTATTCTTTTTTGGATATTATCTAATGGTGCTTGCGCAAAATCTAAAACGGAAACATTTTCAAATTTATTTTTAAGTAAATATTCAAATTCATAACTATTTCCAGCTCCAGGAATTAGAATTTTGAGAGATTTATCTTCAATTTGATCAATATATTCTTTTAATGGATAAGTAATTTTTCCAACATCCCAACCGGTTTCATTATCTTTATAACGTTGTTCCCAATAGGCACTAGTTAGTTTCATCATCGTCTGTTTTAAATTCTAAATCGTCTAAATCTCTTCGGTCTTTTTTAGTTGGTCTTCCAGTTCCAGTTTTTCTGTAATGTTCTTTTGATAATTTAAGAAGTTCTAAATGAGCAAATGATTCTGCTGGAGTTTCATCTTTTCTATAAATATCTACTAATTTGGCTCCAACACGATTATCAGGAATATCCAATACTGAGATAATATGTGTAATTTGGTCTTTTCTAAAGGTAATTTTATCACTCGGAAAAACCTCTCTAGAAGCTTTAGCAACTTGACCATTTACTATAATATGATTTTTTTTACAAGCTTCAGTAACCATATTTCTTGTTTTGTAATAGCGAACGCACCATAAGTATTTATCAACTCTCATAAAAATATCTAAAATCAACGTTAAATAGTTTACAAAAATAAATCAAAAGTGTATCTTGCGCTCTCAAAATTGATAAAAAATGAATACTATTTATAAAATACTTTTTGTTATAGGTTTTTGTATTGCAATTGCTTCTTGTTCGCACAATTCAACTACTGAAACGTCTATTAATGATTACGCAACGCAATATACAACTGATTTGGCAGCAATTGATGATTATATTGACACGCACTACATGACATTTGATGCTAATTATAATGTTGCTTTTGATACAATATTACCAACAACTTCACATTTATCAATAAGAAATGATACTGCTTTTCAGTTGCAGGACACTACGGTTGCAGAAGACGGAATTAATTATAAAGTTTATTTTATTAAATTTAGAGAAGGAGGAACTCTTGCTAATCCAGGAAAACGACCTACCCAAGTTGATTCGGTTCATGTGTCTTACCGAGGTTCACTTTTAAGAGGAACTAATAAACAATTTGATATTGCTGAAACACCAGTTTGGTTTAAATTACAAGAAGTTGTTACTGGTTGGGCTCATATTATTCCTAATTTTAAGACTGGAAGTTACACAGCTGCATCAGGAACAACACCTGCATCTTTTAGTGATTTTGGAGCTGGAGTTATGTTTTTGCCTTCGGGTTTAGCCTATTACAATTATGGTGCAGGAACGATTCCGGCTTACGCGCCAATTATTTTTAGTTTTAAATTGTATGAATTACAATACCGTGATCAAGATGGAGACGGAATAAAATCTAAAGATGAAAGAAAATTAGATCCAGCGATTTCACCTTTAATTAGATGGAAAGAAAATCCTTATTTAAGTTTAGATTATCATGAAGATTCCAACGGACTTTATGATGTAGTTTTTTTAGACACCGATGGAGATGGAGTTGCAAATATGTATGATGTTGATGATGATGGTGATAATTATTTGACTAAAGCAGAAACACAAAAATTACCTGCAGATATAACTCCAGCATCACCTTTAGCTCATTATCCGTTCAATCCAACTTCAACAGAACCTAAAGGAATACCAGCTTGTGGGAATATAGATTTTACAAGTCCAACAAGGCTTCGCAAACATTTAGATCCAAGTTGTCATTAAAAAAAAATCCCGTTCAAAAATATTGAACGGGATTTTTTTATTTAGTAGTTTCTACTTTTTTTCTTTCAGCAATTAATGCATTTAGTTTTTTGCCGTACAATGATTTTGCAATTTTTGGCGTCATTGATTTTTGAATAGTATCAAGGTACTTTAAATTGATATCATAAATTTCTGCAACGGCTACATAAGGTGCAATATCATAATCAGCATGGTTTACTGCAAAATTAGTTGTGTAGAGGTATTTTCGTTTTAAAATATTATCTTGTTCTGTTTGAATTTTTGCTATTTCGGCATTATTATTTGCTTTTAGTGCATCGAATCTCTTTTGAACCAAATCAAGATTTTGATCTACATAACGCGATACTACTTTTTTATATTCATCATATAATTCTTGATTTTTAGAACCAGTAATTTTAGAATCGGCAGTAAAAAAATCTAAAGAAGATTCAATATTTATTGTTCCAGGTTCTACAAAAAACGGAAGATTATTATCAACAGAATTTGAAACACCGCGATCTAAAAACAAATAAAACATTTCGGGAGAATCTATATTAATATCACTTGAAAAATGAGAATCACCATCAATTTTAATGGTATCCAATGCTACAAGCGTTGTGTCTTTAATATGTTGGATATATAGCGTGCCTTTTTTTAATCCTTTTATATTTCCGGTGATATGTAAATTTTTATCTGATTTTTTTTCAGAGCATGAAGAAAGTGCTATTAATGATAATAAACTGATGTATATTTTTTTCATAATTTTTTATTTTCGGCAAAATAATAAAAAAATCCCCAATTTACAGCATAAATTGAGGATTTAAAAAATGGATATATTCAAGTTTATCCTTTTAACCAAGCATCTTTTATAGTTGCTTTTGTGGTGTCTACAATATGATAACCTTCAGATTCTTCATAAGATAAACTTACTTTTCCTGATAGTACTTGTTCTTTTCCTTCACGTCTTATTTTGAATGTTACTGCATCACCATTTCTCCAGTTTTGAGCAGCAACCATCATTTCAGACAGATTATCTAAATTATAATCAGTTCCGTTTACAGCAGTAATCACATCGTCACCTTTTAAACCTATAGAAGTCAAAAACGGATTTAAGTCGGCATTATTTTTAACCAAAATCTCTTTGGTTGTTGGATTGCCACTAATTCCAGCTGATTTTTTAAATAAAAACGGATTTACAGCTTTGGATATTTTTGATTTAGCAATTCCCACTTTTGCAAAATAAACATCATACGGAATTGGAGTAGTTCCTGAAACATAAGTTGTTAAAAAATCGCCAACTTCGGGATAAGTTAATTGGGTAATTTTATCAAAAAGTTCGTTATCATTAAAAGGTTTTTTCGGACCAAATTCAGTGGTTAATTTTTGCATCAAATCAAGAATTCCTTTTTGACCATTGCTTTTTTCTCTAATTATTATATCAATACACATTCCGATTAACGCACCTTTTTCATAAACATTCAAATATTGATCCTTGTATGGTGCAACCAAAACATTTTCGCTCATTGTAGTAAATGACATTTTATCGTTCATTCTACTAGCATTTTTAATTTTGCCAACCATTCGTTTGTAAAAAGCTTCTTCATCAATTAAACCTTGATTTACTTGAAAAAGATTAGCAAAATATTCAGTTACACCTTCATACATCCATAAGTGTTTGGACATTTTAGGTGAATTAAAATCGAAGTAATGAATTTCGTTCGAGTGAACTCCGAGTGGCGTAACTATGTGAAAAAACTCATGCGAAACCACATCTATAATTTGTTTTCCTAACATGCTTGATTGCATCATTTCTGGAAAAACAACCGAAGTTGAACTGTTGTGTTCTAAAGCACCAAATCCTTTTGCATCTTTGGCTTTTATGTCAGACAAATAGAGCAAAACAGTGTAGCGTTTATTGGTGTTTATTGGTCCAAGAAATTTCTTTTGAGCGCGCATGCATTTTTCTAAATCAGCCGTAAGCGCTTTAGCAGTATGCTTTCCTGTTGGCGAATAAACACTTAGCAAAATATCCATTCCGTCAACATTAAAAGTGGTGTAATCTGGCGCCGAATACATAATTGGATTGTCAACCAAATCGTTATATCGTGAAACTATGAAAGTATCTGAAAGATTACTGTTGTCAGAATCTATTAAAGAAGTTGCACCAAAAAGTGTATCTGGATGCAAGATTGTAACATTGTAAGTCAAATCTTTTTTATTATCGAAGAAACCAACGAATCCATGATTGTTTAGCATGAAATTTTTACCTTCTAAAATATTAGTTCCTGCTGGCGAAAATATACCACTACCAAATCCGCCACCGCTTTCAACATCATAAGTATCGTTTACCCAATAGGTGATTTTTTGAAGTTTTTTGGCATTTTTAATTGACCAAGAATTTGTGTCAGCTTTTGTAACTTCTAAGGCTGTTCCATTTGCATCAACGGCTTTGAAATCGTCTATAAATTTGCCATAATCATCTTCAGAATAAGTTCCCGGAATGATTTTAGGAATGTGATATACTATTTCATCAGTTGTAATTGCAGGAGCAGTAATGGTAACCATAACTTTGTCATCTTTAACATTGTTAAGATTAATTGTAACTCCAATTTCATTAACTTCTGTTTTAGTAGCTATTGTTGCTGTTGGTTTGCAACTCCATAATAATGAAAGAATAGATAAGCTTAAAATAATTTTTTTCATTGAAATACATTTTGGATTATTAGTAGTTCAAAAAATAGTTTTGTTACAAATTAAATAGAATTTGTAAATTTAGCAATACATGTTATTAACTCAGGAATAACTGGTAATTTAGAATTAGAATAGGATTTTATATTATCATCGTCGTTTAAAATTTCTTTAAAAATGTGGTTCATATTTTCGATAATTTTTAACTCTGATTTTGGTGTTGCGTTGTGCAATAATTCGGCATCCGAAGTTGGAACCTGAATATCTTTAGTGCCATTGATGATTAAAATTGGAATATGTAATTTTTTAATTTCTGAAATCGGATTGTATTTTATCCAAGAAATCATGTAGGGTTGAATACTTTCTCTAAACAAAGAAGCCAGCATTGGATTTTTGTTTTCAAATGTTTTACCTTCTTTTAAAATTGCTAAATCTTTATCTACAGCTTCTTTCATTGCTGGTGAATTTTTTGCAATTTGTTCTGATAAAATTTCATCAATTGGTCGTCCAGGACCAGCAATTGATACATAACCGTCGGCATTACCATTGGCTGCAACCATGCCAATTAATGAACCTTCACTATGACCAGCAATAATAATTTTGGCATATTTTTTTTGAACTTTAAAATAGGCAATTACGTCTTTTGCATCATTTATAAAATCTTCAAAAACAACTGATTTTTCATCAATAGTCTTTCCATCTAATTTATTTAGACCTCTTTTGTCATAACTAAAAACAGCAATGCCGTTTTGAGTCAAACCTTCGGCTAAAAATTTCAAAGAGTTATTTACGCCGCCAATTGTACTATTTCCATTTCGGTTAGTTGGACCTGAGCCTGCAATTAAAATTACTAATTTGGTTTTCTTACTAATTTTTTCTGGTAAGAAAAGTGTTCCTTTTAGTAAAGAATTAACTTCAATTTCTTGAGTTACAATTTCTTTTTTTTCTTGCGAAACCATTGTTATTGTTACTAGTAAAAATACTATTTGTATAAAATTTTTCATGTTTATTTTGAATTTAATAGTTGTAAAGTTTCTTGTGGATTTTTAACTTGAATGTATAATTTTGTAAAAATGTGATTTTGTAATTCAACAATTACGGCATTTTTTTCGACCATTACATCCCAAAAATTTTGTTTTCCTCTTAAAAAATAAGTTCCAGCGGTTATTAAAAACGGAATATGAGTTCCTAATCTAAAACCCGGAAATTTATGAAGTTCTTGTTGGTCTTGATAAGCTCTAATAACATTTTTTTTAGGAACAGTTATACTACTTTTTAAAGCCCAAATTTGGTGAAAACCCGAAAGTTTAAAAATGAAATTATCTTGTGTTTGTTGAATAGTTATCATAGTTAGTTGAATTTTGAAATTAGTATTTTAGAAATTAGTTCGCTTAAAATTAGTACTGCAATAAATAATAAAACTGATTTTGTGGTTTTTGCATTAGTTGCAATTTTGAATCCATTAAACAACAACGCGATTGACCAAACTACAAATGCTAAATTTAAAATTCCACAACTAATTAAAAAAGCTATTTCTGTAGAAGTAATTTTTTCTATAGTATAATTTTTTGTAAAAAATGACTTTGCTAATTTATCGGTGACATGAAATGAATAACTGTTTATATTTTGAAATAATAAAATATAAAAAGGAATTTTAGAAATTAAAGTTGTTGAAATAATATCAATAAATCGGGTCTTTTTATTTATATATTTTCCGATTAAAAATAATAGAGTTGATAAGCAAATAAAATCAATTAAAATATCTACAATTGGTTGTGTAGTTTTTACTTTTTCTACAAAATGTAAGTCTAAAACTCCGTCAAATCTTGCATTGAAAAGTATAGCCAGAAAACTTCCAAACATTGTCGTCAATATACCAGTAATTACCAATTGTTTTTCTGAATAGCGTTCAAACGGATTCAATATTATTTTTATCATAAAATTTCAGATTTAGATTTTAAATGATTTATTTTTTGAATAATATCATCCAATTTATTTCTAACTGTTGGATAACTATTTCCCATTTGGGTAGCCATTTCTTTCAAACTTCCGCTGGTTAAGAAAAATTGCAATATAAAATTTTGTTCTTCTTCGGATATTTGTAGTAATAATGGAAGTGAATAATTGCCAGAAACTGAAGTCAAACAATTGCTACAACTTAATTGTGTTACTGATAATGAACTTTCACAACTCGGACATTGTATTGGGAGTTTTGGTTTCATATAAATGAATTTAGAATAAGCAAATTTAAATAATATTTATATATGATTTAATAAAATCAATAATTATTTTAATAAAATTAATTTTATAAAAATTTTATTTAATTTTAAAAAATAAAAAAAGCGATAATTTCTTACCGCTTTCAATTGTAAATTATCATTTTAATCAAATTTATTTTTTATATAATATTTACCTTCTAAATCATCATCGAAGTCTTTAGTAAATGGTTTAGGTTTGGGTTTGCTTGCACTTGCTTTCTTTTTCCAAAGTTCAAAATTGTCTTTAGATAATCGTTTACGCATAATTTCGATAACTTCGTTTTCAGTTATTCCAAATTCAGCTTTTAATACTTCATAAGGTTTTTTTTCTTCTTGAGCCATACTAAAAACTCGCTCTAATTGCTCATTGTCGAGTTCTACTTTTTTACTCTTTTTCATTACTTGAAAAACACATTTAACGTTAATTTTTAAATTCTAATCAATTTATATACCAATATTAAGAAAAAAAATAATTACTTTCTAATATCAATGTAAAATTTTTAGTTTTCTTGACAAAGACTTTTTTTTGAAGCATTATTTTAATCTAATTTTTAGATTTATTATTCAATTTTAAATCATATAATCATCAATAAAATAAAACTCTTATTTGATACAGCGAAAAGTTAAATTTATACGTTCACCAATATCTTTAGAAGTTTTCGGAATTTGATGTTTCCAAAAATGCTGTGTTTCACCTTTCATTATCAGTAAACTTCCGTTTTGTAATGTAATTTTTAGTTTAGATTCGGGAAAGGAATTATGTTGCAAATGAAAAACTCGTTCGGCACCAAAAGTAACCGATGCAATTGCAGGATTTCGTCCTAATTCTTTCTCATTATCGGCATGCCATCCATTACTATCTTTACCATTACGGTATAAGTTGAGTAAAACAGTTGTGAAATTTTCAGGGCAAACTTCTTCAATTTCATTTTTTATAAACATTAATAACGAATTCCAATCATGCGGTTGCATTACAATATTAGAATAGGAGTACGGCTTACCTTCGTTACCAAAAAGTGCTGTTAAGCGTGGTTGCGGATGTGTTTTTCCAAAAACGGTTATGTTATCTTGTTGCCAAGGAATTTCGGCATGTAATTTTTCAAATAACATTTTCGATTGAACAATATCAAAAAAATTAGGATAATATTCAATTATGGCATTTGGTAAGTCAAACGAAATTTTTTCTGATGGAAATAGCGAATTCATTTATCAAAAATAAAAAAAAACGATGGAAATATACCATCGTTTTTTTTAAAAATCTAAGAAAAAATATTATTCAGAATCATTATTCTGAAGTAAGTTTTTATAAAGTAATCCTCCAACAATCGCTCCTAAAATTGGAGCTACCCAAAATAACCATACTTGTGATAATGGTTCGCCTTGGGTAAACAAAGCTTGAGATAAAGAACGTGCAGGATTTACAGAAGTATTAGTTATTGGAATACTTATTAAATGAATTAATGTTAATGCAAAACCAATTGCAACACCAGCAAATTTTCCATTTGCAAATTTATCTGTAGCGCCAAGAATAACAAGTAGGAAGAACATTGTTAGCAAAAATTCTGCTGTAAAACATGAAATCATTGAATATCCATCTGGCGAAAAACTATCGTATCCATTTGTAGCAAAGGCACCAGCGGATGTATTATCAATTTTAAAACCAGATTTTCCAGATAAAATATAAAAAAGTGAACCAGCTGCAGCTGTTGCTCCAATGCATTGAGCAAGAATGTAAGGTAATAAATCTTTAATAGAAAATCGTCCGCTAGCCCATAGCCCAAATGAGACCGCTGGGTTAAAATGTCCACCAGAAATATGCCCAACAGCATAGGCCATTGTTAGTACTGTAAGGCCAAATGCAAGTGCAACTCCTGCAAATCCGATGCCTAAGTGTAAACCAGTTGGTGTTACGTATCCAGCAGCAAATAATGCACTACCACATCCGCCGAATACCAACCAAAAAGTTCCAAAAAATTCTGCAAATAATTTTTTCATAATATTTAGTTTTGTTAGTTAAAGATTAATAATCGAGAAATTGGCATATTGATAAGCCCAAAAAATCAATAAAAATTGAATTGGTAATCTTAAAATTAAAACCCATTTCGGTAATCCTAAATGAGCCTTCTCATTAGTGAGCATGTATATATTAGCTGGAAAAATACAAACTAATAATATCATTATTGAAATAGCAGCTAAACTTGAAAATATTGGAATCAATAAAAATATACCTAAAAGTATCTCAATAAAACCAACTAGTTCGTTTACAACTACTTTATCCTTAATAAATGACGGAATTATCTTGCAATAAATTTCATTTTTTATAAAATGATTTAGTCCCGCAATTACGTAGAATAATGCCATGATGACAAGGTGCCAAGGTTTGTCCATATTTTCATATATTTATTACGAAAATATAAAAAAATTAACATAAAAGTGATAATGTAGTTAAAGTTTTACAAAATAAGTTATTTTTTCAAAAACTTGAAATTGGCATTCATAATAATTATAGCAAAAATAATAAGTACAATTCCTAACCATTGAAATGGAATAACCTTTTCATTTAGAATAATAAATGCCATCATTACAGAAACTGGTAGTTCAAGTGCAGAAACTATACTACCAAGTCCAATTCCGGTTAAAGGAAAACCGGCATTCATTAGCATTGGCGGAATTACGGTTCCGAATAACGCCAAAATTATTCCCCATTTAAAGAAAATATCATAATTAAATGGTGTATTTTGAGTTGCTAAAGCAAAAAATAAAACAATAACAGCTCCGCCCAAAAGCATATAAAGACTACGTTGAGCTGATGAAATTTCAACAGCAACTCTATTTGCAGTAAACATAGTTGTAGTAAATGAGGCTGCGGCTAATAAACCTAAAACTATTCCGCGCCAGTCTATTTCAACTGTACTTTGAAGAATGTTTGTTGCCAAAATAGTTCCGATAAATACTATTATTACAGCTATTATTTTAGTTTTAGAAGGTATTTTTTTTTCTAAAATCATTTCGAGAACAACACCCATCCAAACAGTTTGCATTAAGAGCACAATTCCAATTGAAACTGGAATATATTTTACAGCCAAGTAATAAAAAATACTCGTCAATCCGGTTGAAGTTCCTGCTAACATCAAGTGTTTAATATTAGTTGCAGTAGCTTTTACAACATGGTTTTTCTTTTTAGTTTTTTGCAATAGATTGATTAAAAGAATAGCAAAAATTCCCAAAATAAATTGAGCAGATATGACTTCGGCTGGAGTAAAAGGCAATCCTGTTGCTCCTTTATCGGCATAAGCTAATTTTACAAAAGTGGCTAACATTCCGTAGCTTGTTGCGCCTAATCCTACTAAAAAAACTCCTTTTAACACACTATTCTTTGACATTTTTTAAATTTTAAAAAGCCGACAAAGATAGTTCTAAGTTGTGAGTTGAATTCAATTAAATTATTATTTTTTTTAGAAAATTCCGTTTAATTGATTGTTTGAAATTCCGATTTTGGTGTAATCAAAATTCAATTTTTGTTTAAGTAATGTTGCATAAACGCTACGAAAATCGATTTCATGTTTTAAATCACCATTATCTAAATCAGATAAATTTGGATTTTTACCTAAAATAGTTCCTTTATTGTTTCCACCGATAATAAACATAGGCGCTGCGGTTCCATGATCAGTTCCGTTTCCGTTGTCTTTTACACGTCTTCCAAATTCTGAAAAAACTACTAAAGTTACATTCTGCAACAATTGTGCTTTTTTCAAATCTTGATAAAAACTAAAAATCGAATCGTTAAGTTCAGTTAATTTTCTTTCGTGAATAGCCAATTGATTATCGTGTGTGTCAAATCCGCCAAGTGATGTGTAATAGACTTTTGAATTCAGATTTCCTTTTATCAATCGCGCAATCCATTCTAAATTTTTAGACAAACCAGTTTTTGGATAAGTAATTTCAGAAGTTGATTTTTCTAATGCTTTTTGAATTTCATCGGAACCTTCAACTACTGAATTAGCAATTTTTCTAACAAAATCCAATTGCGGATTGTCTGATAATTTTACAGTTTCTTCTTTTTCGTTTTTAACTTTAAATCGGTTTGGATCTTTAACAGTTATTGCATTGGGTTCGATACCTTTCAAAGCCAAATTATCAATACTATCAATATTAATTCCGGCAGTTGGTTGATGGTCTTTGCATTGCAAATCTAAATAGCGACCTAACCAGCCTTCGTTTAAATATTTATTAGAATCGGTAGCCGTTTGCCAAATTTCTTGACTTCTAAAATGCGAACGAATTGGCTCAGGATAACCTACATTTTGAATTACAGTTAAATCACCGTTTTGTTGCATTTGTGCAAAATCTTTTAATGCTGGATGAAATGCCATTCCTTTATTTTTTCCTACAACTGCATCTTTGTTAATAGCAATTTTAGTTCGTAAATCATAATACAATGGATTTTCATAAGGAATAAACGTGTTTAATCCATCGTTTCCGCCATTTAATTGTATAATTACCAAGCATTGTTCACCAATTACCAAATTACTTTGTGAACCAAAAGCATGTAAAAAATCAGGAAGCAAAAGCATTCCGCCAGTGAATGTTCCTGTAAGCGATAAAAAGTTTCTTCTGTTCATTTTTTCCTTTTTTTGGGTTCTAAGATTCTGAGATGCTAAGTAACTCAGAAACTCAGAATCTTAGAACCTTATATTAATTGATATTCGGGTGTTTTGGTAATGTAATTAAATACTCTTAAAACGGCGTAATTTGCATTTTTATCTTTGGCATCGAAATCATACTTCAGTAAATTTTCCATGTCTTTTTGCGTGTTTTCATCAACTTGAAATAACAATCTGTTCCTCAATTCGGCTATAATTTTTTTATTATTTCCATTAGAATCAAAATCAAGTTTTACATTTATTTTTTCTAATTCTATTTCGGGTTGTTCGCCTTCATCTGGAACTTTATTGAATGCTTTTCTACTAATATTTCTTCCGTTGCAAAGCAAATCGGAAACATTATTTCGTTGCAAATAAATTTGTGATGTCAACCATGAATTTCCGCCATCCCAACCTTTAACGTTAGGTTGATTGAATAAATCCATTCCTTGTTGTCTTAAATAAAATGCAATTAAGGCACTCGGAGTATTCTCAATATGCAACTCATCAATCATTTGAAATAAATAAACCAACGGATCTTTGATTTTGCTACCAGCATTTTCTTTGGCAAATTCTTCGGTAAAAATTTTGATTAAAAGTGGCTCGATTTCAAATTTCACTTTTCTCAAATAATCACCATAATAGGTTACTAATTCTTCCTTTGGATTGTCGTAAATGAACCATTTCAGAATTTTTCGAGTAATTAAATACGGAATATTTTTTTGTTCAAATATAATGTCAACTAAATCATTGGCTTTAAAATTTCCTTTTTTTCCAAAATAAGTTTTGTCGCTGTTGTCTTCAAGAAATCTTCGGTAAACTGCTTCTTGTTCTCCAAGATTTAATCCTGCTAGAGCTCGTGCGCCATTTTTAATATCATCTTCGGTATAATTTCCAATTCCTAGTGTGAAAAGTTCTAATAATTCGCGACTTAAATTTTCATTAATTTTATCTTTTTTATTGTCAACATTATCTAAATACCGGACCATTGCATTGGTTTGAATCATGACTTTGGTTAACTTTTTGAAATTTCCAAAGGCATTTTCTCGTAATAAATAATTATTTTGATACACCCAATAATTTACTTTCACTTTTTGAGAAGTTGTAACAAAATGATTGTGCCAAAACAAAACCATTTTTTCACGCAACGGAAAAGATTCATTTTGCATTCGTTCAATCCACCATTTTTTTAATTCAATCGAATTACGAATTTGTTTTTTAATAATTTTCTTTTGTTCTTCAGAATCAGAATTTTTAATACTTTGACGTAATTCTTTTAATTCAGCTAAAGTTTTAGGATCATCTTTCAGGCAATCGGGCATATCATTTTCGAATGGCGCTTGAATTGATTTCTTTACGAAATTTGTAATTCCAACGGCATCAATTTGTGATGATTGTTTACTTGAAAAACCCATACGTAACGACCAAAGATTGCTTTTATTCATGATCAAATTATTTTATATAATTAAGACATTATTTATTTGAAAAGGTTTAAAATAAAATTATACAAAAAGAGTTATAATACTCTATACCAACTTAAAAACTATTACATGAATAAATTCTTATTGCTTATTTTCATTTCATTCATTTGTTGCAACAATACTAAAATTGATACAACGACTAAAGATTATACTTCTAAAAACGATGAAGCACTAAAATATTGCAAGGAAAACGGCTTTAATGAAGACTATTATTTCTTGCTTGACATGAGTATTCATCCTGGTAGAAATCGATTTTTTGTATATGATTTTAAAGAAAAGAAAGTTACTGATAAAAATTTAGTTACACATGGAAGCTGTGACAAATTTGAAGAAAATCCTAATCAATGGGAAAAAGCCAAATTTGATAATAAAACCGATAGTCATTGTTCTATGAAAGGAAAATATAAAATTGGTAAAAGAGATTATAGTTCATGGGGAATTCATGTAAAATATTGGCTTCACGGATTAGAGAAAACCAATTCTAATGCTGTTAATAGAGTGGTGGTTTTGCATTCTTGGGATGCTGTTTCAGATAAAGAAGTTTATCCGCAAGTTAGCCCATTAAGTTGGGGTTGTCCAGCAGTTTCTAATGAATTTATGACTAAACTAGATGCCAAATTAAAGTTGGCTAAAAAACCAGTTTTGTTATGGATTATTGAATAAAAAAAATCCTAAAACAAAAATTTGCTTTAGGATTTTAAGTTCAAAATAATTAACCCAATTTTTATCTTCTTCCTCTACCGCGAACTCTAACACCGCCATTTCTAACTTTGACAGCTCTTACATTTCCACGTCTGTTTTCATGTATTACAGTTGTTCCTCTTCGGTTATGAATAACTAATGTTGATGAATGTCTTCTTGGTGCATAAACTCTATTGGCAACAAGTACTCTGCGAGTTGCAACTCTATGATAATAAACTCTGTGAGGCGCACAATTTCTGTAAAATACTGTATATCCTATTGGTCGCCATGGTCTCCACCATTTTGGATACAATCTCCAACGCCATGGTGAATGCCATATTACATAGCTTGGTGCATAAATATAGCGTACACTTGGCCAAAGCCAAACATTTACGCTTGCTTGGTTAGTTTTATATTCTGTTGTATCAGTGTTATTAACTTTGGTTTCAGACGCTACAGTATCAGTTGGCTCGATTACGGTATTTTCTGCAAATAAGTCTTTGTCGCCTTCTATTTGTAAAACGGCATTATCGGTACCAATTTTTTCCACGCCTATTAATGCGATATCTTGTTTTTCAGTTTCATTAATGTAGGTGCTCAGTACAATTGCATGTGCATCGCCATCTTGAATATCGTCTACAGTAATGTAATCTATATCGCCATCATTGTTTAAGTCTAGATTATTGACATTATTATTTTGTTCGTTAAGACTTTTTTCAAATTCTTCAAGTGAATTTGATTTTTTGAATAATGCTAAAGCACCTTCTAGGCTAAAATTATCTCCAGTATTTTCTGGGCGATCGTCTTCTTGACTAAATCCTGTTGTTATTCCTAGAATAATAAACAGTAGTGAGAATGTTTTTTTCATATTCAATTTTTTTTGATAATAAGACATTAAATAATTTAAAAGGTTTAATGCAATTTAATTTTTTTAAACAAATAAACTGATTTTTGATTTAAGTTTTAATTAAGTTTTTTTAAAGCTAATTTATATCTATTGTGGATAGCTTTGTATAAGAAAATTAAATAATAATTATTAATTCAAAAAATTTAAGATCATGAAAAAATTAATTTCAACAATGGCATTAGCAGCTTTATTAGTTGCAGGAACAGTTAACGCTCAAGAAAAAGCTCCAGCAAAAGAAAAAGCTAAAACTGAGAAAAAAGAAGCTAAAAAAGAGGCTAAAGCAGCAGTGAAAGAGACTAAAAAAGAAGCAAAAGCTGCGGTAAAAGAAGTGAAAAAAGAAACTAAAAAAATGTAATTTTAGTTTGTTATTAATTGAACGTCCAAATTTATTTGGGCGTTTTTTTTTGATTTTTTTTAAGCATTGATTTTAATATCTATTGTTTTCCAATTAATTTGAATCCAAACAACAATATCAGCTTGAGAGTTTATTGTATCAGGAAGTTTTTCTCTTATTATTCGTTCAATTTTTCTTGCACTTTCAATTTTTTCAAAATCCCAAAGTTCAATCATTTTATTTATCAAATACAATACTTCAAAACCTTCAGTTCTATTAAAGCGAGTTGTGTCTAATTTTCCTGAAATTTTCGGATTATTATGCAATAATTCGGTCCAAAAATAATCAGAGTAATAAAGGTCTTTTTTAGTTACTAGTGTCATTTTGATTTTTATTAATTATTCTTTTACAATTATATTAATCATAAGTCCAATTAGAACTCCAATTGATCCTGCTAATAATGCTACTAAAATATTTTCTAAATCAATATTCTCGACTCCAAGTTCTATTGCTGCAAAAAACACCAATATTATTAATGATGTTGTAATTGATATACCAATTAACATTTTGCTAAACGTATTACTTTTCATTTCTATTACTTTCATGGTGCTCAGTCATTTAGTAAGTGTAAAATTGGGCATTATGTTTTTAAAAAAAATCCCTACAAATAGGGATTTTTTAATATTAAATAAACGGCTTAATACAGTAAGAAAATATTAAAAATCATATTTTCGTTCGACTGCAAATCGAATTAAATCGGTTTTTCCGTGAAGATTTATTTTTTTTAAAATATTTTTTCGATGCGTATCCACTGTACTTTTTCCTATAAAGAGCTGATCAGCAATTTCTTGTGAACTTTTTCCGTCACCAATAAGTCTTAAGATTTCTTTTTCTCTTGAACTTAGTAAAATTTCTTCTTTAGATGTCGAATCTATTGTTGTAATTGCATCATCAAAATAAGTTCCGTTTTTAGCTACAATTCTTATGGCTTCTAATACTTTTTTTAGTGATGAATTTTTCATTATGTAGCCATCAGCTCCAGCTTTTTTCATTTGATCGATAGCTTCATTTTGATCAAACATGCTAAAGGCAATAACTTTGGTATTTGGGTATTCTTTTTTTATGGTTTTGGTAGCACAGATACCGTCGCATTTGGGCATTCGTATATCTGTAATGACAACATCTGGCTGTTTTTTTCGTACTAAATCTACTAAAAATTCACCATCATTGGCTTCACCAATAAGAGAGATATCTTCCTCATATTCTAAAAAAGATTTAATACCATCAATTAATGCTTGATGATCTTCGGCTATTACAAGTCTTATCATAATGGTAAGTCGATTATTATTGTAGTTCCTTTATTTTTATAACTGTCAATTGAAAACGAACCGTTCATGAATTCTATTTTTTTTTGAATATTGCTCAATCCAATACCATTATTAATTGTCGATTTAAAATCAAAACCTTTACCGTTATCTTCAATCATTATATTTAAAGTATCTTCGTGTTGGGTTAGACTTATGGTGGCATAATTGGCTTCTGAATGTTTTACAATATTAGTTACAATTTCTTGAATCATTCTAAATATACTAATTTCTAGGGTTCCGTCTAATCGTTCTTCCATTCCGAATGCAAAAACTTCAATCTGTAAAACTCCTGGAATTGAAATCTTTTTAGAAATATTTTTTATTGCAGGAACTAAACCTTCACTTGCAATTACGCCTGCATTTTTAGTATGTGCAATTGTTCTTACTTTTTGATACGCTTCTTCAATTAGAGCATCAGTTTTTTCAAACAATCGGTCTTCTTCGGCTTTAATAGTGTCACGACGTTCTTTAAGATTATGAAAATTGAGTTTAAGAGTTACAAGCATGCTTCCTAAATTGTCATGCAAATCATTGGCAAGTTTAATACGTTCTTGTTCTTGACCTTTAATCATTGATTCAATACTATCTATTTCATGTTCTTTAAGTGCATTTTCATATCGTTCATTTTGTAATTCTTTATCTTGAATAGCAATCTGTTCTTTCTTTTTTAGGTTTTTTACTTTTAGATAGGCTATAATAAATCCTACTATTATGAGACCAATACAGGTATATATCCATAACATTTTTTCTTTATTCTTTGTTTTTAGGTTAAGATTTTCGAGCTCTTTTTTTTGGGTGTTGTATTTAGTTTGAATTTCATTAATGGCAATATTTTGTTTTTCAATAGTATTTGATTCAGAATATTTATTACTTAAATTCAAATAATAAACTGCCTTTTCATAATCTTTTACAGATTGATAATCAAGTGATAAGAAGCTGTAAATATTTGATTTTATACTGTTTGTAAATTTATCTATTTTAACTTTATCTGCCAATAACCAGTATTTAATTGCTTCTTTTTTATTGCCTAAATGCGAATATGCTGATGCTTGATTCATGTAATTGTAACAAATTTCAATGTTTATCTTCTTTTTTGTTAAATACTTTAAATCATTTTTTAAATAATATAAACTTGAGTCAGGTTGGTTTAAAATTTCACTAAATAAAACGGCAATATTGTTATTTAATGACGATTGAATTTTTTCGTTTTTAACTTTTTTGTTTAGCTGTAAAGCTTTTCTAAAATAATACAGGCTTTTGTTGTAATGAATACTATCAATATTCATAGATGCAACTTGAGAATAGGCTTTTACTAATTTTCTTTGATTGTTAGTTTTTTTAGCATAGTTGATATATTCAATTATATATTTTTGAGCTTCATTTGGATTATTTTTTTGTGCGTCAACTAAATACGATAGTTTGAGATTGACTTCCATTGCGCTATCGACATTATTAATTTTTAAATAGTCTTCTTTAGCTTTATGAAAATACTGAAATGCTAAGTCATTTTTATTTTCATGACCGTAGTTTTTTGCACATAATAAATAGTATAAAGGTTTATCAGTTATAGATAATTTGGGACTATTTATTTTTTTCAACTCAGTTTCTGTAGTTGAAAAATCATCGTTGTTAATTTTATTATTTAATTTTTGCAGTTCAATATTTTGTGAAAAAGCAATACTAACGTTCATTAAAAACGTTAGTATTGCAAGTATATGAACTTTTTTTTTACTCATTAATAATTAGTTTTTTGATGTTTTCATTTATTTTGTTAGTGGTTTTATAGTTCCAGTACCGCAAGTTTTAGGGTGTCTAAAATCTGTTGCTGATACTTTTGTTCCAACTTGAATTTTAACTTTATAACAATCATTTGTTTGTGCTAGCCTATAAATTTCAGTAGCTTTTGCCTTCATATCGCTTTCAGAAATTTCATTATCATGAAAAACTACAACACCAATTTCCTTATCAATATCTAAATCAACTGCATTTGGAGCTTTTTTTATTATTCCAAAGTTTAATGAGTATTTAAAAATATAATTGTTTTCAGGTCTCAAATCTTTACCATAAAGATCTTCTAAATGCATAACCAATTTATTTCCATCTGAATCGGACACATTATAAACGTTTACAATTTTATAGGTGTTTTTAGTTTTAGTAGGATCAGCTAAACAAATTCTTAAATCTGCTTGACTGTCGGTAATCATTTCACCACATGATAAATAGGTTTCTAGTTTTGGACAGTCAATTGCTGGCGTATCTTCGACTTTAGCGCTTGAAGAAGTTGTATCTGTGGCTTTAGTGCTTTCTTCTGTATTTTCTTTTTGCTTGCAGCTGTTTAAGATAAAAACACAGGTTAGTGACAAAATAATTTTTTTCATAATAATAAGTTTTAAGGTTTTTACATTACAAAATTCTGCCATTAAATTATAAAAAAAGTCCCTACAAATAGGGATTTTATCAATTAAGTTGTAAAGGTTATTTGTTGATAACTAGTTCTTTGCTTGTTCATCGTTCATTAAATCACTTAAATGCAGGCGTAATGCAGTTACTGAAATACTAATTTCCCAAAAGGATATTCCAAGTGAAATTAATAAGCATAACAAGCTTGAACCAAATAAATAAATTCCGACCATTTGTTGTTCTAAAAACAATAATAGCATCGCAAAAACTGATAAAAATAAACACAATACACCAAATAGTTGCATGTATCGGATAAGTGATAATCTTAAATTTAAGTTATGAATTTGCAATAAAGTTGTTTTAGAATGCATCTCATCATAATGTTTTTTCAAACTTCTAATAATTTGTGCAATAGTTAAAAATCTGTTGGTATAAGCCAAGAGAATTAATGAAGTTGCCGAGAATAATAAGGCTGGAGTTTCTATATGGAGTGTCATTTATTTTGGGAGTTTTATTTTGTAAGTATAGTAAATGATTCATGATTTTTCAAGAAACTTAATTTAACCGATTTAGCTGTCTTGTTTTTAATTTCATCAATATTTAGGTTAGTAATATCAAAGCTAATTGAAGTAATCCAACGGTTAGATACATTAGAAAAATCAGATTCAATTTCTTTAGTATCTGATTTTAATACTAAAATATCATTTTCGTTGGTAAAAATTAGTTCACATCCTTCATAAGTTTTAAATTTTTCTAACCCAATTACAGTTATATTCATGAATTTGTATTCTGAAAGCTCTTGAAAAGTAACCCAAATTCCACCATTTTCTGACGCAGCTATTTGTTCACCTTTCACTTGAATCATCTTATTTTCTGTATAAGTATCAACATGATTACTTTCTGAAACATCTAGTCCGCCAAATTTTGGAACAATTTTTTTAAGGATATTGACTAATAACATAACAATTATTTTATCTTATAAAATTTGAATAAAAACCTGTAAATGATAACTTTAATTTCAAAAATTAATTTTTCAATTTCATCCACAAATAGGAATAATACAACGCATAGAATTTAGCTCTTTGTTCATTAGTTGATGAACCTCCGTGACCGCCTTCTGTATTTTCATAATAGTATATTTTGTGTCCCAAATCAATCATTTTGGCTGCCATTTTCCGAGCATGACCAGGATGAACTCTGTCGTCTCTAGTTGAAGTCATAAAAAATACTTCAGGATATTTAGTATCTTTATTTACGTTTTGATACGGTGAATATTTTTTGATAAAATCCCAATCTCTTGTATCTGGATCGCCATATTCGCCCATCCAACTTGCACCTGCTAATAACTTATTATAGCGTTGCATATCTAATAGCGGCACTTGACAAACAACAGCATTATACAAATCTGGTCGTTGTGTAAATGCAACACCCATCAACAAACCACCATTGCTACCGCCCATAATTCCTAAGTATTTGCTTGAAGTAATCTTTCTCGCAATCAAATCTTCAGCAACTCCATGAAAATCATTGTAAATATTTTGTCTTTTTTCTTTCAATCCAGCTTGGTGCCATTTTGGTCCAAATTCACCGCCACCACGTATATTCGCTAATACAAAAACACCACCTTTTTCTAGCCAAGCTTGTCCAATTACACCCGAATAAAAGGGTTGTTCTGAAACTTCAAATCCGCCATAAGCGTTTAATAAAGTTGGATTGGTTCCATCCAATTTGGTGGTTTTAGATGAAATCACAAAATACGGAATCATTTCGCCGTCTTTAGATTTCATTTTAAATTGTTCTACTTTATATTTAGTTCCATCAAAATAAGCCGATAGTGATTTTAGTTTTGTAACAACTTTTGTTTTTGCATTAGCACTAAATAATGATGTTGGCGTCAAGAAATTTTGATAATTAAAATAAAAATCATCATTAAATTGATTCACATCTGTAATTCCGATTGTCCCAAATTCAGGAGCTCCGATTTTAAATTTACTCCATTTTCCATTTGAAAACGAGTAGGAGTAAAGCTCACTTTTTACATTATTTAAAATGTTTAATAATAAGTAGTTTTTGGTATTTGAAATTTCAGTAATACTGCTAAAAGCATCTGGTTCGTATACCAATTGTAATTCTTTTACACCTTTAATTAACGAAATAAAATTAGCACTAACAGCCGAACCTTGTTTATAGGTTTTTCCATTAACAATCCAATCCGATTTTAAATTAATTATCACTTGATTGTTCAGAATTGCGCTCATATTGGCATCATCAGGAATGTCTAATTTTACCAATTTACCATCAACCATTACAAATGATTTTGATGAATAGAATGTTTCGCCTTTTCCAACCATCAAATAGCTTTTTTCACCATCACGCATTAAATAACCCGAATCAGAAACATCCGTTGCATCGCCTTCATAAATAGTTTTTGCATCCGATAAAGGCGTACCTCTTTTCCATAATTTCACCACTCTTGGATAACCAGAAGTGGTCATGCTGCCTTCTCCAAAATTGGTTCCGACAATTATAGTATTTTCATCCAAATAACTCACATTACTCTTAGAATCGGGAAGTGAGAATCCGTTTGGAATGAATTTTTTTGTAACGGCATCAAATTCTTTAACCACAACTGCATCGCCACCGCCATTAGATAGGTTTACAAGAAACTTATCATATTTAGGATACAAACCTTGCGCACCTTTGTAAACCCACTTGATGTTATCTTGTTTGCTCAACGCATCAATGTCTAAAAGTGTTTCCCAAACAGGATTTTTAGTGGCATAACTTGTTTTAGTTGTTCGTCTCCAAATTCCGCGAATATGTTCTTTATCTTGCCAAAAGTTGTATATAAAATCGCCATAAATAGCTGGATAAGCAATTTTATCAGTATCGTTAAGAATTGCTAAACTTTTGTTGTAAACATCTTGATATTCTTTTTGTTGCATTAAAACATCTAAGGAAGTTTTGTTTTGTGTTTCTACAAAATCCAATGCTTTTTTGCCATCAACTTCTTCAAGCCAAATATATTGGTCTTCTTGTGCAGTCATAGTGTATAAATTAAAAAATAGAAAAGTGAATGCAATTATTGATTTTTTCATAATTGGGTATTTTTAGTTGGATTGTTTTTTGAAGTATCAAATATAGGAAAAGGATTTTTTAAAATGGAGAACCTGCAAGTTCTGAATCACTAAAATCTACATCATTTTTTACATTAATGGCAAAGCTGGCCATGTTCCAATGTAAATAGTATCATTTACTTTTTCAAAATTACTACCTAATACATTTTTGTTGTATTTGTCTTTTGATTTTTTAGGTAAAACAAGAATAGTTTCATTATAACCAAATATATTTCCTAGACGATTGAATTCAATTATAGAATCTTTAATTTCATCTGGGTAAGAATAGAATGTTGAATATCTTCGAATTACTCTATAAATTTTAATTTTTTTTAATTTTTTTCTAATAATTTTATTTGTATTTTTTATAGATATTGTATCGTAATTATTAGCAATCATATACTTTGTTAATTCGGAAATTAAATCTTGATTTCTGATAACGTGTTCCTTTGTAATTCTGTGTATTGGCGAACAAGAATAGAAATTAAAATTAATTATTAAAACAATAATTAATTTAACAAATATGTTTTTCATCTAATAATGTTTATTCAAATCTACAAAAAAAAACCTGCAAGTTTACACTCACAGGTCTATTATCTATTAGTCTATTATCTATTAGTCTATTTTATCAACTCAAAACTGCGCTTAACAAAAGCAGTCAATTCTTCTCCTTTTAATAATCCTTGAGAAATTTTTGCCAAATCTAAAGCTTGTTTTACCAAATGTTCTTGTATGGTTTTGTCTTCAGTATTTAAAATTGTGGTAGCCAATTCTGAATTAGAGTTCACTACTAAATTATACATATCGGGCATATTTCCCATTCCGAACATTCCGCCACCGCCCGATTGACTCATTTCTTTCATACGGCGCATGAACTCTGGTTGCGTAATTATAAATGGAGCTGCATTGCTGTCTAAAGCTTCCAATTGCACGTTGTAAGTAGGTTTTGGTACTAAAGTTTCCAATACCGTTTTCAATTTTTCAGATTCATCTTCCGATAATTTTGAAATTTGAGTATCTCCTTTTTCAATCAATTTATCAATAGAATCTCCGTCAACTCTAACAAATGTCAAGTTTTCATTATCCGATTCTAATTTCTGAATCAAATGCGATACAATTGGTGAATCTAAAAATAATACTTCATAACCTTTTTCTTTAGCAGCATCAATATAACTGTGTTGTGTGTCTTTATTTGATGCATATAAAACAACCAATTTTCCGTTTTTATCCGTTTGATTTGCAGTAATTGCTTCTTTCAATTCAGCTAAAGTGAAATATTTATCATCAACTGTTGGATACAAAACAAAGTCACCAGCTTTTTCATAGAATTTAGGTTCAGATAACATTCCGTATTCCAAAACAATTTTAATATCATTCCATTTTTTCTCGAAATCTTCACGGTTTTCGTTGAACAAACCTTTTAGTTTATCGGCAACTTTTCTTGTGATGTAATTTGAGATTTTCTTCACATTACTATCGGCTTGTAATCCTGAACGCGAAACATTCAACGGAATATCTGGCGAATCGATTACACCTTTCAGCATTCCTAAAAATTCAGGAACAATTCCTTCAACATTATCGGTTACAAAAACCTGATTTTGATACATCTGGATTTTGTCTTTTTGCATTTGCAAATCCGATGACATTTTCGGGAAATATAAAATTCCAGTTAAATTAAAAGGATAATCCACATTCAAATGAATATTGAAAAGTGGCTCTTCAAATTGCATTGGATACAATTCTCTATAAAAAGATTTGTAATCTTCATCAGTTAAATCAGTAGGCAATTTTGTCCAAGCCGGATTTGGATTGTTGATGATATTATCTACTTCAACAGTTTCTGCAACGTATTCTTCAGGAGCATCTTCTGGTTTTGGAAGTGTTTCTGTTCGAGTTCCAAATTTAATTGCAATAGGCATAAATTTATTATACTTATTTAGCAATTCACTTATTTTATATTCTTCTAAAAAGTCTAAAGAATCTTCAGCGATGTGAAGAATGATTTCAGTTCCACGAGTTGTTTTGTCTGAGGATTCTAAAGTGAATTCTGGACTTCCATCACATGTCCAGTGTGCAGCTGGTTCGTCTTTAAATGATTTTGTAATGATTTCAACTTTTTCGGCAACCATAAAAGCCGAGTAAAATCCTAATCCAAAATGACCAATAATTCCTGAATCTTTGGCAGAATCTTTATATTTTTCTAAAAACTCTTCGGCTCCAGAAAAAGCAACTTGATTGATGTATTTTTCAACTTCATCAGCTGTCATTCCCAAACCTTGATCGATAATATGAAGTTTTTTACCTTCTTTATCGATTTTTACTTCAATAATTGGGTTGCCATATTCTACTTTGGCTTCACCAATACTGGTTAAATGTTTTAATTTTAAAGTTGCATCAGTAGCATTTGAAACCAATTCACGAAGAAATATTTCGTGGTCATTGTAAAGAAATTTCTTGATTAATGGGAAAATGTTTTCTACTGAAACATTAATTTTTCCTGTTGACATATTTTGAACTTTTAAGCCTGTCTGCCGACAGGTAGATTAAACAATTTCCTCAGTGTATTCAAATTCGATACCAATTTTAAAAATATGACAAAATGACGTAGAAGAAATTCTATAACATTATTCAAAAAACTTATAAAAGGGGTATTAAATATGTTAGTATCTTTGTTGTTCAAATTAAAATGAAATTTATTATGAAAAAAAGTATTTTATTAGTGTTATTAATCAGTTTTGCAATTGGATGTAAGCCAAAACAAAATGTAGTTGATCCACAATTGGATAAAAAAGCAGAAGTTGCCATTAAAGGAAATTGGTCGATTGTTTCGGTAACTTATCCAGGTTCAGACTATATTAAGGTAACATCATTTGATTTGGCAGATTCAAAATGTTTCGTAGGAAGCACTTGGAAATTTATATCCAATAATAATAAAGGTGAGATGGCTATTAATAGTTCTAACTGCACTGCATTTAATTCGCCAATCACATGGTTTATTAATAGAGATGGCGATTTTGTTTTAAAAATAACCAACGGAGTTAAATCAAAAAAAGTTACTGAAGGTTACATTTTAAAAGTTGCTAATCAAACAGCAGATTCTTTTCAACTTATTGATAAAATTAATGTTGGAGGAAAAATAGTAGATGTAGTTTATAAATTCCAAAAAATATAATTATGAAAAAGATTACGATTTATTTATTGATAAGTGTTTTAAGTTTAGGTTCCGTTTTTACAAGTTGTGAATCGGTTAAAAATACTAACAAAACGCAACGTGGTGCTGCAATTGGAGCTGTTGCTGGTGGAGTTCTTGGAGCAGTTTTAGGAAACAACATCGGAAAAGGAGGAAACGGTGCAATGGGCGCTGTTCTTGGTGGTGTAATTGGTGGAGTTGCAGGTGGAGTTATCGGAAAAAAAATGGACAAACAAGCTCGTGAAATTCAAACTGCCTTACCTGGAGCACAAGTAGAACGAGTTGGTGAAGGTATTCGTTTGGTTTTGGGTGAAAATTCAATTCGTTTTGATACTAATAAATCAACTTTAACTGCAGCGGCTAAAGCTAATTTGGATAAATTGGTTTCGGTTTTTCAAAGTTATTCAGATACGAATATTGTAATATATGGTTATACTGATAATACTGGAAAAGTAGAATACAATCAAACTTTATCAGAACAACGTTCGGCTTCGGTTAAAACCTATTTATCATCTAAAGGATTAAATACTTCTCGTTTTACAACAACTGGAATGGGAATAGCAGATCCTATTGCAACTAACGATACACCTGAAGGAAGAACTCAAAACCGTCGTGTTGAATTTGCAATTACTGCCAATGACAAAATGAAAGAAGAAGCACAACAAGAGGCTGGAAGATAATTAGTTAAAAAAATTATTTTAAGCGTTCATTGCAAAATGAGCGCTTTTTTTTGCCACAGATTCACAGATTTTAATTTTATAAATAATAGTGACTAAAAGAATTAGTTATTATGATTACAAAATGATTACTGGGCAAAGTCTTACTTTTTTATGATTTATTGGGCAAATTAAAATTTATTTCAGTTTGATTCATAATCTATGAATCTGTGGCTAAATGTTGATTTATTTATTTTCAAATAATTTGAACGATATTTAACAAATATTTTTGTTTAATTTATTTCGTAAACCATTAAACAATGATTAACTTTACATCAAATTAAATAAAATGGATACAGCAAAAAAACCAACAGCAAAAAAGAAACCGATTGATGATAATGCAATCATTTCTAAATATATGGATTATGTTCTCGAAAAAAATGAAGAACCCAAAAATGTGTTTTCATTTTGTAAAGAACACAAAATTGAAGAATCTGATTTTTACACTTTTTTTGGATCATTCGACGCATTAAAGCAAGAAATTTGGGTTAAGTTTTTTGAAAATGCACTTGCAACAATTCAGAAAGAAGAAGCATTTGAAGGTTATTCAGACAAGAATAAATTATTAACCTTGTACTTCACTTTATTTGAATTAATGACTTTGAATAGAAGTTATGTGCTTTTTAGTTTAAAAGAAAACAAGGAAGGATTGAAGAATTTAAAGAGTTTGAAACTTTTTAGAAACCATTTTAAAGATTTTATCGTAAATATAATTAGCGATAGTTCAGAAAGTAATGATAAAATTAACAAAGTTACTAAACCAATATTTTCTGAAGGCGCATGGATACAGTTCTTATTTTTATTGAAATTTTGGATTGACGATACGTCTAAAGGATTTGAGAAAACAGACGTATTGATTGAGAAATCTGTAAATACTGTTGTAGATTTATTAGACACAAAACCATTAGAAAGCTTATTTGATTTAGGTAAATTCCTGTGGAAAGAAAAAATGAATTAATACTGAAAAATTCAGGATAAATGAAAACATTAGATAAAATTCCAACAGGAAAAATAGAACGTGCCAGTCAATTAGTTAAAACAGGATTTAAAGTAGGAGGAAACTATGTGGCTTATTATGGCGAAAAAATAGTAAATCCGAAATTGAATCGTGATAAATTAAACGAGAATAATGCCGAAGATATTTACGACGGATTAAAGAATTTGAAAGGAAGTGCTTTGAAAGTAGCTCAAATGTTGAGTATGGATAAAAGCATTATGCCACAACAATATGTAGATAAATTCTCATTGTCGCAGTTTTCAGTTCCGCCATTATCGGCACCATTAGTTAGAAAAACGTTTAAAAAATATTTAGGCCAATATCCAGAGAACTTATACGACACGTTTACACCAGATGCTATGAACGCTGCGAGTATCGGTCAGGTACACAAAGCGACCAAAGATGGGAAAAATCTTGCTGTGAAAATCCAATATCCAGGTGTTGCGGATAGTATAAGTTCGGATTTGGCTTTAGTAAAGCCATTTGCAATTAGAATGTTTAATATAAAAGGTAAAGATTCTGATAAATATTTTAAAGAAGTTGAAGATAAATTGCTCGAGGAAACTGATTATAATTTAGAATTGAAACAAAGTATTGAAGTTTCTGAGTGGTGCAAGAATATTGATAATTTGAGGTTTCCTAAATATTATTCTGAATTGTCATCTGAAAAGATTTTGACAATGGAATGGATTGATGGAGAACATTTATCTGAATTTGCTGCACATAATAAAGATGCTGAAAAAGGCGATAAAATTGGTCAAGCGCTTTGGGATTTTTATATGTATCAAATACATCATTTAAAACAAGTTCATGCCGATCCGCATCCAGGGAATTTCTTGATAGATAAAGATGATAATTTAGTAGCGATAGATTTTGGTTGTATAAAACATGTTCCATTAGAGTTTTACGTTCCTTATTTTGAATTGGCAAATCCAAAAATAATTGGTAATCCAAAGTTATTTAATGAAAAATTATACGAACTAGAAATTTTACGTCATGATGATACTAAAGAAGAAATAGTTTATTTTACCAAGTTGTTTTATGACTTATTGAGTTTGTTTACTAAACCATTTCATAGTGATTTTTTCGACTTTTCTGATGCTGATTTTTTTGGACAAATAGCAACAATGGGTGAAGAATTTGCTAAAGATACACAGTTACGAAAAATGAATGGAAATAGAGGTTCTAAACATTTTTTATACATAAACAGAACCTTTTTTGGGCTGTATAATTTATTACACGATTTAAAAGCTAGAGTGCATACTAAAGCTTATGAAAAATATATAAAATAGTTTTGTTTGTTTTATTGGTTAGGTGCAAGAGCAATATCCTTCTTTTTAGGAATATTGCTCTTGTTTTTTTATCTTGTTGGTTTTTCAGTATCTATTTTTGTTACTTCTGTAGTTTCTCTATTAACTGGTGCTGGTTCAAATCTTAAATCAGAATTTTTTGAAACACGACCATTTGGTAGCAATTCATCAATTCTATTTCCAATAATGTGGTACTGAAATTTTGCATTACTATGACCAGAAGCCAGTTCAATAACGTCAAATGATGTTGCTGTCTTATTGGTGACAAATACACCATTACAATTATCTTCCAATTGAATGAAAACGCGTAACGGATGTTTCTCGTTTACAATAATATTTTTGGCTAGTATTGGGTCAATTTCAATATGAGTAGTTCCATTAGTAAGTTGACCTTGTCCATAATCTTCAAATAATATTTCGGGCGTTTCAGTACAATGAAGAGTAACTCTATCACCATTTAAATTTTCAGCGGTAGTAGAAACCGTTCCTGTTCCTATAATTTTATATTGTGCTGCACCACTCCAATAGTTAACTCGTGTTACCGCTCCAAATTGGTCAGTGTATAAACCTTCGCCTATTCCTGCAGTAGTAGATCTAGCATAAGCACCTGTAATAACACCATTAAAAGCAGCTCCACTACCAGCTATAAGGTAATTTCCAGCAACATTATTTCCTATACCAAAAACACCTGTGCCATTGGCATTTAAATTTCTTGAATCAGTCCCAAATCCGTTAGATTGTGTTGTTTGTGCATAGACACCGCCACCGCCACTAGCACCGCTTGCACCAAAATTAACTCCTAATGCTCCAAAACCTCCTGCATTCAATTGTTCACCACGAATTCCTTGACCACCACTTTGACTTGTTTGTCCTAGAATTCCATGTCCAGCCGAGGCACCACTTGCAGCACTATTAAAAGCCATTAATCCAGAATTAGTAGCACTTGTTGTTATTGAATTTATAGCTCTTCCAGCTGATGAAATATCTAAAGAATAATTTGGTATTGTTACGCCGATACCTACTTTTCCTGTATGGTACATATCATCTGTAATAGCAGTTGGGCCAACTACAGTTCCCGATTTATACCAGTCATTATCATGAATGGCAGAGGCATTTTGCCATGTTACGTTACCAATAGCATCTGTTAACATCACTTGTAAGTTTGTTCCTCTACTTGGTGGTAAAGTATAGGTGTTTAGAGTTGTTGAACCTATGGCAACATTTCCTAAAAAATAACCGGAAAAGTTACCTGCTCCTGTAGCGTCAGAATACATACCATAATGAGTTCCTCCAGCAAAAGAGCTTATTGTTGCATAAAAACCATATTTTGTAGCAGCTCCAGTTCCAGATAAATTTGATATTGCACCATAATGAGAAGATCCAGCGGTATTTGTTATAGAATTGTATGTTCCTGTTTGAATACCACCACTTGATCCGGATAATAGGTTGTAATTTCCAGTGTGTCCACCAAATCCATTTCCACTTAAAATGTTGTAAGAAGCATATTGAGTATTGGCTCCAGAGTTAGTTATTGAAATATAGTTTCCGTATTGTATTCCTGTGCCTGTTCCTCCTAAAATATTATATGAAGCATATTGATCACCAGAACCTGTTGTAGATAATCGATTGGCATTTCCATAATGAGTACCATTTCCGGTATTAGTTATTGTTGTGCTTACACCATATTGTCCACCATTTCCTGCGCCACTAATATCAATTTCAGATGCCGAATGTACACCGCTACCAGGACTAGAAATACTTGTGTAATTTCCAAAATGATTACCAGATCCAGAATTATTTATGGTATTATAAATTCCGTAATTGGTATCATCTGATGAACCAGTTATACTATTAGATACTCCAATTTTATTAATTGCATTATTAGTTGCACTTGAAAAAGTATTATTTAGACCAATGTTTAAATTAGTTGTGTTTATTTCTAGTGGATAAATTGCGGTATTTTTTCCTATGGCTACATTACCAGTATGAAACATATTATCTGTTATTGCATCTGGCGGTATTGTGCTACCAACTTCATACCAATCGGCATCAACATTAGCAGAAGTAGTAATTCCAATCCAATCTAATGTTGGAAAATTCCAATAATAAAATCCAATAGGTTTTGGATTGCCACTAAAAGTTGTTGCTGTAGTCAAATAAACTAACATTCCTTGTTGTAAAGATGTTGGATTGGTTGCTGAAAATAAATCTACTTTCGGAATTAAAACGCCATCAAAGATATTGGGTGCTACCTGATTACTAGATTTAATATCAAGTTGAGCATAAGGAGAAGTAGTACCAACTCCAACTTGAGCATTTATTTTAAAAGTTATTAGTGTAAAAACACCTATTAGTACCATTATCTTTTTCATAGTCATCGTGTTTCAATAAAAATAAAACAATTATTTTCTTAAACATACTAATAAAATTCAATAGATAATGTTTTTAGTCGATAAATAACTATAAAAAACGATAAAATACAATAAAAATAATAATTTAGTTTTTTATTTTTTCTTAATTATTTTATTTGCTTAATCTCAAAATAAGTTTTGCCAGAGTAAGCATCAATGGTTGAAGGTGCATTGCCATTAAATATATAAATCTCAATGTAATCGCTAGGATTTAGGGTTATTATGCAATTTATAATTCGTGAAATTAATTTATCTCCATAATGATGTGAAGATGTTTCTTGGTATTCTACACCATTTTTATAAACCGCAATACCATAATATTCTGCATCCGATTTATTGAAAGTATGAAAACCAGCATTTATTTCGTAATAGCCTGTTTTTGTTGCTGTAAATCTATTTGTTGCAGTATTGAATTCCGAATTGGTATCAAAAACTGTGGTATTAAAACTCAATTTTTGCCAACCAGTTGATGCTACATTTTGATTAGTTGAAAGATTAGTTCTTACTAATGACAAACTATTTAAAGAATTTGACCAACTTGTTCCACCAACACCATCAGTTTGAAGTACTTGTCCAGATGTTCCTCTTACAATTGGTAACGAATAACCTGGCGCTAATGCTGGATTACTTATTTGTAAAGTTCCATTAACTCTAACAATGTTGTTATCAAATTCACCATAAATTAATGCGCCATTTGCATCAGCATTAGTATTCTCAATGTACAATTTATTACTTCCAGTTTCAGCTCTTCCAGCTTGATAGCCAAGTCCAACGTTTCCAGTTCCAAGTACATTTCTTAACGTTTCAAATCCTATTGCAGTATTATTATTTCCACTTGCATTTTGTCGCAATGCAGCATTACCAATAGCTGTATTGAAATTTCCATTAGAAGTTGTTAAAGTATTTCTTCCAATCGCAACATTATTGTTAGCAGTTGAATTAGAAAAAAGAGCACCAGAACCAATACCTATATTTAAAAAACCACTAGTGTCAGAAAATAGGGCAAAATCGCCTATACCAATATTATTATATCCGGTTGATAATGATGGCATTACGTTTACACCGAAAGCCGAATTTCTTACGCCAGCTTGCGTGCCAATATTTACAGATGGATTTAACATTGAATTGGCTCCAAAAGATGTATTTCCGTTATTATAATTAAATGTTGATATATCATAATATGGGTCACCAACATATCCAGCTCTGATATTATTTCTTCTAAAAACCAAGTCTTTATCATCGGTGGTTCCTAAAAAATTTGTTGTAGGATTTGTAACCACATTTCCAACAAGATTCCAATTTGAAGTAGGATTTGTTTGAATTCCAATCCAATTTGTTGTAGTATTATCCCAATAATAAAATCCCTTTAATCGGCTTACCGATGCAAAAGTTGCCGTAGTTGCTAAATAAACCAACATTCCTTGTTGCAATGCTGTCGGATTTACTGCTGGAAAAGCATCAATTCTCGGAATCAAAACTCCGTCAGTATTAGCAGGTGTAGTTGGGTTACTGGCAGCAATATCCAATTGGGCATAAGGCATCGTGGTTCCAATACCAACTTGCGCTTTAACTAAAAAGCTTGCTAATAAAATTGATATAAAAAACAACTTTTTCATTTTCATTTCAATACAAGTTTACAGAAGAATATTTACGATTTAATAGGCCAAAAGATTTTGAAATTATTTGGGCCACAAATTTGATGAAATAATCTCATAAAATAAAATATTTTTTTTTCATTTGGCTTATTATCAAAACTTTATAACAATATATCAAATTTGCTGATAAAATTTATCAAATAAGTTATTATTTTTGTAAAATGCTTAGAGTTCAAGACATAATTTTTTCTTATTTAAAAGAAGTTACTATTAAAAATAGTTCATTTTCAGTTCAAAAAGGACAAAATGTGACCATTATTGGTGAAAGCGGTTGCGGTAAAAGTACTTTGTTAAAGCTTATTTATGGTTTGTATGATTTAAATGATGGTGAGATATTTTGGAATGATCATCAAGTTTTGGGTCCAAAATTCAACTTAATTCCTGGAATGGATTTTATGAAATATCTGGCTCAAGATTTTGATTTGATGCCTTATATTACTGTAGCTGAAAATGTTGGAAAATATTTATCAAATATTGATCCTGAGAAAAAATGGAATAGGGTAAAGGAGTTACTTGAAATTGTTGAAATGGAAGATTTTTTCGATGTAAAAGCTAAAAACCTAAGTGGCGGACAAATGCAAAGAGTGGCAATAGCAAGAGTTTTAGCACTTGAGCCAGAAGTTTTATTACTAGATGAGCCTTTTAGTCATATTGATAATTTTAGAAAAAATAGTTTGCGAAGAAAATTATTTTCTTACTTGAAAGAAAAACAAATTACTTGTTTAGTTGCAACGCATGATAGCACAGATGTTCTTTCATTTTCGGATGAGGTTTTAGTGATGAAAAACGGCGAAATCATCGAAAAAGGAACACCAAAATCTATATATGATAATCCAAAAAATAAATATATAGCTTCACTATTTGGCGATGTAAATGAGATTGAAATTGATGGTTGTTTAAAATATATATATCCGCATCAGTTTAAAATTGTTGAACAATCTAATATTAAAATAAGTGTTTTAAACTGCTATTTTAGAGGAAGCTATTACTTAATTGAAGCTGAACATAACTCAAATATCATTTTTTTTGAAAGCAATTGTGCAATTTTAAAATCAACAGTTGTTTTTCTTTCTTTGTAAATCAATTTGTTTAATTTTATAAAAAAAATATAAAATGAAAAAATACCTTTTTCTAATATTCATTTCTACAATAGCATCGGCACAATTTTCATGGTCGCCATTATCAAACATAGCTTCTAATTCTAACGGACAACGATTTGATGATGTTTTCTTTTTAAATGAAAATCTGGGTTGGGCTGCCAACGGTTATTATGCTGCGGTTTATAAAACTACTGATGGTGGTGCTACGTGGGTGCAACAACTTAATAATTCAATTTTAGGAAGTAGCCATTATTTTAGAAATATAGAATTTCTTGATGAAAATATTGGATTTTTAGGAACTTTAAACGGAAAATTTTATAAGACAATTGATGGTGGCTCAACTTGGAATTTAGTCATGATGAGTCCGAATCCAGCAGCAATTTGTGGTTTAGATTGCGTTGGAACATCAACTGTTTATGGTTGTGGCGCTTATTTTTCACCAGCTTATATTATTAAATCTTCAGATTCTGGTGTTACTTGGCAATACATTGATATGAGTACTTATGCTACAGCTTTGGTAGAAGTTCTTTTTACAGATGAAAATACTGGTTTTGCATCGGGAACTAATTCTAACGGAGCTGTACTATTAAAAACCATTGATGGAGGAATTACTTGGACTACAGTTTATAACGGATCAATTGCTGGTGAATATGTATGGAAATTACAAATTCTTGCAAGTAATTCGAATATAATTTTTGGAGCAATTGAAGCTGTTGCACCCAATAATGGTAAACTTTTAAAATCAATAGATGCTGGCGTTACTTGGATTACTAAAAATGCACCAGAACCTGAAATTCAAGCCGTAGGATTTGTAGATGAAAATCACGGTTGGATGGGTGGTCATGCAACTGGTTTTTATGAAACTTTGGATGGTGGCGATACATGGTCAAACACTTCGGTTGGAAGTAATTTGAATAGAATTTTCTTCATCAACAATAATTTGGCTTATGCTTGTGGAACTACAATTTATAAAATGACTAATAATTTGAATGTTGCTTCTTTTCAAGAGCAGGCCAGAATTCCATTAGCTGTTAGAGTTGCTCCAAATCCAATAAACGATAAATTGAACTTAGAAATTGATTTTACAGGTGTAGATCATCTAGTATTAGGACTTTATAACAGTAATGGTCAATTTATTAAACAACTAAAATTAGATGAAATTTATTCAGCAGGAACTCAAAAATATGCTTTTGATTTTCCTTATCCTAACGGAGTTTATTTTGTAAATCTTCATACTAATACTGGTAGACAATCATTTAAAATTATGAAATAGAATTATTACTACAAGATATATTTGTTTAATTAAAAAAATAACTTTAATTTTATTTCTTAATCAATCAGATAAATAAACTAAAAAAAATGGGAAAATTTGTAATTACAACAAGAAAAAATGATGAATTTCAATTCAATTTAAAAGCTGGAAATGGTCAAGTAATTCTAGCAAGTGAAGGATATAAAACTAAAGCTGCTTGTGAAAACGGAATAGAATCAGTAAAAAAGAATTCGCAAGAAGATGGCCGTTATGATAGATTGGAAGCTAAAAACGGAAAACCATATTTTAATTTAAAAGCTGGTAATGGTCAAATTATTGGAACTAGTGAAATGTATGAAAGTGTTGCAGCAAGAGAAAACGGTATCGAATCGGTTAAGAAAAACGCACATGATGCTACTGTAGATGATCAAACTTCATAATTTTAGTAAATAGTATTTAAAACCATCAGATTTATTTTGATGGTTTTTTTATTTATATCAAATTAGAATTTTAATATCAAATAAACTAAAAATTGTCAATTTCAAAAAAAAGCACTACTAATAGTTGTCTTTTTTAAAAGATGACTAAATTTGTACTAACAATTTTGCTAAATAGATAAAACATGTATCATTCAAAAATAAATGGTTTAGGATATTATGTTCCTGAAAATGTGGTTACTAATGATGATTTATCCAAAATAATGGATACTTCTGACGAATGGATTCAAGAACGCACCGGAATAAAAGAACGTCGTCACATAATTCGTGGTCAAGATACCACAACATCAATGGGAGTGAAGGCTGCCAAAATTGCAATTGAACGCTCAGGACTTACAACCGATGAAATTGACTTTATCGTTTTTGCAACAATTTCTCCAGATTATTATTTTCCTGGACCTGGTGTTGCATTACAACAAGAATTAGGATTAAGAACTGTTGGAGCTTTAGATATTCGAAATCAATGTTCAGGATTTATTTATGCACTTTCTGTTGCCGATCAATTTATCAAAACCGGAATGTATAAAAATGTTTTAGTAGTAGCATCTGAATTACAGTCAATTGGTTTAGACATGACCAATCGCGGTAGAAGTGTTTCGGTAATTTTTGGTGATGGAGCAGGAGCGGTTGTGTTAAGTAGAGAAGAAGATATTACCAAAGGAATACTTTCAACTCACTTACATTCAGAAGGCGAACATGCTAAAGAATTAGCTGTTTTAGCTCCAGGAATGGGTGGTAGATGGGTTACAGATATTATAGCAGAAAATAATCCTGATGATGAAAGTTATTATCCTTACATGAATGGGCAATTTGTATTTAAAAACGCTGTAGTTAGATTTAGTGAAGTTATAAATGAAGGTTTGAAAGCCAATAATTTAGAGGTTTCAGATATTGATATGTTAATTCCACATCAAGCCAATTTGAGAATTTCACAATTTATTCAACAACGCTTTAAATTGAGTGATGACCAAGTTTTTAATAACATTCAAAAATACGGAAATACTACTGCTGCATCAATTCCGATTGCATTAACAGAAGCTTGGGAACAAGGAAGAATTAAAGAAGGTGATACAATTGTGTTAGCAGCTTTTGGAAGTGGTTTCACTTGGGCAAGCGCTATCATTAAATGGTAATTAGAAATTAAAATCAATAAAAAATCCCGAATTGCACTTCGGGATTTTTTGGTTCAAATGGGTAAATATTTGAAGTAGTAAGGCATTTTTAATTGGGGCAAAAAAGGCACTTATCGTTTTAAAGCAAAATGAGCTTTAAATTCTTTTTCTTGACCATCTTTTTGGTAACTAACAGAAAACCAGTAGTCGTCAGATGGCATTAGCGTATTATTATAGGTTCCGTCCCATCCTTGTTCAGATGGTTTGACTTTTTTAATTAATTTTCCAAATCGGTCATAGATATAAATTAATGATATTGTTTGGTCTTTTAAATCTTTGATATTCCAGCTTTCATTAATTCCATCACCATTCGGAGTGAAATAATGTGGATAGTTCACCACAATTGCATCAGTAGTTGTAATTCCACAACCGTTTTTATCTCTTACTGTTATAGTGTGTAATCCTGACATAACATTATCAAATACTGGACTGTCTTGAAACGGACCATTATCCAATTGGTATTCATAATCTCCGCCTGTTCCTGTAGCTTCAACCGTTACAGATTGCGAATCGGCAAAATCTTCACTCACAGCATAACTAACAATAGCTGGTTCTGATGGATTAGCAGTTGCAAATATTTCTTTAGATGGGCAGCCAGTAGTGGTACTGGTAGCAATTACACTATAAGTTCCAGGTAAAATTGCAGTGTAGTTAGCCGCAGTTCCAACAACTTGTCCTGTGCTATTATACCATTTAAAAGTGTGGGTTGTTGCAGATAAACCACTATAAAAAGTATATGGATTAAGCAATAAACCAGTTTTAGAATTGATACAAATGATGCCATCAATAGGTGTTGGCTCTGGAATTTTATTTACAATTATTGCAATTGATTTTACATCAAAACAATTTGGAGCTAAAGCATTATTTACTCTAACATATATAGGCGTAATACTTGAACTTGTTACAGGATTAATGTTAGCAGAAGCATTGGCTAAATTTTCATAATAAGTAACCGAAAATTCTGAACCTGTTTGAGTTCCTAATACAATTGAATTTAAAGTTGTTAAATTAAAATTATATATTCCGTCGTTAGTTCCGTCATCATCACAAACAGTTCTGTTCGCTATTGGAACTGTATTTGCCATTGGCTCTGGAATTATAGTTACATTGAACGATGTTTCGTCTGAACAATTTGGCGAATAACCAGAGTTTGCAAATATATAAATGGTTTTTGATGTTGTAACTTGGCTTCCTTGAGGTAACATTCCGCCAGTTCCATTTGAACCATTGTAATAATTTCCATTAATTAAAGTTGGAAGAACAAAAGCATCACAGGTTGTTACATTTGAAAGCTGATCTACATTAAAAATAGTTATGTTAAAACTTTTTTCATCAAAACAGTTTGGTGTTGTTCCAGTTTCAGCATACACATAAAGCGTTTGGTTAGTAATTAAAACATCGCCGGCATGCAACATAGTACCGCCTTTATTTGTTTGCGTATAATAATCGCCAGTAGTCAAAGCTGGAAGTGTATAAGAATTACAAGTGTTTACATTTGCAACAGGAGCAATAACAGGTGTTGGAATAATAGTTACTGTAAAATTAGATTCATTAGTACAATTAATTCTTTCTCCAGATTCAATGTAAATATAAATTGTTTGGGTAGCATTAATTACGGTTCCAGCAGGAATTTCAACACCATTACCATATTGGCCACCAGTTTGAGTAAAATATTTATTATTACCAGTTAAAACCGGCAATGTATAACTATCACAAACGGTTACATTGGAGGCTTGGAAAGCACTAATTTTGAAAATATTAATTTGAAAACTAGTTTGCGAAGTACAACCATTATTATTAGCAAAAATATAAATCATTTGAGAATCAGTCAAAGTAGTTCCGCCAGGTAGCATTGTTCCAGTTCCGTTTGGGCCAGTAAAATAATTTCCTAGTGCTAAATTGGTTAATGTATAAGTATGACATGCATCAATATCATCTCGTGAATCAATTACTGGAGTTTGATTGATAGTAACATCAAATGTAATTTCGTTTTCACAACCATTGTTATCATTCAAATAAATATATAATGTTTGTGAACTTGATAAAACATCACCAGCAAACAATGCTGTTCCAGTTCCACCAGTTGCTGTAAAATAGTTTCCAATAGGAATAGATGGTAATGTGTAATTATCACATCCTGTAATTATAGACGGTGCAGTAATTGTCGGAAGTACTATAGTCACAGTAAAATTATAATTATCAGTGCAATTTGGTTGCGATTGAGAAACTGCATATACATAGATAGTTTGTGTAGCACTAATAACAGTTCCAGCTGGAATTTGTGTTCCACTTCCTACCGGTCCAGTAAAATAGTTACCTACTTCTAGTTGAGGTAAAGTATAATGAGCACACTCTGTAACAGATGTTGGAAAATTTAATCCAATTACAACCTTAAAATTTGAATCACTTTTACAAGTTCCAGTTTCACCGTGAATATAAATAGTTTGAGATGAATTAATTGCTGTTCCAGCAGGAATTTGATTTCCAGTGCCATTATCAGCATCGTAATAATTACCAAATGAAAGTGGTTGTAAAATATAAGATGTACAATCAAAAGCATTTGCTAAAACCGGTACATTTTGAGCTGGTACAATTACAATATTAAAAGGATTATCTATTACACAAACAGGCGTTGTAATTGATTCAAAGTAGTAATATATTGTTTGTGAGGTTGTTAATAGTGTTCCGCCTGGTAAGTTCATTCCGCCGCCATTTGGAGCAGTATGATATTCACCATAAGGTATTGCAGGTAACGAATAACTATTGCAGTATGTGTTGGATGAAATACTTAAATCATCTGGTTTAATAATCGTTACTTTAAAATCGGTTTGATTTGGGCAACTTGGTGTCGAATTACTAATATTGTATATATAAATTAATTGTGTTTGTGTAATAACATCACCAGCAAACAAGGCATTTCCCGAGCCGCCTGGTCCAGTAAAATAATTTCCATTAATAAGTTGTGGTAAAATATAATCTGTGCAAGTTATAACATCGTCTAAATCATCAACTAATGGCAAAGGCATAGCAACTAAATTTACGCTAGTTACACTAAAGCAACCTGAATCGGTCACTAATTGTATTCTTATATAAATAGTTGTTGAAACAGTATTAAATATAGTATTAGAAATTGCATTGGTATTACTATTTGCATCAGCAAGATTTGTGAAATAAGAAAGAGTATATATTGCAGATGATTGACCGCCCAAAACAGCAGACGCAAGCGATGCTAAATCAAAACTTCCTTTTCCGTTAACACCAGCACACTTAACATAATCTTGAGGTTGATTAGCAACTGGAGATGGAACTACTAATAATTGAAATGATTTTACTGTAAAGCATCCAGTATCAGGATTATTTATTCTTACAAATACTGTTTGATTACCTGCACTTGAATAATTTTGTGGTAACGCATTGCTATTAGAATTTGCATCAGCCATACTCGCATGATACGAAACAGTCGTTCCAGTTGGTAAACCGTTAGTTACTTTAGGAGTATTATAAGATAAATCAAAAACATAAGACGGTTGTCCTAAATCACATTTATAAATATTTTTAGGATTTGGTGTTGAAAAAACTGGATAATACTCAATTACAATATCATTAGTTTTGGTTTGACATGGAAATGCTATGTTAGTATATGTTAATTCATAAACTCCAGGTTGGCTTACTGTTAAAGTAGAACCAGTTTGTCCTGAAATTACAGCGCCATCTTTTTTCCATACAAATGAATAAGTAGCCGGATTCAAGCCTGAATCAATCAAATAAGTTTGACCAGTACAAATTGCAGTGTTATTAGAAACTAATAAATCGCTTCCTAAAACATCTTGACCAATATTAAAACTATTTGAAGAAATAAATATAGCAGAATCAGATTGATAATCACTTCTATCAGCGATAACTAATTTTATTCTATATGGATTTGCAGCGGTTAATACTGCAGATGCATTCATTACTACCGTTTGTCCGTTAAAATTGGTAGCCGATCCAGCTGCAAATGTACCTCCGTTAAATGAACCAAAATATTGTTGATTAATCGATGGGCAATTTGAATTGTATAAAAAATCTCTAATTGTAACAACAGATATCGGAGTGTTAGTTCCTGGTACTACAGCTAAATTTGTAGTAACACCAGTAGTCATATCAGTTAATAAAAATGCAAATGCATCTGAAAATTGACATTGAAAATTTCCATATTCTTCAGATGCAAATAAGAAATTAAAATCAAAATGTGACGACATTGGTACAAAATCAAAACCTAAAACCGTTGCATTAGCAGATGTCATTGTTACACCATAAGTTGCCATTGTAGCCTCTAATGTTGCATCACCAGGCCAAGCATTAGAACCATTAGATTGAAAAGTTGAATTTGGTCCAGCAGCTTGTAAAACATTTCCTGTACTTAAAATCACACCACTTTGCATCGGAAAGTTTGGATTAGTATTTTGAAAATAGCCAATTCCATTCGACGAACCAAAATTGGTACCAGTTCTCCAAGTGATATTACTTGCTGTTACGCATGGAGAATTTATTAAAATATTATTTACTAACTGTGGAACAGTGTACGTATTTGTATCCACATTTATAGCTTGTGAGAATCCTGTAAAACTTACTAGAAGAATTAAAAAGTGTAATAATTTTTTCATGGGGTATTTCATTTGACACGCAAATATTACATTTATAATCGTTTAAAAGCAAATAAAATCGATGTAAAGCACATATTTGTTATTTTTATTTATAAATTTCTTACAATAATTTATTTGAACTATATTTTTATGTAAATAGCACTATACTAAACTTTTGATTCTATAATTTCTAATTAAACTATATCTTTGCAATCTTAAAATTAATACTACAATGACTCTACAGCAAATTCTTACTCCAGCCATTATTGAAGCCGTTCAAATGCAATTCGATGTTACTATCGAAAAAATTGAATTTCAGGCAACAAGGAAAGATTTTGAAGGCGATATTACTATTGTTATTTTTCCGTTATTGAAAATAATCAAAGGAAATCCTGTAGAAATTGGTACCAAAATAGGAACTCATTTAGTAGAAAACATTCCACAAGTAGCTAAATTTAATGTTGTTGCAGGTTTCTTGAATATTGTTATTGCTGATGATTATTACATCAATTTCTTTAATGAAATTAAATGTAAAGAAAATTTTGGATTTGGTACCGCTTCCGCAAATGATAAAGCTGTTATGGTAGAATATTCTTCGCCAAACACCAATAAACCATTGCATTTAGGACACGTTCGTAATAATTTATTAGGATATTCGGTTGCAGAAATTATAAAAGCATCAGGAAAAAAAGTTTATAAAACGCAAATAATCAACGACAGAGGAATTCACATTTGTAAATCGATGTTGGCTTGGCAGAAATATGGAAATAATGAAACTCCAGAAACTTCTGGTTTGAAAGGCGATAAATTGGTTGGTAAGTATTATGTAGCTTTTGATAAAGAATACAAAGTTCAAATTAATGAATTAATTGCTCAAGGAAAATCAGAAGAAGAAGCCAAAAAACAAGCACCAATTATTCTTGAAGCCCAACAAATGCTACTAGATTGGGAAGCTGGAAAGCCAGAAATAATTCAACTTTGGAAAACCATGAACCAATGGGTGTACGACGGTTTTGCTCAAACATACAAAAGTCTTGGTGTTGATTTTGATAGTTATTATTACGAATCAAATACCTATTTATTAGGAAAAGAAGTAGTGCAATTTGGTTTAGAAAAAGGAATTTTTGAAAAAGATCCAGATGGTTCTGTTTGGATTGACTTAACTCCTGACGGATTGGATAGAAAAATCGTACTTCGTTCAGATGGAACAGCAGTTTACATGACGCAAGATATTGGAACCGCAATCCAACGTGTGAAAGATTTTCCAGATGTAGGCGGAATGGTTTATACCGTTGGAAACGAACAAGATTATCATTTTAAAGTATTGTTTTTAATATTGAAAAAATTAGGCTTTGATTGGGCCGAAAATTTATTTCATTTGTCTTACGGAATGGTAGAATTACCGTCAGGAAAAATGAAATCACGAGAAGGAACAGTTGTAGACGCTGATGATTTGATACAAGAAATGACTTCAACTGCACAAACAATTTCTGAAGAATTAGGAAAATTAGAAGGCTATTCTGAACAAGAAAAAGCAAAACTATTTGAAACAATTGGTTTGGGCGCTCTAAAATACTATATGTTAAAAGTAGATCCAAAAAAGCAAATGATGTTCAATCCAGAAGAATCAGTAGATTTTGCTGGAAATACCGGACCATTTATTCAATACACTTACGCACGAATTCAATCGATCTTGCGTAAAGCAGATTTTGATACTACTAAGTCAGTAGTTGTTGATTTGCACCCAAAAGAAAAAGAATTAATCAAGCAAATTCAACTTTTTCCAGAAGTAATTCAAGATGCTGCTAAAAATCATAGTCCTGCATTAGTTGCCAATTATACATACGACTTGGTGAAAGAATTCAATTCGTTTTATCAAAATGTATCTATTCTTGGTGAAGAAGATCCTAATAAGAAAGTATTCAGAGTACAACTTTCTAAAAAAGTTGCCGATACTATAAAATCAGCATTTCGACTTTTAGGAATTGAAGTTCCGGAAAGAATGTAAATTATTTTTCTTAGAAGCGAATGGCTTGAGCATTTTTGGTTTCCATTTTCCTGCTTTCCGCTGTATCCTTTAAGGTATAACTTGAAAAAAATCAAGTTATACCTTAAAGGATGTCACTTCAATCAGGGCTAAACGGTATTTGTATTGAATAAATATAAAGTTTTCAAAAAATCTGAAATCTGAAATCTGAAATCTGAAATCTAAAACTTATATTTGCAATTCAAAATACAATAATCATGTTCAATAATTTAAGCGAAAAATTAGATAAAGCATTTCATATCCTAAAAGGACACGGAAAAATCACTGAAGTAAATGTTGCCGATACTCTTAAAGAAGTTCGTCGCGCCTTACTTGATGCCGATGTTAACTTTAAAATTGCTAAAGATTTTACAACTTCTGTAAAAGAAAAAGCCATTGGTCAAAATGTATTAACCACACTAGAACCAGGACAATTATTAGTTAAGCTTGTAAAAGACGAACTAACCGAGTTAATGGGTGGCGATGCAGCCGGAATTAATCTTTCTGGAAATCCAACCGTAATTTTAATGTCAGGTTTACAAGGTTCAGGTAAAACTACTTTCTCGGGTAAATTAGCTAATTATCTTAAAACTAAAAAGAATAAAAAACCACTTTTGGTAGCTTGTGATATTTATCGTCCAGCGGCAATTAATCAGTTGCATGTGGTTGGAGATCAAATAGGTGTTGAGGTTTATTCAGAGCCAGAAAATAAAAATCCAGTAGATATTTCGCTTAAAGCAATTGCTTATGCTAAAGCAAATGGTTTTAATGTTGTAATTGTCGATACTGCTGGGCGTTTAGCCGTTGATGAAGAAATGATGACTGAAATTGCGAATGTTCACAAAGCAATTCAACCTCATGAAACGTTGTTTGTTGTTGACGCAATGACTGGGCAAGATGCCGTTAATACTGCTAAAGCATTCAACGACCGATTGAATTTTGATGGAGTTATTCTAACTAAATTAGACGGTGATACTCGTGGTGGAGCTGCAATTACTATAAAATCTGTTGTAAACAAACCTATAAAATTCATTGGAACTGGTGAAAAAATGGATGCAATTGATGTGTTCTATCCTTCACGTATGGCTGAGCGAATTCTAGGAATGGGTGACGTTGTATCTTTGGTTGAGCGTGCTCAAGAACAATACGACGAAGAAGAAGCAAGAAAAATTCAAAAGAAAATAGCCAAAAACGAATTTGGTTTTGATGATTTCTTATCTCAAATTCAGCAAATTAAAAAAATGGGTAGCATGAAAGACTTGGTCGGAATGATACCAGGTGCAGGAAAAGCACTAAAAGATGTTGAAATTGAAGACGATGCTTTCAAACATATTGAAGCTATTATTCACTCAATGACGCCAATAGAAAGAAGCAAACCTTCAGTAATTGATATGAAAAGAAAAACTCGAATTGCAAAAGGTTCGGGCAGAAAAATAGAAGAAGTAAATCAATTGATGAAACAATTCGAACAAATGAGCAAAATGATGAAAATGATGCAAGGTCCAGGCGGAAAAAATATGATGCGCATGATGGGCGGTATGAAATAAAATGTAGAGACGCGATTTATCGCGTCTTTTTTATATAAATCAAAATTGATTTATATTTTTGTAAGACAATAACACAACACACAAAATAATTACACATGCAAATTCTAGACGGAAAAAAAGTATCCGATGACATTAAAAATGAAATCGCAGCCGAAGTTCAAAAAATGAAAGACAATGGCGAAAAAGTGCCCCATTTAGCAGCGGTAATAGTTGGTAATGATGGAGCAAGTTTAACTTATGTTGGAAGTAAAGTGAAAGCCTGTGAACGTGTTGGTTTTGAATCAACTTTGGTAAAAATGCCTAGCACAACATCTGAAACTGAATTGCTTAAAAAAATTAAGGAGTTAAACGAAAACGACGATATTGACGGATTCATTGTGCAATTGCCTTTGCCTAAACAAATTGATACACAACAAATTATAAACGCAATTGATCCAAGTAAAGATGTTGATGGTTTTCATCCAGAAAACTTTGGAAAAATGGCATTAGATATGAGTACATTTATTCCTGCAACACCATTCGGAATTCTAGAATTGTTAGAACGATACAATGTTGATACTGAAGGAAAACACACTGTTGTTATTGGAAGAAGTCATATTGTTGGACGACCAATGAGTATTTTAATGGGAAGAAAAGGTTTTCCAGGAAATTCTACAGTTACTTTAACACACAGTCATACTAAAAACATCAACCAAATTACATCGCAAGCAGATATTATAATAACTGCTTTAGGAGTTCCAAATTATTTAAAAGCTGAAATGATTAAAGATGATGCCGTAATAATTGATGTTGGTATTACTAGAGTTATTGATGAAACAAATGAAAAAGGATACCGAATTACTGGCGATGTTGATTTTGAAAATGTTTCTAAAAAAGCATCATTCATAACTCCAGTTCCGGGTGGAGTTGGACCAATGACAATTGCAATGTTGTTGAAAAACACGCTTTTGGCAAGAGAACAAAAACGTTTGAAAATATAAAATGACAATTTCGGTTGCAACCAAAAATCAACTTCCTATTATTCAGGAATTGACTTATAAAATATGGCCAATTACTTATGGAGAAATTCTCTCTAATGAGCAATTGGAATATATGTTGAATAAATTTTACGACATTTTATATTTAGAAAACCAACTGGATAATGGTCAAGTTTTTCTATTAGCCGAAGAAAACGGAATTTACTATGGTTTTGCATCTTATGAATTAAATTGTGATAATTCAAATAAAACCAAAATTCACAAATTGTATGTTTTGCCACAAACTCAAGGTAAAGGATTAGGGAAGTTATTTGTAGATAAAATAACAAAAATTGCTAAAGAAGCCAACAACAAAAGTGTATTTTTAAATGTAAACCGATATAATAAAGCCTTAATGTTTTATGAAAAAATAGGTTTTCAAAATGTAAAAACAATCGATATTGAAATTGGAAATGGTTATTTAATGGAAGATTTTGTAATGGAACTTTCTTTTTAATTACCAGCTTTAAAAATAATAATTTGCTCAGCATCATTCCTAGAAAGTTGAATTTCATTTTTGGTTAATGAATGTATTTTCCAATTAACTGTTCCTCTTCGATCGGTAATTGTAATGATTTTTTTGGATAAATCTAACGACCAAGTTCCTTCTAAATCAAAAACAAAACTTGTTGTACACGTTTTATCTAACTTTATTTCTATATAAACTCCTTCAAGCAGTGACTTATTTTCTTCAACTTCTTTTTTAGATAATTTTTTGTTGATGATATCTTTAAAAATCCATTTATTGCAAATATTTTTCTCATTTATTTCTATTTGAGTATTTGTTTTAGCTTGCGCATTGACGATATGATTTACTCCAAATGTCAGAAAGATAATAAATGCTACTTTTTTCATAAATGTGTTTTGTTAGATTATAAAATTAAATAAAAAAAATTGAACTTAATTAAAACTTTACGAACTTTACATCAAATAAAAATTATGAAGCTAAATCCAAAAAACGGAATTGATCAATTACTCTTCGGAATGAAACAAAATGATGTAATTGCACTTTATGGAACTCCAGATAAACGGTTTGAAGATGATGACAATAATATTATTTTTTTGTATAACAAGCACAAATTACGCTTGACGTTTTATGAGGATGAAGATTTTAGATTTGGTTATATTATTACTTCTAATCCAGAAGCTACTCTATTAGATAAAAAAGTTGTGGGTATAAATGCAGAGCAATTGAAAAATGAACTTCCATTTAAGTCTTGGGAATTAGAAGAATTTGACACAACTGAAAATCATTTTAATGAAAGTAATTGGTTAACACTTCAATCAGAATATGGAACTATAATTAGAGTTGAATTAGGAGCAATTATAAATGAAAAAGACGAATTTGACTGGAAATTTAACACAAATAAAAAAGGCAAATAATTTACTATTTGCCTTTTCATTTTAACTTTATTTTTTCTTTAATTCTTCAACTTCTTTTTGAAGTTTTTCAATTGCTATTTGTTGTTGTTTTATTAATTCTTGTTGTTCTTTAATTGCCTGAAGCGCTATTGGAACAAGTTCGATATAGTTAACCATATCAATTTCTTTATTCAGGTTTTTTGCTTCATTTTTATCTGCTCTTGAAATATCGCCACCAATATATTTAGTTTTTACTAAGTCTGGCAATACAGTTTTTAGTTCATTTGCCATTACTCCATAATGAATTTGATCTTTATCTCCTAACACATCATACTCATCAGTTTTGTATTTGTAAGTGTAAAACGAAAGCTTATCAATTGTTTTTAAAGCATTATTTAAAGGATTTATATTTCTTTTTAATGATCTATCGGACAATAAAAAAAAACCTCCTGAATACCCTAAATCATTTAAAAAAAGTCCTCCAAAACCACTACCGCCAGCTGGCTTATAGCCTTGAACGCCATATTGATTAGTACTTGCGGCGTATCCATATACACCTCTTGATCCTGCTGCTAAACCTGCTGATAATTCACCTTGAACTCCACCCCAAGTACCAGGAGAACCTGCTAATCTTAATCCGTAAACTCCAGCACCTTGATAAGCAGTATATCCGTTTATTGCCCATACTAAGTTACCACTAGCACTAGTTACAGCATTTGTATTACTGGCTGTTGCACAAAATAAATCACCAGGTAAAATAGGTGCGGTTGCTCCAACATAAACTTCTCCTGCGTCTGAAAACCACATTCTTTGAAAACCATTTGTGCTTAGTCCAAAATCATCCGTTATTGTTGAATGATAAAAACCAGTATTTGAATCAGTTGTCCAAGAAATTGCAGGCGAAGCTGCAGTGCCATAAGTTGTCAAATTAAATCGTTGTGTTGGAGTAAAGCGTGCTGCTTCTATTCCTGCTGTTGAGAAAGAAATTTCATTAAGAGCATTTCTGAACATACCACTATTAGTATTGCCAACAAATGAAAACGTCGGACTAGCTGCAGTACCAAATATTCCTTGAGCATGACCGGTAGATTGTATTTGAAATAAATCACCATTTCCAACGGTAAATAAAGATGCTGGCGAAGCATCGCCAACTCCAACATTACCAGCAGAGGTAATTCTCATTTTTTCTGAATTTGTGGTTTTTAGTATTAAATCAGCTGCATTTATTGAGCCAATGAAATTAGAAGCAGTTACTCCTGAATTCCCATTCAAATCCCATCCAACTTTATCGAATAATCGAATCCAAGCTGTTCCACTCCAATAATAAAATCCTGGCGTCACGTCGGCTACAGTAGCCGTATTATAAACTAATAATGATTCTAAAGGAGCAGTAACTGGACTTGCAGATGTAGTTAATGTTAATGCTATTCTAGGAATTAATACACCTGTATTTGATGAAAAAACATCTAGTGAAGAACTTGCATCTGGGCTTGGAGTTCCGATACCAACCTGAGCCTTAGCTATTGTGGTTAATAGTAATAAGATAAGTAGTTTTATTTTCATACAAAAATATTTTACCTAAATTTATAAAATTCGCTCTAAGCGTAACAAGAAAAGAGTTTAAATGTAAATAAAAACGATAAACTACAATTAAATTTAAGTTTTAATACTCTTTGTGTGATAATCAGTTCTTTAACAGAAAAGCCTCCAATTTCTTGAAGGCTTTTTATTAGTTATTTATTTTAAGTAATTCTACTTCAAAAATCAAATCGGTTTTAGGAGGAATTACACCACCAGCACCTTGTTCGCCATAAGCTAAATTGTAAGGAATAAAGAATTTGTATTTAGCGCCTTCTTTCATTAATTGAACGCCTTCTGTCCAACCTTTAATAACTTGATTTAATCCAAAATCTATTGGCTCACCACGTTGAACACTACTGTCAAATACTTTTCCGTCTAAGAACATTCCGGTGTAATGAACTTTTACATTACTAGTGGCAGTTGGTTGCGCACCTGTTCCTTCTTTAATAACTATGTATTTTAAACCACTGGCTGTTGTATTTCCGTTTTCAAATTCTTTTAAAGCTACTGCATTTTTAGCTGCTCTTTCTGCCGCTTCTTTTTGCTCATCGGCTGCTTTATTTTCAAAATAATTTGCAAATATTTTAGGAGCATCAAATTTCTTTGCATCGCTACCTTTTCTGGTAATAGTAACTTTAGTGATTACATCATTTTGTGCAATTGCATTCACAACATCTTGTCCGGTAATTACATATCCAAAAATTGTATGCTTTCCATTCAACCATGATGTTTCTTTGTGAGTAATAAAAAATTGTGAACCATTAGTTTTTGGTCCAGAATTAGCCATAGCAAGTATTCCTGCTTTATCAAATTTTGCATCTGTAAATTCATCTTTAAATGCATATCCTGGTCCACCAGAACCATTTCCGTCAGGATCGCCACCTTGAATCATAAAGTTAGCTATTACTCTGTGGAATTTTAATCCGTCGAAGAATTTTTTTCCTTTAAATTTTTCAGCAACTTGAGGATTTGTTCCTTCGGCAAGAGAAACAAAATTAGCTACAGTTACCGGAGTTTTTTTATATTCTAATTGAACTAAAATTTTACCTTTAGTTGTTTCAAATTCCGCAAAAATTCCATCAGTAGAGTTTGATTTAGTTTCTACTGTTGCCACTTTTTTAGATTTTATTTTCTTGGTTTGCGCAGTTACAATTGTTAATCCAAAAAGGAAAAGCATGACAAATTTTAATTTCATTTTCATTGTTTTTTAATTTAATTACATTTTATTTTCTAAAATTTCTACTTCAAAAATTATATTTGCATTGGGCGGAATTACATTTCCAGCACCATTTTCACCATAAGCAAGTTTTGAAGGTATGAATAAAACTGTTTTATCTCCAAAACTCATTTTTGATAAACCTTCTTCAAATCCGGGTATCATTCCGCCTTTAGAACCAACTTTGTAGGGAAGTGTAGTGTAGCCATTTTGTGCGGCTCTTTGTAAATCTAATTTTCCGAATAGTTTAGCTACTTCTGGGCTGCTTGTATCAAATAATGTTCCGTTTTCTAAAAATCCCGAATATTGAACCATAACTTCTGTTCCATCAGCAGGTTTTTTTCCAGTACCTTTTTGATAAATATTGTAAGTCAATCCCGATGGTAGTTTGGTTGCTGTAGATTTCATAAGTTTGTAAAAAGCTAATTTATCTGCAATTGCTTTTTTCAATGCCTCAGCATCAATAACAGCTTGCTTTTTCATATTTTCGGCTTCTACTTTGAAATAATCGCTAAAAACTTTTTCGGCATTAAATTTCTTTGCAGCTTCACCTTTTCTGATAATTTTAACTGAATTGATGGCATCATCTTGAACAATTGAGTTTACTACTTTCATTCCGTCTTCAACAACATGTCCAAAAATAGTATGTTTTCCATTCAGCCAAGGAGTATCTTTTATTGTAATAAAAAATTGACTTCCATTAGTTCCTGGACCAGAATTTGCCATAGCTATACAACCACCTTTATCAAATTTTAAGTCGGTAATTTCATCTTTAAACTTATAACCAGCATCTCCAGAACCATTTCCTAGTGGATCGCCACCTTGAATCATAAAATCTTCTTGATCGCCATTATTTTTAGATATTACTCTATGAAATTTTAATCCATCATACAAAGGTTTGTTTTTACAATCTTCTGATGCATAAGTGTTTTCACCTACGGCAAGAGTTATAAAATTGGCTACAGTGATTGGTGTTTTCTTAAATTCTAATTCTACTAAGATGGTTCCTTTTGCGGTTTCAATTTCGGCATATAAACCGTCTGCCAAATTAGTATGTTCGTCTTTTTTGCATCCAACAAATCCAACAGTTATGAGTATTAATGCTAAACAAATTAATTTTTTCATTACAATTATTCTTGGGTTATTTTATTTTGAGGTTTAAAATCAGTTAAAGTTACGGTGCAAATTAAAGGTTCATTGGTTCCTATTCGTCTGTTGTCTCCGTGATATCCGAATGCCATGTGCGACGGAAAAAGAAAAGTTACCGTTTCGTTTTTGTGCATCAATTTAATGCCGTGGCGCAATCCCATCATGATATTTTGCTTGTCAACAATATAAGTTTGAGGTTTTAATTCTAACTGAGAATAAATTATATTTCCTTTAATATCTTTAATTTCATAATCAAAATTAGCAACATCGCCTTTTTTCGGGCGCAATGTGTCATTAGTATTTTTATTGTCATAATAATACCAATATCCTTTTTGGGATGCTATGTATTTTATGTTTGGATTACTTTTTATGATAGAGTCAATTGTTCCTTCTTCACCTTTAATAAGTTTTTTATTTCGTTCTACAGAAGCATTTAAAAATTCACCAGATGAACGAGATATTGGCATTCGAGCCTGCTGTTGTTTACAACTTGCAAAAGCTAAAATGACAAGTAGAAACAAACAATATTTTTTTATATTTTTCATACTAAATTGTAATTGACTCAATTATTTTTTCAAATTTTTTAATTGTATTTTCTAATGAATCATTAGATTTTCCTCCAGCTGCATTAATGTGTCCGCCACCGCTAAAATGAGTTCGTGCAAATTGATTTACATCAAAATCACCTTGGGAACGAAACGATATTTTGATGATGTTTTCATCGCGATGTTCAATAAAAATTGCTGCAAAAATAATGCCTTTTATGGTTAAACCATAATTTACAATGCCTTCGGTGTCACCTTTTACATAATTGAACTCATCTAATTCTTTTTGTGAAAGCGAAATATAAGCAGTTTTTTTATCAAATAATACTTCCATGTTTTGAAGTGCACGTCCTAATAATTGCAATCTATCGTAAGAATTATTATCAAAAAGGAGATTCGGAATTTCTGTATTTCCTACACCTAAATCTATAAATTCAGCTGCAATTCTATGAGTTGTACCAGTGGTTTTCGGAAATCTAAATCCGCCAGAATCAGTTAAAATTCCTGTATATAAACAAGTTGCAATGGTTTTATCAATCAATGATTTTTTATCCAAAAAACCAATAAAGTTATAAATCATTTCACAAGTAGAACCAAACGAAGTATTTGAATAAGTATAAGTTGCATAGCTATCAGGCAATTGATGATGGTCTATCATAATTATTGGCACCGAAAGTTTACTTAAAACATGTTCCATTTCACCAGTTCGGTGTAAAGCGTTAAAATCTAGAGTAAATACTAATTCAACATCATTAAGAATTTTGGTACAATTAATTTTATCATTTTCATAAACCAAAACTGTTTCAGACGAAGGCAACCATGCCAGAAATTCCGGAAATTCATTAGGTGCAATAACTACTGGCTTATGGTTTAATTTCAATAAAAAATGATATAAACCAAGTGTTGAACCCATGGCATCGCCATCTGGACTTCGGTGTGGAATAATTGCGATTTTCTTCGGTGAAGCCAATAACTCTTGAATGGCTAAAATTTCTTTTTCGTTCATAGGTTGCGAAAATACTAAAAATTAACACAATCACTATACAGATTAACACAGAATTTAAAGTTTTAATTTTTTAAAATACATTGTTATTTTTAAGTTTAATGTCTTTCACCTTTCCAAGTTCCACCATATTTATAGTTTTCTAATTTTTTGGATTTTTCACAACAAGTTTCACAAACAAAAATCCATGCTTTTCCTTTTTGAACTTGAATTCTATACAATACAATTTCATTAACTTTACAAAGGTCACAATTTTTAGTTTTCATAACATCTAAGTGCTACTTTGAAATTAGAAGTCCAAACCAAACAGCAAATAATCCTAAAACTAAACTCAAAGCAATGTATCCGAAAGCTAAAAAAGAGTTATTGGATTGAAATAAGCTCATGTTTTCATATCCAAAAGTTGAAAAGGTAGTGAAACCTCCGCAAAAACCAGTGATTAGTAACCATTTTAAATTGCTATTTGCCAAATTATTTCTTTCTAAAATTCCGATTAAAAAACCAATAAGAAAGCAACCAAAAACATTAGTTATTAAGGTAGCCAACGGAAAATGATTAGACCAATATTTAGAAACTAAAACTGAAGTTAGGTAACGCAATACGCTTCCAATTGCACCACCGAGAGCTATATATAGAATTGTTTTTAGCATAAGATTACTTCCAAATTAAAACTAACATTCCACAGAAAATTAACAATCCACCTGCAATTATTTTAGGTGTCATTGGTTCTTTTAATAAAATAAATGAGAGCACTAGAGTAATTACTATACTCGCTTTATCAATTGCAGCAACATACGAAACCAAACCAGTTTTCATGGCATGATAATAAAAAACCCAACTTGATGTTGTAGTAATTCCAGATAATATCAAAAGCAAGAATTGTTTGTTGGTAATTAATGGTAAATCTTGCAGTTTATTAGTTGATAATATAAATATAAATAACAAAACAAATATTGTTGTGGTGCGAATTCCCAAGCCCAAATCGGAGTTGATATTTTGCAAACCATATTTAGCCAAAACCGAAGTCAAACCAGCAAAAACCATTGAGATTAGTGCATATAGTATCCAAGTTTCCATTTTAAATCTTTTTATAATTTTCATTGATTTGAAATTTAATCAAATGTATGAATAATCCACTTAAAAAAATTAACTAACTAATTTTTGAAGTAAAATAAATTAATTTTTTTTACCATTTTCCACTTTTAAATTTCAATCAATAATAGTACTTTTGCACATGCAACACAACGTACTTATTTTAGATTTCGGCTCGCAATACACACAACTTATTGCACGTCGCGTTCGCGAATTAAACATATTCTGCGAAATTTTTCCATACAACAATGTTCCCACTGATTTATCAATTTACAAAGCTGTAATTCTTGGCGGAAGTCCGTACTCGGTTCGTGCTGAAGATGCTTTGCAAATTGATTTGTCCAATATTCGTGGCAAACTACCGTTACTAGCGGTGTGTTACGGCGCACAATATTTGGCACACTTTTCAGGTGGCGAAGTAGCTGCTTCCAACATCAGAGAGTATGGAAGAGCGAATTTGACCTATATCAAAGAAAACGAAATCTTCTTTGAAAATGTAAACCTCAATTCACAAGTGTGGATGAGTCACAGCGACACTATTAAACATTTGCCAACTAATGGTGTAAAATTAGCAAGCACGCACGATGTAGAAAATGCGGCTTACAAAATTGAAGGCGAAACTACTTATGCTATTCAATTTCATCCAGAAGTGTATCATTCAACTGATGGTAAACAAATGCTTGAGAATTTCTTAGTTAAAATTGCAGAAGTTCCGCAAACATTCACACCAAACGCTTTTGTTGGCGATTGTGTTAAAGAGTTGCAAGACAGAGTAGGAAATGACAAAGTAGTTCTCGGACTTTCAGGCGGTGTTGATTCAACAGTTGCTGCAGTTTTATTGCATAAAGCGATTGGCGAAAACTTATATTGCATTTTTGTAAACAACGGATTATTGCGTAAAAACGAATTCGAAAATGTTCTCGAACAATATAAAGGAATGGGTTTGAATGTAAAAGGTGTTGATGCTTCGGCACGTTTTTTGAATGCATTGGCTGGAGTTGATGATCCAGAAACCAAGCGTAAAATAATTGGAAATGCTTTTATAGAAGTTTTTGACGATGAAGCTCACAAAATTGAAGATGTAACTTGGTTAGCGCAAGGAACAATTTATCCCGATGTAATCGAATCAATTTCAGTAAAAGGTCCGAGTGCAACAATTAAATCACATCATAATGTTGGTGGTTTACCTGATTTTATGAAATTGAAAATTGTAGAACCACTCCGAATGTTGTTCAAAGATGAAGTTAGAAGAGTAGGTGCAAGTTTGGGAATTGATCCCGAATTATTAGGTAGACATCCATTTCCTGGACCAGGATTATCGATTAGAATATTAGGAGATATTACGCCAGAAAAAGTGCGTATCTTGCAAGAAGTTGACGCAGTTTTCATCAACGGATTAAAAGAACACGGATTATATGATAAAGTTTGGCAAGCCGGAGCGATTTTGCTTCCTGTAAATAGTGTAGGAGTAATGGGCGATGAGCGTACGTATGAAAAAGTTGTAGCACTTCGCGCAGTAGAATCTACTGATGGAATGACCGCCGATTGGGTACATTTGCCTTATGAGTTTTTGATGAAAATCTCCAACGAAATCATTAATAAAGTAAAAGGTGTGAATAGAGTGGTGTATGATATTAGCTCAAAACCACCAGCAACTATTGAATGGGAGTAATTAAGTTGGCGTGTTCAGTTATCAGTATGCAGTATTTGGTATTTGAAATTGCTTTTTGAAGTTGTTTTTTGAAGTTGAAATTTAATTTAACTATTATGTTTAAAAGAGTTATTTATATTGTAATATTGGTTTTTACAACTACTGTTTTTGCACAGAGTTACACCAAGTACACTGTTGCTAAAGGTGAAACTATTGCCCAAATTGCACAGAAATTCAAAGTAACTCCGTATGATATTTACAAGTTAAATCCGGATGCTAAGAATGGAGTACAACCAAATTCGGTGTTGTTGATTCCGAAATCGACTCAATTAGCAACAGTTCCAACTCCAAAACCCGTAACAGTTAAGCCAAAAGTACCAGTTGTTTCAAACGATAAAATTCATATAGTAGTTGCTGGAGATACTAAATACAGTATTTCTAAAAAATATAAAATTTCTGTTGAATTTCTTGAAATGGCAAATCCAATTTTAAAGACTTCCGATTTAAAAGTAGGACAGACTTTAAAAATTATTTATTATGAAGAACCACCAAAAATGGCAATTGGTTCAAAAATGTACTCGGCTCACGAAGTTGTTGTTGGAGATACCAAATACAACATCGCAAAAAAATACGGAATTACTGTAGAAGAATTAGAAAAGCAAAATCCTGAAATTAAAGACAATTTACCTTTAGGATTTCAATTGAAAATTGCAAAAGGCTCTTCAAATTCGGAGGTTACAGAAGAAGTAAAGCCCAAAGCAAAACCGATTGATTTATTAGAATACACAGTAAAATCTGGCGAAACAATTTACAGTTTGACGCATTTATTCAATTTGTCAGAAGCTTCTTTAATTGGTTTAAATCCTGATTTGAAAGAAGGCGTTAAAGAAGGTATGGTTTTGAAAGTTCCAGCCAATTTATCGTTTGCTAAAGAAACCAAAAACAGTTTGAAAGACTTGACTAAATCCATTGCTAATCAGAATAAAAAGCAGTTGGTTTTGTTCTTGCCATTTAATATTTCCAAAATTCAGAATGACTCAGTTACAAGTGTTTCCGAACGTTTGAAAAAAGACAAATTTCTTAACATGACGCTTGATTTTTATTCGGGTGCTTTAATGGCTATTGATTCGGCTAAAGTATTAGGAATGAATGTTGATATAAAGATTTTCGATTCAGAAGAAACTAAGAATTCAACGAATGCTTTATCTATAATTTCAAGCGGAAATTTTGCAGATGCTGATGCCGTAATCGGTCCGTTTTATCAAGTTAATGTAGAAAAAGTTGCCGCAGCACTAGAAAGTAAAAATATTCCGGTAATTTCTCCATTGTCTAAGGATGACGGAAAATCATATAAGAATTTATTCCAGTCTATGCCACAAAATGATGACATCAGAAAAGCAATGTTCGATTATATGCATTCTAAAAATGGCAACATCATTGGAGTTCTAGACCCAAAGAAATTGGCAGTAAAACAATACATTCAAGATTTTCAAAAAGAAGTTAAAGTAGTCGGGCTTTCTGACAAAGGCGGATTTGTTGCGGATAGCATCAAAAAATATTTTGTAAAGGATAAAATAAATTACGTTGTGTTGGCTTCAGAAAAAACAGGAACTATTTTCACGGTTACTAATGCAATGTTGAACTCACTAAAAGAGTATCAAGTGCAATTGGTGATTTTAGAACCCAACGAAACACTTGACTTTGAAGAAATCGATTTGAAGCGTTTGACCAAATTAAAAATGGTTTATCCATCGGCATCTAAAGATAATGATACTGAGGAAGCGCAACAATTTGAAATGGCTTACAAGAAGAAAAACAGAATTTTCCCAAATCAATATGCCGTTCGTGGATTTGACCTGACTTTCGATACTTTATTGCGTTTGTCTCAAGAAAAATCATTACAAGATTCATTAGATAATGATGCTTCGGAACAAGTAGAAAGCAAATTTGATTATGCAAAGAAAATCTCAGGCGGTTATGCCAACAACGGAATTTACATTTTGTATTACGACGAAGATTTAACAATAAAACAAGCAGAATAATGGCAACATCTAAAGTAACTTATTTAGGAGATTTACGCACTTCATCTATTCATTTACAATCGGGAACCGAAATTATTACGGATGCGCCATTAGATAATAACGGCAAAGGAGAAGCATTTTCACCAACGGATATGGTTGCCAATTCACTAGCAACTTGTATGCTAACGGTTATGGGAATCAAAGCACGTGATTTGGAAGTAGATTTTTCAGGTTCTACTGCCGAAGTCACTAAAGTTATGGCAGCCGAACCAAGAAGAATTTCTGAAATTCATATTACTTTCAATATGAATTTAATAGCTGACGATAAAACCAAAACCATACTAGAACGAACCGGAATGACTTGCCCAGTTCATTTTAGTTTGCACCCAGAAATCAAGAGAGAAATCATTTTTAATTGGAAATAGGACTTGCGTACTTTGCGAAAAACCTTTGCGTTCTTTGCGGTTAAATAAAAATGGACGACCAACAAAAATCATTAATAAAACTAGCACATACCAAAATGCCTTTCGGCAAATACGAAGGTAAATACCTAATAGATTTACCCGAGTATTATCTAGTTTGGATACACAACAATAGATTGCCCAACGGTCAACTTGGCGAACAACTAAAACTCGTTTATGAACTTAAATTAAACGGATTAGAAGAGTTAATTCGCAACATCAAAAGACAATATCCAAAACCTTAATTTATCCTATCATTATTTCTTTATAATTGTCAATTATCCGTTGTCAGTTATCAATTAATAATTGTATTTTTGCATCGTTTTTTACAAGAACAATTCTGAAATTACTTCAGAATAAAACAACAACACAACAACAAACAATTACAATGAATCAAACGAAATATATTTTTGTTACTGGCGGTGTAACTTCTTCCTTAGGTAAAGGAATTATAGCGGCGTCTTTGGCAAAATTAGTACAAGCACGCGGTTATCGAACTACAATTCAAAAATTTGACCCTTATCTTAATGTTGATCCTGGAACAATGAATCCTTATGAACATGGCGAATGTTATGTAACGGATGATGGTGCAGAAACCGATTTAGATTTAGGACATTACGAACGATTCTTAAACGTTCCAACATCACAAGCTAATAATGTAACTACTGGAAGAGTGTATCTTTCGGTTATCGAAAAAGAACGTCGTGGCGAATTTTTAGGAAAAACAGTTCAGGTTGTTCCTCATATTACAAACGAAATTAAAGAACGGATGCAATTGCTTGGGAATTCAGGCGATTATGATATTATAATTACTGAAATTGGTGGAACTGTCGGCGATATTGAGTCGTTGCCTTACATCGAATCAGTTCGTCAATTGGTATGGGAATTAGGTGAAGGAAACGGAATTGTAATTCACTTAACATTAGTTCCTTATCTGGCGGCGGCTGGAGAATTGAAAACCAAACCAACCCAGCATTCTGTAAAAACCTTGATGGAAAGCGGTATTAAAGCCGATATTTTAGTTTGTAGAACCGAACACGAATTATCAGATGAAATCCGTCAAAAATTAGCCTTGTTTTGTAATGTAAAACGTGAAGCGGTTATTCAATCAATCGATGCTTCAACAATTTACGAAGTGCCATTATTGATGCTTGAAGAAGGTTTGGATGTTGTAGCATTAAAGAAATTAAATTTACCTAAAAAAGCAGCACCCGATTTAAAAAATTGGACTACTTTTTTACACCGATTAAAACATCCAAAACATACGGTTAATGTTGGTTTGATTGGAAAATATGTAGAGTTACAAGATTCGTATAAATCAATTTTAGAATCGTTTATTCACGCTGGAGCTTCCAATGAAACTAAAGTGAACATCATTAGCATTCACTCTGAATATATTGATAGTGATAATGTTGCCGAACAATTAAAAGGTTTAGACGGAATTCTTGTTGCACCCGGATTTGGAGAACGCGGAATTGAAGGAAAAATTGAAACAGTGAAATATGCAAGAGAAAATAACTTGCCGTTTTTTGGAATTTGTTTAGGAATGCAAATGGCAGTAATTGAATATTCAAGAACTATTTTAGGATTAGCAGATGCCAATTCAACCGAAATGAATCCGAATACTACAAATCCAGTAATTGATTTAATGGAAGACCAAAAAACAATTACCGATAAAGGTGGAACTATGCGTTTAGGTTCATGGAAATGTGATTTAAAAGAAGGTAGTTTAGCACACAAAATATATGGAAAAACTCAAATCGAAGAACGTCACCGTCATAGATATGAGTACAATAATAAGTATGCAACTCAATTAGAAAAATCTGGTTTAATAAGCTCAGGAGTAAATCCGGATACAGGTTTGGTTGAAATTATTGAAATTGAAAATCATCCGTTTTTTATTGGCGTGCAATACCATCCAGAATATAAAAGTACTGTTGCAAATCCGCAACCAATTTTTGTTAGCTTTGTGGCTGCAATGGTAAAAAATAAAAAGTAATTTTTAGTTATAACTAAAAGTTTGAAACAAAACTATCGAAATAGCGACTGATAGTAATATTAATTAAAGAAACTGAAGTAAGTTCAGGATATTATGGAAGAAAAAAAGTTTGATAAAAATTCAATTATTGGAATCATATTAATAGTTGTGATTTTTTCATGGATGATGATTAACAGTCAAAAAGATGCTGCTAAAGAACAAGTTGAAAAGGCAAAACAAGAAAAAATTGATAAAGCTAACAAATTAAAAGAGGCAGCAACAAAACAAGTAACAGCAACTATTGTTGATAGTACAGCTAATGACACTGTAAAAATTCAAAAATTACAAGGTGCTTTGGGAAGTTTCGCTTATTCTGCAACGTTACCATCAGCCAAAGAAGGATTTACTACCATTGAAAATGATGTTGTAAAACTTACAATTGCTAACAAAGGCGGTTACATTTCTGAAGCTATTTTAAAGAAATTTGAAAAGTTCAAAAAAGGTTCAGGTCAATTAGTAGAATTGATTAAAGACAATAATGCCAATTTAAATATCACACTTCAAACCACTGATAACCGTGTTTTGAATACCAAAGATTTATTTTTCGAACCAACTTTAACTAAGTCTGGAGAAAACCAAATTTTGTCTATGAAGTTAAAAGCTGGTGCCAATGAGTATTTAGAGTACAAATATGTCTTGAAGCCTAACGACTATATGATTGATTTTGATTTGCGCTCTCAAGGTTTATCTAAAGTATTGAATACATCTAAGTCGGCCGATTTAGAATGGGATTTAAAAACTTATAGAAACGAGAGAAGTGTAACCTATGAAAATCAAAATGCTGAAATTTATTTTGAGCACGAAGATGGAAAAATTGATTATGTTGGTCAAGGAAAAGATAAAGAAGAAACGCCATCCAAAACAACTTTTGTTGCATATAAACAACATTTTTTCTCATCAATTTTAATGACAAGTACACCATTTGAAACCACTAAAATTCATTCGGCTACACTTGTAAATGATGTGAAAGTAGATACCGTTTTTACTAAACAATTCAAGTCAACTTTACCATTAGCATTTAAAAATGGTGAATTAGATTATAAAATGAATTGGTATTACGGACCAACAGATTACAAAACTTTAAAAGCTTATGAAGGTAAAAATCTAGATAAAATTATTCCGTTAGGCTGGGGAATTTTTGGCTGGGTAAATCGATTTATTTTTGTACCATTATTTGGATTCTTGGGTGGATTTATGTCTTATGGTTTAGCAATTATTTTGTTCACTATAATTATCAAATTGGCAATGTCTCCAATTACATTCAAGTCGTTTTTATCTCAAGCTAAAATGAAAGTGCTACGACCTGAAATTGGAGAATTAGGAACAAAATTTGCGAAAGATCCAGTAAAAAAACAACAAGAAACAATGAAATTATACAACAAAGCTGGAGTAAATCCTATGGCTGGTTGTATTCCTGCGTTGATTCAAATGCCTTTCTTAATGGCATCGTTTCGATTTTTTCCATCGGCTTTCGAATTGCGTCAACAACCTTTTCTTTGGGCAGACGATTTATCTTCATTTGACCAAATTGTGAAATTACCATTTACAATTCCACTTTATGGTGATCATATTAGTTTGTTTCCAATTTTGGCTGCAATTGCAATTTTCTTTTACATGAAAATGACTTCTGGCGATCAAGCTATGGCACAACCGCAACAAGAAGGTATGCCTGATATGACTAAAATCATGAAAATGATGATTTATGTTTCACCAATAATGATGTTAATTTTCTTCAACAGTTATGGTTCAGGATTGAGTTTATACAACTTTATGTCCAATTTAATTACAATTGGAATCATGTTAGTTATTAAAAGATATTTTATTGATAGCGATAAAATTCACGCTCAAATTCAAGAAAATAAAACTAAACCGGTGAAAGAAAGTAAATTGCAAAAGAAACTTCGTGAAGTTATGGAACAAGCAGAAGAGCAAAAGAAATTAGGAAAAAAATAATTTTTAAGGTCTAATTTAAATTGCTGTTTCTCTAAGTCAATCTTATGAAACAGCATTTTTTTATACTATTAGTTTATGAAAGTAATCATTATGGGTTTTGGTAATATGGGAAAAACCTATGCCAATAGTTTTATCAGTTCAAGGTTTATAAAATCAGATGATATTCATGTTTTAGTTCGAGATTCATTTAAAATTTCTAATGAATATGCTATTCCGATAGCTAATTTTATTGATACTCCAAATGAGGAAATTGGTAAATTTGATATTGTAATTTTAGCAGTAAAACCTCAAGATTTTCCAGCATTAGCAGCAACTGTAAAACCTTTTCTTAATAAAAATCAGATGCTACTTTCAGTAATGGCTGGTGTAACTTTAACAACTATTGAAAGTCATTTAGGATGTTCTAAAATTGTTCGTTCGATGCCAAATATTCCATCCCAAATAGGAAAAGGTATGACCGTTTTTAGTGCTTCCAATGCTGTTGATAGAAAAGAGTTATTCATTATTCAAAATTTAATCAATACCACCGGAAAATCTATTTATGTAGAAAATGAAACCTTAATTAATGCAGCTACAGCAATTTCTGGAAGTGGTCCAGCATATGTTTTTTATTATATGAATTCAATGATAAAAGCAGCTGTTGAATTAGGTTTTTCTGAATCAGAAGCGGAACTTTTAGTAAATCAAACCTTCATGGGTTCGGTAGATTTGCAAAATTCGAGTTCACTTTCTAACGAAGAATGGATTAAAAAAGTAGCTTCCAAAGGCGGTACAACCGAACAAGCGTTATTAGTTTTTCAAAAAGAACTATTAGAACAAACTATAATTGATGCTGTAAAAGCCGCCAATAATAGAGCAACTGAGTTAGGTTCATAAAAAAAGCCATTAACGCTAATTAATGGCTAGTATATTTTAAGGTGCATTTTTACAAAGTTGGTAATAAAACTTTACTTAACAAATGAATCACACCATTAGAACACTGAATGTCTGTAGTTACAATACTTGATTTTCTATTATTTACATCTTGCAATTTTGGCCCTGTTGAAAGTAAAACTGTAAATGATTGTGGCGCTTGTAAAGTAGAAACAACTTCGCCTTCCATTAAATCGGTTGATAAAATGTTTGTACTAACAACATGATATTGTAAAATCTTAGTCATATCTGAAGCAGAAACTCCTGCAACACCACCACTAATTTCTGAATTTAAAGAGGTAAATGCAGCATTAATTGGAGCAAAAACTGTAAATGGTCCGGTACTTGAAAAAGTAGCTATAAAATCGGGTTGTCCAGTTCCTGTAAGTACACCAACTAAAGAAGTTAAATTCGGATTTGCAATAATGTGGTCAGTTACAGTTGGCAAACCAATAACTGCATCTACAATATGAATTATTCCATTGCTTGCTAATACGTTAGCACTTGTAACTTTAGCATTGTCGTTTAAAACAACACCGCTAGATTTGTTCACATACATACTTAAAGTATTGGTAGAAACTGTTCCTGTAGCTAAAGTTTTAATGTAACCGCTTGAAGGTAAATCAACAGAATTTATAGTTTGACCAATTACATGATTCAATAATATTTCTTTTAAAATTGCCGTTGGAACTGCATTAATATCAGAAAAACCATTTGTTGCTAAAAAGGTATTAAAAGCAGCATCTGTTGGAGCAAATAACGTGTAAGTTCCTTGTGCGCCTAACGTGGCTGATAAATTAGTTTTGTCTAAAGCAATACTTAAAATTGATAAATCACTTTGTAATTGAACAACTCCAGTTATACTTGATTTTTTAGCATTTGCTTCTTCTTCCATGCTACAACCTACAATTGAGGTTGCTATAAATATAATAGCGATTACTAGCGATGATTTTTTCAATAATGAAAAATGTTTCATTCTTTTTTATTTTGAGTTAATAATTTGTAATTCATTTAATTATTGCAAAAATATACAATAAATTCAATTAACAAACTTAAATTTGACAACGATTACTTATTTAATACTATTTTTGGCATACTAAATAAACACTAATTCAGTTTTATAGTACAATTATTAAATTCAATCTTATGAAATATCTTTTTTTATTTTTCATTTTTACCACGTCTTTTTTTGCTCAAGAAGTAAATAAACTCGACGAAAAAGGTAAGAAAGAAGGACTTTGGAAAGGCTCTTATGAAGCTTCAAAACGACCAAGATACGAAGGAAATTTTAGGCACGGAAAAGAAGTTGGAATGTTCAAGTTCTTTGATGATACTGCCGCTGGAACCCTAATTGCTACAAGAGAATTTAGTACTAAAGACAATTCATGCTACACTATTTTTTACAATCAAAAAGGAAGTAAAGTGAGTGAAGGAAAAGTAGTAAATAAAGAATATGAAGGTGAATGGAAATACTATCACGAAAATTCACCTCAAGTAATGACTATTGAAAATTACTTAAATGGTAAGTTAGACGGACTAAGAACTGTATTTTATTTAAGTGGAAAAATTGCCGAAGAAACGAACTATAAACTCGGAAAAAAGAACGGAACTTATAAACAATATGCTGAAAATGGCATCATTTTAGAAGAATCAAATTATAAAAATGGTGAATATGATGGATTATCAACGTCTAGAAATGCACAAAATGTTGTTCTCTCTAAAGGAAATTTTGTTAACGGAAAAAAAGAAGGTATTTGGGAAATAATGAATGAAAAAGGTAAAATTGTCAAAATCAATATGTCAAAACTAAAACAAAGAAAATTTGTTAAAAAACCAATTACTAGAGAACAAGATTAATTTTCTAAATTTGTAAAATTACAAGCACTTTTCAATGGATTTACAAGAACTCATAGGTCGTTTTTTATTGCTTTTTATTTCGGTAATGATTCTTTATTTTTTCTCGAACAGAAAAGACAATGAAACCATAAATCCGTTAATTGTTATTGTTGGATTGTGCACATTTTCACTATGTTACTTGTTTACCAGAATCGAAATTGGAGTAGGAATAGGCTTCGGATTATTTGCTATTTTTTCAATTTTGCGTTTCCGAGCTCAAACGTTTACTATTAATGCAATTGTATTTTTATTTGCAACCATCACACTTTCAATTTTAGACATCATGTATCCGTTTGAAAAAATGGAAGTTTTATTATTTTTTCAATCAATCATCATCGGATTTTACATTATTGCTTCCTTAATAATCAATAAAAAAACATCCAAATTCCTTAATTCAGTTGATGTCAAAATAAGTTTTGAAAACAAAATTTCATTAGAAAATGATTTGATACGAAAATCAATCGAAGAAAAAATCAATATTCAAAAATTTGAATTCAAAATCATTACAATCAACACCATTTCCAACGAAGCAGAAATTAAAGTGTATTATTAATCATTAAAAATTCGAACTTGTTTAATGTACAGTTCTCGATTTTCTCCGACGATTTTAAATTCTAAATCAACATTTTTATACTGCAATTTATTCCAATAACGATTCATTCTCGATTGTATATTTTTAGTAACTCTATAAATTTTATTGATTTCAGCAATGCTTAGTAAAGGTTTGTTATCGTTCAAATTAGATTGTGAAACATAATCAATATCTGTATTAGAATTTGGTTCAAATAAATTAAAATCATAAGCACTAAATTGTTCACAAACGACTCCTTTTTCAGGTTTTACAACTGAATTTTCACCTTTTTGAACATTGACAGTTATTCCAGGAAAATTATCACGAGCAAGGTTTTTAGATATTATAACCCCGTTTGCCAACTCATCAGGAAATGCTCTATGAACCAAAACTCCCATGGCAATATTTTTTTGATCGATGCCAAATAATTCTCGTTCCCAATACGAACTTTCGTTCCAAACACTTGCCCAAACTTGTTTTATTGCTTTTTCAAATGTTTTAGTTGCATCGCCAAGAATTCCGGTTTTTGATTCATATAATCCTGCACCATTAAAACCATCAATATCTTCGGCATTCGTTGACGAACGAAATCTGAAATTTTTAAATTCTGTTTGAATTCCTAATTTAGAATTCAATTTTGCTATTAAATCTTGATTTATTGGTTCTTTTTTGATAGCATCTCTAATTTTTTTTAACTGCTTATTTATCCAATTGATTGAATCTTTATGCGGATAATTAAAGAGCTCATTTATCAATACAGAAATTGATTTTTTCTGTGTATGATTTACATAAAAATAAAACGGAATAGCATACGCATTTTCAGGAACTTTAAACGACTTATCTTTAGAAATAGCAATTAAATAAGCCATGTTTTGTGCTTTATTACCAATATAATTCACACCTTTTTTTGGTATTTTTGATAAATCAACTAACTCTTTTACGGTCACGTCAAGTACTAATTTCTTCTTTTTAGTGATTACTTTTGTGGTAATTTTTTGTGTCGTTTCGGCAATATAAAAAGTATCTACTTCAATTCTAAAAGTAACTTTTTTTCCAATTAATTGTTGAAGTTTAATGTCTTCCAATGCTTTGGTATAAGCCATTATCGGAATTTTTCTATTTTTGCCAAGAATAACTAAATGACTCAAAGGCGTTTGCAGTTCATTCACAATTATTCCTTTTACATTTGGCAAATTATCAGGCGTTCCATCTAAAATTATAATTTCATTAGATTTAGGAATAATCGAATCTAATTCTTTGATTTTGTAGGATTTTAAAATTCCAACCGTCTTGCCTTCAACAACTTCCTGGTATTTCAAATCATTAAAAATATATTCTGATGTGACACACGGAATTTTAAATTTATGATTTTCATAAAGTGCAATCTTTTCTCTATTGTTCAAATAAAAATTCAAATTTTTGCCAATAAATGTTGCTTTAGAAACAATTTCATAAAACTGTTCAATCAATTCGACTGGCATGTGATCGGAAGCTGCCAATTCAAAAATCCATTTATCACTTCCTTTAATATGATTTAAATTTCCTAATAAAAAATCCCTGTCTTTTTCGGTATTACTGTAATTCTGAAGATTAAAAATTTCGAGTTCACGGTTGTAATTCAAATATTGGGTTACAAAATCATAATGCAATCGAATTTTCAAACTATTAAAAAAGTATAATTTGTGCTCTTTCAAATCATAAATTACCTTAACCGATTCTATATTTGAAAATTTATCAGAAAGTGGTTTGCCTTTAAAAGCATTATATTGCTGGTAATTCAATAATGTATTTGTGTAATTTTGAGCAGTTGCAAAAGCAATTTGAAAGAAAGTAAAAGCTATGATTAAACTATTTTTCATGATGTTTTTATAATGAAATATAAAATTTCTTTTTTTAATTAAAATACAATTAGAATTCAAATGTCAGTCTGAACCTGTCTAAGACTTTTTTTATCGCGTTTATACTATCGATTTATTTTCAATTCAATTAAATTTATTCGTCCAAATAAAAATAACACGTTGGGTTAAAAGTAAGTAAATTTCGATAACAATTACTTACAGATGTATAATTTTAAATAATGACAACTAGATAATAAATCTATTTTTTGACGTAAATTTGCACTAAAAATAATTTCAAAATGAAACGTGTTGTAGTTGGACTTTCTGGTGGTGTTGATTCGAGTGTTGCGGCTTATCTTTTAAAAGAACAAGGTTATGAAGTAATCGGACTTTTTATGAAGAATTGGCACGACGATTCGGTTACAATTTCCAATGAATGTCCGTGGTTAGAAGATAGTAATGATGCACTTTTAGTGGCAGAAAAACTTGAAATTCCATTTCAAACTGTCGATTTGAGTGAACAATACAAAGAAAAAATCGTTGACTATATGTTCAACGAATACGAAAAAGGAAGAACTCCAAATCCGGATGTATTGTGCAACCGAGAAATTAAATTTGATGTTTTCATGAAAATCGCCTTAAGTTTAGGTGCCGATTATGTGGCAACCGGACATTATTGTAGAAAAGGTGAAATCGAAGTTGACGGCAAACCAGTATATCAATTACTAGCTGGAGTTGATGGAAATAAAGATCAATCCTATTTTTTATGTCAATTATCTCAAGAACAATTGGCAAAATCCTTATTTCCAATTGGTGAATTAACCAAACCAGAAGTACGAGAAATAGCAACCAAAATGGAATTAGTAACTGCCGAAAAGAAAGATTCACAAGGACTTTGCTTCATAGGAAAAGTACGTTTACCGGAATTTTTACAACAACAATTGCAACCAAAAGAGGGTTTGATTTATGAAATCGATGCTTCAAACGAGATTTTTAATCAACAAAAACCAAAATTCAATTCTCTTGAAGAAGAATTACAATTTGAATCAACTCCAATAAATTACAAGCCAGAAAACGGAAAAGTTGTTGGAAAACATCAAGGCGCACATTATTTCACTATTGGTCAACGAAAAGGTTTGAATGTTGGCGGAACTAAAGAAGCACTTTTCATTATCCAAACCAATGTAACAACCAATGCAATTTACACTGGTCAAGGACATAGTCATCCTGGATTATTTAGAAAAGTGTTGCGAGTGCAACCATCAGAAATTCATTGGATTCGAGAAGATTTAAAACTTAATGTTGGCGAATCATTGCAAGTTATGGCACGAATTCGTTACCGTCAAGAATTGCAAAAAGCATCCTTACATCAATTTGAAAGTGGTCTTTATGTAGCTTTTGATGAACCACAATCAGCAATAACCGAAGGTCAATTTGTAGCTTGGAATATTGATGATGAATTAGTTGGTTCGGGAGTAATTTCATAAATTAGCGTTTTAATAAATTGAAAATTATGAAAAACCTACTACTAATTTTTCTTTTTACAATTTCTTTCTGTGGGTATTCACAGGAAGACGCTTGGGTTTATTTTAAAGACAAACCTAATGCTCAAAGTTATCTAGACAATCCTTTAACAATGCTTACGCAACGAGCTTTAGATAGAAGAACAGCTCAAGGAATTCCATTAAACGTTAATGATACGCCCATTGAACAAAGCTATATAGATCAGATAACTGCTGCTTCTGGCATTGAGATTAAAGCCAAATCAAAATGGTTAAATTGTTTGCACATTCGTGGTTCTCAAACTGATATTAATGCGCTTTTGAGTTTGTCATTTGTAAATTATGTTCATTTTGCAGATAATAATTTGAATTCCAAAATGGCTGTTCAAAATCAATTTGCATCAGTAAACAAGCAACTTGATGTCCAAACTACATTTAATTATGGAAATTCAAACAATCAAATTGAAATGCTTAACGGACATTTATTGCATCAAGCAAATTACACAGGTGGCGGAAAAATTATTGCCGTTTTAGATTCAGGTTTTACAGGAGTAAGTACTATAATTCCTTTCAATCGAATGTTTAATAATGGACTTTATTTAGGCGGATACAATTATGTTGCAAGAAATACTGATGTTTTTTCAACACACAATCACGGAACAATGACTTTGTCTTGCATGGTTGGATATGTTGACGGACAATTAGTTGGAACTGCACCAGATGCAGCATATTATTTATTTATTACAGAAGATGTTTCTGGTGAAAATCCAGTTGAAGAAAGTAATTGGGTTGAAGCTGCCGAAGAAGCAGATAGGCTTGGAGTAGATATTATTTCAACTTCTTTAGGCTATTTTGACTACGATAATCCCAATTACAGCCATAGTTATTCTGACATGACTGGAAATTCTGCTTTTGCTTCTCAAGGTGCAAATATTGCTTTTAGTAAAGGAATGATTGTTGTAGCAAGTGCAGGAAATTCAGGAAGTTCTAGTGAGCCTCATATTGGTGTTCCAGCTGAAGCCACTAATGTTTTGGCAGTTGGAGCAGTTAAATTTGATCGAACATATGCCGCATTTAGTTCAATTGGTCCAAGTTTTGACGGAAGAATTAAACCCGATGTTATGGCAAAAGGTCAATCAACAACTTTGTCAAATACAACTGGTACAATTACTACAGCGAGCGGAACCTCATTTTCTTGTCCGGTTATGGCTGGAATGATTGCTAGTTTTTGGCAAGCTGTACCAAGTTTGACCAATCAGCAAGTAGTTGATTTTGTGAAGCAATCTTCCGATAGGTTTTCAAATCCTAATGCACAATATGGTTATGGAATTCCAGATTTTCAAATAGCGTTAGATAATGTATTGTTGGCTAATAATCAAAGTCAGAAATCAAGTTTTGTTATTTTTCCAAATCCTTCTCAAAATCAAATTGCTATTCGATTTTCAAATTCTTTTTCAAATGTAACATTGGTAGTTTATAATAATCTAGGACAATTAGTTTTTAAAAATAATGATGTACAATCAGACGATTCAATCAATTTGGAAGCCATCAATTCTGGAGTTTATTTTTATAAAATAACTTCCGATAATGTAATTCAAACCGGAAAAATTATTAAAGAATAAATTCAAATTTCTGAGTCTTTCAGACGTAGTTAATGTAAACTTAATGAATAAAATCACGCAACTTTTCAATATAAAATATCCAATAATTCAAGGCGGAATGATTTGGAATTCAGGATATAAATTAGCAAGTGCTGTTAGTAATGCTGGCGGATTAGGATTAATTGGAGCTGGTTCAATGTATCCGGAGGTTTTGCGTGAACACATCCAAAAATGCAAAAAAGCAACCGATAAACCTTTTGGAGTAAACGTACCAATGTTATATCCAAACATTCAAGAAATCATTGATATAATTGTTGAAGAAGGTGTAAAAATAGTTTTCACATCTGCAGGAAATCCTAAAACTTGGACTGGTTTTTTAAAAGAAAACGGAATTACAGTAGTTCATGTAGTGAGCAGTTCCAAATTTGCACTAAAAGCCCAAGAAGCTGGAGTTGATGCGGTTGTAGCCGAAGGTTTTGAAGCCGGCGGACACAACGGTCGAGAGGAAACTACTACTTTAACTTTAATTCCGATGGTTAAAGAAAATATTTCAATTCCGTTAATAGCTGCTGGCGGAATTGCAACTGGTCGCGGAATGTTAGCAGCAATGATTTTAGGTGCCGATGGAGTTCAAATGGGAAGCCGATTTGTAGCTTCAACCGAAAGTTCAGCACACGATAATTTCAAAAAAACTGTAATCCAAACTGGCGAAGGCGAAACCCAATTAACGCTAAAAGAACTTGCACCAGTACGATTAATTAAAAATAAATTCTACAACGACGTTCAAGATTTATATACAAAATTTCCGACTAAAGAAGATTTAGAAACACTTTTAGGAAAACGAAGAGCAAAACGTGGTATGTTCGAAGGCGATTTAATAGAAGGCGAATTAGAAATCGGTCAAATTGCCGGATTAATCCACGATATAAAACCGGTTGAAATTATTGTAAAAGACATTATTGAAGAATTTCAATTGGCTCAAAAGGAAATGATTTTGTTTTGATTGTTTTTTAAAGTGTATTTTTTTATGTTTGTATGACGTACTAAAAAAACTATGATTAACACTCTAATATATAGCAAGTTATTTACCATTTTAAAACAACATTCATTAAAAAAGAATCATAAATGAACGATAATAGTAATGATTGGACAAGAAGAAATTTTTTAGCAACAACAACTGGTGCAGGAATTGCATTTTTCTTAAATCCATTTACTTCCTGGGTTATTAATGATATTGACCCAAAAGTCCTCAAAATAATTGCAAAAACAATCAGTATTGACACACACAACCATATAGATGTGCCATTCATAAAAGCAGATTTTAATGCAAGAAATTATAATTTGATGGAAGAACTCAAAAAATCGGGACTTTCTGCAATCTGTATGACATTTTGCGTAGATAGACCAAGTTTAACCAAAGAAGGAGAAGCCTACGAACGATTCATTATGAGTTTAGATGAAATGGATGAAACACTAAAAATCAATAATCTAAAACGAGCATTAAATTTATCTGACATACAAAAATCACACAAAAATAAAACACCAATTATTATTCAGTCTGTTGAAGGTGGTCATTTTATCGAAGGAAAAGTAGAACGAATAGCAGTAGCTTATAACCGTGGATTAAGACATTTAGGATTGATGCATGATGGTCAAACTTTACCAGCTATGGGTGATATTTATACAGACAAACCACAATATGGCGGACTTACTGAATTGGGTAAAAATGTGATTAAAGAATGTAATAGATTAGGCATTTTAGTTGACCTTGCTCATTGTAATAACGATGCCGTAAATAACGCATTGGAAGTTTCAACAAAACCAATGCTTATCTCACACACAGGATTAAATACACAATTGGGAAACAATGAAAGAATGGCAAAAATGATGATGCCAAGATTGATTAGCAATGAGCAAGCAAAAATATTCGCAAATGCAGGTGGTGTTATTGGAGTGTGGACTCATATTGCAGATACGCCTACGGATTATGCTATGAATATTCGTGCAATGGTTGATGTAGTCGGAATTGACCATGTCTGTATAGGAACTGATACTAAAATAGCAACAGCACCAAGTACAAATGAAAGAATGAACAAAACTACAAATCAAAGTTGGGATTCTAAAGATGGCTTTTTATATACGATTGTAGATGCAATGTTAAAATTAGGATTTACTGAAACTGAAATAATCAAAATTAGTGGTGATAATTATTGTAGGATTTTCGACAAAGCAACAAGCATATAATCAAAAAATGTAGACAATAACAATAGATTCATAGTATTGATTGTTACAATTAAAGTTTTTGAAAATTTTAGAAATTATTTGTGCTTAATTACAAAAAAAACATAACTCCAATTATCAAATTATATACAATCACTTAGTTCTAATTGACTAAATAAAAGATTTCAATTTAAAAAAAATTCTTAAGATTTACTTCACATTATATCACTTTCAAATACTTATTTTTGTAGAAATAAATTTGCAATGAAAAAAATAACGTTACTTTTTGCTATACTTCTGTTTTCAAATCTTCATGCGCAAGACCGTCCAAAATTAGTAGTCGGAATTGTAGTCGATCAAATGAAAATGGAATATTTGTACCGTTTTCAAAATGATTTTGGAGATAATGGTTTCAAAAGATTAATGAATAAAGGTTACGTTTTTCAAAACACACATTACAATTATTTACCAACTTACACAGCACCTGGACACGCGTCAATATACACTGGAACAACTCCAGCAACGCATGGAATTGTAGGCAACGAATGGTTCAGCAGAAAGCTCGGAAAAGAAATGTATTGTACCGATGACGCTTCTGTAAAAACCATTGGTGACGGAACTAAAGCCGAAGGTGAAATGTCACCTAAAAACTTGCAAAGCACCACAATTACTGATGAATTGCGTTTAGCAACTAACTTTAAAGGAAAAGTAATCGGAATGAGTTTGAAAGATAGAGGCGCAATTCTTCCAGCAGGACATTTTGCCAATTGGGCATTTTGGTACAGCAAAACAGGAGCGTTTATTTCGAGTAGTTTTTATGGTTCCGAATTGCCAAATTGGGTAACAGAATTCAATAATGAAAAACATTATATGCCTTATATCAATCAAGGTTGGAATTTGCTAAAACCTATTGAAACTTACAATGAAAGTTTGGAAGATGATAATAAATACGAAGGAAAATTAAACGGAGCAAAACCAGTTTTTCCATACAATTTAAAAGAAATGTATGAAAAAAATGATGCTGGAATAATTCGTGCAACACCATTCGGAAATGATTTATTAGAAGAATTCGCCAAAAAAGCCATCGAAAAAGAAGAATTAGGAAAAGACAATATAACCGATTTTCTAACCGTAAGTTTTTCGTCAACCGATTATGTTGGGCACACTTTAGGACCGCGTTCTATCGAATTACAAGATACCTATTTGCGTTTGGACAATACAATTGCCGATTTTCTTAACTACTTAGATAAATCAGTCGGCAAAGGAAAGTACTTGATTTTTCTAACAGCTGATCATGCTGGTGCTGAAAATGCAAAGTTCCTTAACGATAATAAATACAATGTTACTAATGTGGAACCAAAGGAAATAAGAGCTAGTTTAAAGAAATTTTCTATTGAAACTTTTGGAGATGATTTGGTTTTGAATTATTCCAATTTCAATTTGTATTTCAATAAAGAAATTATAAAAACCAAAGGTTTAGATTTGACAAAAGTGAAACAATCTTTTAAAGATTTTCTAGTAACTCAAGATCAAATCAAACGAGTTTACACCGAAGAAGAAATTCTTACCAATTCAGGAAACGACTACTATTTGAATTTCATTGCAAAAGGATATGATGCAACACAAGATGGTGATTTGGTAATTTTAGACAAACCTGGATTTATAGAATATGGCGCAACCGGAACTTCACACGGAACGGCTTATAGTTACGACACACACGTACCATTAATTTTTTACGGCTGGAACATCAAAAAAGGTGAAACTCACGACCGAAAAATAATTACTCAAATTGCTCCAACAATTGCCCAAAAAATAAAAGTTGCTTTCCCAAACGGAACAGAAGCCAATGTTTTATTGGAAATTTTGGACAAAAAATAGTTTAAAGTTTTTTCACACGAATTACACAAATTAACACGAAGATAAAAATTGATTAAAACGAAAATTCCACTAACCAAAATTAGTAGAATTTTATTGTACAACAGAATTTGTGAAAATTCGTGTAATTCGTGTTGAAAAAAAATAGTTTAACGTTTTTCGACACGAATTACACGAATTAACACGAAGATAATAACAGATTAAAACGAAAATTCCACTAACTAAAAATTAGTGGAATTTTATTATACAATAGAATTTGTGAAAATTCGTGTAATTTGTGTTGAAAAAAAATAGTTTAAAGTTTTTCCACACAAATTACACAAATTACACGAATTAGCACGAAGATAATAACAGATTAAAACGAAAATTCCACTAACTAAAAATTAGTGGAATTTTATTATACAACAGAATTTGTGAAAATTTGTGTAATTTGTGTTGAAAAAAAATAGTTTAACGTTTTTCGACACAAATTACACGAATTAACACGAAGATAATAACAGATTAAAACAAAAATTCCACTAACTAAAAATTAGTGGAATTTTATTGTACAACAGAATTTGTGAAAATTTGTGAAATTTGTTTTGAAAAAAAATAGTTTAAAGTTTATAAGTATTTAAACAAACCAAAAATTCCACTAACCAAAATTAGTAGAATTTTTTATACTATTGAATTTGTGAAAATTTGTGAAATTTTTGTTGAAAAATATTCAATCAGTGTTTTTTAAATTTCAATTTCAACCTGATTTTTAATCAAATCTTCAAAAGTTTCTCGTTTGCTTATCAAATGACCTTTTCCGTCTTTCCACAAAACTTCTGCAGGTTTAAAACGTGAATTGTAATTTGAAGCCATTGAAAAACAATATGCACCAGAATTTCTAAAACTCAAAATATCACCTTCTTTAATTTCGGAAATTTGACGGTTATTTGCAAAAGTATCCGTTTCACAAATGTAACCAACAACGGTATAAAAACGCTCTTTTCCTTTTGGGTTAGAAATATTTTCAATAGCATGTTGCGAACCATAAAACATAGGACGAATTAAATGATTAAATCCACTATCAATTCCTGCAAAAACTGTAGAAGTTGTTTGTTTTACAACATTCACTTTTGCCAAGAAAAATCCAGCTTCACTTACAAGAAATTTTCCAGGTTCAAAGGCTAATGTCAAAGTTCTTCCGTATTCTTTTTCGAAAGCTAAAAAACGTTTTGATAATTTTTTTCCTAATTCTTCAATGTTGGTTTCAATATCACCTTTTTTGTAGGGAACTTTAAATCCAGATCCAAAATCAAGGAAATCTAATTCTTTAAAATTTTTGGCAGCATCAAATAAAATTTCGGCAGCATACAAAAACACTTCAATATCTAAAATATCGGAACCAGTATGCATGTGAATTCCGTTAATGTGCATTCCAGTATTTTCTACAATACGCAGCAAATGCGGCATTTGATGAACAGAAATTCCAAATTTACTATCAATATGTCCAACAGAAATATTAGAATTTCCACCAGCCATAACGTGCGGATTAATACGAATGCAAACAGGAACTTTTGGATATTTAGCGCCAAAATGTTCTAAAACCGAAAGATTATCAATATTAATTTGAACACCAAGTTTTGCAACTTCTTCAATTTCTTCAAACGAAACGCCGTTGGGTGTAAATATTATTTTTTCCGGAGAAAATCCAGCGTGCAAGCCTAATTGTACTTCTTGAAATGAAACCGTGTCTAGACCCGAACCGCACTTCTTTAGCAACTTTAAAATAGTAATGTTCGATAACGCTTTCATCGCATAATTGATGCGAAGGTTTTCCACCTTGGAAAATGCGCTTGTCAAACGGTTGTACTGTTGCTCGATGGTTGCTGCGTCATAAACGTACAACGGATTGCCAAATTCTTCGGCAAGTGCTAGTAATTCTTTTGGTTGCATTTTAAAAAAAGTTTAAAAGTTTAGAAAGTTTATAAGGTTATACTTTAGAAACGTTGAATTAAGTTGCAAAGATACCCTTTGAAATAATTATTGCAAACGAGTTTAACATTTCTATGAAATTATTGTTTTTTAGCTTGATTTTTTTTCAATTCGTTAACTTTTTAGCCCCGATTGGAGGGAATCCCGATTTTTATCGGTAAGGAAGGAAAGCGGGAATAAGGTTTGTTAAAATGCCCAAGCCATTCGCTCAAAAAAATCTACAAATAAAAGTAGTAAATTGAGATACATTTCTTTTCGGTTTCATTCTATTTAATTACTTTTGCGCATCAATTACTCTGAACTGGTTTTAGAGTCTAATAAAACACAAACTAATTCTTTATTATGAATATACACGAATATCAAGGGAAAGAAATTTTGGCAAAATACGGTGTAAGAGTACAACGTGGAATTGTTGCAAATAGTCCTGTAGAAGCTGTTGCTGCTGCAAAACAATTGACTGCTGAAACTGGCACTAGCTGGTATGTTGTTAAAGCTCAAGTTCACGCAGGTGGAAGAGGAAAAGGTGGCGGAGTAAAATTGGCTAAAAACTTGCAACAAGTTGAAGAAATTTCAGAACAAATTATCGGAATGCAATTAGTGACTCCGCAAACTTCAGCAGAAGGAAAAACGGTTCACAAAGTATTAATTGCCGAAGATGTTTATTATCCTGGAGAAAGTGAAACTTCAGAGTTTTATGTGTCTGTTTTATTGAATAGAGCTACTGGTAGAAATATGATTATGTATTCTACAGAAGGTGGAATGGATATTGAAGAAGTTGCAGAGCACACACCACATTTAATTTTTCATGAAGAAATTGATCCACAATTAGGATTACAAGGTTTTCAAGCAAGAAGAATTGCCTTTAATTTAGGACTTTCTGGAAATGCGTTTAAGGAAATGGTGAAATTTATAGATTCATTATATGCTGCTTACATTGGTTCGGATTCATCAATGTTTGAAATTAATCCAGTTTTAAAAACATCGGATAACAAAATATTAGCAGTTGATGCTAAAGTAAATATTGATGATAACGCTTTGTACCGTCAGCCGAAATATGCTGAAATGCGTGACATTAGAGAAGAAAATCCAATTGAAGTTGAAGCAAAAGAAGCTGGTTTGAACTATGTTGACCTTGACGGAACTGTTGGTTGCATGGTAAATGGAGCTGGATTGGCAATGGCAACAATGGATTTAATTAAATATGCTGGTTTTGAACCTGCAAATTTCTTAGACGTTGGTGGAACTGCAGATGCAAAACGTGTGGAATTAGCTTTTAGAATTATCTTAAAAGATCCAAACGTTAAAGCAATTTTGATTAATATTTTTGGTGGAATCGTTCGTTGCGATCGTGTTGCACAAGGTGTTGTTGATGCTTACAAAAATATGGGTGACGCTATAAAAGTGCCAATCATTGTGCGTTTACAAGGAACAAATGCTGAAATTGCTAAAGAATTAATTGATAATTCAGGTATGCCAATTTTATCTGCGGTTCAGTTTCAAGAAGCTGCTGATCAAGTTAAAGCTGCACTTTCTTAATTAGATTCTGAAATAAATTCAAAATAAATATATTGAATCCCGAGTTTTGGCTCGGGATTTTTTTATGCTATATTTTTACTTTTACTTTTTCCAATCCAACCCAAATGTGTGTGGTCAAAATTATCGAAATATTTTAAGCCATAACCCATCATTCTATCAAAGCAACTGTGTGCCATAAAGATTAATCCAACTTTGGAAATTAAATCATTATTTAGATAAAATCCAATTAGAATTACCGCTGCCATTACTCCTTTATGATGAAAAAAGTTATAGATAATTGTTGCTACTTTTTTGTTAATCAAATAACTCAAAAAGGAAATATCAGGAACAAAAAATAATGCTAAATAAAATGCCCAAGAGCCATTGTAAAAATTGAAATAAAGTATTGAGAATAATAGTAATAATCCTAATTCTTCTAGTTTAATTGTATTTTTCATTGCTTTTAAATTATAAATAAAAAGACTCAATTATTTCTTCAAAAGTATATTTAATAATTTTATTTGCAAAAGAAATCTATTTAATCCATTGTTTTCTAATTCCGATCAAAACAAAAATTAAAAGCGTGTACAATATAAAAAACGGTACGATAAATTCAATTAATCCTAGAGGTAGCATCAAAGCTATAATTAGTAATTGAAATCCTAAGCCGTAAAGCGAAAGTAAGGTCATGAACCAATTGGGAAATGTTTTTACTTTGTAAGCATCTTGATCTAAAAAGTGAATTACTTTGTCGAATAATCCATATACAATGGTATAAATTCCGAATAAAATATTCACAGATTTTTGATTTTCTCCAGGCAATGCTTTAGGAGTTTTATATTCAAATACTTTGCTAGTAGAATCTCCTCCAACCGATTTATTTCTGAGGATAACATAGTAATAATTATATAATGTTCCTTGCAATTGAATTCCGATAAAGGCTAAAATAGTGAACCAAATTGAAGTTTTCGAAACATAGCAAATTGTCATAAAAAACAAAAAGTTCAGAATAATATCAAAAACGCTGTCTAAATATCTTCCAGAATAAGATGGTGTATTTTTTAATCGAGCCAATTCGCCATCGGCAGCATCAATACCTGATTTTAAAACTATAAAAAAAGCAGCAAAAAAATAGTGATTTTGCAAAATGCAATAAATAGCAATCAGCCCAGAAATTCCGAAAAGTAAGGTAACATGAATAGGAGTGAAGCGTGTATTTTTTAATTGATTGGCAAAAAATCTTCCAAAAGATCTTCCATAATCTGATAAATCTAAAAATTTATCTTGAGCAGCAAGTTTAGACATTTAAGTTGGTAAACAAGGAAATGCGACAATATAGCCAGAATGCAAAGATAAGATTTATTTACAATTTAGAAATAATTAATTTAACTTAGATTTTCTAGATTCTAAAATCAAATACCATTGAAAACCAAATAATAAAGAGGCTAATACCAAATGAATAGGTTGTGATGCAAATGGAAAATCGAAATAAAACATTGCAATTCCGGTTAAAATTTCGGCAACAATTAATACTATAACCCAATTAATTTTTGAAAAGCTTGATTTAATTTTATTGTTTTGAAAAAATAAATATCCATTCAAACACAATACTAATAGCGAAAAGGAACGGTGAATATAAAAAATAAGTGTCGGATTTTGTAGCCACAATACACTTGCTGTAACTCCGTTTTTCACTTCATTATCAATATGTTGACGCACTTGAGTTCCCATAATTATTTGTGCTATTGATAAACAAAGCGTCAACCATAATAATTTATTGAATTTTGAATTTGTTTCTAAATTAGTATTTGAAACTGTACATTTTTTAATAACATACAAGATTAAAGCAACGATAAGCAAAGCAACAATCATGTGAGTTGTGATTTTTAAAGGCGACAAAACCGAATCAACAACAGTTTTACCCAACCAAGCTTGAAATCCCATCATGAAAACCACTAACCACGAAAATAAAGTAATTTTTTTATTGGTTTTCCAATACCAAAATGAACCAATTGCCATTGCTAAACAGGCTAATCCTGCTAAAGCTCCAGCCAATCGATTTAAGTATTCAATCCAAGTGTGATACACATTAAAAATGGCATAATCGTGTTTGGTATATTTTTCCCAATTGGTTTTATCAAATGTTTGTCCGGTTTTAAAATCTTTAGTTGCAACTAATAATGTTTCATCTTTAATAATGACTTGACCTTTTTGAAAATCTCTATTTTCAGACCAAGTAAGTTGTGAAATTTCTGTTGGTGGAATATAATATCCGAAGCATTTAGGCCAATCGGGACAACCCATTCCAGAACCAGTCATTCGTACTAAAGCTCCAGCAATTATTACCAAATAGACTAAAACAAGTGCTGTTTTGGAAATTCTTAAAAAATACTTTTTCATTTTATTTTACTTTTTGCAATCCTAATTTTTCGGCACGATTTAAAACAAATTCATAAGCTGCTTGATATTCATTTGGAATTTTTCCATCTAAAATAGCTTCTTTAACTGCTTCTTTCAACATTCCAATTTCTCTTGATGGCTTCAAATTAAATAATTCCATAATTTCTTCACCTGAAATTGGTGGCTGAAATTGTCTAACATGATCACGTTCTTCAACTTCGATAATTTTCTTTCGAACAACATCAAAATTATCGTGGTATTTCTTGAATTTTTTTGGATTTTTGGTAGTGATATCGGCTTCACATAAAGTCATCAAATTATCTACATCTTCGCCAGCATCAAAAACCAAACGTCTTACAGCGGAATCGGTTACGATATCTTCTGCCAAAACAATTGGTCGCGAACTCATCATAACCATTTTTTGTACAAATTTCAATTTATTATTTAACGGCATATGCAATCTTTCAAAGATTTTTTTAGCCATTTTTCCGCCAAGAAATTCGTGTCCGTGAAACGTCCAACCTTGTTTTTTATTGAATTTTTTAGTTGGCGCTTTTCCAATATCGTGTAACAATGCTGACCAACGTAACCAAACATCGTCAGTATTTGGACAAATATTATCGACAACTTCTAACGTGTGATAAAAATTATTTTTGTGTGTGTGACCTTCAACTTCTTCAACATTATTTAAAGCAGTTAATTCGGGTAAAATGATGTCTAAAAGTCCGGTTTTGTATAATAATAAAAATCCAATAGATGGTTTATCTGTTGACAGAATTTTGTTTAATTCATCTACAATTCGTTCGCCAGAAATTATGTTAATTCGTTCTTTATTTCTCGAAATTGCTTCTAATGATTCGGTTTCAATTTCAAAATTCAATTGAGTTGCAAATCGAATTCCTCTCAACATTCGCAACGGATCATCCGAATAAGTAATATCGGGATTTAAAGGCGTTTTAATTATTTTATTTTCTAAATCAGTAAGTCCGTTAAATGGATCGATTAATTCGCCATAATTGTTTTCGTTTAAAGAAAAAGCTAATGCGTTTATCGTAAAATCTCTACGGTTTTGATCGTCTTCTAAAGTTCCGTTTTCTACAATTGGGTTTCGACTATCGTGATTATAGGATTCTTTTCGTGCGCCAACAAACTCAATATCAATCTCTTTGTAACGCAACATTGCAGTTCCATAGTTTTTGAAAACTTGAACTTTAGGCTTATTCGAAAGTAATTCGGATACTTTTAATGCCAAATCAATTCCAGAGCCAACTGCAACAATATCAATATCTTTTTTAAAATCGCGTTCTAATAAAAAATCACGAACAAATCCACCAATTACGTAACTCTCAACGTTTAGTTCCTGACTTGCTTGTGCAATTATTTTGAATATTGGGTTGTTTAATGCGTTTTTATAATTCATTTTTATTACCGCAGATTCGCAGATTTTTATTTTTTTGTTCTTACAATTCTTTTGTGTTCAAGTGATGTCAAATTAAAATTAACTAAAAAGGCTAATTCATTTCCTGAAACTTTCAAATAATTTATACATTGATTGTAATGTGCATTATTAAAACATTCTACAGTTTTGATTTCAAGTATAATTTTGTCATAAACAACAAAATCTGCATAAAATTTATGTTTTAAGATCGTATCTTTATAATTTACCAAAAATTCTTTTTCTCTCTGATATGGAATATTATTATCTTTAAATTCATATTCAAGAGCATCTTTATATACAATTTCTGAAAAACCTTTACCTAGGTTTTTGTGAACTTCAAATAAAATTCCAATAATTTTATAAGATTCTTCTTTGTATAAATATTCTTCGAGCATAATTTAATTTTTAATTTAAAAAATCTGCGAATCTGCGGTTAATTTATTTTCTAATAATCTTAACCTGATTATCTAAAGAAAGTTTGATAATCGTTGATGGATTTTTACAAACTTTATCTTGGTGCAAATTTACTACATAGTCAACACCTTTTATAATTTCGGGAGCAATTTCTTTGAAAGTTTTTGGAGCAAACATTCCAGAGATATTTGCAGAAGTTGATACTAATGGACGTTTCATGCGTTCCATAAGTTTAAAACAAAATGGTTCTTTTACTAATCGAACGCCCAGAGTATTGTCATCTGCAATAATATTTGGTGCTACATTTCTAGGATTGTCTAATATTAATGTTGTTGCTTTCTGTTTTTCAAGATCATCATCACTTGGGTTTGATAAATCCCAAATTTCCCATGCTAAATCAGGAATTTCTTTAAATACATTATACATCATTTTCTCGCTATTCATTAAAACAATCATGCTTTTGGAATCGTCACGTTGTTTTAGTGCATAGATTTTTGCAACAGCTTCGGCATTGGTAGCATCACAACCAATTCCCCAAACGGTATCGGTTGGATATAATATGATTCCGCCATTTTTTATTGCTTCGTAGGCGTTGTGTACTTCGGTATTTATATCGCTCATTTTATGCGTTTAACATGTTTTTAATATAATTATAATCAGATTCTAAGAGTGATTTTCGTTTGATCTTATATTTCTTTTTCTTGATGAAATTGAAAATAAATTTAAAGTTTTTTATTTCTTTAATTCCGTATTTAATTTGATTCGAATTTAATTCCTTAGCTGTGAAAATATGTAAATTACCATTTTTACAATAGTAGTTTTTGTTAAAATGTGCCGCAATTAAAAGCATTGATTTTTCGGAATAGAAAGCAATATGTTGACCAGTTTCTTGAGCAATATACCACCAATTTTCAATTTCTTTATTGTCTTTTGGTGCTATTTCAGTTGAAAAAATAGCATTGTCTGCATATTCAAATATTTTAGCAATGTCATTTATCGGATCATTAAAATGTTCTAAAACTTCAAACCCTGTAACTAAATCGAATTTTTTTATTGTGGTATCTGTAACGTCAAAATGTTTAGAAAATATATTTTCACAATAATCATCTTGCCTGTAAAAATCGAAACCTGCATCTCTCATTAATCTCACATAAGCGCCATATCCGCCTGCATAATCAATCATTTTTTGCGCTTCTGGAAAACAAATATTAATTATTGGAGTTACTTCTTTTACCAAATTATTATTGCGCCATAAAAGACCAATATCTAGTGATGTTATTGCCGATTCGTAAGCTTCTTTTAACCAAGTAACTTCATCGGTTTGTACAAAAGAGCAAGCAGAACATTTATGATAACCTGTAGCATATTTTTGCAAAATTGTTTTTTCAAAAATTTTTTCTACTGGGCTGTTACATATTTTACAATTCATCTGAGAAGTTTAAATAAATATGAATCTAAATTTAAAATTATATCTTTGCTAAAATTAGATTTTATTGTTGTTTTTTACAAAATTAGTGAAAAAATGTTATTCGAATGAGAATACTCTTAGACCCAGAAATATTTAACGAACAAAAATTTGGTGGTATCTCTAGATATTATGTTGAAATTTTTTCTAATATTTCTTATAATCAGGATGTTAAAGTAAATTTACCTGTAATTTCTTCAGAGAATATTTATGTTAGAGAAAGTGTTTTTTTTACCAATAGCATAAAATCGTTAACTTTTTGTATCGATTTTTTAAAAAAGATTGGTGTTAGTTTAAGAAAAAAAGTTAAAAAGAAAAATACTGCTAAAACTATTCAAATACTAAAAAATCAAAGTTTCGATTTATTTATTCCTACGTATTACAATCCTTATTTTCTAGAATTTTTAAAAGAAAAACCTTTTGTTTTAACTGTTTATGATATGATTCATGAACTTTTTCCTCATTATTTTGATGATGGAATTACTGCAATTCAGAATAAATTATTACTGCTAGAAAAAGCAACCAAAATAATAGCCGTTTCTCAAAATACCAAAAATGATATTATTAAAATTTATCCTCACATTGACGCTACCAAAATTGAAGTCATATATCACGGTAATTCAATAATTATTAACGATATTTTTGTAGATTTGCCAAAGAAATATATCCTTTTTGTTGGAGTTAGAAGGCATTATAAGAATTTTATTTTTTTAGTAAATTCAATTAAAGATTTACTAGTTTCTGATAGGAATTTATATGTTGTTTGTGCTGGCGGAGGAAAATTTGAAGAAGAAGAGATAACGTTCATTAATGAGTTAGGATTACAAAATCAAATTATTCAAAAGCCATTTCAAGAAAATGAATTAGGTCAGTTTTACAAAAATGCTCAATGTTTTGTTTTTCCGTCTGCTTATGAAGGTTTTGGAATTCCAGTAGTAGAAGCAATGTCATGTGGTTGTCCTATTGTTTTAACTAATAACAGTTCGTTTCCCGAAGTTGCTGGTGATGCAGGCATATTTTTTGAATTAAATGATGCTACGGATTTGAAAAATAAAGTCAGTATTATTTTAGAAAACGAAACTGTTAGAAACGAATATATAAATAAAGGATTAGAAAGAGCTAAAATTTTCAATTGGAAGTTAGCTGCCGATAAATGCTACACTCTTTATCAGAAAGCAATAAATAAGCCATGAGTAATTTGCAATATGAAGTAAAATCGCCAGTACTTTTTTTGATTTTCAATAGACCTGATGTTACTGCTTTGGTTTTTGAACAAATTAAAAAAGTAAAACCAGCAAAGTTATATGTAGCGGCAGATGGAGCAAGAAAGAATAAAGAAAATGAAGTCCAACTGTGCCAGGAAACAAGAGCTATTATCAATCAGATAGATTGGAATTGCGAAGTTAAAACCCTTTTTAGAGATGAAAACTTAGGATGTAAATATGCAGTTTCCTCAGCTATTTCATGGTTTTTTGAAAATGAAGTAGAAGGAATAATTTTAGAAGATGATTGTTTGCCACAAAATGATTTTTTTGTTTTTTGTGATACACTTTTAGAGAAATATAGAAATGTAAACACCATAAAACACATTGGTGGTTGTAATTTTCAATTTGGTAAAAAATTCGGTAATGAGAGTTATTATTTTTCTAATTTAACTCATGTTTGGGGTTGGGCATCTTGGAGAAGAGTTTGGAACGATTATGATGTTGAATTAAATCAATTCAAATCTCTTGAAGTGAAACCAGTTTTTAAGTCACTATTTGAAAATGAAATTATTGTAGATAGATGGTTTTCAATTTATAATGATTTATTAGACAAAAAAATAGATACTTGGGATTATCAGTTGGCAATTAGTAACATGATTAATAAAGGATTGACAATTATTCCGAATGTTAATTTAATAAAAAATATTGGATTTGGTGCCGCTGCAACGCACACTTTCGATACAAATGATTCTGTTACCAAATTAGAGTTTGGAACTCTAGAAAAAATCAGTCATCCTGACTTAATTGAAGTTCAAAAAGAAGCCGATTTTTTTACACTAAACAGAGAATTTCAGGTTGAATTAATTCAAAAAAAACGCAAGAAAAAACAACTTATTAATAAATTAAAATTTTGGAAAAAATAGTAATTATTAATAAAAGACTAATATAATTTACTATAAAACTTAAATGAAAGTAGCATTAATTACAGGAGTTACAGGACAAGACGGAGCCTATTTGTCGGAATTATTATTATCTAAAGGATATATGGTTCACGGTATTAAAAGAAGAAGTTCATTATTTAATACTCAACGAATTGATCACATATATGAAGATCCACATATTGACAACCAGCATTTTAGATTGCATTACGGTGACCTGAACGATTCTACTAATTTGATTAGAATTGTTCAAGAAACACAACCCGATGAAATTTATAATTTAGGCGCAATGAGTCATGTAAAAGTGAGTTTTGACATGCCTGAATATACTGCAAATGCTGATGGAATTGGAACTCTTAGAATTTTAGAAGCTGTTAGATTATTAGGTTTGACTAAAAAAACTAAAATTTATCAGGCTTCAACGTCAGAATTGTATGGATTGGTTCAAGAAGTGCCTCAAAAAGAAACAACACCATTTTATCCACGTTCGCCTTATGCTGTTGCAAAAATGTATGCGTACTGGATTACAGTGAATTACAGAGAAGCTTATGGTATGTTTGCTTGTAACGGAATTCTTTTCAATCACGAAAGTCCGTTACGAGGTGAAACGTTTGTAACCAGAAAAATCACACGTGGAATTGCTCAAATGGCAATGGGAATGCAAGAAACCCTTTTTATGGGAAATATTGATTCTAAGCGAGACTGGGGTCACGCTAAAGATTATGTAGAAGCAATGTGGCGAATTTTGCAACAAGAAACTCCAGAAGATTTTGTGATTTCTACTGGCGTAACTACAACCGTTAGAGATTTTATCAAAATGGCTTTTGCAGAAGTAGGTGTTGAACTTGAATTTTCTGGTGAAGATGTTAATGAGATTGCAGTTGTTAAAACATCGTCAAATCCCGAATACGCATTTGCAATTGGACAAGTAGTAATAAAAATTGATCCAGCTTATTTTAGACCAACCGAAGTTGATTTGCTTATTGGTGATAATACCAAAGCTACTACAAAATTAGGTTGGAAACCACAATATACACTGGCAATGTTGGTTAAAGAAATGATGGAAGCTGATGTGAATTTATTCAAAAAAGAAAAGTTTTTTAAAGAAAATAAATAATGGATTTACATTCTAAAATATATGTAGCCGGTCATCGTGGCATGGTTGGAAGCGCAATTGTTAGCAATCTAAAAAGCAAAGGTTTTAATAATATAATTGAACGAACTTCGTCTGAACTGAATTTGATAAACCAACAAGAAGTAGCCGATTTTTTTGAAAAGGAAAAACCTGAATATGTGTTTCTTGCTGCGGCAAAAGTGGGTGGAATTGTTGCTAATAATACCTATCGAGCCGATTTCATTTATGAAAACTTAATGATTCAAAATAATGTGATTCATAATAGTTATAAAAATGGCGTTAAGAAATTAATGTTTTTGGGCTCGTCTTGCATTTATCCAAAATTAGCGCCACAACCTCTGACAGAAAATTCACTTTTAACTGGTTTGTTAGAAGAAACTAATGAGCCCTATGCAATTGCAAAAATTGCTGGTATTAAAATGTGTGATTCCTACAGAGCCCAATACGGCTGTAATTTTGTCTCAGTTATGCCGACAAATTTATACGGTTTAAATGATAATTATGATTTGCAAAATTCTCATGTATTACCTGCTTTACTTAGAAAATTTCACGAAGCTAAAATTAATAATGAACCATCAGTTACAGTTTGGGGAAGTGGCACACCGTTAAGAGAGTTTCTTCACGCTACCGATATGGCTGATGCATGTGTGTTTTTAATGCAAAATTACGATGATGAAGGTTTTGTAAATATTGGTTCTGGTGTTGAAATTTCAATAAAAGATTTGGCTTATTTGGTTAAGAATATTGTTGGTTTTAATGGCGAAGTAGTATTTGATACTTCGAAACCCGATGGAACTCCAAGAAAATTAATGGATGTAACCAAATTGTCAAAAATGGGTTGGCACTATAAAATTTCATTAGAAGAAGGAATTAAAGCAGTTTATGCTCAAAAATTTAATCAATAAATTCAATGAAAATATCGATTATTACAGTCAATTATAATGATAAAATTGGTTTAGAAAAAACTATTCAAAGTGTTCTAAATCAAGAAAATGTGCAATTTGAATATCTTGTAATTGATGGTAATAGTTCTGATGGAAGTAAAGACGTTATTGAAAAATATAAAGATAAAATCAATTATTGGGTAAGTGAACCAGATTCTGGAATTTACAACGCAATGAACAAAGGAATTCGCGCTGCAACTGGTGATTATTTATTGTTTTTGAACAGTGGTGATTGGTTGTTTGAAAATACTGCAATTGCTACTGTTGACAAACTTATTAATGGTACAAAAGATATTTATTACGGAAATGCTATTTTTAAATTTGATAAAAAAGACAAAATAGTAAAATATGACGAACGCATTTCTTTTCAGTTTTTTACACACAATAGTTTTTGTCACCAAGCTACTTTTATTAAAAAGCAATTGTTTCATGATATTTTTATGTACAATGAAAATCTAAAAATTGTCTCTGATTGGGAATTTTTTATTTATGCAATTTGTATAAAAAATGTTTCACACCAACATATTAATGTAATTGTTGCAAATTATGATTTACAAGGAATTTCGTCTAGACCTGAATTTGAAGAATTAAAACTTAAAGAAAGAGCTTTTGTTTTTAATAAATATTTTTCAATGTTTATAGGCGATTATGAAAACTTGAATGAACTAAATTCCAAGAGAATCGTAAGTGTTTTAAACATAAAAAAACACAAATATGCTTGGAAAATTTTTAAAGCAATAATAAGTTTATTCGAATTATTTCTTCCAAAACAAAAAACTAAAAATTAATTTATAAGTTTAATTGTTGACTTTAAGTTGGCAATTGAAAAAGGTTGTAAACTGTCTTCAGAATTACTCTGAAGTTCTAGCCACAACGTTTCATTTGAATATAAATTGACAATTGCATCTGCGAAACCATCGTTAGTATCTTCAATTAACGCATTTTTACCATTAATAAGTTTCATTCCTTCGGCACCAATTGATGAAGTAACTACAGGCAAATAATATTCGAATGCTTGTCCGATTTTTCCTTTAACTCCAGCACCGTATCGAAGTGGTGCAACCATTATTTTATTAGATTTAAAAAAGTCAACAATATCGGGAACATAACCTTGAAAAATAAAATTTGGATGATTAATATCGTTAATTTTCTCATTTACATTTCCAATTATATTCACTTTAATTTCTGGTAATTTTAACCAAACCAATGGCATAATTTCATTGAAAAGATAATAAAGTGCATCAATATTTGGAGTGTGCGTTGAGCCAATGAAAATTATATCTTTTCGGTCTTCAAATGATTGTGTTAACTCTTTTTTAATTTTAGGATAATGAATATTTGAAATTGTAATTAACTTTTCATCTGCTACGTATTTTTTCATTAGGTCTTTTTCAACATCAGAAATAGCGATAATATAATCCACTTTTTTTGCTAATTTGGTTTCGATTTCAAAATACTTTTTATATTTTTTTCGTAATGAAATTCGTGTTGGTTCTAATTCGATAGCGCGCTGATATCTCAAAAAATGAATATCAACCATATCAAATATTGACTTTGCATTTGGAACAATTTTAGAAATTTTTTTAAAATTATCTTTTAATGTGTCAGGACTATAATACCAAATATAATCTACTCTAGAAATGGATTTTATAAACTCAAAATAATTTTTATATTGGGATGTTTCAACATAAACTATAATTCCTAAATCAGCATAATACTGTATATAAGCATCTGTTCTATAAGCATTTTTAGTACAAATTATACAATTAAACCCCTCTTTTTTGTAGGCTAAAATTATTTCTTTCAATCGGTTGGAACCCGAATCTTTATCGTGTGTAGGCATGCCACCATTTACAAAAACAATGGTTTTTTTTTCAGAATTATATTGTAATAAATTCGGAATAGTTTGTTCGGATTGTTGTTTTACAATCGTCTTTTTTTCAAAGTATAATTTTATTTGTTTGAATAGTCCCATAATTATTCTTTGATTTTCTGACGTACTTTCAACGATTTAGAAAGTGGTGCTCCGGCCAATAAAACTTTCAATAAATACCAATATTTAGGTTTGAAAATTGTACTAAAAATATAATTAATTCTTAAATAATTTAATAAAAAATAGTAACTAAAAAAACCATAATGTTTTCGGATAATATATAATAACGAAATTTTAAGTTCGGTTTTTATAAGAACATTTTGAGGCGTACTTGCACCATGATAATGTACATATTTTGCATCAGGAATTAAGTAACTCGATTTACCTATTTTTTCCAAGCGTTTGCACAAATCAGTTTCTTCGTAATACAAGAAAATGTTCGTGTCAAAACCGCCAACTTGATTAAAATCGGTAGTTCTAATTAGCATAAAACTTCCTTGAACATAGTTTACTTTCAATGGATTAGTGTATTCTAGTTTGCGTTTCGGATACTTTTTTGGATTAAGTTTTTCTAGAAAATCTCTACCAAATAACTCTTTAGCAATTGAAGCAAAATGATCAAAAGCGACCATTAATTTTCCGGTTTCCGTGAAAGATTGTCCGCCAACAACTGCAATAGAATTGTCTTTTTCAATTGCTGCTTTTAGAATTGAAAAACAATCATTTAAAAATAAAGTATCGTTATTTACAAATGCAACATATTTGGCATTTGCAAAGTGAAATCCAGCCATATTTCCAGCTCCAAATCCGGTATTTATTTTACTTCGAACAAGCTGTAAATTTTTGAAATTATGATTTTCACAAAATTGTTTCAATGATAAATAATCTTCTTGTTCTGAAGCATTATCAACAACAATTATTTGGAAATTGAGTAAAGAAGGCGTTTTTTCAATTATGCTTTCAACACATTCTTGAGTGAGTTTACTTGAATTGTAATTTATAATTATAGCAGCTATATCAAACATATCTTGAAATTTTAATCAATTTTTCTGTACATCATCCAAAGCTGTAAATATCTTTTAAAAACCGAAAAAGAATGTACATAAGCCAAAATAAATCCTTCTTTGCCGTCTAAAAATCCCAATCGGAATAAATATTGCCAAATAAAACGATACAACGGACGTAAAATTAAATGATACGCGTTTGGTTTTTTATTTTGCTGGTATAAATTTTTAGCTTGTAGGTTACTATATAAATTAAGTTTGTCGTTATAATTATCAAAATTTTTATAGCTGTAATGGTTCAATCTGTTTTTCAAAATTCCAATTGAACCTGATGTTTTTATTTCTTCATGAACTAAATTTCCGTTGTATTGCCCTAAATTTTTATTAAAAAGTCGAATAGCTTTATCATTTTGCCAACCTCCAAATCGGATGCGTTTTCCCATGAAAAAGAAATTTCTTTTAACAAAAAAAGCTGCATTAGATTTAGAGTTTAAAACAGTATTTCTAATTTCTTGTTCTAATTCTTTTGTAATTATTTCATCTAAATCGAAAAAGACAATCCAATCATTTTTAGCTTGACTAATGGCATAATTTCTTTGGTCAGAAAAGTTTGTAAATTTTCGTGTAATCACTTTTACATTCATTTCTTTTGCTAATTCTAATGTTTTATCGGTACTAATAGAATCAACAAATATAATTTCATCGGCAAATGAAAGACTTTCTACATATCTTTTTACGTTTTCTTCTTCGTTAAAAGTAATAGCTAAGGCAGTTATTTTAGGGATTGCGTTATTTTCAGACATATATATAGATGAAATATCAGACAAATATAATATTTTTACACCAATACTATTTTCAAATTTTTAATTGTGTCAAGATTACCCATTTTAATGTACCATAATATCACTCCAAATGAAGATAAAAGTTTGGGATTGACACTTTCTATTTTAAAATTTGAAGAGCAATTGAAGTATTTACACAATAATAATTTTGTTACTTTATTTGTATCACAATTAGAAAACGTGAAATCGATTCAAAAGAAATCAGTTGTGCTAACATTTGATGATGTAACCGAAAATCAGTTGTTGTTTGCCTTGCCATTGTTGGAAAAATACAATATGAAAGCTACTTTTTTTGTTCCGTTTTTCTATATAGGAAAATCAGATTTATGGAATAGCGGTGTTGATGCAACAGGAGAAAAAATCATGTCAATTGATCAATTAAAATCGCTTAATTCTAAAAGTATTGAATTGGGTCATCATTCTTTTTTTCATCAAAAATATGCAATGTTAAATTTAGATGAAATTCAAGAAGATTTTGACAAAAGCCACGATTTGATAATAAAAAATAATCTAAAAGTATATCCATCTTTGGCCTATCCGTATGGAAATTATCCAAAAAAAAGAATTGAAAAAGAACAATTCTTTAAATTATTAGAAAAAAATAATATTAAAATGGCTTTTAGAATAGGAAATAGGGTGAATAAATTTCCATTCAAAAATAAATTTGAAATTCAGCGTATTGATGTTAAAGGACAAGATAGTTTAACAACTTTTAAATGGAAATTACGCGTTGGAAAATTGCGTTTATTTTAATCCTTTTTCAATTAAAATCATCTTCACATATCGTGAAAAAACACCATAAGCATCAATTGCAGCCACTGCTAAACCAGGAACTCCATCTAGAAATCCTCTGCGGATAATGTAAGTGTGAAAAAATCGATAAAATGGTTTGAATACTAAATGAAAATAACTTGCTTTTTTATTTTTGTCTCTTCCCATTTTTGCTTGAAACCAAGCGTAAGAATCTTTTTTATTGATGTAATGAAACAGTCCTTTATAGGTGTAATGAATCATGAAGTTTTTAAGTAAACCAACAGTTCCTTTGTGCATTAATTTTTCGTGAACCGCACCTTCAAAATAAATAGAACTATTTTTTACAAGCCGTACCACCTTATTTTCTGTGTGGTATAAAAAACGGTTCATGTAAAAATGCGGAAACCTAATTTTGTAAGCTTCATGCATAGGATTATTTATTGTTTCTAAAATTTCAAATTTAAGTTTTTCAGTCACTCTTTCGTCTGCATCGATGAATAAAATCCAATCAGATTTAGCTAATTTAATAGCTTCATTTTTTTGATTTGAAAAATTATCAAACTTCCTTTGGATGATTTCACAATTGAATTTTTTAGCAATTTCAACAGTGTTATCTACACTAAATGAGTCAATTAAAATAATTTGACTAGCAAATGAAACAGATTGCAAACAATCCTGAATGTAGTTCTCTTCGTTAAAAGTTGGAATGATAACAGTAATCGTTTGCATGGTATAACTTGTAGAGTTCAAACATAGAAAAAATATTTTATCTTTGCAACGCAATGCAAAAAGATATTTCAGTCATAATAAGTACTTATAATTCGCCAGATTGGTTGAAAAAAGTTCTTTATGGATACAACACACAAACGTACAGAAACTTTGAAGTTATCATTGCTGATGATGGCTCAGATGCAAGAACAAAAGACTTAATTGATTGTATTCAAAAGGAAGTTTTTTATACAATAAACCACGTTTGGCATGAAGATAATGGTTTTCAAAAAACAATTATTCTTAACAAGGCCATTACAATTGCTACTACAGATTATATTTTAATGACTGATGGCGATTGTATTCCAAGAGAAGATTTTGTTGAGCAACATATTAAAAATAGAGAAGAAGGTTATTTTCTTTCCGGCGGATATTATAAATTACCAATGGATATTTCTAATGATATTAGCAAAGAAGATATTTTTTCGGGTAAATGTTTTGATTTAGATTGGTTGAAAGAGCACGGAATTAAAGGCTCGTTTAAAAATAATAAACTAATTACTAACGGAATAAAAAGTTGGTTTTTAAATTTAACGACACCAACAAGCGCTAGTTGGAACGGTCATAATGCATCGGGTTGGAAAAAAGATTTTTATGCTGTAAACGGATTTGATGAACGCATGCAATATGGCGGTGAAGACCGAGAATTTGGTGAACGTTTATTTAACATCGGAATCAAGTCTAAACAAATTAGATATTCAAGCGTTTGCATTCACTTAGATCATGCTCGTGGTTATGTAAAACCTGAAATGATTCAAAAAAACTTACAAATTAGAAAACAAACTAAGACCAAGAAAAGCACTTGGACTGACTTTGGAATTGTAAAAAAATAATTACTTCAAATTTTGTGTTAAGAAACTTTCTAACTCTGGAATAATCATTTTTGGCGTTAATTTCAAATACATTTCTCTAGGATTTTTTTCTATTTCTTTATTTTGTTCATACGATAATTCAGAAATTGCATTGGGTAAAAAATCCAATAAATGCACTGATTTATGAAATTTTCCATCTTCAAAACTGCTCCAATCGTCTTTGTGAATATAAGGTGAAAAAATAGTAAATGTAGGTTTATTTAAAGCTTTTGCAATATGAACAGTGCCACCTTCATTAGAAACCAAAACTGAACATTGATTCATCAAAACTGCAAAATCTCGAATACTTGGCGCATAAACGTCCAAAATAATATTCGATTTGTTTTTACATAAATCATAAATTTTATCGGCTTCAATTTTTTGATTTGGAGCATAATTGAACAACAAATAGCAGTCGAATTTTTCAGCTATATAATCTACAATTTCGGCAACATATTCATAAGGCATTGATTTTTGTGGTGTGCTACCTAAAACACCAAGCATAATTATTTTCTTATTTTGATATTTTTCTGGAACCTTAAAGTTTTGTTCTTCTTCGGTCAAAAATATTTTTGGTGCATAGTTAATATTTTCAATAGATTCCACTTGTTGCAACAAATGAATTCTATCTTCAATTGCTTTTCCACAAATTTGTGTTTTGCTTTCTAAAATTCCAACCGGATGTGTGTAATAACCTAAATTTCCAATATTTTTACGGCTTTTATGACCAACAGTTTGTGTAGCACCACCAAATTTACAAATCAATCGGCTTTGTAATTTTGAGTAAGGGTCGAATATGATGTCATATTTTTCATTACGAACTTGATTAATTGTTTTCATCAAATTCTTGAATTTCTTTAACTCTTTTTCATTTATAGAAACAATTTTGTCAATATTAGGATTATTGATGATAACGCCGTGAGTAAAATCATAAGCCATTAAATGTACTTCACTATCCGGATATTTAGCTTTGTAATTATTAGCTATAACTGAGCTTATTAGTACATCACCAATTCGTTTGTTTTGTATAATTAATATTTTTTTCATAAAAGTAATTCTTGGTGCAAAGTACTATTTTTTATACTTTTAACGAAAATAATTCAACTTATTGTGAAAATCACCATTCATCCAAATTATAAAAATCAAGAAAAAGCTATTATTCAATTAGTTATCGATTTTTTTGAATCTGGTGATTTAATTGTAAAAGGATCGCGCAACATCATTAAATCTAATTTTCTAGGTAATGAAAAGGTAAATATTAAATTTTTTCAAAAACCCGGAATTCTAAAATCAATAATTTACTCTTTTTTTAGAAGTACCAAAGCTAAACGTTCTTTTAATTATGCTAATTATTTAATCGAACACAAAATTCTAACGCCATTTCCAGTGGCTTATATTGAAAAACGAAACGCATTCGGATTGTTAGGAGAAAGTTTTTATATCTGTCAGCAAATTGATTACGACTTTACTATTCGCGAATTATTGCACAATCCGTTATTTCCTGAGCGAGAAATAATTTTGCAACAATTTACTGAGTTTACATTCAAAATGCACCAAGCTAAAATCAATTTTCTTGATCATTCACCCGGAAACACATTGATAGTAAAGAAAGGAACTAAAAAATATGATTTTTATTTAATCGATTTAAACCGAATGAAATTTCAAAATCTATCCGTCGAAAAACGTATGGATAATTTTAAAAAAATGTGGCTTTCTAAGCAAATGATTAAAGTTATTGCAAAAAAATACGCCGAATTAAGCTACGAACCTGTAGACTATCTTTATTTTACTTTGTTAGATAAAACAGCCCAATTCAAGCGCAAAACAGCTAGAAAAAAATACTTAAAACGAAAAATTGGCAAATAAAAAAATCCGAAAGTAATTTCGGATTTTTTATAGTCTTAAACATATTATGAATAATTATTATTCTAAAACGTATTATTAATATGTCACATTGAGCTTGTCGAAGCGCTACTATAATTATTCTAAATCTTTTATTTTTTTTAATCTTATTACTAATATGTCACACTGAGCTTGTCGAAGTGCTTCTATAAAATTTAATTCAAATCAAACTGTCACACTGAGCTTGTCGGAGTGCTTCAATAATTAAATTAATTAAACCGCTACATCATATTCTCTCAAAGCATCATTCAACGATGTCTTTAAATCAGTCGATGGTTTACGTTTTCCAATGATCAAGGCACAAGGCACTTGAAAATCTCCAGCAGCAAACGATTTAGTATAACTACCCGGAATCACAACCGATCGTGCCGGAACAAATCCTTTATATTCAATTGGTTCGCTTCCAGTAACATCAATAATTTTTGTTGATGCAGTCAAGCAAACATTGGCTCCAAGAACTGCCTCTTTTTCAACACGAACGCCTTCAACAACAATACATCTCGAACCAATAAACGCACCATCTTCAATTATTACTGGTGCAGCTTGTAATGGTTCTAAAACACCACCAATTCCAACACCACCCGATAAATGTACGTTTTTACCAATTTGAGCACAACTTCCAACCGTTGCCCATGTATCAACCATTGTTCCTTCATCTACATACGCACCAATGTTTACATAACTCGGCATCAAAATCACACCTTTAGAAATATAAGCGCCATAACGAGCAACAGCTGGCGGAACAACACGAATACCTTTTTCAGCATAACCTGTTTTCAAAAGCATTTTATCGTGGTATTCAAAAATGCCAACTTCATGCGTTTCCATTTTCTGAATCGGAAAATACATTACTACAGCTTTCTTAACCCATTCGTTTACTTGCCACCCATTTTCGGTTGGTTCAGCAACGCGCAATGTTCCAGCATCCAATAAAGCGATAACTTCTCGAATTGATTTTAATGTAGTTTCTTCTTTTAGCAATTCTCGGTTTTCCCAAGCGGCTTCTATAATAGATTGTAAATTGGTCATAATTTCAAATTTTTACAAAGATAAAATCTTTTTTTTGTAAGAAGCGAATGGTTTGCGAATTTTTGTAAACCTTATTCCTGCTACCTTTCCAAAACTCGCTAAATAAGCGAGGTTTTTCCCTTGCATCAGGGCTAGATTGGTTTTGTCTTTTTGAGAGTTTTGTTTTATTTTAGAAAAACTATATTGTTAATCGAATGTATATTTATTAAATGTAGTTTTTAATATACATTTGCAATTCATCTTTTCCAGTATATAAAGTTTCATTTAAAAATGAATATAAACTTAATTGATTATCTTTTAATAAAAACCAAAATTGAGAGAAGTGTTCAACTTTGAAAATAAAGTCAAAATTACCATTAATAATAAATTTTTCTACAGCTTTATTGTATTTTTGATATCTTTCTGGAGAATCATCATATAAGTAAACATCACATTTACTTGATTCACAAAAACTACATCCTTCATAAGATTTAAAATTTTTATTTGGTTCTTGAATTATTAAAATTTCATTCCATAAAATATTTTTATCAATTTCTATACTTGACAAGAAGCTGTCTAAATCTGTCATCAAGTAGTTTTCTTTTGCCCTAAAAGTAGGAATAATTTTAAAAGTATCAGAATCAATAAATAAACTTTTGTTATTTCTTTTTAAAATATCTTTAATGATTTTAGGTGATTTTCGGTTATATTTTTTTTCGTTTTTTAAGTAATCAATTGCATCTTTAGACAGAGCATATTGTCCAAAAATAGAATTTGAAAAAATGATTAAGAGGAACATGATTAAAATTTGTTTCATTTTTTTATTGAATCTAAATATAATTATTTTTACAAGGCTTAAAAACATATCTTGATTCTGCATAAATATTAATTTTAAAATAAAAATTTTAACTTCATCAAATATATAAAAATAAAATATTCTATAAACAAATTAATAGTTGCCAATCATTATGTAATAAATACATTTTATTGTGTAAAATAAAATGATTTCATTGTTCTTAAATTTGTACTGTGTAGTAAAAACCGCTATACCTTACTTATTATGAAAAAATCATACCTTATTATTGCCGTTGCATTTCTTTCAATTGTTGGTTGTCAGAAAAAAGAAACTGAAGTTACTAATACTTCTGCCGATTCAATTCAGCAAGCAGATACAACAAGTGTTGCCGATATGAAAAACGACACAACAACTACAACAACTAACGATTCATCTGATGTTGAGTTGCTAAACAAAATGAAAACTACGACCAAAACAATTGAAAACGATCCATCTAAAGGAAAATATGCTTTGGCAGAAACCAAATGGAAATTAGTTGAATTAAATGGTAAAGCTGTAAAAAGCACTTCAGATAAAGATTATTTCATCAATCTTGATTCTAAATCAGGAAAATTTGCTGCCTTTGCAGGTTGTAATTCTATTATGGGAACTTTCGTAATGAAAGCAGCTACCAAATTAGCATTTTTAAAAATAGCTACTACCAAAATGGCGTGCCAAGATTCTAAAACTGAAATGGATTTTGTAAAAGCTCTAGAAAAAGTAGACAATTACATGATTGAAGGAACAATGTTGCATTTTCACAAAGGAAATTCTAATGCTGTTGCAAAATTTGAAGCAATAAAATAATTTTAAATTAATAGGTTGAACGCATTTGTTATTTAACAATCAATTAAATAGAATTGTCACACTGAGCTTGTCGAAGTGCTTAAAAAAGCATTAAAATTTCAAGGCTTTTACCAACACTGACATTTACGTTCTAAATCATATTATTTAGACTATAAAATCATCCTCTTTATTGAGGATTTTTTTATTAAAATCAATTTTGATTTTCAAACTTTCTAACTACTTTTACAAAAAAAAATGCCAAGAATTCTCGCTATAGATTACGGACTTAAACGAACCGGAATAGCCGTTACCGATGAATTACAAATTATTGCTTCTGGTTTAACTACAATTCCTTCTGAAACGACAATCGATTTTTTAAAAGAGTATTTTATCAAAGAAAATGTTACTAAAGTTTTAATTGGTGAACCCAAGCAAATGAATGGTCAACCATCTGAAAGTGCTGAAATTATCGAAAAATTTGTTTCAAAGTTTCAAATAGCTTTTCCAGCTATGGACTTAGTACGAGTTGATGAACGTTTTACTTCCAAAATGGCATTCCAAACCATGATAGATAGCGGATTAAACAAAAAACAACGTCAAAATAAAGGTTTGATTGATGAAATTGCGGCAACAATACTATTACAAGATTATTTAACTAGAAAAATGTTTTAAAAAAATGGAAAATCCTGATGTAATATTAGTTGGCGCAGGAATAATGAGTGCTACACTTGGAGTTTTTCTTAAAGAATTACAGCCTGATATTAAAATTCATATTTACGAACGATTGAATCAACCAGCATTAGAAAGTTCTGATGCCTGGAATAATGCAGGAACGGGTCATTCGGCTTTTTGCGAATTGAACTACACACCACAAAATGAAGATGGTTCTGTCGATGCTAAAAAAGCCATAAAAATTGCTGAAAGTTTTGAATTATCCAAGCAACTTTGGAGCTATTTAGTGGCAAATGATAAACTGCCAAATCCGGATAGTTTCATACATTCAATTCCGCATTTGAGTTTCGTTTGGGGAAAAGAAAATGTTGAATATCTCAAAAAACGATATGATGCTTTGGTTCAAAATCCATTATTTTCTAAAATGCAATTCAGTACCGATGCCACTCAACTAAATTCTTGGATGCCATTGGTTATGAATAATAGAGATGCCAATCAAGAAATTGCCGCGACGTACATGCCGTTAGGAACTGATGTGAATTTCGGGAATTTAACACGAAGTTTATTCGATTATTTGTCGAAACAAGAAGGTGTTTCGGTATTTTACAATCATGAAATTAAGAAAATCAGACAAAATGATGACAAGCATTGGCGTTTAAAAATAACTAATTTAAGCGATGGTTCTAAACTTAAAGACTATTCAAAATTTGTTTTTATCGGTGCTGGTGGTGGTTCTTTATTGCTATTAGAAAAAGCCAATGTTAAAGAAGGCGAAGGTTTTGGCGGATTTCCTGTAAGTGGTCAATGGCTAAAATGTACCAACGAAGATATTATAAAAAATCATCATGTTAAGGTTTACGGAAAAGCTTCTGTTGGTGCGCCACCAATGTCGGTTCCTCATTTAGATACGAGAATTATCAACGGTAAAAAGGAATTACTTTTCGGACCTTATGCTGGATTTTCGACTAAATTTTTAAAAAATGGATCGTATTTAGATTTGATAAAATCATTAGAAATTGATAACATTATTCCGATGATTTCAGCTGGTTTTCATAATATTGAATTGACTAAATATTTGATAGAACAAGTAATGCAATCGGATGAAAAACGAATCGAAGCATTACAAGAATATTTTCCAGATGCTAAAGCTGAAGATTGGGAATTATTACAAGCCGGTCAACGTGTTCAAGTAATTAAAAAAGACGAAAAAGAAGGCGGAATATTAGAGTTTGGTACTGAAGTTATCACTACTCAAGATGGAACTTTAGCTTGTTTACTTGGTGCTTCTCCTGGAGCTTCAACAGCTGTTTCTATAATGATTGATGTATTAAATAAGTGTTTTAAAGATGAAATGAATTCTGAAAAATGGCATGAAAAATTAAAAGAAATGATTCCATCTTATGAAAGTTCTTTGAATGAAAATGAGCAACTTTTGAAAGAAATAAGAGCAAATAATTGTGCAATTCTGAAATTAAATAATGAATAATATCAAACTAATTGTATCCGATTTAGACGGAACTTTATTAGATTCTAATCATCAATTACCACCTGATTTCTGGCAAGTCGAACAACAATTAAGAGATAAAAACATCATTTTTGCAATAGCAACCGGAAGACAATTTTATAATATCATACAAGTTTTTGATAAAATAAAAGACACTACTTTATTTTTAGCCGAAAATGGAACGTATGGTTTTTACAACGGAAAAGAAATTTTTGTAAATCCGTTGCCAATGGAGAAAGCTATTGAATTTGTGAAAATTGGAAGAACAATTGAAAATGCTTATCCAATTATTTGTGGTAAAAATGCGGCTTATGTAGAAAATTCAGAAGAACGATTTCTGACTGAAGTGAGAAAGTATTATTCAAAATTAGAAATTGTATCCGATTTGACTCAAGTGAAAGACGACGTTTTAAAAGTAACTTTTTGTGATTTTCAAGACGTTCCTACTAATAGTTATTTGTATTTTAAAGAATTTTCTAATGAATTTAAAATAGCTATTTCAGGAACAGTTTGGCTAGATATTACAGGATTTTCAGCTAATAAAGGCGTTGCAATTGAAACCATTCAAAAACAATTGAATATTAGTTTTGACGAAACTATGGTTTTTGGCGATTTTCTAAACGATTATGAAATGATGCAAACAGCAAAATACAGTTTTGCTATGAAAAATGCGCATCCAGATATTGTTGCAATTTCTAATTATCAAACTAAATTAGACAACAATAACAATGGTGTAACAGAAACGATAAAAGAATTTCTTTTATAAAAATTTCTTAATATGGCGAAAAATCAGACGCTCAATCTGCTTTTTTTGACTATTTTTGCAAAAATTAATTCTAAATTCTCACGATGATTTTACCAATAGTTGGTTACGGCGACCCAGTTTTAAGAAAAGTAGGAGAAGAAATCACTCCTGAATATCCTAATTTAAAGGAAGTTATAGCTAATATGTACGACACTATGTACAATGCTTATGGCGTTGGTTTAGCTGCGCCTCAAATTGGATTAGCCATTCGTTTGTTTGTTATTGACACCGAACCATTTAGTGATAGTGAAGATTTGACCTCAGACGAGCAAGAACAATTGAAAGGCTTTAAACAAACATTCATTAATGCCAAAATGTTGAAAGAAGAAGGTGAAGAATGGTCTTTTAACGAAGGTTGCTTGAGTATTCCAGATGTTCGTGAAGATGTTTATCGCAATGAAAAAATTACGTTAGAATATTTAGATGAAGATTTCAATAAAAAAACCGTTGAGTATGATGGCTTGATTGCCAGAGTTATACAGCATGAGTACGATCATATTGAAGGAATTTTATTTACAGATAAAATAGCAACATTAAAACGTACGTTAATAAAGAAGAAATTACAAAACATCATGGATGGCAAGGCTAGACCAGATTATAGAATGCGATTTTTTAATAAAAAAGGAAGATAATTAGATTCCTTTTCGGAATTTGAAATTTGATTATTGGGATTTAATTTAGTTATATTTGCCACCGCTTAAAATAATTTTTAAAAAATGAATGTAGAGAAAATATTAGCAATTTCAGGAAAACCTGGTTTATATGAATTAAAAGTTCAAACACGTTCTGGTTTCGTTGCCGAATCGTTGCTTGACGGAAAGAAAATCACAGTTGGAATGCGAAGTAACGTGAGTTTACTTTCAGAAATTTCTATGTATACTTACAGTGAAGAAAAGCCACTTGCAGAGGTAATGCGTGCCATTGCAATTAAAGAAAATGAAGGACAAACAATTTCTCATAAAGAAGATAATGCTAAATTAATTGCTTATTTTAAAGAAGTTGTGCCAGATTATGATGAAGATAGAGTTTATGCTTCGGATATAAAAAAGGTTCTCAATTGGTACAATCTTTTACAAGCTAAAGGAATGGTTTCTAAAGAAGAACCTAAATTAGAAAATGCAGAATCTGTTAAAGAACAAGTAGTTGAAGAAGTAAAAGCAGCGAAAGAACCTAAAGCAGAAAAACCTAAAGCGAAAACTAAAAAATAGTTAATTACTTTTTTATAAAATACAATCCTATTATTCCATTTGAGTAATAGGATTTTTTATTTTTACATAAATATCAAAATAATGAATACACGACAACAACAACTAGAAGCTTTCAATAGATTACTCGACATAATGGACGATTTGCGCGAGAAATGTCCGTGGGATAAAAAGCAAACGCTTGAAAGTTTACGCCATTTAACGATTGAAGAAACTTATGAACTAGGCGATGCAATATTAAATAATGATTTACAAGAAGTCAAAAAAGAATTGGGTGATTTATTATTGCATATAGTTTTTTATGCGAAAATTGGAAGTGAAACCAACGATTTTGATATAGCTGATGTTTCCAATGAAATTTGTGATAAATTAATCCATCGTCATCCGCATATTTATGGCGATGTAGTGGTTGCCGACGAAGAAGAAGTAAAGCAAAACTGGGAAAAACTAAAACTTAAAGAAGGAAAAAAATCAGTTTTAGAAGGCGTTCCCAAAAGTTTGCCAGCATTGGTAAAAGCTAGTAGAATTCAAGATAAAGTAAAAGGAGTCGGATTTGATTGGGAAGAACCACATCAAGTTTGGGATAAAGTTCAAGAAGAATTACAAGAACTTCAAGTAGAAGTTGCCGCAGGTGATCAAGATCAAATTGAAGCCGAATTTGGAGATGTCTTATTTTCAATGATTAATTATGCAAGATTTCTAAAAGTCAATCCCGAAGATGCTTTGGAACGAACTAATAAAAAATTCATCAAGCGTTTTCAATATCTAGAAAGTAAAGCTGGCCAACTCGGAAAACCTTTAATGGATATGACTTTGGCAGAAATGGACGTTTTTTGGAATGAAGCCAAGAAAATGCAATAATTTATTTTTACTATATTTGAGAATTAACTAACTACTTTTTTTATGTCTGAAACAAAACACGAATTAAAACGCTCTTTAGGTCTAATTGATGCCACCAGCTTAGTTGCTGGTTCCATGATTGGTTCAGGAATTTTTGTAGTAACCGTTTATATGGCGCGCGATTTAGGTTCGGCAGCTTGGATTTTAGTTACGTGGTTAATAACTGGTTTATTGACTATGTCAGCAGCATTAAGCTACGGCGAGTTGGCAGGAATGATGCCTAATGCAGGTGGACAATATGTTTACATTCAACGTGCGTACGGAAAGTTAGTGTCATTTCTTTATGGCTGGACGGTTTTTACTGTAATTCAAACAGGTGTTATTGCTGCAGTTGCTGTAACTTTTGCCAATTATGCAGCCGTTTTTTTTCCGGTTTTAGAAAATAAAATTTTCACAATTGGAGATAGTTTTAGCTTTACAAACAGTCAAGTTCTGGCTATGTTTAGTATTGTTTTACTGACTTATATAAATACCAAAGGCGTTAAAAATGGAAAAATTATTCAATTGATTTTTACATCTGCAAAATTAATTGCGCTTTTTGCTTTAATTATTTTCGGATTGTATATAGGTTTTCATACCAACACATTTCATGATAATTTTACTAATATGTGGGATGCAAGTAAAACAGTTTTTGATGAAACTACTAAAACTGTAACCGTGACTAAAATATCTGGAGTTGCTCTGGTCGGAGCAATTGGAGCAACCATTATTAATTCATTATTTTCAAGTGATGCATGGAATAACGTAACCTTTATTGCGGGTGAAATTAAAGATCCAAAAAAGAATATTCCGAGAAGTTTATTTCTAGGAACTTTGATAGTTACAATTATTTATATTTTGGCAAATGTTGCTTATTTAGCATTATTACCAATGAACGGAACTCCTGACGGTTCAGTTGTGCAACACGGAATCATGTTTGCCAGCCAAAATAGAGTAGGAGCAGCTGCGGCAAGTATGATTATGGGAAATATTGGTGTTTTTGTAATGGCTGGTTTAATTATGGTTTCAACTTTTGGATGTAATTCGGGATTAATTTTATCAGGCGGAAGATTATTTTATGCTATGGCTAAAGACGCATTGTTTTTTAAACAGGCTGGTGAATTGAACAGCCATGATGTTCCAGCAAAAGCATTATGGTTTCAGTGTCTTTGGGCTTGTGTATTATGTGTTTCTGGACGTTATGGTGATTTATTAACCTATGCTACTTTTGCCTCTTTACTCTTTTATATTTTAACGATTTACGGAATTTTTATCTTAAGAAAAAAAGAACCAAATGCCGAGCGACCTTACAAAGCTTTTGGATATCCATTTGTCCCAATATTGTACATTATTATTACTACTTTAATCTGTGTAACTTTGTTGATTTATCAAACAACAAGTACAGGTTTGGGATTGGTTATTGTTGGATTAGGAGTTCCTGTTTATTATTTGTTTTTAAATAAGAAAGAAGAGTAAAAAAAGAATGGCTGAATAATTTATTCAGCCATTCTTTTTAATTTATTTCGGTCAATGAGTGCTATTTTTTTTCCAATCAAATCGATTAAACCGCTTTTTTTTAATTCGGATAATAATCTAATGCAACTTTCGGTAGCTGTTCCAATCATTCCAGCAAGTTCTTCACGAGACAATTGAATGTGAAGTGTACCGTCATCATTTTTACCGAAAGTAGCTTCCAAATATAAAAGTGTTTCTGCTAATCGTTCTTTAACACTTTTTTGAGCCATCGAAACCATGTGATCGTCTGCATCTTTTAAATCTCCGCAAATGGTTTTCATGACGTTCATCGAAAACTGATTGTTCTCATTGAAGAATCCCATTATTTCACTTTTCGGAATAAAACATACTTCCATGTCTTCAAGAGCTACAGCACTTAAATTCGTTAGTTCGTCACTTATCATGGAGCGTTGTCCCAGTAATTCGCCTGGTTTTAACAATTTCACAATTTGGTCTTTTCCGTTGGCACTCAATTTTGAAAGTTTGCATACTCCATCTTTTATACAAAAAATGCCATTAACGCTTTCTCCTTCTTCAAAGATAGGTTCGCCTTTTTTTATAGTGTAAGACGTTTTGCAATCTGCCATTCTCAAAAGTTCTTCTTTATTCAAGGCTTTCAAAGAACTAAATTGTCTAACTATGCATTGTTCACATTTGCCCATAATGCTTTTTGTTTAATGGTCTAACAAAGGTATCAAATAGTATGACAATTATCATATTTTAAATTTAAGATTTGTTCAACCTTTGTTGTAGGTATAATTGAGCAAATTTATGGACACAACAAATTGTTTCCATTGTGGTAATGAAATCATAAAAAAAGAAGAAATTCTATTTGAAGACAAAAGTTTCTGTTGTAACGGTTGCAAAACAGTTTACGAAATTTTCAGCGTCAATGATATGTCTTGTTATTATGATTTTCAGTCATCTCCGGGTGCAACTCCACTGGATATTAAAGGAAAATATGACTTTTTAGTCAATGAAAACATTGTAACAAAACTTCTGGAATTCCAAGAGGATTCAACACATATTGTTTCTCTTTACATTCCGCATATACACTGTAGTTCGTGTATTTGGATTTTGGAAAATTTACAAAAACTTCAAGCGGGAATAAACACTTCTCAAGTAAATTTTCCTGAAAAGAAAGTCAGAATTACATACAATCCCGAAAAAACTTCTCTTAAACAAATTGTGGAACTACTTTGTTCCATTGGTTACGAGCCCTACATCAGTTTAGATAATTTTGATGAAGGCAAAAAACCAGTCGATAGAAGTTTGGTTTACAAATTAGGAGTAGCCTTTTTCTGTTTCGGAAATATCATGTTGCTTTCGTTTCCCGAATATTTTGAAGTCAACGAATTTTGGATCAACCAATACCGCGGATTTTTGCGTTGGTTGATTTTTGCCATTTCATTGCCTTCGTTTTTATATTCAGCAAGTGGTTACTATGTTGCAGCATGGAGAAGTATTAAAGCTAAAATGTTGAATATTGAAATTCCGATTGCATTAGGAATTATCGTGATGTTTGTTAGAAGCACCGTCGATATCATTTTTGACTACGGACAAGGCTTTTTCGACAGCATGTGCGGCTTGATTTTCTTCATGTTATTAGGAAAATTATTTCAACAAAAGACTTACAGTTTCTTATCGTTTGAACGTGATTACAAATCCTATTTTCCTATTGCAATTACAAAGATTTTATCCGATGGAAGTGAAATTCCGATACAGGTTTATGACATTGTAAAAGGCGATCGATTGTTAATTAGAAACCAAGAATTAATTCCAGTTGATGGAATTTTAATTTCAAATAAAGCTTCAATAGATTACAGTTTTGTTACAGGAGAAGCCGTTCCAATTGAAAAAAAATCAGGTGATAAAATTTTTGCTGGCGGAAAACAACTCGGAAAAGTTATCGAAATGGAAGTCTTGTTTTCGGTTTCAAACAGCTATCTAACCCAACTTTGGAGCAATGATGTGTTTCAGAAAAAAGTTGATATCAAACACAAAACCATCACCGATAAAATCAGTCGTTATTTTACACCTGCTTTGTTAGGATTGGCTTTAGTTTCTTTTTTATACTGGATTTTCATAAGTGTTGATACTGCTTTTAATGTTTTTACTGCGATACTTATTGTGGCTTGTCCGTGTGCTTTAGCATTGACCGCACCATTCACCCAAGGCAACATATTGCGCATCATGGGAAATCGGAAACTATATCTTAAAAATGCGACCGTAATTGAGCAAATGGCAAAAGTAGATACAATTGTTTTTGATAAAACAGGAACAATTACTACCAATAAAAAAACGGCTATAACTTATGAAGGTGAACCATTAAACGATTCTGAATTACTATTATTATTTAATACTTTAAGAGGTTCAAACCATCCTTTAAGTAGAAGATTGTATGATTTTATTCCAAATCAAGAAAAAAAAGAGCCTTTAAATTTTGAAGAAATAATTGGTAAAGGAATTTATGCAAAATTTGAATTTGGAACAATAAAACTAGGTTCTTCACAATTTTTGCAACACATGAGTGAAAATACGCATAAGAAAACCAAAGTTCATGTTGAGATAAATGGAATTTACAAAGGAAGCTATATTTTCAACAATCAGTATAGAGAAGGTTTGGAAGTACTGTTTGAAAAACTATCTAAAACCTATAATCTAGTGGTGCTTTCTGGTGATAATGATGGCGAGCGACCTATTCTTGAAAAAATGGTACCTCATGCAACCACTTTAGTATTCAATCAAACACCCGAACAGAAATTAGATTATATTGAAAACCTTCAAAAGCAAGGCAAAAACGTAATGATGGTAGGTGACGGACTGAATGATGCTGGTGCTTTAGCACAAAGCAACATCGGAATTTCAATTTCTGAAAACGTAAATGTCTTTTCACCAGCTTGTGACGGAATATTAGATGCGTCACAATTTCAGAAGATTGCTTTTTTCATGCGCTATTCTAAAGATGCCATGAACACTATTTTCATGAGTTTTACACTTTCATTATTATATAATATAGTTGGTTTGAGCTTTGCCGTTTCTGGAAATTTGCTTCCAATTGTAGCGGCAATCATAATGCCTTTGAGCACCATAACTATTGTGAGTTTTGTGACTGTAATGAGCACTATTTATGCAACAAAGAAATAGAAATATGTAACTTTTAAAAAGATTTTTCAATTCAAAATTCAAGTATGATAAATATCATATTTTATCAAAAGTAGCAGCAGTAACTTTGTTAACACAAATTAAGGTATGAGTGTCATTTATTTATTAATCTCCATCAGTATAGTGGTTGCCGTTGCATTTTTATACGCTTTTATAAGAGCGGTTAAAAGCGGGCAGTACGACGACGATTATACTCCATCCGTCAGAATGCTTTTTGACGATGAATTAATAACAAAACCCAAAACAATTACAAACAAAAAAGAAGAACAAAAACCAATTTAATTATGGAAATGCAACAATTTTATTACGACAACAAAATTGTAAAGAAATTTCTCTACGCCAGTATCGTTTTCGGTGTAGTAGGGATGCTAGTTGGGCTTATTTTAGCCGTACTGTTTCTTTTCCCAAACTTAACTCACGGAGTATCGTTTTTAAGTTTCGGACGATTGAGACCTTTACATACCAATGCAGTTATTTTTGCTTTTGTAGGTAACGCCATGTTTGCTGGAATTTACTATTCATTACAACGTTTATTGAAAGCAAGATTATTCAGTGATTTTTTAAGTAATCTTCACTTTTGGGGATGGCAATTAATCATTGTTGCTGCGGCTATTTCGTTGCCTTTAGGATATACAAGTTCTAAAGAATATGCCGAATTAGAATGGCCAATTGATATTGCTATTGCTTTAATTTGGGTAGTATTTGGTATCAACATGATTGGAACTATCTTAAAAAGAAGAGAACGCCATCTTTATGTAGCCATTTGGTTTTATATAGCCACATTCGTTACAGTTGCTGTGCTTCATATTTTTAATAGTTTGGAATTACCTGTATCAGCAATGAAATCATATTCTGTTTATGCAGGAGTTCAAGATGCTCTAGTACAATGGTGGTACGGACACAATGCCGTTGCATTTTTCCTTACAACGCCTTTCCTCGGATTGATGTATTACTTCGTTCCAAAAGCAGCTAATCGTCCGGTATATTCTTATAGACTATCCATTATTCACTTTTGGTCGTTAATCTTCTTATACATTTGGGCTGGACCTCATCATTTGTTGTATTCTGCGCTTCCAGAATGGGCACAAAATCTTGGTGTTGTTTTCTCAATTATGTTGATTGCACCCTCTTGGGGTGGTATGATTAATGGATTGTTAACACTTCGTGGTGTTTGGGATAAAGTAAGAGAAGAGCCTGTATTGAAATTCTTCGTTGTAGCTATTACAGGTTATGGAATGGCAACATTTGAAGGACCAATGTTATCTCTTAAAAATGTAAATGCTATTGCGCACTTTACCGATTGGATTATTGCTCACGTTCACGTTGGCGCTTTAGCTTGGAACGGATTTATGTGTTTTGGTATTATTTATTGGGTAATTCCTAGAATGACTAAAACGCAATTGTTCTCTAAAAAACTAGCCAATTTCCATTTCTGGATTGGTACTTTAGGGATTATTATGTACGCACTTCCAATGTATGTTGCTGGATTTACTCAAGCTTCTATGTGGAAACAATTCAAACCAGACGGAACATTACAATATGGTAACTTTCTTGAAACAGTAACTCAAATTATGCCAATGTATTGGATGAGAGCTATTGGCGGAACTTTATACTTAACAGGAATTCTTGTATTAGTTTACAATATTATTAAAACAGTAAAACAAGGTTCACCTGTTGAAGATGAATTAGCAGAAGCACCAGCTTTGCAAAAAATAACAGCAGGTAGATTAAAAGGTGAAAAATGGCACGGTTGGTTAGAAAGAAGACCAATTCAATTGACATTATTGGCTACAGTTGCTATTTTAATTGGCGGTATTATTCAAATTGTACCAACCATTATGGTGAAATCCAATATTCCAACTATTGCCTCAGTAAAACCTTATACACCACTTGAATTAGAAGGTCGTGATTTATACATTCGGGAAGGTTGTGTGGGATGTCACTCTCAAATGATTCGCCCGTTTCGTTCCGAAGTAGCTCGTTATGGAGATTATTCTAAAGCGGGTGAATTTGTTTATGACCATCCATTCTTATGGGGTTCTAAACGAACTGGTCCCGATTTGCAACGAGAAGGTGGAAAATACAATGACAACTGGCATTTCAACCACATGTGGGATCCAAGAAGTACTTCGCCAGGTTCAATTATGCCAGCCTATACTTGGTTGTATGATAACAAAGCGATGGATTATTCTTTGACACAAACCAAAATGCAAGCAATGCGAACTTTAGGAGTTCCTTATACCGATGCTGACATTGCCAATGCTAAAACCGCTGTTCAAACACAAGCTGCTTCTATTGAGAAAAACTTAACAAACGATCCAGATTTTGTAAAATCGTATGAAGACAGCAAGAAAAAAGCAGCAGCTAAAGGTGAAGCTTTCGTGCAAATGAAAGATAGAGAAATTGTAGCCATGATTGCTTATTTGCAAAGATTGGGAACCGATATTAAAGTAAAAAAACACTAGTTATGTTAAAGTTTGTACAACAAAGTATGGAGACAATAGATGGTGTAGCTATTTATCCAATTATATCATTGCTAATCTGTTTCAGTTTTTTTGTAGGTCTTTTTGTTTGGGTTTTTTCCTATAACAAAGACAAAATCAAAGAATTAAGCGAGTTACCAATAAAATAATAATCATCATAAAGATTCATGATATGAAAAAATTAATTCCATCATACGTAAGAGTTCCATTGATATTTGCCATAGTATTTGGTGCAATGGAATATTTTATCGATTCAGGCAATCAACCTGTATTTATTAAGTATCCAATGGTATTGTTGTTTCTTGGAGTATTTTTATTCCTCTTAGTGGCAATAGAAATAGTTGTTAGCGCAGTAGACACAGTTACCTATCATTTGTTAACAGAAGAACAGAAAAAACAATTGGACGAAGCACAATCATTGCCGTTTACAGAAAGTGAATTCTATCAAAACATTATAAAAAAACTGACTCGTTCCAATAAAATCGAACAAGAAGCAGATATAATGTTAGAACACAACTACGATGGCATTAGAGAATTGGATAATGTGTTGCCGCCATGGTGGGTGTATTTATTTTATGGTTGCATCATTTTTGCAGGAATCTATTTGGTTCGCTATGAAATTTTAGGTGCTGATAATCAAGTTCAAGAATTTGATAAAGAAGTAGCGGAAGCTAAAATTGCAGTTGACGAATACAACAAAACTGCTCCAGACATGATGAATAAAGAAAAAGTAACCTTGCTTACTGATGCTACGAATATTGCTGCTGGTAAAACAATCTTTATGAAAAATTGTATTCCATGCCACAGACCTGATGCTGGTGGACAAATTGGACCCAACTTAACAGACGATATGTGGATTAATGGTGGTGGAATTAAAAATGTATTCAACACTATTATGGAAGGCGGTCGTGACGGAAAAGGAATGGTATCTTGGAAAGCTACTATCAAACCATCAGATATTCAAAAAGTGGCTAGTTATGTTCTTTCTCTTCAAGGTTCTAAACCGGTTAATCCAAAACCAACCGAACCAGAAGCTAAACAATGGGTAGAGGAAGCTACTACAAAAGTTGCTTCTAAAGTAGTTGCAACAAAATAATAAATCTTTGCAAGTCTCGAATTAATTGGGACTTGCTGGTTTTAAATTAAATTAAAATGTCAAAATTACCCGATGAAGATTTTAGAGATAGTATAGGAACTATTGATAAACAAGGGAAAAGATCTTGGGTGTTTCCAAAAATGCCCAAAGGTAAATTGTATGAAAGAAGAAAATGGGTAAGTTATTTTCTATTGTTATTCTTATTATCTGCGCCATTCATTAAAATTAATGGAAATCAATTTTTACTTTTTAATGTTTTAGAACGTAAATTCAATATTTTTAGCTTTCCTTTTTGGCCACAAGATTTTCACATTTTTGTGATTATCATGATTATAGGTGTGGTTAGTTTGGCACTATTTACAGTAGCATTTGGTAGAATTTTTTGTGGTTGGTTTTGCCCTCAAACTATTTTTATGGAAATGGTTTTCCGTAGATTAGAATATTGGATTGAAGGCGATAGAGGTGCACAAATTCGTTTATCTAAACAAGAATGGGACGCAGAGAAAATCCGTAAACGAATTACCAAATGGTTTGTTTTTTATGTAGTTTCATTTCTAATTGCCAATGTTTTTTTAGCCTATTTAATTGGAAGTGACGAATTAATAAAATTAATCACAGAAGGTCCAACACAAAATACAGGAACTTTAATTGCATTGATAATTTTTACTTATGTTTTCTATTTCATCTACATTTCGTTTAGAGAACAAGTTTGTATTATAGCTTGTCCTTATGGCAGAATGCAAGGTGTTTTACTAGATAATAAAACCATAAATGTTGCCTACGATTATGTAAGAGGCGAAAAAGAAACGGGAAGAGCAAAATTCAATAAACAAGAAAATAGAGCCGCTTCTGGAAAAGGAGATTGTATTGATTGTAAACTTTGTGTGCATGTTTGTCCAACAGGTATTGACATCCGAAATGGAGTGCAACTGGAATGTGTAAACTGTACCGCTTGCATCGACGAATGTGATACTATAATGGAAAGTGTTGGTTTGCCTAAAGGATTAATCCGCTATGCAAGCGAAGACGAAATAGCCAAAAAAGAAAAATTTGTTTTCACAGCTAGAATGAAAGGTTACGCTTCGGTATTATTAATTTTAACTGGCGTTTTCATCGGAATGTTATTTTTAAGAAACGATGTTGAAGCAACAATTTTAAGATTACCAGGACAATTATTCCAACACAAAGGTGATAATATCAGTAACATTTACACCTTTAAAGTGGTAAACAAAACCGAAGCAGATTTTAATAATGTTTACTTCAAATTAGTGTCACCCAAAGGAACTATTAAGCTAGTAAGTAACGATCATTTTGTAGTTAAAAAACAAGCTTTGACCGAAGGAACTTTATTTATTGAAATCAATCAAGCTTTGTTAGAAGGCGATAAAACCAACCTTCAAATTGAAGTATATAACGATAAATTGTTAATTGATACTGAAACAACAAATTTTTTAGGACCAAGAAGTTTTAACTAAATTACAGAAATTATGAAAATTAATTGGGGAACAGGAATAGTAATCGCGTTTGCACTTTTTATGAGTTTTATTTTATTCTTTATAATTAAAGTTCAAACCAACAGCCAATACGACAACGAATTTGTTGTAACGGAATATTACAAAAAAGAATTGCTAGCACAACAAGATTTGAATAAAGAGCAAAATGCCTATGATTTAAGCAATAAAGTTGTTGTAAAAGCAGTAGCAGAAGGAATCACAGTTGATTTTCCATCCGATTTTGATTGCAAAAATATTAAAGGAATAGTGTCCCTTTATAGACCGTCCAACCAGAAATTAGATTTTGAAATTCCGATTTCATTATCTAATCCACATTTGCTCATACCTAAAAGTAACTTGGTTGGCGGTCGTTGGGGCATTAATATTGATTGGAATTATCAAGGTAAAAAATACCTAAACAAAGAAGAAGTTTATTTTAAACAGTAACTACTACCATGCTTTATTCCGCTTTTATATTCGGGTTGATTAGTAGTTTGCACTGCATCGGAATGTGCGGACCTATTGCTATGATGTTGCCTGTAGATAGGAGCAATCCTGCCAAAAAAGTGATTCAGATTATGATCTATCATTTTGGTAGATTGTCGGCTTATGCGTCACTTGGTTTGGTTTTTGGTATTTTAGGAAGAGGATTTTATATGGCAGGAATTCAACAACAACTTTCAATTGCGGTAGGCGTGATGATGATTGTTATTGCGGTCGTTCCTGAAAAAGTGTTTATGAAATACAACTTTTCTAAACCCGTTTATAAAGCCATTTCAAAAGTAAAAAGCAGTTTAGGAAGTCAGTTCAAACGAAAAACTCCTGATGCTTTTTTTACCATTGGATTGTTGAACGGATTGCTACCTTGCGGATTGGTGTATGCCGCTTTGTTTGGTGCTATTGCCATGCAAAATATGACATTAAGCATAACTTATATGTTGCTTTACGGATTAGGAACCATTCCGATGATGAGCGCTGTGGTTTATATTTCCAATTTATTGTCGATACCAATCAGAAGTAAATTACAAAAAATTATACCTGTTGTAGCTGTTTTTATTGGCATTCTTTTTATAATTCGCGGGTTGGGAATGGGCATTCCGTATCTATCTCCGGGTGCTATAAGTTTGTTTGTTAAAGCTAATGCGAGTTGTCATTAATAATTTAAACTGTCATAGAAAATAATTCTGTTTCTGGTGCATTACGTTTTAAACGCAAGTCAAAAGCCATACATAAATTGCGTACGAATGCCTTACCTTTTACAGTAACTTTTATTTTTTTACTTGAAATTTCTATAATACCATCAATTTCCATTTCATGTAGTTGGTTTATAATACCTGGTAATTCTTTAAAAAATTGATTGTCATTTTCCCAAGAAGTTTCAAATTTACACATCAAATTCAGAATGTGTTTTCGGATAATTAAATCCTCATCGGTTAATACATGCCCGCGAAAAATTGGTATTTCGTTATTATCCAAGCGTGAATAATACGCTTCAATAGTTTTTTCATTTTGAGCAAAACTATACCAACTATCACTTATTGAAGAAACTCCTAATCCAATCATTAATTGCGTTTTAGATGAAGTATATCCCATAAAATTACGGTGTAACTTTCCGTCTTTAAAGGATTCATACATACTATCACTTTCTAATGCAAAATGATCCATTCCAATTTCGTGATAATTATTAGCAGCTAAACGTTTTTTTCCTACTTCATAGAGCAGTCGTTTTTCATCATCTTTGGGTACATCTTCACCATTAAATCCACGTTGACCATTACCTTTAATCCAAGGAACATGTGCGTAACTATAAAATGCTAATCTATCCGGTTGCAATGAATTGGTTTTGTCTATAGTGTCAATAACATCATCAAGTGTTTGAAATGGTAATCCGAAAATTAAATCATGCCCAACCGATGTGTAACCAATTTCTTTTGCCCAAAAAGTCACTTTTGCTACATTGTGAAAGGGTTGGATTCTATGAATTGCTATTTGTACTTTTTCTGAATAATCTTGAACGCCAAAACTCACTCGCCTAAATCCTATATCATAAAGCGATTGTAAATGTTTTCGAGTGGTGTTATTCGGATGACCTTCAAAACTGAATTCGTGTTCTTTTGCTTTGTCGGCTCGTTTAAAAATTCCATTAATTAAAGTTTCTAAATTTTCTATCGAAAAGAAAGTAGGAGTACCGCCACCTAAATGAATTTCTTTTATTATTGGTTTTTGTGGAAATAAATCACAATATAAATTCCATTCTTTTAAAACTGCAAGAATATAAGGATTCTCAACATCATGACGCTTTGTAATTCGTTTATTACAACCACAAAAAGTGCATAAACTTTCGCAAAATGGCAAATGTATGTACAAACTAATTCCTTCAGATTTATTACTTTCAAAAAATGATTTTATAAATGTATCATTCCATTTTTTTGTTGTGAATAAATCTTCTTCCCAAAAAGGAACAGTAGGATAGCTGGTGTATCTCGGACCAGGAACATTATATTTTTGTGTTAATGAAAGCGACATGATAATAGTACTTTAAGTACCAAAAGTAACTTACGATGTTTAAAAAAAAAATGATAATTATCATATAAGAAAAAAGCTCACCGTTAAAGTGAGCTTTTTTGTTATTTATTTAAATTTCGTATTTGTTTTAACTTGTCTTTCCAAGTAACTAAATCTTCTTTATGTCTTTCGATAGTTTTTCTAACTTCGGTTACAATTGAATTTTCTTTCTTAGCATTTTTAGTGTTTTGGAAAAATTGAATGTTGTTTTCTAACTGAAAAATCTCATTCTGAACTTCATCAATTTTACGCATGATAAAGATTTTTTCGTTATCTAATTTTCTGCTGTCTTCTGAACCAGCCAAATTGTCTAACCTATTAGCGAAACGCATTTGTTCACCTTCTTTTTTGCTAGAACTTAGTTTTTCAAACAAGGCATCCAGAATTTTATTGAATTTTCCTTCAATATGCCTTCTATTAAATGGAACTTTACCAATTGCTTTCCAAGCTTCAATGTGCACTTTTATTGCATCTAAATCGGTTTTATGATCACCAACTAACTCAAAAGAACGTAATCCTTCTAAATATTCTTTTTTCTTTTCAAATGCTTCTACTTCTTCGGCATTTTCTTCTTTTTTACTGTTTTTCAAACGCTCGAAATAATGATTGCAAGCAGCTTTGAATTCTTTCCAAAGTTCGTCTGAAAATTTTCTAGGAACATGTCCGACTAATTTCCATTCTTCTTGAATTTGTTTCATTATTATAGTGGTAGCTGCAAAATCTTCGCTATCTTTTAATTCATTTGCTTTAGCTACAAGCGCTTGTTTTTTACTTAAATTATCGTTTTGATCTTTTTTAATTTCTTTATAGAATGAATTCTTTAAAATATTAAAATCTTTAACGGCATTTTTAAAAGTAGCCCAAGTTGCTTCGTTTACATCTCCAGGAACTTTACCTGTAGCAAAAAACTCATTGCGTAATGCTTCAACTTTAGTAATTTGATTTAACCAAGCTTGATGCGAATCAACTTTTTCTTGTGCTAATTCTTGTAATTTAGCGATGATACTATTTTTTTTCTCAAGATTTTCAGTTTCTTTAGCTCTAAAACCTTCATAAAATGATTCACGTTTGTCGTGCATTTGTTTGGTTAATTCGCTAAATTGTTTCCAAAGTTCTTCACGATGTTCTCTTGAAACCGGGCCAATATCTTCTTTCCAGATTTTGTGTAAATCTTGCAATTCACGAAATGATTTATTAATGTCTGATTCATTTACTAATTCAGCAACACGCGCAATTATTTTTTGCTTTAGTTCTAAATTATGTTTGAATTCAATATCTCTAGCTTCACGATCTAAATGTAAAAAGTCATAGAAGTTTTCAATGTGAAAATGATAATTATTCCAAACATGATTGTATTTGTCTTTTGGAATCGGACCAGCATTATTCCAACGGTCTCTAATATCGTTCAGTTGTTTAAGAGAATTTGCTATGTTTCCGTTAGAATTACTTACCAAATTTTTTAATTCTTCAACAATCGCCATTCGGTTTTCTAAATTCGCTTTTAAGTTATTTTGAAGCGATTTAAAATGTATATTTTTCTTATCTCTATATTGATTGTATAAAGAATCGAATTTTGTTTTTAATGGAAAATGATAATGAAAATCTTCTAGTGTATCAGTATTTTCAGCATGAAATTCATCTTTTTTCTCATCCATAAAATGATGATATTTAGATAAAAATGCTTTTTTAACTTCTTCAACATGTTCTTTAACAGACATTAGTTGTTCTACTGCAACTAGTTTTTCTAGTTCGTCAACCAATTGATCCATTGGTAATGCTTCATAATCTTGCATCGGAATGTCATGACGGCCTTTTATAGTTTCGTCTTCACTTTCTTCTGCATTTGCATTTGCAATAGCATTCATAGCAAAATCACTTTCTTCTTCAATAACCATTGAATCATCTGCTACTTGAGCATCAGTAAGTGTTATTTCATTGCTATTTTCTTTAGTAACTGTAGTAACTTCTGAAACTTCTTCGCCTACTAAATCTTCAATTTCGGCACTTGCTTCAATTGGAGTTATTGGAGCTTCTACTTCAGTATCAGGAACTAAATCATTTGAAGAATCAGTAGCAATATCTAACTCAACTTCTTGATTTTCAGTTTGATTTGCTTCTAGCGATTCATTATTTACGTTTCCATCTGTCGCGTTTTCGTTAACTGACAGGTTATCATTCAATTCTTCTGACATTTTTTTAAATGTGTAAGGTTATACAATTTTGAGGGCGAAAGATACTAAAATGACTTCAAAAACCAAAGAAAATCAATGGTTTTGAGCTTTTTATTTATTTGTTTAAACCTTTAAAAGAAAAAATGTTGTGAATTGAAGTTTATTTATTCCAAATCTTCCATGCTTTTTCTGCTTGAAAAACTAGCATTTCGTATCCGTTTTTAGTAGTTGCACCTTTCTTTTTTGCTTTTTTCAAAAATTGAGTTTCTTCTGGATTGTAAATCAAATCGAAAGCAATGTGTTTGTCTGTGAAAAACTCATATGGAATAGGAGGAAATTCTTTGATGTTAGGACTTGTGCCTAAAGGTGTGCAGTTAATTATTATTTGAAAATTATCAAAAGTTGTAGCGTTAATTCGATTATAATCAATGGCATTTTCTGTAGCTTCACGAGAAACATAAGTATAGAAAATTCCGAGTTCTTGTAATGCAAAGGCAACTGCTTTGGCAGCACCGCCAGTTCCTAAAATTAAAGCTTTTTTATGATGTGGTTGAAGTAGTGGTTCTAATGATTTTTTAAAACCATAACAATCGGAATTATAACCTTTTAAATTTCCTTTTTTGGTAAATCTGATTACATTTACAGCACCAATTCGGAATGCTTTATCCGACATTGAATCCAAATAAGGAATGATTACTTCTTTGTAAGGAATAGTTACATTTAAGCCTTTTAAATCTTGATTGTTTTTTAATATTTCAGGAAATTCAGCAATGTCTTGAATATCAAAATTCTCATAAACACAATCGTCGAATAAATCTTGAGAAAATTTTTCTGAAAAGTATTTTTTAGAAAACGAATAGGAAATGTTTTTGCCTAATAATCCGAATTTTTTGTTAGCCTGCATTTATTACTATTGGTATTTGGTAATTACATCTAACAATTATTCCGTTAAGTTTTCCAGGAATCCAATTAGGCATTGATTTGACAACTCTTATTGCTTCGGTATTCAAATTTTCATATTCACCTTTTAAAACCTTAATTTCAGAAATCGAGCCATCTTTTTCGACAACAAAGCTCACATAAATATTAGTTTTTACTTTACCAATATCTGGTGGTAAAGAAAAATTAGATGAAATATATTTATAAAATTTAACTATTCCTCCAGGAAATTCTGGTTTTATATCGAGATCACTAGTTCTATAAATTGAGTTTTCGTTTGATTCTGTTATGACTTGTTTTGTGTCAGATATTGTTTGAGAATTACAATAAGCACTCAAAGATACAATAAAAAAAAGAATTGTTTTTCTCATCTATTTCTTATGCTTTTTAATAAAACTTTGCACTTTTTTATTACTCCAAACTGTTGGAAATAATTCTTCCAAAACGCTGACATTATTCAAGTTCAAACGCAATCCATTGCTTAAATGAAAAGTTCCTTTTTCTTCCTCATTCAAAATAAAATACAAACCAGCTAAACGGTATTCGATTTCAAAAGATTCTGGAAAAAATTCGGTTGCTTGTAAAAGAGACATTATTCCGTTATCGAATTCACCTAAAAATTGCAATATATCAACCCAATATAACCAAGTATCTAAATTTGCATCACCAAATTCAACTGCTTTTCTGTACCCTAATTCTGCTTCTTCATAACAATTCATCGTTTTATTGATAGTCGCGTAACGTTTCCAATAAGCACGATTTTGGTCGTCTATTGCTAAAGCTTTGTTGACATAATATAACGCTTTTGAAAAATTCTTTTGACGTACATAAAAATCTGTAATTGCAATCCAACCCTTATCTAAAAGCGGATCTTCGTGTACCGTTTTATTGAAATATTTTAATGCTTCTGCTTTGTTACCTAATTTTTCATGACATTTTCCTATTCGCAATAAAGCATACGATGTTGGATCATCTAATTCTATTGTTCTTTCGTAACTTTCAATAGCATCTTCATATCTTTTAAGACGTTCTAACGCTTTTCCTTGCTCCATAAAAGCGCCAATAAATTCGTCATCTATGTATGTTGAATATTCAAATGCGCGAACGGCTTCTTCATATTGTTTCAATCCATAATGCAGTCTACCTACTTGATGCCAAGCAATTTCACTGTAAGGATTTTTATCAATATATTTTATTAGGTATTCTATTGCTTGTGCGTTTTGATCTAAAAATTCAAAGCAATAAACTACATTATACAACGCTGATTGATCTTCAATATCTTGCTCTAAACATTTGATAAAATTCTCTTTGGCATTTTCCAAACTGTCCATGAAAAGATATTCCATACCAATTAAATTATAAACATCAGCATAGTCTTCGGTATATTCTAAAGCTTGTTGCAATAATTCAACAGCTTTTTCGTGGTTGTCTCTTTTCGAGTATATATTGGCTTTTTGGATAAAAATCTCTTCATTAGTTGGCTCAATAGCATACAACTCGTTTAGCATTTTTTCAGCTATATCGAGTTTGTCATCATAAATGTACATTTCTACCTGAACTAACTTTAAACCAGTTGATTTTGGATGTTGATCCAATCCAAGTTTTAACGCTTTTTTCGCTAAATTGGATTTACCCATATCAAGATAGTGAAGAATAATTTCTTCAAATTCCTCTGAGTCGAAAAAGAAAACTTTATTGGTTTTCAACATCGATTCAAACTTCGATAAAGATAAATTGTAGTCGTCTTCTTCTTCGCTTAATTGCATACTGTTTTTGTATTGATTAGCTTAAATAAAAGTAAGCAAAATCTTGTTGATGTTAAAAAATCTTGTTTTTGTTTTGAACAATTTAATTAACATTATTCAATGTCAATTGAACTTCATCCATAACTTCCAAAATAATTTTACAACCTTCTTTAATTTCTTCTTCAGTAATAGTTAATGGTGGCGTAATTCTAATTGCTTTTCCTTCAAATAACAACCAAAATAAAATCAAACCTTTGTCTTGACAACGCATAATAACTTGATTTGTTATTTCGACATCTGAAGTCATAGCTGCTAGCATCAATCCTTTTCCTCTAACTTCTTGTATCAAAGGATGTACCAAAAGTTCTCGAAACAATTTTTCTTTTACTAAAGATTGCGAAGCGTATTCTTTTTCTAACACTTCTTGTAATGTTGCCAAACAAGCTGCCGCAATGACAGGATGACCGCCAAAAGTTGTGATGTGTCCAAGCTTTGGATCGTGGCTTAATAAATCCATATATTTTTCGTTGGCAATAAAACCACCAACTGGCATTCCACCAGCCATTCCTTTACCAATAATAACTACATCTGGAACGACATTATAATTTTCAAATCCGAATAATTTTCCGGTTCTTCCAAATCCGGGTTGAATTTCATCGACAATCATTAGTGCACCAACTTCTTCACAACGCTTTTTTACTTTTGATAAAAAAAAATTTTCGGGTTGAATAAATCCAGCACCGCCTTGAATACTTTCTAAAATAATTCCAGCGGTTTTAGTGGTGATTTTTTGAATATCATCCTCATTATTAAACGTAATAAAATCTACATCAGGAATTAACGGACGAAAAACTTGTTTGCGTTCTTCAAACCCCATCACGCTCATTGAACCCATAGTGTTTCCGTGATACGCATTGTGACACGAAATTAATTGACTTCTTCCGGTTACACGTCGCACGAGTTTTAATGCGCCTTCACAAGCTTCAGTTCCTGAATTTACCAAGTAAACTTTGTTCAATTCTTTAGGCAAATTTTCAACTAATAATTTGCAATATTGAACAGCTGGACTTTGAGAATATTCGCCATAAACCATCACATGTGAATATTTATCCAATTGGTCTTTTATAGCTTGATTCACGCGCGGATGTTGGTGTCCGAGTGAGCAAGCAGAAACTCCAGCTACGAAATCTAAATAGCTTTTGTTATTGGTATCGTATATGTAAGAACCAATTGCATGTGAAACTTCCATTCCTAATGGATACGGCGAAGTTTGTGCTTGGTATTTTAAAAAATCATTCTTCAATGTTGTATTTTTTTAGGTCAGAAATAGAATTACAAACGCAGCACCACCAAAATTCTTCATCTTCATTTTTTAAAAATGTCTTGGTAATTTCTTGACAATTTGTGCATTTCACTTCATCGCGATCATCTTCATAGGTTTGGTATTCACAATTATCGCAGTTCCATATTGTTATGCTTGACAATTCGTCATCAACATACCAGGTAAAAGAATGTTTTTTGCATTTTGGACAAGTTTGGGTAGCCATTTATTTTTAATTTTAAAGGAGTATAAAGTATTATTTTTATAGGATTGTATTTCTGTTGCAAATTTATGAAATTAGAGTCAACTCAAATCTTTATTAAGATTTTTTTATTAGATATTAAATATGTGGTACAAATTTTTATATTTGTTGAACCGTGTTATTAAACATTAGAATTATGAAACGAATATTATTGTTAGGATTACTTGGATTGTCATTGAATGCAAATGCGCAAACCAAAAAACATAAACCAAACGCCAAAAATAAAAAAGTTACTGTTGTGGAAAAGAAGAAAGTAGTTTATCAAGTTTTTACAAGATTATTTGGAAATAAAAACACTACCAACAAACCTTGGGGAACCATTGAAGAAAATGGAGTAGGAAAATTTAGTGATTTTACAGATAAAGCTTTACAAGAAATTAAAGATTTAGGAGTTACTCACATTTGGTATACTGGTGTTCCGCATCATGCATTGGTTCGAGATTACACTAAATTCGGAATTTCAAATGATGATCCCGAAGTAGTAAAAGGTCGAGCTGGTTCTCCTTATGCAGTGAAAGATTATTACAATGTAAATCCCGATTTAGCGGTTAATCCTGCTAAACGATTAGAGGAATTTGAAGCTCTGATTGGTCGTTCACATAAACACAATTTGAAAGTAATTATCGACATTGTGCCTAATCATATTGCCCGAAAATATGTTAGCTTGTCTAATCCAAAAGGCGTTCGTGATTTTGGTGCCGATGATGATACAAATGTTGAATATGATCGAAATAATAACTTCTACTACATTCCTGGTCAACATTTTCAGGTTCCAACTTCGGATACATACAAACCTTTAAACGGAGAGAAAAATCCATTAATTGATGGAACATTTGATGAAAATCCAGCAAAATGGACAGGAAACGGTTCGCGTTTAGCAAAACCAGATATAAACGATTGGTATGAAACTGTAAAAGTAAATTACGGAATTCGTCCAGATGGTTCTAAAGATTTTCCAGAATTGCCTGAAGGTTATGAGAATAAATCTTATAAAGAGCATTTCGATTTTTGGAAAGATAAAAGTGTTCCAAGTTCTTGGATAAAATTTAGAGATATTGCTTTGTATTGGACTGCAAAAGGTGTTGATGGTTTTCGTTATGACATGGCTGAAATGGTTCCGTATGAATTTTGGAGTTATATGAATTCGGCTATCAAAATGAAAAATCCAGATGCTTTTTTGATGGCAGAAGTATACAATCCGAATGAGTATAGAAATTATATTTATAAAGGAAAAATGGACTTTTTATATGATAAAGTAGCGACTTATGACAAGTTGAAAGAAGTAATTCAAGGTAAATCATTGCCTGATGGACTTTCGGATATTCAAAAATCTATGGCAGATATTGAACATCACATGTTACACTTTTTGGATAATCATGACGAACAACGATTGGCAAGTCCAGAATTTGCTGGAACTCCAAAAAAAGGAAAACCGCTTATGGTTGTTTCGGCAACTATAGGTTCGTCACCAACAATGATTTATTTCGGACAAGAAGTTGGCGAAGCTGGAAATGAAAATGCAGGTTTTGGAACACATTCTCGAACTTCAATTTTTGATTATGTTGGCGTTCCAAATCACCAACGTTGGATGAATGGTGGGAAATTTGACGGTGGACAATTATCAAAATCTGAAAAGGAATTACGAGATTTCTATAAACGCTTATTGAATTTTACTTTAAAAAGTGATGCTTTGATGGGTAAATTTCAAGAAATTCAATCGGATAATCGTGATAAAACTCAAGGTTATGATGCAGGAATTTATTCATATGTTAGATATTCTAATTCTGAAAAACTTATTGTAGTAACTAATTTTTCTTGGGTTACAGCAAGTAAATTTGATTTAAAAATTCCAGCAAATTTAATATCAGAATGGAAATTAAAAGACGGAGTTTACAAAGTTACTGATCAATTGTATGGAAAAACCAGCGAGCTGAAAGTTGTTGATGGCGTTGGTAGTTTGAAAGTTGAAATTGGAGTTAGTGAATCATTTATTTTAAAATTTAAATAAACTATTAAATGAAAAAATGTCTTTTTTTATTTTTTTTATTGGTTTTCAATAGTAGTTTTTCTCAAAATGATTACATGTCAGGGAAATTCAAATATTGTGAATTGCATCCAAGTTATAATGAAAAATTTAATTTAGGTTTAGAAGCTCTATCATACAAAAAGTATGTTGGTGCAGCAGCAAGTATATTTCTTGAAATAACTAAAAAAGAACCATCAAGTTGTGATGCTTTTTTTTGGGCGGGTTTTTCTTTTAGAATGTTAAATAAAAATAAAGAAGCATTACTTTGTTATTATATTGCCGATAGTTTAGCGCAAAATAAATCAATAGAATTTAAACAAAATCTAGCATCAATATCTATAGTTGAAGGAAAAATTAAATTATCTCGAAAAAAATATGAAGAGATTATTCAATTTTTTCCGTCAAGTCCTGAAGGCTATTATGGAGTTGCATTGACTTCAACAATGATTGGAGATTATGAGAATGGATTAAACAACATGTTAATTGCGGTTGATAAATACGGAGAAATAACTGGTGATGTTTATTATCAAAAAGAATTATTATTGGGAGTTTTATTGACACTTAATAAGCAATATGATACAGGATTAATTCATCTTGAAGAATGTGAAAGCAAATATCGAAATGATGTAAATTTCAAAAGTCACTATGCCTTATGCTTGCTAAAAACTTCTGAAATGAATAAAGATGAAAAAATGAAGGCCAAGGCTAAAAAAATATATGATAAAATTGAAAATAAAGATGAAATTTCAGATGATTTAAAAATCGAATTTAAATTTTAAAAATAAACCCTTTCAATTAAGAAAGGGTTTGTTTATTTTATCTTGTAATAGTTTGTTTTCTATCAGGACCAACCGAAACAATTTTTATTGGAACTTCAACTTCTTTTTCTATAAATTCGATGTATTCTTTTAATTCAATTGGTAAACTTTCATAAGTTGTTAAGCCAGTCAAATCTGCTTTCCAACCTTTAAATTCCGTATAAATTGGTGTTACATTTTCTTCTTCAATGTTATAAGGTAAATGGTCTATAACTTCACCTTTATAATTGTAAGCCGTAGCTACTTTTAAAGTTTCAAAACCCGAAAGAACATCACCTTTCATCATCATTAATTGAGTAACTCCATTGACTTGAATTGCATATTTTAAAGCTACTAAATCCAACCAACCACAACGGCGTTTTCTGCCTGTAACCGAACCAAATTCGTTACCAACTTTTGCCATAACATCACCAGCATCACCAAAATCTTCTGTTGGAAATGGCCCAGAACCAACACGCGTTGTATAGGCTTTAAAAATTCCGAAAACTTCTTTAATTTTATTTGGTGCAATTCCTAATCCAGTACATGCTCCAGCAGCAGTAGTGTTAGAAGAAGTAACAAATGGATACGTTCCAAAATCAACATCTAATAATGAACCTTGTGCGCCTTCACAAAGAATCGATTTTCCTGCTTTTTGTGCTTGTGCTAAATATTCTTCGCTATCAATAAAATCTAATTTTTTTAAATCTTCGATTGCTTCAAAGAATTCTTTTTCTAATTCAGGTAAATTATATTGAATATCAACATTATAAAATGCAATCATAGCTTCGTGCTTGTCTGCCAAAGCTCTGTAACGTTCTTTAAAATCAGCCAATTCAATATCGCCAACACGAATTCCGTTTCTACCGGTTTTATCCATATACGTTGGACCAATTCCTTTAAGTGTAGAACCAATTTTTGCTTTTCCTTTAGATGCTTCTGATGCTGCATCAAGTAATCTGTGTGTTGGTAAAATTAAATGTGCTTTTCTTGAAATGATTAACTTCGATTTAATATCTAAATTAAATTTTGCTAAACCATCGATTTCGCTTTTGAAAACTACAGGGTCAATTACGACTCCATTTCCAATAATATTGATGTTGTTGTCATGAAAAATTCCAGATGGAATAGTTCTTAATACATGTTTGATTCCATCAAATTCTAAAGTATGTCCAGCATTTGGACCACCTTGAAAACGAGCAATAATATCATATTTGGATGTTAGAACGTCAACGATTTTTCCTTTTCCTTCGTCACCCCATTGTAATCCGAGTAGTAAATCTACGGTCATTGTGTGTTGTTTTTAAACTGCTTTAACACAGTTTTTGTTTATAGTTAGTTGTGTTTATTCTTGTTTTTTGGTTCCGTAAAAATACAACGAATGGTTGTGAATTTCGATACCAAACATCTCTTCAATTGTTTGTTTTATTGTTTGAATTCTCGGGTCACAAAATTCAATCACGTCACCAGAATCGGTCATAATAATATGATCATGTTGCTTGTCGAAATATGATTTTTCGTAATGGGCTTGATTTTGACCAAATTGATGTTTTCTTACTAATCCGCAATCTAAAAGTAATTCTATAGTATTATACAACGTTGCACGAGAAACTCTATAGTTCTTATTTTTCATTTTGATGTATAAGTTTTCAATATCAAAATGTTCCTGGCTATCATAAATTTCTTGAAGTATAGCATAACGTTCAGGAGTTTTGCGGTGTCCTTTATTTTCAAGATAAGCTGTAAAAACATTTTTTACAATTTCTTGATTTTTACTATTATCGGTAGCAATTAGTGTCATATCTGGCAAAGATAATTTTTTAGTTTATAAGTTTAAAAATTTATCTATTTAAGTTATAAACTTGTTGTTAATAATAAGTTTAATTTTTATAAACTCGAGATACTTTTTCAATTCCGTCTATTTTTTTAATGTTGTCCATTAATTTTTTTAAAATGGTATTATTCTGAACTACAACAGTAACTTGGCCGTTAAAAATTCCAGCATCACCACTCAATGAAATACTTTGTATATTGACATGCATTTGATTGGAAATAACTTTGGTAAGTTCGTTTGTTAATCCTAAAGTATCCATTCCAGTAATTTTTAAAATGGCTTTAAATTCTTGTTGCGATGAATCAATCCATTTGGCTTGCATTATTCTGTAGGCATAATTAGATTGTAGTGAAATGGCATTCGGACAGTCTTTTTTATGCACTTTTATGCCTTCACTTATTGTTACAAAACCAAAAACTTCGTCACCTGGAATTGGGTTACAACAAGTTGAAAGTTTGTAGTCTAATCTATCTTGTTCTTTTCCAAAAACTAATAAATCATAATTACTCGATAATTCTTGTTTATTAATTTCATCTGGATGCGAACTTGGCGCACGCTTGATTTTATTTTTAAAAAAATTAATTAGCGTATTGCTTTTTTGAGCTGCATAATCTTTTAATTGCTGGTTTTCAATTGAACCAATTCCAACGCGGTAAAATAAATCTAAACTTGTTTTTAATTTGAAAAAATTCACCAGTTCGTTGACTACAGTTTCATTTATTGTAATTTTTAAATGTTTTAATTTGCGTGTCAACAATTCTTTTCCTTCTTCGGCAATTTTCTTAGTGTCTTCGTTTAGAACGTTTCTTATTTTATTTTTAGCTCTTGAAGTTGTAACATAATCTAACCAATGTGCAGTTGGCTTTTGATTCTGAGACGTAATAATTTCAATTTGATCACCACTTTTAAGTTCGTGATTGAGTTGAACTAATTTTCCGTTTACACGAGTTCCACGAGTTTTAATTCCAATTTCAGAATGAATACTAAATGCAAAATCTAATGAAGTTGCACCTTTAGGTAACGACTTGATTTCTCCTTTGGGTGTGAATACAAAAATCTCTTTGGCATACAAATTCATTTTGAAATCTTCCACAAAATCTACTGCATTAGATTCAGAGTTTTCTAATGCTTCTTTCAGTAAATTTAACCAAACATCCAATCCGTTTTCTTCCGTAGCGCCTTGTTTGTATTTGTAATGTGCTGCATATCCTTTTTCTGCAATTTCATCCATTCGTTCACTACGAACTTGAATTTCTACCCAACGGCCTTTCGGACCCATTACAGTAATATGCAAAGCTTCGTAACCAGTTGATTTTGGCGATGAAATCCAATCGCGCAAACGGCTCGGGCTCGGACGATAATGATCGGTTACAATGGAATATATTTTCCAAGCTAAGAATTTTTCATCATGTTGGTTGGATTTATAGATAATTCGAAGTGCAAATTTGTCATAAACTTCATCAAAACTTACATTTTGTGCCAACATTTTTCTTCGAATCGAATAAATTGATTTAGGACGACCTTTAATCACATAATCAACACTTTCTTCATTCAAGGATTTTTTTAAAACATCAGAAACCAATTTAATATATTCGTCTTGCTCTTCTTTAGTTTCTTTTATTTTACCAACAATGTCATTGTAAACATTTGGTTCAGTATATTTTAATCCTAAATCTTCTAATTTAGTTTTGATGTTGTACAATCCCAATCTATGGGCGAGTGGTGCATAAATGTATAAAGTTTCAGAAGCAATTTTTACTTGTTTATAATCGGGCATCGAATCCATAGTTTGCATATTGTGCAATCTATCGGCTATTTTTATTAAAATTACACGAACGTCATCGTTTAAAGTCAATAGCATTTTACGGAAGTTTTCCGCTTGCATTGAAATGTTCATGTCTTTTTTAACTTGTGATATTTTGGTTAAACCCTCAACAAGTTGCGCAATTTTAGGATTGAATTGTTTTTCTATATCTTCAATAGTAATTGGAGTATCTTCAACAACATCATGAAGTAATGCTGCTGCAATTCCGGTTGCACCAAGTCCAATTTCAGATGCTACAATTTTAGCCACACCAATTGGGTGAAATATGTAAGCTTCACCTGATTTTCGTCTTTGATCTTTATGCGCATCAACAGCTACATCAAATGCTTTACGAATGAGTTTTTTATCTTCCGGCGTAAGTGTTTGATAACTAATGCGAAGCAATTCTTTGTATTCGCGTGCTAATGCTTTCTTTTCTTCTTCTAAATCAATCTCTGTCATAGCAAATTCTTCAATTAGCTAAAAATAAGAATAATTATTGAAATCACAATAAAAAAATCCAAATTCCTTAAAATATTTTTATCAGAATTTGGATTGTTATTTAGTAGTGAAAAGGTTTTTTATTGTTCAAATTTAGTAAAATCTAAATCTTGAAAATCATAACTAAAATCAGTTAATGGCGATATAGCTTTCATTTTAAAGTGATTGGCATTTCCGTTAGAATCTATTTCAAAAAAAACAAAAGCATCGGCATGGAAACTACGGTTATCCCATTTCACGGCAAAAGTGTTGTCTTTGTAAAAGAAGAGCGAACCTGTAAGTCGAGGCGAACGCACTGAAGTAAAGCGTAAAGCGCCTTTTCTAAAATTGATAATCACATCACCAAACCATTTGTCTTTGTATACACCAGCATATTTATCAATGTCAATTTTTGTTCTTGTAACTATATTTTTATCTACGGTTGCCCAAACTTCATCAGTAATTTTATCGGCGTTTTCTTCTTTTTGCTTTCTTTCAGCACTTAAAGTTTCTACATGATCGGGAAAAGTCAAACCTAAATAACTGTCTTTAATAGTATTTGAAATCGAATTAAATGCCGCACCAGATTGTTGATTAGTCAAAACAATAATCCCTAATTTTATATCTGGAAATAATATTGTTTGGGTTACAATTCCGTCTAAACCACCTGTGTGAGAAACTTGTAAATGTCCGCTTACATCGGCTAATTGCCATCCCAAACCATAAGTTTTAAAATTACAATTGTAAGGTTTCATTCCTGTAATTGGTAAGATTGTTTGTGGTGTCCACATGTCTTTTTGAACTTTTTCACTAAATAACTGAAATTGGTTAGTTTCGCCATATTTCCCTTTATTTAATTGTGCGATTACCCATTTACTCATATCATTTGTACTCGTGTATATTCCAGCTGCAGCATCAAAAATAGGATTGGTGTATCGTTTTATAATTTCTAATTTTCCATTGGTTGGAACATGCGGAACAATTGTGTTTGTGGTATCTTTCAATCGATTCCAAGAAGCAGCGCTATTGTTCATTTGCAATGGCTTCATAATTCGAGTTTCAATAAATTCACACCATGAAATTCCAGAAACTCGTTCAATGACTTCACCTGCAATTACATACAGTAAATTGTCATAATCATATTGTGAACGAAAAGAGGAAACAGGTTTTAGATATTGTATGTTTTTTATGATGTCTTTTGGAGTAAAATTATGTCCGTCGGGCCAAATCATTAAATCGCCTGCGCCCAAACCTAATCCGCTTCGGTGTGTTAGTAAATCTCTAATTGTAAATTCATTGGTAACATAATCATTGTACATTTTAAATTCAGGAATGTATTTGGTGACTTTATCATCCCAACTAATTTTCTTTTCATCCACCAGCATTCCTAAGGCTGCGCTAGTGAAAGCTTTACTATTAGAAGCAATTCCGAAAAGCGTATTACCATCAACTTTTTGTTGCGTATTAATGTTTGAAACGCCGTAACCTTTAGAAATAACCACTTTTCCATCTTTAATGATTGCTACTGCAATTCCGGGAACATTAAAAGTTTTCATCGCTCGTGAAACAACATCATCGAGTTTGGTTTCAGAAATTTGAGCAATCGAAAAAACGGTTGAGAATAAAGTAAGTGCTGTAAAAAGTAATTTTTTCATTGTGTAGTATTAAATTGAAAATTAAAATCCGCGTTGTCTTTTAGCTTCAAATAATAAAATTGCAGAAGCTACAGAAACGTTCATAGAATCAATTTCGCCTTGCATTGGAATTATCACGTTTTGGGTAGCATTATCACGCCAAGCTTGAGTTAAGCCAGTCGCTTCAGTACCAACGACTAATGCAGTTGGAGTAGTATAATTTTGTAAGTGGTAGAAGTTGGAGTTCTGTAATGTAGCACCAAAGATAGCAATATTTTTGTTTTTCAAAAAACTAATTACTTCATCAGTTGTTCCTGTTGCAATTTGATTTGTAAATAAACAACCAACGCTTGAGCGAACGGTGTTTGGGTTGTATAAATCGGTTTTCGGATTAGCAATTATCACTGCATCAATATTAGCGGCATCGCAAGTTCTTAAAATTGCACCAATATTTCCTGGTTTTTCTATTGATTCCATTACTAAAATTAATGGATTTTCAGGCAATTTTAACTGAGATAATTCTAAAGATTTAGTTTTTGCAATAGCCAAAATTCCTTCGGTTGTATCTCGATAAGCTAATTTTTGATAGACTTCTTTGTTAATTTCAATTAGTTCTATCGTTTTTTTTGTTAGTGTATTTAGTTCAGATTCAGTAACTAATTCTGGCAAGAATAATATGCAGTCAACTTCATAATTTCCTTTTAATGCCAATTCTAATTCACGTTTTCCTTCAATCAAGAAAGTTCCCGATTGTTTTCGTGCTTTGGCTTTTTCTTGCAATAACACAAGCGATTTTATAAACGGATTTTGAACAGAAGTTATTTGTTTCAATTTAAAATGTTTTGTTTTAGAGTGCTAAAATACAGTGTTTTTTCAATTTACAATCTTAAAATTATCATATAATTTAGTTGTTGCTGGCAATTTTGGCATGAAAACTGATAAACAAAAATATGAAAAATAATCTTCGACTTAAAAGTTTAATAGCCTTTAGCCTTTTAATTTTTATGATGCCATTTTTACAGACTTGCTCTGATAAAGCAATACGGAAACACTTGTGTATTCAAGCTGATGAAGTAAATTCTGAGTTTGAAACTAAAATTTCTAAAATTGGCGAAATTGAAAAAAATAAAGCCATCGTTCAAAGTAAAAAAAGTAAAGAAGAATGTCAAAGCTGTTTAGACAAAACTAAAAAAGAAAATACTTTTAATCTTTATCAACTTGGTTTTGTACATTATGATGAATTTGAATCAAGATATTTAACTGATAAAACTTTTTATATCTTTTTAAATTTTACAATAATAATATTGTTGACATTCTCAATGTTAATATTGTCTTTTAAAAGAAAATTTAAACGGATCATCATAATCAGTTTAATAAGTTTAATACTTCTTATTATTGCAACTATTTCATTGTGCTTGATTGGTGTTATTGAAAATTTAAATCAAATAAAATATGGATATTACTTCTTCATTGTTAACTCAATATTGATAATAATACAATGTAGATTAGAAAAAACTGACTATAAAAAGTATTAGCAAGAAAAGTACTAAATCAATATCTATTTCATAATAATTCTACTTTAGCTTAAGATTTACCTTTGCTAAGTTTGACTGTTTATAAAGCCCACGAAAAATAAAAAATACTAATTAAAGAACTATTTGAATAAAATTGTAATTATAACTATTTTTGAAAACCAGTTTTATAGAAAATAATTGTGTAATTTTCCAAAGTTTTAAATATTTAAAGTGAAACAATTTCAAGTACGACTTTACACTCCGCAAGATTTTGAGATTTGGAATGCTTTTGTAAGTGTTGCCAAAAATGCTACTTTTTTATTCCATCGTGATTTTATGAGTTATCATTCTGATCGATTTCAGGATTACTCTTTATTAGTTTTTGATGATGAAAAATTGGTTGCCATTGTACCAGCAAATAAAGTTGAAAATGTTGTTTATTCACATCAAGGTTTAACTTATGGCGGATTGGTTTTAGAAGAAAAAGCCAAACTTAACAATGTGATTTTAATGTTTAAAAGTATTTTAAATTTTTTGAATGAAAATGCTGTAAATCGTTTGATAATTAAAACAATTCCGAGTTTTTATTGTACCAATTTTTCTGATGAATTAGAATATTGTATGTTTTTAACTCAAGCTAAATTGACTAGAAGCGATTCTTTATCTGTAATTGATTTAACCAAGCCTTATTTTGTATTAAAAACTAGAAAAGAAAGCATCAATCGCGGAAAAAAGAATGGTTTAATCATTAAAGAAGAAACTAATTTTGACTTGTTTTGGAACGAAATATTGATTCCGAATTTAGATAATAAACACCAAGTTAGTCCGGTTCATTCGGCTGCAGAAATGACTTTATTGCAAAGTCGATTTCCGAAAAATATTCGTCATTTTAACGTATACAATAATGATAAAATTGTTGCTGGAACAACTGTTTTTGTAAACAATCATGTGGCACATCCACAATATATTTCGGGTAATGCTCAAAAAAATGAATTGGGAAGTTTAGATTTTTTATACCATTATTTAATTACAGACATTTTCAAAGACAAAGCAATTTTCGATTTTAATAATTCCAATGAAGATTTCGGAACAAAAATAAATCAAGGATTACTGTTTTGGAAAGAAAGTTTTGGAGCCAAAACAGTAGTTCAAAATTTTTATGAAGTTGAGACAAAAAATAGTAAACTTTTAGAATCGGTTTTGATATGATTAAATTCCTCGATTTACAAAAAATAAATAGTGCTTATCAGGAACAATTTCAAGAAAAAATGAAATTGATTTTAGATAAAGGATGGTTTATTTTGGGCGATGAAGTGAAAACATTTGAAGCCAATTTCGCCAATTTTTGTGGTGCAAAACATTGTATCGGAGTTGGAAATGGTTTAGATGCTTTAGTTTTAATTTTAAAAGGATATATTTTACAAGGAAATTTGCAAAAAGGAGATGAAGTTATTGTTCCTGCAAATACTTATATTGCTACAATTTTAGCAATTTTACAAGCTGATTTGGTGCCAGTATTAGTGGAACCTTTGATAGAAACTTACAATATAAATCCAAATTTAATTGAATCGAAAATAACAACCAAAACCAAAGCAATTTTATTAGTTCATTTGTACGGTCAATTAGCTGATATGGATGCTGTTATCGAAATTGGTTATAAACATAATTTACTAATTATTGAAGATGCAGCTCAAGCTCATGGCTTAAAATTTAAAGGAAGTCATACAAGAGCTTTTAGTTTTTATCCTGGGAAAAATTTGGGTGCACTTGGCGATGCAGGTGCAATTACTACTAATGATGATGCGCTTGCTAAAACTCTTTTTTCGTTACGTAATTACGGTTCTGAGAAAAAATACTACAATGAATTTATCGGTTTTAATTCTCGTTTAGACGAACTTCAAGCCGCTTTTTTAAATGTAAAATTACCTAATTTAGATTCTGATAATAATTCCAGAAGAGCTATTGCTAAACGTTATTTAGCAGAAACTAATAATTCTAAAATTGTACTTCCAACGGTTAAAATAATAGATAATCATGTGTTTCATTTGTTTGTGATACGAACTAAAAACCGAAATCAATTGCAAGATTATCTATTACAAAACGGAATTGAAACTGTGATTCATTATCCAATTCCGCCGCACAAGCAAGAAGCATTATCTTCATGGAATTCGCTTTCATTTCCAATAACAGAAAAAAGCCATAAAGAAGTTTTAAGTTTGCCAATAAGCCCAATCATGACTGATGATGAAGTTAGTTTTGTGATCGAAATTTTAAACAAATATTAATTGAGTTTTATCAAAGAAATACTATCCAAACCATTATTCAAAGCCACTTCTTTGAACGGAATTAGTATTTTACTCAAAATTTGTATCGGATTTATCACTTCTAAATTCATAGCTGTTTTTGTTGGACCAAGTGGAATGGCATTAGTCGGAAACTTGCGGAATTTTCTGAGTTCAACTGAAGCAATTTCAACTTTGGGATTTGAAAATGGAGTTGTAAAATATGTTGCGGAGAAAAAAGACAATAGCGAAGGACTTCAAAAAATTATTTCCACAGTTTTTGTAACGATTGCTTTATTGAGTTGCTTTTTAGGTGTTGTTTTATTCTTATTTTCTTATAATTTTAATTGTTCGGTTTTTGGAATTAATTATCACTATAATTTTGTTTTTAAAGCATTAGCATTAGCCTTGCCTTGGTACGTTGGAAATATTTTTTTGACAGCTATAATTAACGGCTTAGGAAATTATAAAAAAGTGATTTACATCAATGCAATTGGCAGTTGTATAGGTTTATTTATTACCGTTTTTTTAATTTGGAAATTTCAAATTAACGGTGCTTTTTTAGCAGTAATTTTAACACCAACAGTACTGTTTGCTGTTTCTTTCGGAATGATTAATAGTGAAATAAGAATTCTAAATCATATTTCATGGAATTCATTTGATTTTTCGATTCTAAAAAAATTATCTTCATTTTCTTTAATGGTATTGGTTTCATCTGTTTTTGGACCAATGGTATTTTTAGCAATTAGAAACACTATAATCGAAGATATTGGAGTAGAACAAGCCGGTTTTTGGGAAGCAATTACAAGAATTTCATCGTATTATATGTTATTTGTTACAACTATTTTGATGATTTATTTTTTGCCAAAATTAGCGGCTTCTAAGGATAATTTAGAAACTAAAAGTATCTTTTTTAGTTATTATAAAGGTATAATTCCAGTTTTTTTATTGGGTTTGATTAGCATTTATTTTTTAAAGAAATTTATAATAAATATTTTATTCACAGCTGCTTTTCAGCCGCTTTCTCAATTGTTTTTATGGCAATTAATTGGTGATTTTCTAAAAGCACTAGCTCTTATTCTAGGAATAAACTTCTATGCTAAAAATTTGACCAAAGCTTTTATTGTTACCGAATTAGTCTCACTTATGATTTTGTATTTTTCAAGTTTATTTTTTCTTGCTAAATATGGAATTGAAGGTGTGGTAATTGCTCATGCGTTTACTTATGCCGTTTATTTACTTGTTTTAAGTATTTATTTTAGAAAAAGTTTATTTGTTAAAACTAATGAAAAAGCTTAGCTATAAATTGATACTGTTTTTATTACCAATTATGATTTTTATTGGTTTTATAGAATACTTTTATCGAATTATGCCAAATAATTATTCTGTTAAAAATAGTAATATAATTCGGCAACACTCTAAAATTGAAACGCTATTATTAGGTGATTCACATTGTTTTTATGGATTAAATCCTTACTATTTCAAGAAGAAAACATTTAATTTATCTAATGTAAGTCAAACACTTTATTTTGATCAGTTATTATTTGAAAAGTATTATAATGATTTACCAAATTTACATTATTTAGTTTTGTGTATCGAATATACTAACTTAAGTCAAAAAGACAATACACAAGAGGATATTTGGCGTAAATATTACTATCAAAACTATATGAATTTAAAGGTTTCATTAATTCATTGGTATGATTTTAGCCAATATTTATTATGTACAACTCAAAGACCTGCACAAACATTTTACTTAATAAATACATACATCAAAAAAGGTTTTGTTAATGATTGTGATTCGAATGGTTGGGCTACTAATTACAAGAAGATTGATAGAATTGAACCAAAATTTGTAGCCAAAGCAAGAGCGTTGCAGCAGGAAGATGGTTCTATTGATTTTAAATTAAATTCAGAGAGAATTAATTATATAATAAATTCTTGTAAGTCTAAACGAATAAAAATAATTATCGTTTCAATGCCTCAAACACATTTATATACAAGTTATTTGAACAAGAAAAAACTTAATTTAATTTTTAAAACATGTCAAAATTTTCAAAATCAAAATTTAAACGAAGTATATTATTTGAATTTATTTAATGATAATCGTTTTAAAGAAGAAGATTTTTATGATTCTGATCATTTAAATGAATTTGGAGCCAAAAAATGTTCTAAAATAGTGGATAGTTTCATTAATGAGTTATGATTTTTATCAAAAAAACAACTAATAGTATTTCCTTTAAATAAAATACTTTAAACATCCAAAACAGAACTTTTCATACATTGATTGTAAACAGGATCATCATATTTATTAATAGTATCATCGCTTCTTCTTAAAACACACTGAAATTAGCATTTAATAACCCAAATAAATTTGTAAAAATACCATTGTCAACACAACAAAAATTGATAAATAATAAATCGAATTTTTATTCAAATTTTTAATTGATGCGATCATTTTTTATTTGTCATGTTGTAAAAATCTTAAAACGAACATATAATTCTAAAAATATATATTTGAAAACTAAACTGTAATGTGAATTTTTAAAATTTAAAATCATTTCAAAATGTATGCGTTTTAAAATAGCTTTATGTTCTTCTTTAAATCTATTTAAACGAACAGCTTTTTTTAAAATCACCAATGTTGATGCATTTATTTTCTTTGCTAAAAAATGCTTTTTTTTATGAAATTTGCTACCATGAGAATTTAAAACTACTCTTTTTTGTACTAAAATTTCATCGATATAATCAAATTCAAAATGGCGTGAAGCTCTAATCCATAGATCTAAATCTTCATAATATAAGTTTTCATCATAACCAGATAATGTTGTGTAAACTTCTTTTTTCATTAATGCTGAAACAGAGCACATGCAATTTCCGCCAGATAAAATTGAGGTATAAATGTTTCCTGTAACTCTTTTTTCGATTGTTTTTTTATGAGAATCTACCTCAAAATAATAATTTAAAAATGCTCCTTTTTCGTTAATTAATTCGGCATTTCCATAAACAGCACCGAGATTTTTAAATTTACTATTTTGAAATGTTCTTAGTTGATTTTCAATACAATTCGGAAGCAAAATATCATCTGCAGCCAAATCAATAACGAAATCGCCTTTTGACAATTGTAGTGCAGCATTAAACGACTTGATATTACCTAAATTATAGGTATTTTCAATAAACACAATTTCAGGATGGTTTAAAAGCCAGTTTTTAATTACTGCTACCGAATTGTCTGAGCTAAAATCATCAACTACAATCAATTCTACGTTTTGGTACGTCTGATTTTTCACAGAATTTAAACTCTCCAAAACAAATTTAGAATGGTTGTAACACAAACAAATTACGCTAACAAGTGGCTTTTCTTGCATTTATTTTTTAAAAGAGTTATATATTTGATACGAAAATAGGGATTACTTAATGATTGAGCAAAATAAAAATATAAATTAGCTTTATCTAAGAGAACTTAGGTTCAGAATTTGAAAATGTATTTCAAAAATTAAAATAGTATGAAAATCGAATTAATTGATATTCCTAAAATTGAAAATAGTCTCGGAAATATTGCTGTTATTGAAAATGAAGTAATTCCTTTTGAAATAAAAAGAGTTTATTATTTGTATGATATTCCGAGTTCAGCTATTAGAGGCGGTCATTCGCATAAAAATTTACAACAAGTTTTAATTGCAATTTCGGGTAGTTTTGATGTTGTTTTAAAAGACGGAATTTCAGAAAATACAATTACATTAAATAAACCCAACAAAGGATTATTGATTAAAAATAACATTTGGCGAGAATTAGAAAATTTTTCTTCAGGTGCCGTTTGTTTAGTTTTAGCCTCACAAGTTTTTGATGAAAGTGATTATATAAGAGATTTTAATATTTTTTTGAATAAATAATAGTTATCTCAAATCATTGGAACAACCAAAATTAATGAACAACAAAAAGAAACATAAAATTGCTTTAATTGGCTACAGATTAGGAATTGGTGGCGCTGAAAAAGTGATGGCACGACTTTCTATTTTCTTTGAAAAGAATGGTGTTGAAGTTCATAATATTATAGTTTTAGATGTTGTAGAATATCAATTTTCGGGAGAATTACTTAATTTAGGAAAACTCAAAAATGAATCTAATGGTTTTTTAAATAAATTTAAACGATTGAAAGCTCTTAATGCTTATTTGAATCAAGAAAAATTTGATTTTATAATCGATTTTAGATTCCGAAATAAAATTATTCAAGAGTTAATTATTGCTAAATATATCTACAGAACTAAGTCGATTTTTACAATTCATAGCTACTTAATTGACTATTACATGCCTTCTATTTCTTGGTTAACTCGATTCATGTACAATAGTAGTTATGCCAATGTTTCTATAACCAATCAAATGCAAGTTTTGATAGAAAAAAAACACCAATTACAAAATTTAATAACAATTCATAATCCTATTGATTTAGATGAAATTAACCTTAAATCTAGCCAGCAAATTGAAATTGATTATGAGTATATTATTGCAGTTGGACAATATGAAACCAAAATTAAACAATTTGATAAATTAATACATTCTTATGCAAATTCGGTTTTGCCAAGTAAAGAGATTCATTTAATTATTTTAGGCGATGGCTCTAAAGAATATTTAGAAATTGCTGCTCAACAAAGTAATGTTTCAGATAAAGTTCATTTATTGGGATTCAAAGAAAATCCGTTTAGCTACCTTAAAAACGCTAAATTTTTAGTTTTATGTAGCCAAAATGAAGGAATGCCTAATGTAATTTTAGAATCTTTGGCTTGCAATACACCTGTAATTTCGTTTGATTGTGAATCTGGACCACGCGAAATGATCGAAAATCATGTAAACGGAATTTTAGTTTCTAATCAAGATTTTGACCAATTAACGGTTGCAATTAATTACCTAACAGAAAATACCGAATTATATAAGTATTGTAAGTCAAATGCTTTGCAAAGTATTCAAAAATTTTCGATTGAAACTATCGGACGACAATGGTTGCAGCTGTTAAATACAAGTAATTAAAAATGAAAATTTTATACATTGTTCCTAACATTAATAACGAAGGTGGCGTCGCTCGTGTGCTTGCTGTTAAGTCCAATTATTTAATAAATAAATTGGGTTATCAAGTCACTATTTTAACTCAAAATAAAGGTAACTCTCCGTTGTTTTATGAGTTTCATAAAGACATTTCTTTGATAGACATTTCTCTAAATGGTTCGGTTGTTAATTTCTTAAAATCATATAAATTACAACTTCAAAATTCTATTCAAACAATAAAACCAGATGTAATTATTATTTGTGACAATGGTTTAAAAGCCTTTTTATTGCCGTTTATTTTAAAAACTAAAATTCCAGTTATTTTAGAAATTCATAGTTCAAAATTTGTTAAAGAAGAAAATTCAAATGCTTTATCATATAATTTAAAACAAAAAATAACTACTTTAGTTAAGACTTTTGGCATCAAAAAATATAAAAATGTTGTTGTAGAAACTTCTGGAAGTATTGACGAATGGAAATTAAAAAACGGAATTGTAATTCCAAATCCGTTATGGTTTTCAACCGACAAAAAATCTGATTTAAGTTCTAAGAAAGTAATTGCTGTTGGAAGACACGTTCATGAAAAAGGATTTGATAGATTATTGAAAATTTGGAAAAAAACTATTGAAAATCATCCCAATTGGATACTTGATATTTATGGAAGTAGCGATTCTGAAAATAGTTTAAGAAAATTAACTGCTGCACTTCAAATTTCTAAAAATGTCAATTTTTTTGAACCAACAATTTCAATTACAGACAAATACCTCGAAGCTTCAATTTATTTAATGACTTCTAGATTCGAAGGATTCGGAATGGTTTTAATTGAAGCAATGGCATGTGGACTTCCGGTTATAGCATTCGATTGTCCGGTTGGACCTAAAGCAATAATATCAAACAACCGTAACGGATTTCTTATTGAAAACGGAAAAGAAGATGATTATATAAAGAAATTGAATTTATTAATAAATGACTCCAATTTAAGAGTTAAAATGGGATTAATTGCAAAAGAAAGTAGCTCAAAATATGATATTGATTTTGTAATGAACCAATGGCAAAATTTGTTTCAATCTTTAAAATAATTTGTTTTTATATCAAATAGCCGATTTGTTTTCAGATTCAATTTTGCAAAAATAACCCAATCTAAAAAAGTTAAAAATTACTAATTTCGGATTTTCACCAATTAAGTTAGATTCAATTATTTTTTCAAAAAGCGAATAAAATCCAGCGGTTAATTTAATTAAATTATATTTTTTCAAACGATTTAGAAGTACAATCATTCGGCTGTGTTCACTATTTATCATTGCATTAGAATGTAAATAGTGTAGGTTTTCAAGAGAATTTTTTGTTTTGGCATAAAATACCTCATTATCATCGATATCATCATGTTGAACTGGGTTTTCAATGTGTTTTATTTTGGCTTTTATTTTGCTTAATTCAAATGAAAATAGCGTGTCGTCATGGCCGTATTTTTTAAAACTACTGTCAAATTTTATTTTGTTGAAGCAACTTTTAGTAATTAAAGTATTGTTGAATAATATGGAACGATACGGAAACTCTAATCTTTGATTTAAACTCTTGTCTTCCATAAATTTACCGTATTTCCATCTCAAAAGTTTTCTTTTACTTGGCGCAACTTTAGGATGAATTCGTCCGCCATAAACAACATCATTATTTATATTGTCTAGATAATTCTGTATAAATTTTTCAGAAATAATTTTACAATCACCATCTAATATTAATAGATTTTCAAATTTTGATTTTGAAACTAAAATATTCTTATTTTCTCGATAACCAACATTATCAGGTAAAACAACAAAACTACAATTGGGTAGCGAATTTATTTTTTCATTTTCAATATTCAATTTTGAATTTGAAGCATCGTCTTGAGTTAGAATTTCAAAATCAACCTTACAAGCAACACATTGTTTGTAAAGTTCTTCTACAAGCGGAAATAAATTGTAATTGTAAATTGTAATTAAAATAGACAGCATGAAATAATTTTTTTAATCGGAACTTAAATTCAATGTTCTATTAGTTATAGAATTTAGTTAATTCTAAAAGAAATAAAATTCAATTCACGTGTTTACATAAAATATCTAAACTGTTTTTTGAACTACTTCAAAGATAGCTCCGTCTTCACACTTCAAAGTTTTAGATGGAAATTTCATTAGTAGAGCATAATCATGAGTTGCCATAATGATTGTTTTTCCTAAAGAATTGATGCTTTTTAATACTTCAAGAACTTCGGCGCTTGTTTGCGGATCAAGATTTCCGGTTGGTTCATCAGCAAGAATCAATTCGGGATCATTTAGCAACGCTCTGGCAATTGCAACACGTTGTTGTTCACCGCCCGAAAGTTGGTGTGGCATTTGATTTGCAAAACCTTTCATACCAACTTTATCTAAAACTTCATCAATTTTATGTTGCATTTCTGCAGGATCAACCCAGCCTGTTGCTTTTAAAACAAATAGCATATTATCACTAACACTTCTGTCAGGTAGCAATTTAAAATCTTGAAAAACAATTCCAATTTTTCGTCTCAAGTACGGAATATCTTTTTCTTGTAAAGTGGCTAAATCATATTCAACAAAATGGGCTTCGCCTTCTGTTAATGGTAAATCGCCATACAATGTTTTCATAAAACTACTTTTTCCTGTACCAGTTTTTCCAATGATATAAAGAAATTCACCGTGACATACTTCAAGATTTATTTGAGATAAAATCACTTTATTTTCTTGATAAATAGTAACGTCTTTTAATGATAGTACAACTTGCGACATAAGAAATTTTGTTTAATGGGTAAAAGTAATAAATTTTAAATTTTAAATATTAGATTTTAGATATATAAATTTTTTACTAACTATAAATCAAACTTAACAAGTTGATTTTTATTGTTTAAAGACTTTTTAAAATTTGATATCTAAAATCTAATCTCTAAAATAGAATTGTTAAGAAAAATGTTTATAATAAAACCAAACAATCTCTCGTTATACATAGTAGAATGATAATTTTGAATGATTATAAAAAAACAATGCAATGCGAAATATAACTGCTTTTTTGACTTTAAATATTCTTGTTGCGACAGCTACAGTCTCGGCGCAACAAACTGCAATTTACACCAATCAACGTTCCGAATTTGATAAAGCAACTTCATTGTACAATGACAAGCAGTATTTGGCTGCTCAAATTTTATTCGATAAAGTGCAACAAACTAATAAAGAGCAAGATATCCAAGCGGATTGTGCTTATTATATTGCCAATTGTGCCATTCGGTTAAACCAATCTGGTGCTGATAAATTGATGGAAGATTTTGTAGCAAATTATCCAACAAGTACTAAACAAAACCAAGCTTTTATTGGAGTTGGAACGTATTATTTCGAAAACGGAAATTTTCCAAAAGCGTTAGAATATTTCAATAAAGTAGATGAAAGTGCCTTGACGTATGACGAATTAGAAAAATACAATTTCCAAAAAGGATATTCCTATTTCTCTGCTAAAAATAAAAAAGAAGCGACAACTTACTTGAATAAAGTTGCTAATTCTAAAGAATTTGGTTCGCAAGCCAAATATTATTTAGGATTTATGGCTTATGAAGGCGATGATTATAAAGAAGCTACTAAGTATTTCGACCAAGTTTCAGGCGAAGAGAAATACAAAGAAAAGTTGTCATATTTTCAAGCGGATATGAATTTCAAATTAGGAAATTTCCAAAAAGCAATTGATTTAGGAAAAGCTGCAATGGCGAAATCAAGTGCTTTAGAAAAATCTGAATTAAGCAAGATTATTGGTGAAAGTTATTTCAATTTGAAAAAATACGATGAAGCGTTACCTTATTTAAAAGCCTATAATGGAAAAAAAGGAAAATGGAATAACACCGATTTTTATCAATTGGGATATACTTATTATCAGCAAAAAGATTACGAAAATGCTATTTCACAATTCAATAAAATCATTGACGGAAAAGACTTTGTAGCACAAAACGCTTATTATCATTTGGGTGAAAGCTACATGAAAACTGATAAAAAACAACAAGCATTAAATGCATTTAAAATTGCTTCGGAAATGGATTTCGATAAGAAAATTCAAGAAGATGCCAATTTGAATTATGCAAAAATCAGTTACGAAATAGGAAATTCGTACCAAAGTGTTCCTGATGTTTTGTCTTCATTTTTAAATAAATATCCGAATTCATCAAGCAAAAATGAAATTGAAAATTTGTTGATTAATTCCTATATTACATCAAAAAATTATAAAGAAGCGTTAACATTATTAGAGAAAAATAAAAATCCTGAAAACCGTTTGGCGTATCAAAAAGTAACATTTTACAGAGGTTTAGAATTGTATACCGATGGGAATTATCAAGAAGCTTTGAAGATTTTTAAAACTTCAATTGGAGTTCAAAAAGACGCAAAGTTTTCAGCACGTGCTACTTTTTGGAAAGCTGAAACCGAATATACTTTAGACAGTTTTAATGATGCTTTATTGAGTTTTAAGCAATTTGAAGGAATGACCGAAGCTAAAAACACACCTGAATTTAAAAACTTAAATTACAACATTGCGTATTGTTATTTTAAACAAAAAGAATACGATCAAGCTGGAAATTATTTTCAGAATTATATTGATGTTTCTAAAGATGATAAAATCCGTTTGAATGATGCTTACTTAAGATTGGGCGACAGCCGATTCGTTTCATCTAAATATTATCCGGCAATGGAAGCTTACAATAAAGCAATCGAATTGAAAAGCGTTGATGCCGATTATGCTGCATTTCAAAAAGCAATAAGTTACGGATTTGTCAGTAAAAATGACAAAAAAATTGAAGATTTTAATAAATTCTTAACCACTTTCAAAACGTCTCAATATCGTGATGATGCTTTATTTGAATTAGGAAATACGTATGTTGCTGATAACAAAACCGATTTAGCAATCAAAACTTATGATCAATTATTAACTGAATTTAAAAATGGTTCGTATGCTTCAAAAGCCGTTTTACGACAAGGTTTGATTTATTACAATGCTAATAAAGACGATCAAGCAATTGCTAAATTTAAAAAAGTAGCTTCCGATTATCCTAGAACTCCAGAAGCTTTGGAAGCCGTTTCAACAGCAAGATTAATTTATGTAGATAACGGAAAAGTAGATGAATATGCAACTTGGGTTCGAACATTAGATTTTGTAGAAGTTTCAGATGCTGAATTAGATAATGATACTTATGAAGCTGCCGAAAAGCAATATTTGCAAAATAATCGAAAACAAGCAATTACTACTTTAAGCGGTTATGTGGCAAAATTTCCAAAAGGAATTCATGCGTTGAAAGCCAATTTCTATTTGGCTCAATCTTATTATGCCGATGGTTTAGAAGCCAATTCGGTTTCGAATTATGAATACGTGATTGCACAATCAAAAAGTGAATATACGGAACAGTCGTTAGCGCGTTTGTGCGAGATTTATTTGAAAAAAGACGATTTTACCAAAGCAATTCCGGTTTTAAAACGATTAGAAACTGAAGCTGATTTTCCACAGAACGTAACATTTGCGCAAGCCAATTTAATGCGTGCCTATTATGGACAAAAAGATTATCCGAATTCAGTGGTTTATGCGGATAAAGTATTAGCCAATCCAAAAACGGATAACAAAGTAAAAAGTGATGCGCAAATTATTGTAGCGCGTTCTGCAATCAAAGCCAATGATGAGGCTAAAGCTAGAGTTGCTTATGCCAATTTATTAAAAATTGCGAAAGGCGAATTGGCTGCCGAAGCGTTGTATTATGATGCGTATTTCAAAAATAAAGATGCAAAATATGCCGATTCTAATAAGTCAGTTCAAAAATTAGCTAAAGATTATTCGGGTTATAAATATTTTGGTGCGAGAGGTTTGATTGTAATGGCAAAAAACTATTACGGATTGAAAGACAGTTTTCAAGCAACCGCCATTTTAGATAGTGTAATCGAAAACTTCGCTGATTTTCCGGATGTCGTTCAAGAAGCACAAACCGAATTAAATAACATTAAAACTGAAGAAAGTAAAACAAATTCATCAATTATAAAATAGTTTAGCGTTAAGTCAATTAGTAAGATAATGTCACACTGAGCGCAATCGAAGTGCTTTTAAAAAAATAAATATGAAAATCAATTTCCAATATAAAATCGCAATTGCAGTAGTGTTTTTAACTACTCAAATTTCATTTGCCCAAAAACAAGATGGCGATATCGGTACGGAAGTCGTAAATGTTGTAAAACCCTACACGCCAACAATTTCGGATGCTTTTAAAGTTAAAGAAACACCTACTTTAGAAGATGATGAAACGTCTAAAAAAGAAACCATACAATATAATATTTTTTCTTTTCCAGTTGCATCAACATTCACTCCATCCAAAGGAAAAGCGGCTGGAGTAGAAAACGGTGCAAAAGAAAAATTATTCAGTAATTATGCCACATTAGCCGCAGGAAATTATGGAAATATCAATGCCGAATTATTTGTAACACAAACTTTAGAAAATGGCAATTATGTTGGCGCAATGTTGCGTCATTTATCATCGCAAGGCGGCATCAAAAATGTAGTTTTAGATGATAATTTTTCAAATACCGGTATCGATGTAACTTACGGTAGTAAATCTAAAAATTTATCTTGGAATGGCGATATTGGTTACCAGCGTCAAACTTACAACTGGTATGGTTTAGATCCGATTTTGTATGCAACTTTAACGCCAACTGCTTCTGATTTATACATTAATAGTATCAATCCAAAACAAACCTATCAAAATATTTATTTAGGCGGACGATTGACCTTAGGCGAAAGCGTTTTCAAGGAAGCTACTTTTAAATTCAGTCATTTTTCAGATGCTTTTTCTTCCAATGAAAATCGATTTATTGCAAAACCTTCATTAGAGTTTGATGTAATGGATGTTAAACTAAAAACCGATTTTATTTTAGATTACATCAACGGAAAATTTCAAAAAGATTATTATGATGTTGGCGGAATTAAATATGGTTATACCAATGTTGGTTTCAAACCAAGTTTTCAGATTAACAAAGATGATTTTTCGGTAAATGTAGGTGTTGGAATTTTCTATAGTATGGCAACAGAATCACAAACAATTAAAAAAAATAAATTATTTGTTTACCCAAATATCACCGTATCTTATAAAGTTGTTGGAGATTTAATGGTTGCTTACGCTGGGGCAGAAGGAGCTTTGAAACAAAATTCATTTCAAGAATTTACGCAAGAAAATTTCTTCGTTTCACCAACTTTAGTTATTGCGCCAACCGATCAACGCTATGATATTTATGTTGGACTAAAAGGAAAATTAGCAAATACAATAGGTTATAATATTAGAGGTTCATACATGAATGAAGGTTCAAAATCATTGTTTTTAAGAAACGGTTTTTCGTATTACAATACTAATAAAGAAGGTTATGCCAACGGAAATTCATTTGATGTAGTTTATGATGATGTAAAAACAATTAGTTTTTATGGAGAATTGAAAGCCGATTTTTCTAAAAATGTATCATTCGGAATCAACGGAACTTTTAGCAGTTATTCTACCAATAATCAAGCTGAAGCGTGGAATTTACCAGCATTAAAAATAAATTCAAATGTAGATTTTAATATAACTTCTAAATGGTATGCAGGATTAAACGTATTCTTTGTTGGTGAACGAAAAGACATAAAATTTGTTCAAACAGCATTAGCAATATTTCCACCAACTTTCACAACAGAAACAACTACATTAGATAGCTATTTTGATTTAAATTCTCATGTTGGTTACAAATATAACGAACGATTAACATTCTTTTTGAAAGGAAATAATTTAGCAAATCAAAGTTACCAACGTTGGATAAGTTATCCTGTTCAAGGAATTCAAGGCTTGATTGGAGCTAATTATAAATTTGATTTTTAATAAATGCAACAAAGGCACTAAGACACAAAGTAAAAATTAAGGTTTTTCTTTGTGTCTTCTTATTTTGTTTTTAAAAAAACTTTGTGACTTAGCGCCTTCGTGGCAAAAAAATATGAAACAAAAAATCCTCAACCACCACCATCAACTACTACAAGATAAAATCGACGTTTTCCGTGATATGATTTCTGGTTTAACCGAAGATTCTAAAAACGATGCTAAAGGTTCAGCAGGCGATAAGCACGAAACAGCTTTATCTATGATGCACATTGAGCAAGAAAAACTCAATCATAAACTCAAAGAAATTCTAGAGCAAAAAGCAGTTTTAGACAAAATTGATGCCACGCAAATTCACAATAAAATTGCTTTAGGAAGTCTAGTTCAAGCCAATGGAATGTTATTATTTATAAGCGCAGCTTTACCAAAAATCACTATAGATAATAAAACTATAATTGCACTTTCACCACAATCGCCGCTTGGTATGAAATTGATGGGAAATAGTGTTGGATTTGAATTTGAGATTAATAAAACAAACTATGTAATTAAACAAATATATTAATTTTAGTGCACTTGCTTAATTGTGAAAAAACAATCTTCTCTATTTCCAGTTATTGACAATGAAAGTAAATCAGAAACTACCTTAAAGCTTAATGTATCTGCTGAGGTTAATTGAACAAGTGTAGTTATATATCTAACAGGCGGCGTTGTGTTAATGCCTAATACACCAACATTAGCAAAGGCATTTTTATTAACAATGGTATTGTTTTTTAAAATGGCTACTCCAAAGTTGGTCGTGACGCCAATAGCATTACTTGCTTTTATTTGCACAGTTACTTCATAAATACCATCTTGTTTTGGAGTAAATGTGCTTAATGAGGTATTAAACTCATCATTTATATCAAAATCTAAGGTGTTAAATGGAATTTTTACGCTACCAGAAATTAAACTTAAGGTAATGTCTGAACTACTTGAGAAACTACCTTTTACCAAGGATTTTAAAACGCAATTAAAAATCTGTTTTGAAGTTGTTATTTTAACATTGCCACGTCCATCGGCTATCATTATAGAATCTTGCGATGCCGCTGTTGAAGTGTAATTTGTTAATGTTCTAATTCTTGCAGTTCCGTTGATGTCTAATGTTGCTTGTGGGTTCGCAGTTCCAATACCAACTTGTCCAACGCTAAAGTAAAAATTAAATAAGAATAGTAGTGATAATAGGTAATTGTTTTTCATAGTATATTTTTTGTTTGTTTTATAAAGCTAATCATAAATATTTAATTAATCAGTTAAAAGCATCAATAAATGCGATAAAATACATATATATTGTATAATTATAATATAATTCTGATAATTTTAAAAAATTTTTCATCAATAGTTATCTAACACGTTCATAAATTAAATTTACTTTCATATTAATATAATAAAAGTATTTTTAGTTATAAATTGAAACTAAATGTGAATAGTTAGTTTTCTTATTTTAGGTTTTTATTGAATTTTGTTGTCATACTATAAATAAAATAAGATTATGTGCGGAATTGTATGTGCCTTCGATTTAAAACAAAAAGCAGAAGTTTTACGACCAAAAGTATTAGAAATGTCTAAAATCATCCGTCATCGCGGACCAGATTGGAGCGGAATTTTCAGCAATGATAAAGCTATTTTAGCACACGAACGTTTAGCAATTGTTGATCCGGCTTCTGGAAAACAACCGCTGTTTAGCGAAGATAAAAGTTTAGTTCTTGCAGCCAATGGCGAAATATACAACCATAGAGAATTGCGCAAACAATTTGAAGGAAAATACCATTTTCAAACCGAAAGTGATTGCGAAGTTATTCTAGCATTATACAAAGAGAAAGGCGTTCACTTTATTGACGAAATGAACGGAATTTTCGGATTCGCAATTTATGACGTAGAAAAAGACGAATATTTCATTGCACGCGACCACATGGGAATCATACCTTTATATATTGGTTGGGACGAAAACGGAACTTTTTACGTAGCTTCCGAATTAAAAGCACTAGAAGGCTATTGCACCAAAATTCAACTATTTCCTCCAGGACATTATATGTCAAGTAAAGACGGCGAATTCGTGCAATGGTACAAAAGAGAATGGACTGATTATGATGCTGTAAAAGACAACGCAACCAGCATCGAAGAAATAAAAGTAGCATTAGAAGCCGCAGTTAAAAGACAATTGATGAGTGATGTTCCTTATGGTGTTTTACTTTCTGGCGGATTGGATTCGTCAATCACATCGGCTGTAGCCAAAAAATATGCCCAAAAACGTATTGAATCTGGCGATACTTCCGATGCTTGGTATCCACAATTACATTCGTTTGCAGTAGGTTTAGAAGGTTCACCCGATTTAGCCGCAGCTCGAAAAGTTGCTGATCATTTAGCAACAATTCACCACGAAATAAAATTCACAATTCAAGAAGGTTTAGATGCCGTTCGTGATGTAATTTACAATATTGAAACGTATGATGTAACTACAATTCGCGCTTCAACTCCAATGTATTTAATGGCAAGAGTTATCAAATCAATGGGAATCAAAATGGTACTTTCTGGCGAAGGTTCTGACGAATTATTTGGAGGTTATTTATATTTTCACAAAGCACCAAATGCAAGAGAATTTCATGAAGAAACCGTACGTAAATTAAGTAAATTACACATGTACGATTGCCTACGTGCTAACAAAAGTCTAGCGGCTTGGGGAATTGAAGGTCGTGTTCCATTTTTAGATAAAGAATTCATGGATGTCGCAATGCGAATCAATCCACAAGACAAAATGATAAACGGCGAACGCATGGAAAAATGGGTTTTACGTAAAGCATTCGAAGACATGTTACCCGAAAGTGTAGCGTGGAGACAAAAAGAACAATTCAGTGATGGCGTAGGTTACAGTTGGATTGACACTTTGAAAGAAGTAGTTGGCGAAGCAGTTTCTGACGAACAATTGGCAAATGCAAAATTCAAATTTCCAATTCAAACGCCAACATCCAAAGAAGAATATTATTACCGTTCTATTTTTACGGAACATTTCCCGAGCGATGCAGCCGCATTGAGCGTGCCTCAAGAAGCTAGTGTTGCTTGCAGTACCAAAATCGCATTAGAATGGGATGAAGCCTTCAAGAACATGAACGATCCATCGGGTAGAGCAGTGGCAAGCGTTCACGAAGATGCCTACGCAAAAGCATAATTCAATTTATTGAATAACAAAAAATTCAGGCTTGTTACCTGAATTTATTGAAGTTTAGTTTGTTTGTTTAATCTGAACTTGTTTCAGATTCTAAAACGTTCATCATTTTTTGGTGAGCGTTTTTTGTTTGTCATTGCGAGGTGCGAAGTAATTTCTTATTTTAATTTGAAGCGAATAGTCAGTTATTTATCAGTAATCCGTATTCCTGCTTTCCATTCCAAGTTTTTTACACCTGACAGGTTTAAAAAAAACCTGTCAGGTGTAAAAAACTTTCCATTGCAATCAGGGCTAAATAGTATTTGTCAGTATATCAATTCATTATATAAAACAACAAATTTTAAAGCACCAAAAAATTGCTTTAAATCAATTAAAATTTATTAAAAGATAAATGTTAATAACTTACGCTATAAAATGGTTAAAATCGCTTTAAAAACATGTTTATTTTTCTATATTTGCGTGTTAGACAAAAATCATACTTACGATACAATTTAATATGAGCGACGAGATTAAAAAGAATAGCTATTCAGCTGACAGTATTCAGGCATTAGAAGGAATGGAGCACGTAAGAATGCGACCATCAATGTACATCGGAGATACTGGCGTTAGAGGTTTACACCATTTAGTTTATGAAGTAGTAGATAACTCAATTGATGAGGCGTTAGCTGGTCATTGTGATACTATTGGCGTATTTATCAACGAAGATAATTCGGTTTCTGTTGAAGACAACGGACGTGGAATTCCAGTTGATATGCACAAAAAAGAAGGCGTTTCTGCTCTTGAGGTAGTAATGACTAAAATTGGTGCCGGAGGAAAATTTGATAAAGATTCTTATAAAGTTTCTGGAGGACTTCACGGAGTCGGAGTTTCTTGTGTAAACGCACTTTCTGATCATTTAAAAGCAACGGTTTTTAGAGACGGAAAAGTCTACGAACAAGAATATGAAAAAGGAAAAGCAATGTATCCAGTTAAGCAAGTTGGTGAAACAACTAAGCGTGGTACAATGGTTACTTTTCATCCAGACATTACAATTTTTACCCAAACAATTGAGTACAATTATGATACTTTAGCGGCTCGTATGCGTGAGTTGTCTTTCTTGAACAAAGGAATTACAATTACACTTACAGATAAACGTCATACTAAAGATAACGGAGAATATGAAGGTGAAGTATTTCATTCTAAAGAAGGATTGAAAGAATTCGTTCGTTTTCTCGATGGTGGTCGTGAGCCAATTATTTCACATGTAATTAGTATGGAGCACGAAAAAGGAGAAGTTCCTGTTGAAGTTGCTTTGGTTTACAATACTAGTTATTCTGAAAATATTTTTTCTTACGTAAATAACATTAATACACATGAAGGTGGAACGCATTTGCAAGGTTTCCGTATGGGATTAACTCGTACATTAAAGAAATATGCAGATGCTTCTGGTTTATTAGATAAATTAAAATTTGAAATTTCTGGTGATGATTTCCGTGAAGGATTAACGGCTATTATTTCGGTTAAAGTTTCTGAACCACAATTTGAAGGTCAAACTAAAACCAAATTAGGTAATAGAGAAGTAGTTTCTCCAGTTTCTCAAGCGGTTTCAGAAATGCTTGAAAATTATTTAGAAGAAAATCCAAACGATGCTAAAATCATTGTTCAAAAAGTAATTCTTGCGGCTCAAGCACGACATGCGGCTAAAAAAGCACGTGAAATGGTACAACGTAAAACCGTTTTAGGCGGTGGAGGTTTACCAGGAAAATTATCTGATTGTTCCGAACAAGATCCAGCAAAATGTGAAGTTTATCTTGTCGAGGGTGATTCGGCAGGTGGAACTGCAAAACAAGGTCGCGATAGAAACTTTCAAGCCATCATGCCATTAAGAGGTAAGATTTTGAATGTTGAAAAAGCAATGCACCACAAAGTTTTTGAAAACGAAGAAATCAGAAATATCTTCACTGCTTTAGGTGTAACCATTGGAACAGAAGAAGATTCTAAAGCATTAAACTTAGCAAAATTACGATACCACAAAGTAATTATTATGTGTGATGCTGATGTCGATGGTAGTCACATTGCTACTTTGATTTTGACTTTCTTTTTCCGTTTTATGCGTGAATTAATTGAAGGCGGACATGTCTATATCGCTGCACCACCTTTATATTTAGTTAAAAAAGGAAACAAAAAAGAATACGCTTGGAATGATGCACAACGTGATTCAGCCAACGAGAAAATGGGAGGAAGTGCTGCTATTCAACGTTATAAAGGTCTTGGAGAAATGAATGCAGAGCAATTATGGGAAACCACAATGGATCCAAATTTCAGAACTTTACGTCAAGTAACTATAGATAGTTTGGCAGAAGCTGATAGAGTATTCTCAATGTTAATGGGAGACGAGGTTCCGCCAAGAAGAGAGTTTATTGAGAAAAATGCTGTTTATGCAAATATCGATGCATAATAGGTTTTTGAAATATATAATTATAGGGATTTGTTTGATTTTTTCATGCAAATCCTTTTCTCAAACTGCACAAACTTTTGAAGAAATTGGAAGGTTTCTAAATGATGCCACTTTGTATTCAGAAAAATATATTACGCCAGCAACCGATGGAGCGGTTTATCAAGCATCAGCTGGTTGGATGACTTCTCCCAAGAAAAGAAAGTTATATGATGTAACTTTAGGACTTTATGGAAATGTTTTTTTTGTACCAAAAAGAGATAGAAATTTTCAAATTAGCAATTCTGATTTTTCTTTTTTTACTATTGAAAACCAAACATCAGTTACGGTTCCAACTGCATTAGGGAATGACACTCAATATTATTTAGTTGGACAAATTGATAATAATGAAGTTAGAATGCAAACACCAAAAGGCGTAAATCAAGAAACAGTAGTTTATCCGTATTTACAAGGTTCTATCTCATTGTGGAAAGGTTTTGAAGTCGTTGGTAAATATTCTACCAAAGTCAAACTTAAAAGAGGTGACTACCAAGTTTATGGTTTTGGTTTAAAACATAATTTTAGCCAATACTTTAAATCACTTGAGAAAAAGAAAATTAATTTAGCCGCATTGTTGGCTTTCTCAAAAGAAAATATAAGTTTTGATTTTATTGATACGTACACGTCTTACGGAAATTTAGGAATTAATAGGATTACTGGAAAAGTTGATACATGGCAATTGCAATTTAGCGCTTCTAAAGAATGGAAGAAGTTCGAATTAATGGCAAGTGCAATTTCCAACAGAAGCGATTTTAAATACATGCTTACAGGCGAACGTGGACAAATTGAAGATGTAATTCCAGTGCAGTATATATTAAATGAAAAACTTAGAGATATTTACAAAACAAAATATAATTACATTGCTGAAATTTCGGGAAGATATCAATTCAGTAAAATTTATGTGCAAACATCTTTAGCTTTTGGTAAATTTGTAAATACAAATATATCAGTTCAATACGAATTTAATTAATTATCAATATAACACACAATACAATGAAAGTTACTATAGTAGGAGCAGGAAATGTAGGCGCAACTTGTGCTGACGCTATTGCTCACAGAAGAATCGCGAGTGAAATCGTATTATTAGACATCAGAGAAGGTTTTGCTGAAGGTAAAGCATTAGATATTAAGCAAACCCAAACTACTTTAGGTTTTAATACCAAAGTTTCTGGAAGTACTAATGATTATTCAAAAACAGCAGGAAGTGATGTAGTAGTAATTACATCAGGAATTCCGAGAAAACCAGGAATGACTCGTGAAGAACTTATCGGAATTAATGCTGGAATTGTAAAAGGTGTTGCCGAAAGTTTATTGGCGCATTCACCAAATGCAATTGTAGTTGTAGTTTCAAATCCAATGGATACAATGACTTACCTTACGTTAAAAGCTACAGGTTTACCAAAAAATAGAATTATCGGAATGGGTGGTGCTTTAGATAGTTCACGTTTTAAATGTTATTTGTCTCAAGCTCTAGACAAGCCAGCTAATGATATTCAAGGAATGGTAATTGGAGGTCACGGAGATACTACTATGATTCCTTTAACACGATTGGCTTCTTATAATGGTGTACCAGTTTCAGAATTTTTGTCTTCAGATGAGTTGACTAAAGTAGCCTCAGATACAATGGTTGGCGGAGCTACGCTGACAGGTTTGTTAGGAACATCTGCTTGGATTGCACCAGGAGCATCGGTTGCATTTTTGGTAGATAGCATCTTGAACGACCAAAAGAAAATGATTCCATGTTCAGTTTTCCTTGAAGGCGAATATGGTCAAAATGATATTTGCATTGGCGTACCCTGTATTATTGGTAAAAACGGTGTAGAAAAAATTGTTGATATCAACTTAAACGATGATGAAAAAGCAAAATTTGCTAATAGTGCTGATGCAGTTAGAGCGATGAATGCTGATTTGAAATCGGTTTTATCATAACATTTCAGTAAATAAAAAGAAAGACTGCATTACTGCGGTCTTTTTTTTGATATTAATGTGTAAATAATTTGTTAATCTTTAGGTTAATTATATATTTGCACGTTTCAAAAATCGTGTAGTTGAGTGTTTATGTTGATTTGTATTGAAAATCAATACATTACTTGTTGTTTACATGCTTTTTAAAATCTAACAAACAAAAATTAATTAATTTTTAGTAATAATGCAGAATAAAGGACTTATTAAATTTTTCGCAATTCTATTTGCATTGGTAAGCATTTACCAACTTTCTTTCACTTTCGTAGCTAGTAAGGTACAAAAAGACGCAAAAACATTTGCAGCTGGAAACCCAGCAAAAGAGGTTAAGTATTTAGACTCTATAAGTAAAGAGAAAGTATTTAACTTAGGTTTTACAGATTACACTTACGGTGAAGTTAGTAAAAAACAAATTAACAAAGGACTTGACTTAGAAGGAGGAATCAATGTAATTCTTCAAATATCAGTTAAAGATGTTTTAAAAGGTCTTTCTAATAATTCTAAAAATCCGATTTTTAATAAAGCATTAGATAATGCAACTAGAGATCAAAAAGGAAATCAAACTTACTTAGATGCTTTTTTTGAAGCATTTGATGCTCTTTCGAATGGGACTACAAAGTTAGCTTCGACAGATATTTTTGCAAATAGAAATCTTCAAGAAGCAGGTATCGATTTTAAAACAACTGATGATCAAGCAAAAAAAATCATTAAGAAAAAAGTAAATGAATCTGTTGAAAGTGCTTTTGGAGTATTAAATAAACGTATTGAGAAATTTGGTGTTTCACAACCTAATATCCAAAAAATTGGTGAATCTGGAAGAATTCTAGTAGAATTACCAGGTGCTAAAGATATTGATAGAATAAAGGATTTATTATCCAAAACTGCTCAATTAGAATTTTGGGAAACATACAAAATTGATGAAATCGGTGGATTCCTGATGTCAGCAAATGAGGCATTAAAAAAGACAGAAGTTGTTAAAGTTGCAAATAAAGATGTTAAAACTGCTACGCCAGATTCATTAACTGCAATGTTAACAGATAAATCTAAAGATTCAGTAGCATCTGATAAAAAAGGAGGAAATCCACTTTTAGATAAATTTGTATCACAAGGTGGCGGACCAGTTTTAGGTATTGTAGCAAAAAAAGATACTGCAAAAGTTAACTCTTATTTAAGACGATCTGAAATTCGTGCTTTAATTCCAGCAGACAAACGTTTTGTTAAATTTGTTTGGGGAAAACCGAATGTTACAATTGACGATAAAACAAAAAAAGAAACAGAAACTTTTGAACTTTATGCTCTTAAAGGAAATAAAGATAATATAGCTCCATTGAGTGGAGGTGTAATCACTGACGCTAGAGATACTTTTGATCAACTTGGTAAACCTGCGGTTTCAATGCAAATGAATGGTTTAGGTGCAAGAAAATGGGAAGAGTTAACTGGAAATGCATTTACTACTAAAGGTTATATTGCAATTGCTCTTGATGATATAGTTTATTCAGCTCCTGGGGTTTCTTCTGGACCTATTGCTGGTGGAAGATCTGAAATTTCAGGAAATTTTGATATTACCGAAACTAAAGATTTAGCTAATGTTTTAAATGCTGGTAAATTACCTGCAGCTGCCGAAATTGTTCAATCTGAAATTGTTGGACCATCTTTAGGACAAAAAGCTATTGATGCTGGTACAACTTCTTCAATTGTTGGATTTTTCTTAGTTTGTTTGTGGATGGTGTTCTATTACGGTAGAGCTGGATGGTATGCTAACTTAGCATTATTGTTAAATCTACTTTTACTTTTTGGTATTTTAGCTAGTGGTAGTTCTTTATTTGTGCTTACTTTGCCTGGTATTGCCGGTATAGTATTAACATTAGGTACTGCTGTGGATGCAAATATCATTATTTATGAACGTGCAAAAGAAGAACTGCGTGATGGTAAATCATTAGCGGATGCTGTAAAAACTTCTTACGGTTGGAAAGGTGCAATGCGTTCTATTATTGATGCCAACGTTACACACGTTTTAACTGGAGCAATTTTATTTATATTTGGTACTGGAATTATCCAAAGTTTTGCAACTACACTGTTGATTGGTATTTTTACTTCTTTATTTACTTCAATATTTATTGCCAGAATTTTTATTGATAGAGATGTTGCTAATAATAAAGAATTGACTTTCTCAACTTCAATAACTAAAAATTGGTTTACAGGATTTCATTTTGACTTTATTGGATTTAAAAAATGGACTTATATCTTTTCTGCTGTTGTAATCATCGGAAGTTTTGCATCATTCTTCACAAATGGTCTTGACCAAGGAGTTGATTTTGTTGGAGGAAGAACTTTTCAAATTAAATTTGAAAAACCTGTTGAACCAACACAAGTATCAGAAGAGCTTTCAAAAGTTTTTGGAAGTGCAGAAGCTAAAATATTTGGTGATGCCGATCAATTAAGAATAACTACGAAATATAAAATTGAAGCGGAAGGTACTAATGTTGATAAAGATGTAAATAAAAAATTATTCGATGTTTTAAAAAAATATTTTAATAAAGATATTACATATGAAAAATTTATCAATTCATATGATGGGAAAACTTTTGGCGTTCTACAAGCATCCAAAGTTGGAGCTTCGATTTCAGCAGACATTAAAACTAACTCCTATTGGGCTGTTATTGGTGCAATGTTAGTTGTAGGTTTATATTTAGTGATTTCTTTCCGTAAATGGCAGTATTCATTAGGTGCAATCGCTGCAGTATTTCATGATGTTATTTTTGTTTTAGGAATTTATTCATTGTGTTATAAATTTATGCCTTTCCACATGGAAATGGATCAGCACTTTATAGCTGCAATCTTAACTGTAATTGGTTACTCAATGAATGATACCGTTATTGTATTTGATAGAATTCGTGAATACCTTGGTGGTAATAAAAAAGGTCACTTTAAAGATGTTGTAAATGCGTCTATTAATAGTACGTTATCAAGAACATTAAATACTTCGTTAATGATGATTTTAGTGTTATTAACAATGTTCTTATTTGGTGGTGAATCTATTAGAGGATTTATCTTTGCAATGCTTGTAGGTATTGTTGTTGGAACTTATTCTTCGTTATTCATTGCGACTCCAGTTTTAGTTGACACGATGGGTAAAGCTGATTTGCAAGATATTGAAAAACGTCACTTTGATGATCAACAATAAAATAAAGAATTAATTATATATTAAAAACTACTTTTCATTGAAAAGTAGTTTTTTTTTGTTCGTATAAATTGAATAATTGAGATTTATAATTTCCTAGATTGAATTACCAAACAACTTAGTATGATTGGAATTTATAATTCGTTACTAATATTATAGCCAATCAAATTGTTGTTTAAACTAATTCTGTTGACTATTTATAGAGGTTTTTGAATAGGTTAACTTCAGTATATTTTTTATTTAGAGCGAATGGCGCTAAAAAAAAAAAGAGAACTATTAAGGTTCTCTCTTTGTAATTATATTCTATTTAGATGATTAATAATCAATATTTTCGGGTAAAGGTTTTTCTGCCATAAATAGAAAATATAGGCCAACAAATATAAACGGTATACTCAACCATTGTCCTGTTGAAAATACACCAAATAAATCTTCAATTCCACCTTGTTTTCCTTTTACAAATTCTACTGCAAAACGAACAGACCACAAAAGAATTAAAAATATTCCGAATAATAATCCATGTTTTTCTGCAGTTCTAGTTTTCCAATAAAGAAAAAGTAAAATAAAAAAGACAAAAATATAGCAAAAACCTTCATACAATTGAGCCGGATGTTTTAATGGAACTTGAGCTAATAAATCATGAAATTTTGGATTTGAGACAATCGCTCTGTATGCAGTATCAGGATCGGCAATGCCAGTTCTATCAACAATATCTTGAGGAGTAAAATAATCTCTTATGAATTTAACTCCAAACGTAGTATTTGATGTTTCTTTTCCTACAATTTCTGAATTAAAAAAATTACCAATTCTAACAAATATTGCTCCACAAGCTACAGGAATTACTACTCTATCTAAAACCCACAATAAAGGTTTTTTAATGATTTTTTTACTGTAATAATACATCGTAATTATCATTGCAATCGCTGCGCCATGACTGGCTAATCCTGCAAAACCAGTGAATTGAAACTCAGGTTCAAATTTGAAAGGAAGCAAAATTTCAAGTGGATGATTTCTAAAATATTCCCAGTCATAAAAGAAAACATGACCTAATCGTGCACCAAGTAGTGTAGCTAAAACAGACCAAATAAACAAAGTGTCAAGTTTTTCTGGAGTTTCTTTTTCATTAATGAAAATTTTCTTCATTATATAATAGCCTAATCCAAAAGCTATAACAAACATTAAACTATAAAATCTAAGATATAAAGGGCCTAAATGAACACCTTCTGATGGATTCCAAATCATTTTTTTGGGGTTTTATTGTATGAATTTATCAAAAATAGTAATTTAAAATTTATTAAATTTTAAATTTATGTTATTTATGAGAACATTTTTTATTTGGTACTGGATCATACCCACTTTTTCCCCATGGATGGCAACTCAATATTCGTTTGATTCCAAGATAGGTTCCAATAATTAATCCGTGAATTTTTAAAGCTTCAAGAAAATATTGAGAACATGTTGGTTCAAACCTACAAGTTGCAGGAGTAAAAGGTGAAATGGCTTCTTGATAAAAGCGTATCAAAATAAGTAACGGAAAAATTGCTATCTTTTTTAATATGTGCATTTTAAATGCTAAATGTTGTACCTTCTTTTCCGTCTTTTAATTGAATTCCGATTGCTAATAGTTTATCGCGAATTTCATCTGAAAGTGACCAATTTTTATTTGCTCTAGCATCATTTCGCATACCAATAAGCATTTCAACAACGCCTTCAAGTTTTTCAGAGTTATTATTAACTGACTTCTCATTTTTAATACCCAAAACATCAAATGTAAAGGTTTCTAAAGTAGTTTTTAGTAATGTTAAATCTAATGCAGTAATAGTTTCTCTTTTATCGTTAAGCTGATTTACAAATTTAATTCCTTCAAAAAGTTGTGCAATAAGAATAGGTGTGTTGAAGTCATCATTCATGGCATCATAACAGCTTTTCTTCCAGTTTTCGATATTAATACTAGAATTCGAACTTGGTTCAATACTGTCTATATTTTGAAGGCTATCCATTAGTCTTTCAAATCCTTTTTCGGCAGCTAATATAGCATCATTTGAAAAATCAAGTACGCTTCTATAATGAGCTTGTAGCATAAAAAAGCGTGCAACATTAGGTGAAAATGCTTTGCTTAAAAAAGGACTGTCACCAGTAAAAATATCACTCGGAAGTATATTATTACCTGTTGATTTTGCCATTTTTTTACCATTTAAGGTTAGCATATTTGCGTGCATCCAATAATTTACCGGACTACTTCCTGTACAAGCTTCATTTTGTGCAATTTCGCATTCGTGATGTGGGAATTTTAAATCCATTCCGCCACCATGTATATCAAATGTTTCACCAAGATATTTGGTACTCATTGCAGTACATTCTAAATGCCAACCCGGAAAACCAATACCCCAAGGCGATGGCCAACGCATAATGTGCTCGGGCTCGGCTTTTTTCCAGAGTGCAAAATCTTGCGGATTTTTTTTGTCACTTTGACCTTCAGTATCTCTTGTATTGGCAAGCATGTCTTCAATATTTCTACCGCTCAACTTTCCGTAATTATGATTTTCATTAAATTTAACTACATCAAAATAAACTGAGCCATTGGTTATATAAGCAAATCCTTTTTCAATAATTTGTTCAACTATTTGAATTTGTTCAATAATATGTCCAGTTGCAGTTGGCTCAATACTTGGAGGTAAAAAATTGTATTTATCTAATATCGAATGAAAATCAACGGTATAGCGTTGTACAATTTCCATAGGTTCGAGTTGTTCAATACGTGCTTTTTTTGCTATTTTATCTTCACCTTCATCGATATCATCAACAATATGCCCAACATCTGTAATGTTTCTTACGTATCTAACTTTGTATTCTAGATGTAATAAATATCTAAAAATCACGTCAAAACTCATAAAAGTTCTTACGTTACCTAAGTGTACATTGCTGTAAACTGTTGGTCCACAAACATACATACCAACATTTCCATCATTAATTGGTTTAAAAATTTCTTTTTCACCAGAAAGTGAATTGTATATTTTGAGTAGTTGATTTTGATATAAATGCATATTGTTTTGTAAAAAAAAATTAAAAAGTAGTTTCTAATTTAATATAGTCTAAAAATTCTTTTCGAGTGTTTTCATTTTTGAATTTTCCTCCAAATTCAGCGGTAACTGTACTACTTTCAATATCTCGAATACCTCTAGAATTAACGCACAAATGTTTAGCATCTATGATACAAGCAACATCTTCGGTATTAAGCACTTTTTGAAGTTCTTTTACAATTTGAATTGTTAACCTTTCTTGCACTTGAGGTCTTTTGGCAAAATAATCTACAATTCTATTCATTTTAGATAATCCTACAACGGTACCGTTAGAAATATAAGCTACATGAGCTCTACCCACTATTGGAAGCAAATGGTGTTCGCATGTAGAGTAAACAGTAATGTTTTTTTCTACAAGCATTTCGTTGTATTTGTATTTGTTTTCAAATGTTGAAGAGCTTGGTTTTTTGGCTGGATTTAATCCTCCAAATATTTCTTTTACAAACATTTTTGCTACTCTATTTGGAGTTCCTTTTAGACTATCATCTGTTAAGTCCATTCCGAGAGTTGTTAAAATACTTTCAACATTTTTTTTTATAAGTTCAATTTTTTCATCATCACTTATGTCAAAAGCATCCTCTCTTAAAGGATTTTGTTCACTTGATCCGATATGATTGTTTCCTATTTCGTCGTTAAAATCTTCGTTATTGGTCATTTTTTGTTAAGAAATTTTTTAGCAATTTTTTATCGGCAAAGATAATTATTATTGATTTATAAACCCAATACAATCTTTAAAATTAAAAAAATGAAAATTTTAAGATAATTTTGAGTTAATTTTATGTACATTTCGCTCCTAAAAAATTATTGCGCAATGAAAAAAAATACACTTGTAATATTATTAACTAGTCTATTTATCAATTGTTTATATTCTCAAAACCTACTTGTTAATGGTGGTTTTGAATCTGGTGGAGTAGGTACAGGTTTCAATATCAGTGCCACAGGATATAATTTTATTCCTACTGCTACTGGAACAACTTCGTCTGGAGATTATGCTTTTGGAGTAAATCCACTTCCTTATAATAGCACAAATTTTTTATCAGGGTTTGATCATACAACTGGTACTGGTTCTGGAAAAATGATGATTATTGATGGAAGTACAGATCCTTCCAACCCAAGTTTTTGGAAAGCAGGAAACGGTGGTGGTGGAGTTTGTTCATTAACTATTGGTACTACATACACATTTAGTTATTGGGTGAAATCTATTTCAAGTACAGTTACAGGCACTACAACTCAAGCCGATATTAGAGCTATTTTTAATAACGCTACAATCTTAACCTCACCAGCTAGTACACTTGCACCATTGCCCGCAAGCGGATGGCAGTTTAGAACTTACACTTTTACTCCAACAAATGGTTGTGTAAATATTGAATTAAGAAATTTTAATTTAAACTCAGTTGGTAATGATTTTGCTATAGATGATTTGTCTGTAGTTTTGCCATTATCAATGACTTATTCAAGTACAAATACTTCTTGTATAGGTTCTAATGACGGTTCAATAGTTGCTTATGCCGTTAACGGAACAACTCCTTATACTTCTTATTCTTTATCGGGTACAGCAAGTCAAACAAATACAACTGGAATTTTTTCAGGATTAGCTCCTGGAACGTATACTATTTCAATTACAGATTCTTCTGGAACTACAGTTTCTCAAACTGGTATTGTAATTTCAGCACCTACTAATCCGTTAATTGTAAATCCTAATTCAGCGGTTTGTGTAGGAACGAGCGTAACTTTATCTGCCAGTGGCGGTAGCGGCTACAGTTGGACATCAATACCTACAGATGCTTCACTTACAAGTCCTAACAGTCCAACACCAACAGTAACACCTTTGGTTACTACTACATACACGGTTTCATCAAGTGTTACGACAAATAAAAATTTAACTACAAATGGCGGTTTCGAATCTGGAAATGTCGGGTTTGCTTCTGATTATCAGTACTTTAATCCGAGTAATGCTACTTTTGTTCAAAAAGCTTATGGCGTAGTTTCAAACCCTAATTTATGGGAAGTTGGTTTTACTGCTTGTCCTGATCATACAACAGGAACAGGAAAAATGCTTGTTGTTGACGGATCTACGGTTAATGCTGGAAATGATAAGTTTTGGAGTCAGACTGTTCCAGTAACTGCTGGTCAGAATTATACTTTTAGCTATTGGGTTCAAAGTTTGTCTGTGTCAAATTATGCTTCGATTGAACTTAAAATAAATGGAGTTTCAATAGGAATTGATTCAGCTCCTTCGACAATTACTTGTGGAAGCTGGGTTCAATATACTTATGCTTGGAGTTCAGGCGCAAGTACAACTGCACAAATTTCATTGTATGATAAAATAGTATCTTCTGGCGGTAATGATTTTGCAATTGATGATATTGCTTTTACTACATCAGTAACTTGTACTTTTACAAAATCTACAACTGTTATAGTAAATCCTATTCCTAGTGTTGTTGTAAATAATGGAGTTTTGTGTAATACTACAGGTTCTACAGTGCAAATAAATGCGACAGTAACTCCGGCTGGTACATATTCTTATTCATGGACAGTTCCTGCTACTGCGGTTAATCCCGGTAATGTTGCCAGTTTTAATGCTTCAGTGATTGGAACTTACACTGTTGTTGTAACAAATACATCAACAGGATGCGTTAGTTCTCCTGCAAGCGGAACAGTTTCAAATACACTTCCTTCATCTAACTGCGCAAGTGCAACCCAAGTATGTCCAGGTGGTGGAATTAGATATTGTAACACCACTGGAGTAGCAAGTGCTGGCCCAAGAGGTTGTTTAGGTTCAACTCCAAATCCAGCTTGGTTTTATTTACAAGTTGGAACTTCAGGTCCAATAGTTTTAAACATATCACAAGGAACTACACCTACAGTTAATAATCTTGATGTAGATTTTATTTGTTATGGACCATTTACAACTCCTACTTGTGGAGCTTCCCTTGGTACTTCCAATACCATAGATTGTAATTATAGTGCAAATCCAGTAGAAACTTGTACCATTCCAAATGCAATTGCGGGTCAAATATATATGGTTTTAATTACTAATTTCGCAAATCAACCTGGAACTATTTTATTTAATCAAACAAATTCAGCTAATGCAGGAGCAGGTGCATTAACATGTATTGTAAATTGCCCATTAACTATAACAGGTGATAATCAAATTTGTCAAGGTACATCAACAACTTTAACGGCTTCTATTTCAGGTGCAACTACATATACTTGGACATCAACTGTACCAGGTTTTACTGCAGGAAACACTCAATTTATTAATGTTACTGAACCAGGTACTTACAATTTAACAGTTGTAAAGCCTGGATGTAATATTACTCCAGCAAGTTTTACACTTACTAATTTTCCGATACCAAATACTGCGCCGGGTAATGATTTAACAGTTTGTAATACAACATTTAATTTGAATTTGAATACACCTGTAATATCTAATGGTGTTCCTAATTTAACAATTTCATACTATGCGAGTTTAAATGATTTGAATAATGGTATTCCAATACCATTTCCAGCTACTTATCCTGGTGTTGATGGAGAAGTTATTTATACTCAAATTCAAGATGACGCTACTTTTTGTACTTACAATGGTTTACCTTTTACTTTGCATATTGTTTGTACCACAACATGTGATACAGTTACTAATCCTTCTCCAAATCAAACATTGTGTTTGAATGGTGATCCAACCGCTTTAAGTGTCACAACAAATCTTACAGCAGCTAATGCTATCTCGTTTGTTTACTTCAACAGTGTTCAAACTGGTTCGAATATGTATTCAGGCGGAATTCTTTTATCAAATGCTACTCCAATTGCAGGTACAGCAACTTATGATCCACCAATATTAGGCAATACAGGTTCATTACCAAATATTGCAGGTACTTATTATGTTTATGCAATTGCAAATCCTACTCCAACAGATCCTGCTTGTAGACCTTTTCAGCTAATTCAGGTTGTTGTCAGTCCGTTAGCCTCAATAAATTTAACATCAGCTCCTTCTACAACTAATCAAACCGTTTGTGAAGGAACTGCTATTGTCAATATTACTTATACTTTTGGAGGATCTGCAACTGGAGCTACTGTTACGGGTTTGCCAATAGGAGTTTCTGCAACGACTTCAGGTTCTACTGTAACAATAAGTGGTATACCTTCACCAGCATCTGCAACTCCTTACAATTATACAATAACCACAACAGGTGGAAATTGTGGAACACCATCTTTATCAGGAACTATAACTGTAAATCCGGGTGTCGTATTAACTCTTACTTCAGCGCCAGCAACAACCAATCAAACGGTTTGTATTGGTTCACCAATAACTCCAATAACTTATACTTTTGGCGGTACTGCAACAAATGCTACAGTAATTGGTTTACCAGCTGGAGTAGTTGCAACGGTTACAGGTACTACTGTTACTATTAGTGGTACGCCTTCGGTTTCATCGGCAACACCATTCAATTATACTGTTACAACAACTGGAGGAAGCTGTGGAACACTCTCTTTAGGTGGGACTATTACAGTAAATCCTTTAGCAACAATAACACTTACTTCTGCTGCGGCAACAACTAATCAAACGGTTTGTTCAGGTTCTCCAATAATAAACATTACATACGCATTTGGTGGTACTGCTACAGGTGCTACTGTAACTGGGCTGCCTACAGGAGTTACTGCTACTGTTTCTGGAACTACTGTAACAATTAGCGGTTCACCAATTCCTACAGGAGTTTTCCCATACACTATTACAACTACTGGTGGAAGTTGTGGAACTCCTTCTTTATCTGGAACTATTACAGTTAATCCAGTAAGTACATTGACTCTTACATCGGCGGCTTCAACAACTAGCCAGTCTATTTGTCTTAATGATTCAATAACTAATATTGTTTACACTTTTGGAGGTTCAGCAATTGGAGCAACTGTTACTGGCTTACCTGGAGGAGTTATTGCTGTAATTTCTGGTAATACGGTTACAATTAGTGGCACGCCTCTTTTTGCATCAGCTACACCTTATACGTACACCATAACAGCAGCTGGCGGCAATTGTGGATTTCCATCATTAAGTGGTACAATTACGGTAAGTCCAACGGCTACTTTAACTTTAACATCGGCTGGGTCAACAACTAGTCAAACGGTTTGTATAGGTTCACCAATTACACCAATAACATATACTTTTGGAGGTTCAGCAACTGGAGCTACTGTTACCGGTTTACCAGCTGGAGTAACATTTGCGGTATCTGGAACAACAATAACAATAAGCGGCTCGCCATCAACTACAGTTGGTTCACCATTTACTTATACTGTAAATACTACTGGAGGCAGTTGTGGAGCACCATCACTTACAGGTACTATTACGGTTAATCCGCTGGCTACATTAGTTTTAACATCGGCTGTAGCAACTGCAAACCAAACGGTATGTGTTGGTTCACCAATTGTTGATATCGTGTATACTTTAGGAGGTTCCGCTACAGGTTTTTCAGTATCAGGCAGTGCACTTACGGTATCTGGTTTGCCAGCAGGAGTT
>NZ_JAPQNT010000008.1 GCF_028867965.1 Flavobacterium sp. SUN046
AGTTACTACAAACAGTGATGAGAATGTAAGCGTAAGAGTGTACGATATGTTAGGTAAACTAGTTGAAGATAGAAAAGTAAATGCTACTGATGTTGAAACATTAGAAGTAGGAGCGAGCTATCCGTCAGGAGTTTACAATGTAATTGTTACTCAAGGTGAGAATACCAAAACACTACGTGTTATAAAAAGATAGTTTTAAATAAAAACTAAATAATTAAACCCTTCTCAAGTAATTGAGAAGGGTTTTTTAATGTAAAAAAAAGTGAATAAAAAAAGCCATTCTATTACAAATGACTACTTTTATTTATGTGTTGTTATTTTTAAGCTTTTTTAGGAATGTTTTTTAACTTATAAAATGCAAAAACTAAACCTATAATTACTAAAATTATAATTTTGCTATTAATAGGTGCAGGAGCTGGATCAGTTCCTTCTAAACCACCACCACCATTATCATCTTCATCTCCTGGTTGTGCGAACATTACAAAGTCGGACAACAAGAAAAAAGAAAACAAACAAATTTTAATCAAATTCTTCATTAGAAACTATTTCAGTCTGCAAATATAAAATCATTTTCCAAATAATGGCAAGAAAATAGTAATAATCGATTAAAAGTAGAAAACATTCTACGAAAATTCGACTATTCTAACTATGTTAATCAAATTCTGATGTAAAATATAGTTTGACAGTAGGATATTTACTTTGTGTCATGTGAATTGTGAAGTCAGAATCAGCTAAAAACACTAATTGTCCGTACTTATCGTGTGCTAGAAATTTTTGTTTCACACGCTTGAATTCTTTAAACTCTTCACTTTTACTGTTATCAGGTTTTACCCAGCACGCTTTGTGAACAGGAAAATTTTCATAGGTACATTTTGCTCCATATTCGTGTTCCAATCGGTATTGAATAACCTCATATTGTAAAGCTCCAACAGTTCCAATTACTTTTCTATTATTCATTTCTAAAGTAAACAACTGTGCAACTCCTTCATCCATTAATTGATCAACACCTTTTTCAAGTTGTTTGGCTTTCATAGGATCGGCGTTATTGATGTATCTAAAATGTTCGGGTGAAAAACTCGGAATTCCTTTAAAACTCATCATTTCACCTTCGGTTAAAGTATCTCCAATTTTAAAATTTCCAGTATCATGAAGTCCAACGATATCGCCTGGGTAAGAAATGTCAACAATTTCTTTCTTTTCTGCAAAAAAGGCATTCGGACTAGAAAATTTCAAACTCTTATTCAATCGTACGTGCATGTAAGGTTTATTTCTTTCAAATGTTCCAGAAACAATTTTGATAAACGCCAAACGATCTCGATGTTTAGGATCCATATTAGCATGGATTTTAAATACAAATCCTGATAATTTTTCTTCTTCAGGAAGTACTAATCTAGTATCAGAATCTTTAGGTTTAGGAGTTGGAGCAATTTCTACAAAACAATCTAATAGTTCTCTAACTCCAAAATTATTTAACGCTGAACCAAAAAACACTGGTTGTAAATTCCCATCTAAATATTGCTGTCTGTCAAAAGCTGGATAAACCTCTTCAATTAATTCTAATTCCTCACGCAATTTATTTGCTGGCTTTTCTCCAATTAATTTTTCTAAATCGGGACTCATTAAATCAGAAATTGCTATTGTATCTTCAATATTCTTTCGGCTATCACCACTAAATAAGTTGATGTTCTTTTCCCAAATATTATAAATTCCTTGAAAATCATAACCCATTCCGATAGGAAAACTTAACGGAGTAACATGAAGTCCTAATTTTTGTTCTACTTCATCCATCAAGTCAAAAGCATCTTTTCCTTCACGATCCATTTTATTTATGAAAACGATAATCGGAATTTTTCGCATTCTACATACCGAAACCAATTTTTCTGTTTGTTCCTCAACACCTTTGGCAACGTCAATAACAACAATAACACTATCAACAGCTGTTAGTGTTCTAAAAGTGTCTTCCGCAAAATCTTTATGTCCAGGCGTATCTAATATGTTAATCTTTTTGTCTTGATAATTAAATGCCAGTACCGAAGTCGCTACCGAAATTCCTCTTTGGCGCTCAATTTCCATAAAGTCACTCGTAGCACCTTTTTTAATCTTGTTATTCTTAACAGCACCAGCTTCTTGAATAGCACCTCCAAAAAGCAAAAGCTTCTCCGTTAAAGTTGTTTTTCCAGCATCGGGATGTGATATAATTCCGAAAGTTCTGCGACGTAATATTTCTTTTAAAAAACTCATAATTTTAATAATGGTTTGCAAAAATACTATTTATTAAATAAATAACTAATACAAGTTTTCTTTTCAAAATTTGATACCATTCAATCTGTTAATAAAATTTTGTTAATAGTATCAGGTAAACTTGTATTATTAAGCCGATTTGTTACTTTTGTTGATTGTAACTTATCTATTTAAGAGTTACTAATTTTTAAACTACTTATTTTAAAACTATTATAGAATGAAGTTGAAATATTTGATTTTAGGATTGTTATTGAGCGTTGGTTTTATGTCTTTCGCTCAAACTAATTCCAAAGAAGTTTTGTTTACTATTGATGGTAAACCCTATTACACCGATGAATTTATAAGAGTTTATAACAAAAACTTAGATTTAGTTAAAGACGAATCTCAAAAAGATTTGAATCAATATCTTGATTTATTTGTCGGCTATAAATTGAAAGTAACTAAAGCAAATAAATTAGGACTTAATGACGGTTCTCAGTATCAAAGTGAACTAAAATCCTATAGAATGCAGTTGGCAAAAACATACACAACCGATTCTAAAGTTACCAAAGAGCTTGTTGATGAAGGTTACAAACGCCTTCAAAAAGAGGTTAATGCCTCTCATATTCTAATTTTAGTTGATGAAAATGCAGCGCCAGCCGATACTTTAATAGCTTATAAAAAAGCACTTGCAATTCGAGAAAGAATAACTAAAGGTGAAGATTTTGGTACTGTTGCTCAAGAAGTTTCTCAAGATCCATCTGCCAAAGAAAATAAAGGTAATTTAGGTTACTTTACCAGTTTTAGAATGGTTTATGCGTTCGAAAATGGCGCTTACAAAACTCCAGTAGGAATAGTTTCTATGCCAGTAAGAACTCGTTTTGGATACCATTTAATTAAAGTAAATGATATTAGAGACAATAGAGGCGATGTTTTAGTGGCGCACATCATGATTTTAAAACAAAAAGATGGTGTTGATGTTCCAGAAGCGAAAGCTACTATTGAGGATATTAACAAAAAACTACAACAAGGAGAAAAATTTGAAGAACTAGCCAAACAATTTTCTGAAGATAAATCATCAGCTTCTAAAGGTGGTGTTTTAAATAGATTTGGATCAGGTCAACTTAGTTCTGAAGAATTTGAAAACCAAGCATTTGCATTAACTAAAGAAAATCCTATATCTAAACCATTTGAAACACAATTTGGTTGGCATATTGTAAAGTTATTGGATAAATTTCCGATAAAATCGTATGATGATTCAAGAGTAGAATTAGAAAATAAAATCAGTAAAGACGATCGTTCTAGGTTGATAACTAATTCGTTGACTGAAAAACTGAGAAAAAAATATCCTATAAAAAGAGATACTAAATTATACAATTCTTTAGTAAAATTGGTTACCAATGATTTTTATGAATCTAAATGGACGCTTCCAGCAGATGCCAAAAAATATTCAGCTACATTATTTACTGTAGGAACTAAAAATTTAACAGGTACTAACTTTTTAGATTATGTTTACTCGCAACAAAAATCTGGAATTGCAATAAAACCTTTAGACAAATTATTGGATAAATTATATGAAAACTTCACTGATGATCAGCGAAATCAATACAATAATGATAATTTAGAAAATGAATTTCCAGAATTTTCAGCTGTAATGGACGAATACCGAGACGGATTATTACTTTTTGATTTAATGGATAAAGAAATCTGGCAACGTTCTAAAAATGATAGTGTTGGGCTAAAAGCGTTTTATGAAACTCAAAAAGACAAACACCAATGGAAAACAAGAGTAATTTCTGAAGTGTATTCTTCAACCAAACTAGAAACAATGAAAAAAGTTTTAGCTATGGTTAAGAAAAATCAAACTCCAAAAGAAATTAGAGATAAATTCAACACCACCGAAGTTGTTAATGTAATGTGCTACGAAGGCGTTTATGAAGAAGGTGCTGATGCTTTACCTAAAGGAACTAAAATGGAATTGGGAATTTCTGAAATAACTAATAAAGGCGATTATTATTTTATCACTAAAGTTACCAAAGTGCTTCCGGCTGGTCCGAAAACAATAGAGGAATGCAGAGGAAAATTAGTAAATGATTACCAACAATATTTAGAACAAAATTGGGTTAGTGAACTAAAAAAAGAGTTTGCTGTTAAAATAAACCAAGACGTTTTTGAAAAAGTAAAAAAACAAATTAAAAAATAATAATCAAGTAATGATGAGTGTAATGAATAATAAAAGAGTACTGAGTATTTTCCTTTTTTTAATTGGTTTTTCAGTTTTTTCACAAGAGATAATTAAAGAAAAAGAGCCCGAGAAAAAAGCGGCTACACAACAAAGACGCCAAAAAGTTGACGGAATTATTGCAACAGTTGGTGATTATACCGTTTTAGACTCAGATATTGATAAAGCGTTTTTAGAAATTGAAGGCTCAGGTGGATCAATTAAAGACATTACAAGATGTCAAATGTTGGGTAAACTACTTGAAGATAAATTGTATGCACATCAAGCTATTCAAGATTCAATTGTTGTAAAAGATGAAGAAGTAAAAGAAAAAATGAATCAGCAAATTGACTATATGGTCGAGCAATTAAAGTCAATGGACGCTGTTGTAAAATACTTCAAAAAGAACAATGAAGATGAATTTAAAACAGAACTTTTTGAAATTCTAAAGCAACAGAAATTAGCTTCAGAAATGCAAAAGAAAATCATCGACCCAATTCAAATTACTCCCGAAGAAACTAGAAATTTCTTTAAAAAAATACCTGAATCTGAACGACCACTTTTGGGTGCCGAATTAGAAATTGCTCAAATTGTAATTACACCCAAAGTATCACAAGTCGAAAAACAAGCAGTTATTGATAGGCTAAAAGAAATTAAAAGGCAAGTGCTAGAAGGTGCAAGTTTTACTACTAAAGCAGTTCTTTACACCGAAGATCCGGGTTCTAGATCAAGCGGTGGTTTTTATAAAATCAATAAAAAAACGCCTTTTGTTAAAGAGTTTAAAGACGTTGCTTATTCGCTTCAAGAAGGAGAAATCTCTGAGCCATTTGAAACCGAATTTGGTTTTCATATCATTTATCTAGAGAAAATAAAAGGTCAAGATTTAGAATTGCGTCACATTTTAATGACTCCAAAAGTTACACCAGATGCACTAAAAGAAGCCAAAGACAAAATCGAATTGATAAAAAAACGTGTTCAAGATAAAGAGATAACTTTTGCAGAAGCTGCAAGAACAATGTCTGACGAAAAAGAAACTCGTGCTAATGGTGGAACATTAATTAATCCTAAAACGCAAGATACTCATTTCGAATTGACTAAAATGGATCCTGAATTGTATGCGCAAGTTTCTAATATGAAAAGTGGTGAAATTTCTAATGTTTTATTAGATGAAGATCCAAAAGCCGGTAAGCGTTACAAAATAATAATGGTTACTAACAAAATTGAAGATCATATTGCCGATTTTAGTAAAGATTATACTAAAATTAAAGATTTAGCACTAAAAGAAAAGCAAATTAATGCCATTGCTAAATGGTCTGAACAAAAAATTAAAGAAACCTATATCAAAATTAATGGTGAATACAGAGATTGCGTGTTTACAAATAATTGGTTGAAAAAATAATATTAAATTTCAGATTTTGACTGTGAAAATAATTAAAATCTAAAATCTAAATCTAAAATTACTATGTCTGACGTTACCGCGATACAAAATCTAGTTCAAAAAAGAACCGAATTAAAAAAGGAAATTTCTAAGATAATTATTGGTCAAGATGCTGTTGTAGATCAAATACTATTGAGTATTTTTTCTGGCGGACATGCTTTGCTAGTTGGTGTTCCTGGTTTGGCCAAAACATTAATGGTTAATACAATTGCACAAGCTTTAGGATTGGATTTTAAACGAATTCAGTTCACGCCCGATTTAATGCCATCAGATATTTTAGGAAGTGAAATTTTAGACGAAAACCGTCAATTCAAATTCATTAAAGGACCAATATTTTCGAATATTATTCTTGCCGATGAGATTAATAGAACGCCACCAAAAACGCAAGCTGCTTTGCTAGAAGCCATGCAAGAACGTGCTGTAACAATTGCGGGTCAAAATTATAAATTAGATTTACCGTATTTTGTTTTAGCAACACAAAACCCAATTGAGCAAGAAGGAACTTATCCGTTGCCTGAAGCGCAATTAGACCGTTTTATGTTTGCTATAAAATTAGATTATCCAACTTTTGCCGAAGAAGTTGATGTTGTAAAAAGCACAACCTCTGACAATAAACCAACGGTAAACGCCTTATTTTCTGCACAAGAAATTATAGATTTTCAGCAATTAATTCGCAGAATTCCAGTTGCCGATAACGTTATTGAATACGCAGTTACCTTAGTTGGGAAAACGCGTCCAAAAAGTACACTTGCTACAGATTATGTAAATAATTATTTAGATTGGGGTGCTGGACCAAGAGCATCACAAAATTTGATTTTGGCAGCCAAAGCCAATGCCGCATTCAACGGAAAATTCTCTCCAGATATTGAAGATGTAAAAGCAGTAGCAACAGGAATCTTACGTCACAGAATTATAAAAAATTATAAAGCCGACGCCGAAGGAATTACTGAAGAAATGATTATCGATAAGTTGATGTAAACTTATTTTTAAATACAATCAAGCCCTTTATTGAAATTTCGATAAAGGGCTTTTTTTATTATTAAACAATAATTTCGCATTGTGTTTAATGTAAAAGTTTTATTAATGTTTATTGAGAATTGTTATATTTGAGATATGATTTACTAAAAAAGTAGTCTTATTTTTAGTTAGTTGCAGGCGCTCTAAAATTTGAATAAAAGACAATATGGAAACTATAACGACACAAAAAATAACTGTTAAAGACTTAGAAAAGTTGCAGAGAATTGGGAGGCAAACTTTTAAAGAAACATTTTCAGAATTCAATTCTGAAGCGAATATGAGGAATTATTTGGACGAAGTATTTTCAAAAGAAAAACTCATGGCAGAACTAGAAGAAAAAAACTCTGAGTTCTATTTTGCAACCTTGAAAGATGAAGTTATTGGTTATTTGAAAGTAAATTACGGAGATGCACAAACGGAAATAAAAGATAGTAAAGCGTTGGAAATTGAGAGAATTTATGTTTCAAAAGAATTTCACGGAAAAAGCGTTGGACAGTTATTATATGACAAAGCGATTGAAATAGGACTACAGAAAAAAGTAGTATATGTTTGGTTGGGTGTTTGGGAGGAAAATTTAAGAGCAATTCACTTTTACAAGAAAAATGGTTTTGTAGAATTTGACAAACACATTTTCAAATTAGGCGATGATGAACAGACCGACATAATGATGAAGTTGGAGCTTTGAGGCAAGCGTTTGCTAACCTTACATCTAATAATAATTTATTTTTTAGTGTATTATTAAAATTGGAATGTAGTATTAATTACTAATTATAAAAAAATCAATCTCTTACTGATTTTTAATTTGTTAGTAGGTTTTTTATTTAACAACGATTAACAATTAAATTTAACAATTATCAATATTTAGATATTAAAATACGATTTTGATAAAAATTACATATCAAAAATAGTATTTTGATAAATTAACTAAAAGAAATAACTTATTTGGTTAAAAACTTTTTAATAGAACATCGATTTCGTAAATTTGCATTGCAAACAAAAAATAACCTATTATATTATGGCTTTTGATATTGAAATGATTAAAAAAGTTTATGGTACAATGGCAGAGCGTGTAGACAAAGCACGTGAGTTAGTTGGACGACCATTAACACTTTCTGAAAAGATTTTATATTCACACTTATGGGATTCATCTCCTTCGCAAGCATTCTCTAGAGGAAAAGATTATGTTGACTTCGCTCCAGATAGAGTAGCTTGTCAAGATGCAACGGCTCAAATGGCTTTATTGCAGTTCATGCATGCCGGAAAAAAGACAGTTGCTGTTCCAACAACAGTGCATTGTGATCACTTGATTCAAGCTAAAGTTGGTGCTACTACTGATTTGGCCGTGGCGAATTCACAATCTAAAGAAGTTTTCGATTTCTTATCGTCAGTTTCTAATAAATACGGAATTGGTTTTTGGAAACCAGGTTCAGGAATTATCCACCAAATTGTTTTAGAAAATTATGCATTTCCAGGTGGAATGATGATTGGTACCGATTCACATACAGTAAATGCTGGTGGATTAGGTATGTTGGCAATTGGTGTTGGTGGTGCCGATGCTGTAGATGTAATGTCAGGAATGTCTTGGGAATTAAAATTTCCGAAACTTATTGGTGTTAAATTGACAGGTAAATTAAATGGTTGGACGGCTCCAAAAGACGTTATTCTAAAAGTAGCCGATATTCTTACTGTTAAAGGTGGAACTGGTGCTATTGTAGAATATTTTGGTGAAGGCGCAACTAACATGTCTTGTACCGGAAAAGGTACCATTTGTAATATGGGTGCCGAAATTGGTGCAACAACTTCTACATTTGGTTACGATGATTCCATGAGACGATATTTAGCTTCAACTGGTCGTCAAGATGTTGTTGATGCAGCTGATAAAGTGGCTACCTATTTAACTGGTGATGCTGAAGTTTATGCTAACCCAGAAACTTATTTTGATCAAGTTATCGAAATCAATTTGTCGGAATTAGAGCCACACATTAACGGACCATTTACTCCAGATAGAGGAACTCCAGTTTCTAAAATGAAAGAAGAAGCGGCTAGAAATGGTTGGCCTTTAAAAGTGGAATGGGGTTTAATTGGTTCATGTACCAATTCGTCTTATGAAGATATGGCTCGCGCAGCATCAATTGTGCAACAAGCTGTTGATCATGGAATTACTCCAAAAGCTGAATTCGGAATCAATCCAGGTTCAGAGCAAATTAGATATACAATAGAAAGAGACGGAATAATCGCAACTTTCGAGAAAATGGGAACCAAAGTATTTACCAATGCTTGCGGACCATGTATTGGACAATGGGACAGAGCAGGAGCAGATAAAGGAGAAAAAAATACGATTGTTCATTCATTCAACAGAAATTTCTCTAAACGTGCTGACGGAAATCCAAATACTCATGCCTTTGTAACTTCGCCAGAAATGGTTGCTGCTTTAGCAATTTCAGGCGATTTGTCATTCAATCCTTTAACAGATACTTTATTGAATGATAATGGAGAAGCTGTAAAATTAAATCCGCCTCATGGTGATGAATTGCCAACAAGAGGATTTGCTGTTGATGACAACGGTTTTCAAGCTCCAGCAGCTGATGGTAGCGGAATTGTAGTTGCGGTTTCTGAAACTTCAGATCGTTTACAACTATTAGCTCCATTTAATGCTTGGGATGGAAAAAACATTACAGGCGCAAAATTATTAATCAAAGCTTTCGGAAAATGCACAACCGATCATATATCTATGGCTGGGCCATGGTTGCGTTTCCGCGGACATTTAGATAATATTTCTAATAACATGTTAATTGGTGCTGTTAATGCTTATAACCAAGAAGCTAATAAAGTCAAAAATCAATTAACAGGTGAATATGCTGCTGTACCTGCTGTTGCAAGAGCATACAAAGCTGCTGGTGTGGCAAGTATTGTTGTTGGTGATCAAAATTATGGCGAAGGTTCATCTCGTGAACATGCCGCAATGGAACCACGTTTCTTAGGTGTAAAAGCGGTTTTAGTAAAATCGTTTGCACGTATTCATGAAACGAATTTGAAAAAACAAGGAATGTTAGGATTAACTTTTGCAAATGAAGCGGATTATGATAAAATTCAAGAAGACGATACTATCAATTTCTTAGATTTAACAGAATTTGCTCCAGCAAAACCACTAACATTAGAATTTGTTCACAAAGACGGTTCCAAAGATATTATTTTAGCTAATCATACTTATAACGATTCTCAAATTGGATGGTTCAAAGCTGGTTCAGCATTGAATTTAATTGCAGCAGATAATGCATAACTAAATTTAGAAAATAGTTTATATTAAAAAACGCTCCTGTTAAAAGGAGCGTTTTAAATTTATATCTTATTCATCACTATCAGCTATTGAAATTGTACTCGGTGTAATTGGATTTGGATTTTTATAAACTTCGGTTAAACCAGATTTCCATTCAACCGATTCATAATGAAACTCTACCGAGGTTAATGTTCCTTTTATTTTTATTTTATAAGTTCCTTCAACTACAGCGTCATTAGCAATTATTGTAATTTTTTCACCATCAATTGGAGACTTCTCTTTAAAATAATTATATACATTAACTGCAACTTCATCTTTAATTGTTGGCCTAGAATTAAAAGTACTGATAATTACAGTAGTACCATTTTTGTTTTTTACAATGTATTCTATTCCATTTTTGCCATAGTTGTAATCTTCTACTTTATTACTTTTTTGACCAAAAGAGCAATAGGTAGTCAACAACATAAGAATAATAATTTTTCTCATAGTGTAGGTTAAGTTTGTAGATAGATTTGGGGAAAATACCTAGATTTTTAAATAAAGAACGTTCAATAGATTTGGGATTATAATATTACCTTTATTTCGGTTAAATAGCAAATAAAATCGTTGAAATACATAAAATATTATTTTAAATATATATAAATCTTACAAAATAAATAATTCGCAAATGACATTCTATAAGTAACAACAAAAAAAACGCTTAGCATTGCGCTAAGCGTTTTTAATATTTAAATATTTTACTTTTGGTTATCCTAACTTTTTACAAAACAATTCAGTTATTCCAGAGTTCCATTCTATTTTTTCGTAATAAAATTCTACTGCGGTAAGTCTTCCTTTTTTTGTAATTAAGCATTTCCCAGTAACTCTTGCATTATTTCCATCAATAATAACAACTTCATCTGGTGTAAAACAATTATTATCTTTATTGATTTTGTAATAATTATAAACCCTTTTTGCGATATCTTCTTTAAGTTCTAACTTAGAATTAAAAGTACTTACAATAATTGTTTCTTTAGAAGAAGTTACAATTAGTTCCATCCCATTGTGACCGTATTTGTAGGTAATTGTTTTATCGTTTTCAGATTTTAGTTCTTGGCTAGAAACAAACTGAACAGCAAGCAGTATAACACAAGCAATTATTTTTCTCATACAGTAGTTTGGGTTTGAACCATTAATTTGCTAAAATATAAAAGTTTTTCAATTAATTAACCTTTCTAATAGATATTAATCAAATCTTAATAAAAAAGTCTGTTCATTTATTAGATGAACAGACTTTTTATTTGAATTAATAAAAACAATTAATAATAAGTGTATCGTCTAACTTTTGCTATATATTTTGCCAATCGAATTACTTGATGGCTGTAACCGTATTCATTGTCGTACCAAATATAAAGGACAATATTTTTTCCGTCACCAGAAACGATTGTTGCGTTACTATCATAAATTGCAGGTGCAGAAGTTCCAACAATATCCGATGAAACCAATTCGTTATTCAAAGAATATTTAATTTGTTCAACAAGTTCGCCTTCAAGTGCATAATGTCTCATGATTTCATTAATTTCGGCAACTGAAGTTGTTTTGTTCACTTCTAAATTCAAAACCACTAAGGAACCATTCGGCACAGGAACACGAATAGCATTTGAAGTTAATTTTCCAGCTAAACTTGGTAATGCCTTTGCAACAGCACTACCAGCACCAGTTTCGGTAATTACCATATTTAGAGCTGCAGCACGACCACGACGGTATTTTTTGTGCATATTGTCAACTAAATTTTGGTCATTTGTGTAAGCATGAATCGTTTCTAAATGACCTTTTACAACGCCAAGTGTGTTTTCAACAGCTTTCAAAATTGGAGTAATCGCATTAGTTGTACAAGATGCAGCCGAAAAAATGTTTACTTCATCTGGATTGAATTCATTATGGTTTACGCCATAAACGATATTCGGAATTCCTTTTCCTGGTGCAGTCAACAATACTTTGTGAACTCCTTTAGAAACTAAATGACGTTGCAACGCTTCTTCATTTGTAAAAACACCAGTATTATCAATTACTAAAGCATCTTCAATTCCATAAGTTGTATAGTCAATTTCTTCGGGCGAATTTGCTGTAATAATATGAACGGTTGTTCCATTTATAATCAAAGCATTATTTTCAGTATCGGCAGAAACCGAACCTTCAAAATCACCATGAACCGAATCATAACGCAATAATGAAGCTCTTTTTTCTAATGATTGTGCATCATTTCTATCACGAGTTACAATGGCTCTTAATCGAAGTTGTTGTCCTTTACCAATTTTACTCATCATTTCACGCGCCAACAAGCGACCAATTCGCCCAAATCCGTATAGAACAACATCTTTAGGTTTGATTTCTTGCGATTTTTTTGCGCCTTTTAATTTGTCAATTACAAATGCTCTTGCATCGTGGTATTTGTTGTCTTCCAAATGATATTCGTAAGTCAATTTACCAATGTCAATTCGTGATGGTGGCAAATCTAAATTCATGATTGCATTTGCAATTTCAACGGTATCAAAGACATTAATTGGTTTTTGTACAAATTCGCCAGCATATTCATGCAAATTGATAATATCACTTACATTTCTATCAATTAATTGATTTCTAAAAAGTACCAATTCAATCGATTTATCATACCATAAATCACTGATAATTTTAATAAATTCGACTCCAGCTTTTCTACGGTCGGCTTGAAATGCAAGTTCTTTTTCGTATAATTTGTTGTTGTTCATTGGAAAAAAAATAAGTTAAGTTGTGTGTTGTTTAATCTAAAATTAATTCAGATTCTTTTTTAATTTCGGTGCAAAAGTAATCAACTATAACGTTTTCGTATAATTATTTATAACTTTTTTTTTATAAAAAAAACCATCTTGAAATTTCAAGATGGTTTTCCAACACATTATTAACCAATTTTTAAATGATGATTCTAATTATTTGTCCCATTTTATTAATCATTTCAATATTAACACTTTGATTTTCGTCTTTGTCATCGGCTAATTTTGTTACAGTTTCAATATCGGTAGCTTTTGCGCCATCAATAGTAAGTATGATATTTCCGCTTAATTCATTTTCATAAGGTTTCAATCGGTCGTTGTTGACTTCTTTGATTTTTACACCATAATCTATTTTGAATTTTTTCTTGTCAGAAGCATCTATGTTTTCTAATTCTAAACCTTTAAAATCAGTATTTATAACATCATTTTTCACTAAGTTAACTGGAATTACTTGATTTTTCCCATCACGAATTACAGTAACTTGCACTTTATCGTTCGGACGTTTTGTACTAATATATCCAGTCAATTCTGGATATGTTGAAATAGCTTGATTGTCTAATTTTACAATGACGTCACCTTTTTTCAAGCCAGCTTTTTCAGCACCAGAATTTTTAATTACGCTTGAAACATAATAACCTTGTGTTTGTTTGATGCCTAATTCTTTAGAAGTTGGACCATTCAATTCATTACCAACAACACCAAGAACGCCGCGTTGCACATTTCCGAATTCCATAATATCTTCAATGATTTTGCGAGTAATATTCGACGGAATTGCAAACGAATAACCAGTATAACTTCCGGTTGGAGAAGAAATCATCGTATTAATTCCAATTAATTCACCACGAGTATTTACCAACGCGCCACCAGAATTTCCTGGATTAACAGCAGCATCGGTTTGAATAAATGACTGAATTCCGTTGGTGTCTAAATTTCTAGCTTTCGCAGAAACAATTCCAGCGGTAACTGTTGACGTTAAATTGTATGGATTTCCAACTGCCAAAACCCATTCGCCAATTTTTACTTGATCAGAATCGGCAAAAGTTGAATAAGGTAATTTTTCATCAGCATCAATTTTTAATAAAGCAATGTCCATTTTAGAATCGGTTCCAATCAATTTTGCTTTGTATACTTTTTTGTTGTTTAAAGTCACTTCTAAATCAGATGCATCTTTAATAACGTGGTTGTTAGTAACAATATAACCATCTTCGGAAATAATTACGCCCGAGCCAGTCCCTACTTGTTCTTGTTGCTGACTTCCGCCACGCGAACCATAAAAGAATTCCATAATTGGGTTGTAAACCGTTCTTGTAGAAACATTTTTTACGTGAACTACCGTATGAATAGATTTATCGGCTGCAGCGGTAAAATCAATATTTTCAGCACCCATTCCAACCGTTTTTCCATAATAACTTGGAGCTTCGGTTACAATAGAATTTTTGCCAAAATCCTTTTCGATAAATAATTTGTAAGCACCTAGCGTAGTTGCTCCGCTTAACAAAGACACTAAAAATAAACTTGATAATCGTTTCATATTTATTACTATATTAAATTATTTAACATCAAAATTAATGATTTATTATTTTCGAAAAAATGCTTTAACGCACGTTTAACAATCTTTAACGTATCATTAATATTTGTACTTTTGCGAGGAACGAAGCAATCTTCTTTTGCTTTTGATAAATTTGTTATAGTATGCAAATAAAATTTCACAAATACCAAGGAACCGGAAACGACTTCGTGATGATTGACAATCGAGAAGGATTTTTTCCAAAAGAGAATACTCAATTAATTGAAAAATTATGCGACCGACGTTTCGGAATAGGTGCAGACGGATTGATATTGTTGGAAAATGATGCGGCTACCGATTTCAAAATGGTGTATTACAACTCTGATGGAAACGAAAGTTCAATGTGTGGAAACGGCGGACGATGTTTAGTAGCTTTCGCCAAAAGTTTGAATGTTATAAATAGCAAGGCAAATTTCATTGCTACAGATGGATTACATCAAGCCGATATTTTAGAAAGCGGAATAATATCTTTACAAATGAAAGATGTAAATGATGTGAAAATTTATACTGATTATGTTTTTTTAAATACTGGTTCGCCACATCACGTTATGCTTGTGGATGATTTGAATAATTTTGATGTTAAATCTAATGGAGCTGCAATTCGATATTCTGATTTGTATGGAAAAACAGGTAGTAATGTGAATTTTGTGAATCAATTGTTTTTGCGAGATTCGAAGCAATCTAATCATTTTCGATTAAGAACTTACGAACGTGGAGTAGAAGATGAAACGTTATCTTGTGGAACAGGAGCTACTGCAACCGCTATTGCCATGAACGCTCTTGGAAAAACCAATTCCAATGTAATAAATCTTGATGTTGAAGGCGGAACATTAAAAGTTTCATTTGACAAAAAAGGAACCGACTATTTCAATGTTTACTTAGAAGGAAAAGCTGAATTTGTTTTTGAAGGAATAATTGAGGTATAAGTATGATTACTTTAAAAGGAAATAATATAAGTTTAAGAGCATTAGAACCCGAAGATTTAGAGTTTATCTATCACATAGAAAACGACGAAAACATTTGGGAAGTAAGCAATACACAAACTCCGTACAGCAAATTTTTAATTCATCAGTATCTCGAAAATGCCCATCAGGATATTTATGAAGCCAAACAATTGCGATTGGCTATTTGTAAAAACGATTCGAGAAATCCAATTGGACTAATAGACTTATTCGATTTTGATCCAAAAAATAATCGCGCTGGAATCGGAATAGTAATCCAAAATGAAATCGATAGAACGCAAGGTTTCGGAAAAGAAGCATTGGGTTTACTGATAGATTATTCGTTTAATCAATTGCAATTGCACCAACTTTATGCAAATATTGGCATTGATAATGTTTCAAGTATAAACCTTTTTGCTACTTTTGGTTTTCAGAAAATTGGCATCAAAAAAGATTGGATTTATTTCAATAATTCCTACCACGACGAAGCCATTTATCAATTAATTAATCACCAACATTAAAATAAAATCAATTGAATAAGAAATTAAAAACCATTTTAGGAATAGGAGCAGGGTTATTTTTCATAGCCGCTATTTTTGGATATGTGAAGTTTTTCTCGAATAATACTACTATTTCTAAACCAGAATTGTATGTAACTGTTCCAACAGGTTCAATCTACGAAGATGTCAAAAAAATCATATCGCCTTATGTTGCAAGTATGAGCGGATTTGAAATGATGGCAAGTCTTCGAAAATACAATTCAAATGTAAAACCAGGTCGTTTTTTAATCAAAAAAGGAATGGGAAATTTTGCTTTAGTAGCTTCATTACGAAAAAATGCTCCAGTAAAATTGGCTTTTAATAATCAAGAACGATTGGAAGATTTGTGTGTAAGATTCAGTTCTCAAATAGAACCAGATACTACAAAATTACTTGCTGCTTTTAGAGATTCCATTTTTTTAAAGCACAACGGATTTACCAAAGAAAATGTGATTGCAATGTTTATTCCGAATTCGTATGAGTTTTATTGGAATACATCTGCAGAGAAATTTCGTGATAAAATGCTTTCAGAATACAAGAATTTTTGGAATAAAGAGCGTTTGGCGAAAGCAGAAAAATTAGGATTGACTCCAGTTCAAGTAATTACATTAGCATCAATTGTGCACAAAGAAACCGTGAAAACAGATGAACGTCCTAAAGTTGCCAAAGTATATTTGAATAGATTAGAACAAGGAATGCCGTTGCAAGCTGATCCAACTGTAATTTATTCCTTAAAATTACGTGATAACGATTTCAATCAAGTAATCAAACGTGTTCTATATAATGATTTGACAATCAGTTCACCTTACAATACTTATGTAAATATTGGTTTGCCTCCAGGTCCAATTGCGCTTCCAGATATTTCTGCTATTGATGCAGTTTTGAATCCAGATAATAACGATTATATTTATTTCTGCGCTAGTGTTGAACGATTTGGATACCATGAATTTGCGTCAACTTATGCGCAACATCAAGTGAATGCTAAAAAATATGCCGATTGGTTGAATACTACTGGAACTAATAGATAAATTTTAGTATTTAGGTAATGTATTTATAAATATTTACTAAATTTGATAGAAATAGAATAGTATGAGTACAATAGAAATTAAAAATGAGCTTCATCAAATTATTGATAATAGTAATCCAACTATTGTTCAAAATTTTTATGATATGATTAAAGGATTTCTCAAAAATTCAGAAGAAAGCACTATGATTTTAGAATCAGAAGACGATATTAATTCTAGCAAAATTCATAGCCAAGATGATGTTGTTAAAATAATTAAAAGTTGGAAAGAATAATAAAACCAATTTTTTGGACTACTCGTTCTGTAAAAGATTTGGAGAAAATTACTAGATTTAATAGCAAATTATATGGTTTTGAAAAAGCTATTGAAATTGCTTTAGAAATTAGAAAACATACAGAGGTTCTAGAATCTATTGATTCTGATTTTTCTAAAATTGGTTCAATTGATGCCACTTTTTCTCATTTGAAAAGAAATTACAGAAAATTAATTTTTAATTATTGTAAAATTACTTATCGTGAGGGAAATGATAAAGTATTTATAAATAGAGTTTTTGATACACGTCAAAATCCAAATAAGAACAAGTAAATTATGACTTCATTAAAGTACTCAATTGTTCTTTTTTTGGGTTTAATAGCTTCTTGTTTTGCTCAATCTCAAGTAAATTCTTTTCTAAAACCATCCGATACTTTAAATAAACCAAGACTTAAAGGTGTTGTCATTTCTGAAACTGCTTTGGCTTCTGCAGCTTTAGTTGGTTTGAGTCAACTTTGGTATACTGATTATCCGCAATCCGGTTTTCATACTGTTGATGATAGTTCTGAATGGTTGCAAATGGACAAAGCTGGACATTTATTCTCGACCTATCATTTAGGAAGTTTTGGTGCCAATGCTCTAAAATGGTCTGGAACTTCCAGAAAGAGTCAGTTATTATACGGTTCAACTATCGGATTCGCGTTTATGTCGGTTGTTGAGGTTTTCGATGGAAATTCGTCACAATGGGGATTTTCATGGAGCGATATGGCTGCCAATGCTGCTGGAACTGGTTTGTATGTGTCGCAAGAATTGCTTTGGAAGGAGCAACGAATTGTTCCGAAATTTTCTTTTCACACTACAGAATATGCTGCAATGCGACCAAATGTTTTAGGAAGTTCTATTTCACAACAAATTCTGAAAGATTATAACGGACAAACGTATTGGCTTTCGGCAAATTTACATTCGTTTTTCAAGCATTCAAAAATTCCAAAATGGATGAATATTGCTGTTGGATATGGAGCCGACGGAATGATAACTGGAAGAAGTGAATCAACCGACGTTTTTTTGTATCCAAATACCCAAAGAACGCGACAATTTTACCTAAGTTTGGATGCCGATTTGACAAAAATTAACACAAAATCACATTTTTTAAAGACTTTTTTCGCTGTTTTTAATTCAATAAAAATTCCTGCTCCAACCTTTGAAATCAATGGCTTAGGAGTTGTTAAATTTCATTATTTGTACTTCTAAAAATCATAAGTATCTGATTTTCAATTTTATTTAAAAATAAGTTGTATATTTGCACCGTCAATATCAAGATGGTGACAGCACTTGGAAATTACAATTTATGATAAATAGATGGTCGTTTTACATAGGAATCTTTGTAGTAGTTGTGTTTATAAGTTCTGCTTTTAAGCCGACGGATACTTTAAATCAAAAATGGTTTCATGTAAACGAGAATGAGGAATTGTTGTATCAATTTCCTTCAGAAAAACCTTCAGATTACGTCAATCAATCATTACCTTTTCTTGGAAAACATTTTGTTGGATTCAAAGAAGCTGTTGCTTTTAAAGAATCGCAAGGAAAATACCGTTTGGTCAACTCACTAGGTTACATGGGTAAATATCAATTCGGAACTGATGCTTTGCGTTTTATTGGTATAAAAAATAATGCCGAATTTTTGAACAGTCCAGAATTACAAGAAAAAGCTTTTGTTGCTTTGTTAAAAATCAATAAATCAAAGTTGAAGGATGTTATTGAAGACTATAGAGGTAAAACAATTGATGGCGTTAGAATAACTGAATCGGGAATTTTAGCTGCTGCTCATTTAGGTGGCGCAGGTTCTGTTAGAAAATATTTAGAATCTAACGGAAGAAAAAAATGTAAAGACGGCTACGGAACTACTATTAAAAGTTATTTAAAACAATTTGGTGGCTACGAAACGCACAATATTAAAGCGGATAGTACTGCTAAAGTAAAATAATAAATAAGTTTATTAAACAAAAAAACATCAGCGTTAACTGATGTTTTTTTTGTTTAATACATTTTATGAATGATATAAATCGTCGGTCGATTGTGTAAATCAATTGCAACTTTTTTCCACTCAGAAACTTTCATTGTTTTAATGTATTCTGTTGGAAGTGTGATGTCTGCAGCCACACATAAGTGCGTATTAGGTTGTAGTGTTTGAATTAAATCTTCCAAAAATTTATTGTTTCGATAAGGTGTTTCAATAAAAATTTGAGACTGATTTTTATCAAAAGATAATTTTTCAAAATTCTTTATAGCCGATTTTTTATCTGATTTATCAATTGGTAAATAACCGTTAAACGCAAAACTTTGTCCGTTCATTCCCGAACCCATCATCGCCAATAAAATCGAAGATGGTCCAACCAACGGAACAACTTGTATGCCTTTTTCATGGGCAATTTTCACAATAGCAGCACCAGGATCAGCAACACCAGGACAACCAGCTTCACTCATTAATCCAATGTTAATTCCTTGCAAACAAGGTTGTATCATTTCATTGTGTTCAGCAACTTCGGTGTGTTTGTTTAAAGTGCTTAATAATAGAGAAGATTGTACTTTTTCAGGGTTAACGCTTTTGATGAATTTGCGAGCAGTTTTCTCATTTTCAACAATGTAACAGTCGATAAATTCTATAGCTCTTTTAACTGTTTGAGGCAAAACATCATCTGGATTACTTTCTCCAAGAGTTGTCGGGATCAAATAAAGTTTGCCAATTGATATTGCTGGTTTCATTAAGAATGTTTTTCAATTAACTTTTTTGCCAATAAATCGGTTGCTTCATCTAGCATTTCATACACCATATCAAATCCGTTTTGTAAACCGTAATATGGGTCTGGCACATCAACATTATCACCTGGAAAAAGTTCGTCAAGAATTAATTTTACTTTAGCTTTTTGTTCTTCAGATTTGGCTAAAAAAGTAACATCGTCAAGATTAGAACCATCCATTACGTAGATGTAATCAAATTCATTAAATAGTTTTGGAGTAAAATGCTTGCCACGTTGTTTAGAAATATCGATTCCATGTTTTTTTGCTGTAGCTATTGAGCGCTCGTCGGGTTGCCGTCCAACGTGCCATTCGCCAGTTCCAGCAGAATCAACAAGAAATTTATCTTTAGGAAGTTTGGATGCTAAAATACCTTCTGCCAATGGTGATCGACAGATGTTACCTAAACAAACCATTAAAATTTTAACGGGCATAATAATTGTGTTACTTTTTACTTTTCAAATGCAAAAGTAAGAAATAGCTATAACTATAATGATAATTTTTTGTGAATATCTTCAACAAATTTTTTGAATTGCTTATCCGTAGAAACCAAGTTGTCTACAGTCTTACATGCGTGCAAAACGGTAGCGTGATCTCTATCTCCAATTTGTGAACCAATATTTGCTAATGAAGCTTTTGTGAATTTCTTTGCGAAAAACATTGCCAATTGTCTGGCTTGAACTACATGACGTTTTCTAGTTTTAGATTGCAAAGTGTCTAAATCCAATTGAAAATAATCGGAGACTACTTTTTGTATGTAATCAATTGAAATTTCACGTTTTACATTTTTAACAAATTTTTCTACGATGCTTTTAGCTAAATCTAGTGTTACCTCTTTTTTGTTAAAAGACGATTGTGCAATTAACGAAATTATTGCGCCTTCAAGCTCTCTAACATTTGATTTGATATTTTGAGCAACATATTCTACTATTTCGCTTGGCATTTCAACGCCGTCACGGTATAAAATATTATTCAAAATTGAAACTCGTGTTTCGTAATCAGGTTGGTGCAATTCAGCAGATAATCCCCATTTGAATCTTGATAACAAACGTTGTTCGATATCTTGCATGTCAACAGGCGCTTTGTCTGAAGTAAGAATTACTTGTTTTCCATTTTGGTGTAGGTAATTGAAAATATGGAAGAAAACATCTTGTGTACCAGTTTTTCCTGAAAGAAATTGAACATCGTCAATAATCAACACATCTATCAATTGATAAAAATGGATAAAATCGTTACGGTTATTTTTCTTAACCGAATCTATATATTGTTGTGTGAATACTTCGGCAGAAATATACAACACGGTTTTTTCTGGATATTTATCTTTAATTTCAACACCTATAGCATGTGCTAAATGTGTTTTTCCTAAACCAACTCCGCCAAAAATCAATAATGGGTTGAACGAGGTTCCACCAGGTTTGTTAGCTACAGCCATTCCAGCCGAACGCGCTAATCGGTTAGAATCACCTTCTAAAAAATTATCAAAACTATAATTTGGGTTAAGTTGCGACTCGATTTTTAAATTTCTAATTCCCGGAATTACAAACGGATTTTTTAATTCAGGATTTAAGTTCTTAAAAGGAGCATCAACTTCTTGCGATTTTATTGGACTCCGGTGTGCACTTGGTAATTGTTCCGTAAACGGTTGTTTATTACCATAAGTGTTTTCCATTTTAATTTTATAGAGTAACTTTGCATTTTTACCAAGTTCTTTGGTTAAGGCAACTTTTAGTAATTTTACGTAATGTTCCTCTAGCCATTCATAAAAGAATTTGCTAGGAACTTGAATGTAAAGTGCGTTGTCTGATAGTTCAACTGACTTAATTGGTTCAAACCAAGTTTTGTATGCTTGCTCTTGAATATTGTCCTTTATAAAAGACAGACAGTTTTCCCATACCGATTGCGCAGTTTTGTTCATATTATTGTTAAAATTACTAATTTATTTAAAGGTTCTCTTACAAAAGAAACAGGGATTTCTTTAGTGTTTTTTGGGTTAACAAATATGTGAACAATTTTCTTTAAAAAAAAATTAAATGGCATTGATTTTTTAAAAATTTTGTTGTAAAGAGAATGTTAAGAATAGATAAAAAGCAAATAAAATAGATGAACGGACACGAAGTAGAAGTTAGAGTTAGATATGGTGAAACCGACCAAATGGGAGTAGTATATCACGGTAGTTATGTGCCTTATTTTGAGATAGGACGCGTGGAATGGCTAAGAAACAAAGGAGTTTCATATAAAAAGCTAGAAGAAAGCGGTATTGCTTTGCCAATAGTTTCAATGCATTTGAATTATAAAAAACCGGCGCGTTATGATGATGTGTTAACAATCAATACGAAGTTGAAGAAATACAGCGGTGTAAAGATTGAATTTGATTGTGAAATTCGTAACGAAAATAAAGAGTTATTAACAATTGCTCATTTTATATTGGTTTTTGTAGATACAAAAAACGGAAAACCAATTGTACCACCACAGTATATTTTAGATATTTTAAATTCTGAAGTTTAATCCTTCAATTTAATCTCAATTTCAAATAAATTTGTAAAAATGTCGAATACTATTTCGGCATTTTTTTAATTGAAAAATTTAGATTTTTATTATTTTGAATGTAATTTTTTGGTTACTTTTATTTTTTAACTCAATAAAATAAAAGCCAGATTGGGTTTCGATTGAATTTGTATAAATATTTGTTGTACTTATATTTTCTTGTTTTACTATTTGTCCTAAATAATTGCGAATAGTTATCGTATAATTTTCAAAAGTGGAATTAAATTTTATGTTGAAAATTCCAGATGTTGGATTGGGATAAATAGAAAATGTAGATGAGTCTAAAGTATTGTTTGAAAGATTATCTGGTGATAACTTTATTATCCAATAGTCTTGACCAGTTGCAATTTCAGTCTTTTCGCCAGAAATACCTGAAAGAGAATTTGCTCCTATAATTAATCCATTATCGGAAGTGCTTATGATATTGTCTTTTTTTAAGTAGTCGTGTTCATTACCACCAATTGTTTTATCCCAAAGAATAGTTCCGTTTTCATCAATTTTAACAATCCATATATCGTCAACGCCTCTGTTTAATTCGGTTTTGTCTCCTGAAATAGAAGATAATGAATTACCACCTAATATAAAATTTCCTTCTTGCGTCCTATCTATGCTAGCAAAATCATCAGACAAACTACCTCCAAAACTTTTTTGCCAAATAATTGTACCTGCAAAATCCAATTTTAATACCCAATAATCAAAATTACCATTATTATTTACAGTTTTATTTCCAGAAATTAGTGAGTTTGAACTACCTCCAACAACAAAATCACCTTGTGGTGTTGGGTATAATGATGTGTTATTTTCTGTTGAATCTCCACCATAACTTTTTTGCCATATTATGTTTTTATTTTGATCTAATTTAATAATCCAATAGTCAGATTCTCCATAAGTATCAATTGTTTTATTCCCGGAAATTTGTGAATAAGAATAACCTGAAATAATATAACCATCATCAAAAGTTTTGCAAATAGAATTTACAAAATCATTAGCTGAACCACCAATTGTTTTTTGCCATAAAATTTCACATTGATTATTTAACTCTAAGACCCAATAATCATATAAACCATAATTTATTTCTGTTTTATCGCCAGAAATTGATGAAATTGATGTCACAGCCATTAGAATATTCCCATTTGATTCTATTTCAATACTTGATAATGCATCATAGTTTGATCCACCAATTGATTTCTGCCATAATATGTTTCCTGAATTGTCAAGTTTCAATATCCAAACATCATCACCTCCATTGGTATTGACTGTTTTGTTGCCTGAAATTCCTGAATTTGATGTTCCAGCAACAATGTAAGTGCCATCTAAATTTTGTCTTACTATTGGATTATCATTGAATAAAGTTCCTCCAAATGATTTTTGCCACATTATTAAACCAATACTATTAATTTTAACTACCCAAAAATCAAATGTTCCTATATAAAAAGATGATTTATCTCTACCAATGCTTGAATTTGAATAACCGCTTAATATGTAACCACCATCCAAAGTCTCTTTTATACTACTTATAACATCGCTTTGATATCCACCAATAGTATTTTGCCATTGAATAACCGGTACTTGTGCATAAGTTATGTTAAAAAAAGATAAAATTGATATTATGATTGCAATGTTTTTCATGGTTATTGCTTAAAAAATGTAGTTTCAACTTTAGCTCCAGATTGTGTGTCTTTTCTTAATTTGTAATAATATTGACTTAATAATTTATCGAATAATTCAGGGTCTTTGACTTGAATTGCACTCAATTCTTCAATAGTTACATTCATAGAGAGTAAAGTTTCTGATGATAGTAATACACCACCAATAAAGGGTTCATCATTACATAGAACACCTCTTGTGCAATCTAAAATTGCAAATCCAGTGCCAGAAGATAAATTAGTTTGACCAGGAGCAAGTTGAGCAATATTTACTCGGTAATTATAAGTATGATGGCTAACTATAGGGATTTCCTCAACTGTAGCAGTCATTGTGTCTGGTGCTTCATTTTGTGGGAAAGTATAAGTAAATCCTTTTTGAAATTTATCTTCAGCTAGAAGGTTTCTGCAAACATTTGCAGTTCCATTACCATTGTCAGTAGTACTTATAATGACATTGCCACTAATATCAGTTCTTTTATAGGGTTGATAAAGACTTTCTACTGTATTCATTACATATATCAAACTATTTCCAGGTGTTCCAGATAAAGGATTTAATATGTAACTCCTCATAGCTGCTTTTTGACCAGGAGTAAAATATAAAGTACGAGTATTTGGAAATGAAGAATCGTAAATAGGATTATATTTAAAAGGCATTGACATAAAATTACCATAGATGGTATGTTCAAAATCAAATGTAGCTCCTTGACAATCTGTGCTAGTTGTAGCTCCTAATGGGTTTAGTTGACCATCATTTGCACTATTTTTAATGAATTTATCGCAAAAATTATTTATTTGTGCAGGTGTATCTACGACTGCATCTCCAATTGTACTGGCATTAAAAAGTGGTGAATCTGGATTTCTTGTTACATGCTCACAAACGAGAGTTGTCCCTACTTGTGTATAATCGTATGGATGACGTAATCCTAACACATGTCCCATTTCGTGACAAATCATTAAATCTTTGTCAAAGGTTGGATTAAAAAGTGATGGAGTGTCGCCAGCAGGTATTCCAGCGTATGCAGGCATTGATATTAGAAAAGTTGGTTTTCCTAAAAATGTTACTCCGTAGTTAGGTGAATGAGTTGCAGTTGCTGTAGGAGGAGAAGATGGTAGCTCACATTGTTGAACAAAGTTTATATTTATAGCATCTTTCTCACACAAATCATTCATGGCGTTAAAATAATAATTTGAGTTAGTGTTGTTGTAATAAGTTAAATTAGAACTATTGTAAAAATTATATCCTAAATATTTGAAGAAGATATTAAATTGATTGTAATTTACATTCAACATTTTGACAATATCTAAAAATTCATCTTCTCCAAAAGGAATAGGAGGTGTTTGACTACTGAAATAATTTAATCCATTGTCAAAATTAAAAACATTAATTCTGACATTCAGTACCAATGGTGTTAATGGGTTGTCAATAATTGTTGGATTATTGATGATATTTAACTTTTGAGTATTAAACTCTACAGAATCAAAAGTTGAACAAAATGTTGTAGTTACTTGTGAAAATGAGTTTAGGCTGTAAAGTAGGAAAAGAAGTATTGTTTTTTTCATAATTATTTAATAATTAAGTGTTTTGAATTATAAAAGTAGTTTTTTTATTTTAACAAATTCAAAAAAGCTCCATTTATTTCAATTTTATCTCAATTTCAAATAAATTATTAAAAATGTCGACTATTTGTTCGGCATTTTTTAACTGAAAAATTTAGATTTTTATTATTTTGAATGTAATTTTTTGATGATTTTTATTTTCTAACTCAATAAAATAAAAGCCAGATTGGGTTTCAATTGAATTAGTATAAGTGTTAATTGTACTTATATTTTCTTGTTTTACTATTTGTCCTAAATAATTGCGAATAGTTATCGTATAATTTTCAAAAGTGGAATTAAATTTTATATTGAAAACTCCAGTTGTAGGATTTGGATAAATTGAAAAGAGCGATGAATCTAGAGTATTGTTTGAAAGATTATCTGGTGATAACTTTATTATCCAATAGTCTTGACCAGTTGCAATTTCAGTCTTTTCGCCAGAAATACTAGATTTTGAGTTAGAACCTATAATTATTCCATTATCTGGTGTAGATTGAATTTTTATATTATAATCTTGGTCGTTACCACCAATTGTTTTATCCCAAAGAATAGTTCCGTTTTCATCAATTTTTACTAGCCAAATATCTTCTAATCCTCTACTATTTTCTGTTTTATCACCTGAAATTGGTGAAGAAGATGTGCCAGCTAATAAAAAATTACCATCTATTGTTTTATCAATTGATGCAATTCCATCACTCGTTGTTCCTCCAATAGTTTTTTGCCAAATTATTTCACCTAACGAGTTCAGTTTTATCACCCAAAAATCATCAGCACCTTTTGAAGGTTCTGTTTTATTCCCTGATATACCTGAACTAGAATTACCACCTATCAAGAAACCATTATCAACCATTTCAATTACAGCGTTGCATTGTTCTATTTCTGTTCCACCAATGGTTTTTTGCCACAAAATATTTTTATCTGAATCTAATTTTACAATCCAAAAGTCATTTTGACCATAACAATTTTCTGTTTTATTTCCCGAAATACCTGAACTTGAATATCCACCAATTATATAACCATTATCAGTTGTTTTATTAAATGAAGTTAGAGTTTCATTACTTGAACCTCCTAGTGTTTTTTGCCATAAAATAGTTCCTGATTCATCAAGTTCTAAAACCCAATAATCATAAATTCCATAATTTATATCGCTTTTATCTCCTGAAATTGATGAAGCTGAAATGGCACCAATTAATATGTTATTATTAGTTAAAATATTTAGCGACATTGGTTGATCAGCATTACTACCTCCAATGGATTTTTGCCAAACAATAGTTCCAATATTGTTTAATTTTAAGAGCCAAATATCATCTACTCCTTTTGTATTTATAGTTTTGTCTCCAGCAATATTTGAACTTGAAGCTCCAATAACAATAAAACCTCCATCTGTAGTTTCTTTAATTAATGTGTTGCTATTAATACCATTCGCTTTGATTGTGTTCTGCCATACAATAGTGCCAACAGCATTTAATTTTACAATCCAAAAATCAAAAGTTCCAAAAAACTGTTCAGTCTTATCTCTTGAAATTACAGAATTTGAATAGCCACCTATAATGTATCCGCCATCTGTAGTTTGACTTATATCTGTTATTCTATCAATTTGGTTTCCACCAATAGTATTCTGCCATTCTATTGTAGGAGTTTGGGCATTGATATTGCAACAATAAGTAATTAATAGTACTATGATTACAACATTTTTCATGATTATGGTTTATAAAATCTGAATTATATTTTTAATTAATTTCAAATAGTAAATATAATGTATTTGATATCAATTCTTTATTACAATCTCAATTTCAAATAAATTATTAAAAATGTCGAGTATTTGTTCGGCATTTTTTTTGCGTGTTGCAATTTCAATTTCGCAACTTTCGTTCATATTTTGAGAAATGATATTGAGATTTTTTTCTTTAATCACACGCATTACTTTATTCATGTTTTTATAATCGAATGAAATAATATAATGAATATCAATAGTTTTTTCGATAATTTCTGATGCTTCTAATGCCATTTGTGCTGAAGTTCTATAGGCCGAAATCAATCCGCCAACGCCTAACTTGATTCCACCAAAAAAACGAACTACAACAACTAAAACATTGGTTAATCCAAAGGATTGAATTTGACCATAAATTGGAGCGCCAGCAGTATTACTTGGTTCGCCATCATCGTTGGCTCTATATTGAATTTTATCGGTTCCAATTTGAAAAGCGTAACAAAAATGAACGGCACCATAATGTTGCTTGCGCAAACTATCTAAATGATTTTTAATTTCCTCTTCTGTAGTTACAGGAAATGCGTAACCATAAAACTTACTGTTTTTCTCTTTAAATAGAATTTCTTCCGAAGGTGAAGCAATGGTTTTGTATGTGTCAGTCATTATAAATTCAAAATTCCAATTCAAGTAAAATTATTTCGGATTTGAAATTTTTTTTGAGTTTTTTTAAAGCGGTAACTGTTTTTGTTCAAATAAATCGACTACATCTTCTTTGCCAACTTGTAAATTCCAAACATGAATTCCGATGCTTGCTGCGGCATCAGTATTGGTTTTTTTATCATCAACAAATAAGGTGCGTTTTGGAGATAAATCGTGTTTGTTTATAATATAACTGTAAATACCTGAATCTGGTTTTCGCATTCCCATTTCATAGGAGTAATATACTTTTTCAAAACATTGGTAGAAATCGCTAAAAAACGAAACGCCAACATTGTGTTCAAATTTACTTATGTGTATTTCATCAGTATTGGTTAATAAAAACAAACGGTATCTGCTAGAAAGCATTTGCAAAAACTCCAATCTATATAAAGGAAATTCACCAATAATAGTGTTCCAAGCTTCTCTAATTTCTTCAATCGTTGCATTCGGAATGAATTTATGAAAACAAGTTATGAACTCCATTTCTGAAACTTTTCCTTTTTCAAATAAATCATTCATTTCAACAAGTTCTTCGTTTGGACCTGGCAAACCTAATTTTTTGAACGCTTCTACTTGAGCATCTTTCTCTAAATTAATAAAAATATCACCGAAATCGAAAATTATTGTGTCAATCATGATTGAAAAATATTAAAAGTTCATCCTCTAAAATTTGTTGTCTTTTGATGTTTTTAAAATTTATTTTGGGTGCTTTTGTACCGTTTTTAAAATTGATTCGACCTTTAAAAACTCGAGCTTCGTCCCATAAATTTTCATCAATAAATGTTTGCAATGTTTGTCTTCCGCCTTCAATTATAATTGATTGAATTTCTTCATAAAATAACAAATCGGTAATTTTTTGACCTAAATTGTTTGTGAAATTGAAATTGTCATTTGAAATCGAAATCGTTTTTGCCTGATTATCAAAGATAAGATTTTCTTTTGAAATTCTATTATTTTGGTCTAAAACTATTCTAATCGGATTATTTCCAGTCCAATCTCTTGTTGTTAAACTTGGATTATCGTCAATAACGGTATTTGTTCCAACTAAAATTGCTTGTTCTTCACTACGCCATTTATGAACCAATTGACGTGAGTATTCATTGGTTATCCAAACTGGTTTTTGATTTTCTTTTGATGATGGTGCAATAAATCCGCCTTGACTTTCAGCCCATTTCAAAATAATATAAGGTCGTTTTTTAGTATGAAATGTAAAAAATCGTTTGTTTAATTCGTTGCATTCTTCTTCTAAAATTCCAATTGTAACATTTTTTCCAGCTTCGATTAGCTTTTTAATTCCGTTTCCAGCAACTTTTGCGAAAGGATCGATGGTCCCAATAACCACATTCGGAATAGCATTAGCAATTATCAAATCGCAACAAGGCGGCGTTTTTCCAAAATGGCTACAAGGTTCTAAACTCACATAAATAGTTGATTTGTTTAGTAATGATTTATCTTTTACTGAATTTATAGCATTCACTTCAGCATGCGGTTCACCAGCTTTTCGGTGCCAACCTTCGCCAATAATTTCGTTATTATAAACGATAACGCTACCAACCAGCGGATTTGGATATGTAGTTCCCAAACCATTTTTGGCTAATTCGATGCAACGTTTTATGTAAGTTTCGTGTGTTTTCACTATACAAAAGTACTATTTTTGTAATGTAATTTAATAATTCAAAAGTATTTGATTTTTTGAATTTTGAATATCCAACTTATAATAACAAATTTTGAATTTTAGAAATGATAATTAGAGCCATCCAACCAGAAGATAACCAACAAATTGCCAACGTAATTCGTCAAGTTTTTATATCAGATGATTATCCTAAAACTGGAACTGCATTTGCCGATTCGCAATTGGATTTTATGTTTGAAACTTACAATAAACCCAAATCAATTTATTTTGTAGTTGAAGATGGCGGAAAAATAATTGGTGGTGCAGGCATAAGTCAGTTGGATAATTCAGAAGAAAATATATGCGAATTGCAAAAAATGTATTTCTTGCAAGAAGCTCGTGGCAAAGGAATTGGATTTGAAATGATTCAAAAATGTTTGCAAAACGCAACAGCATTCGGTTATGAAAAATGTTATTTAGAAACCTTACCCGAAATGCTAAATGCTCAAAAATTGTATAAGAAAGTTGGTTTTGAATATCTTTGTGAACCACTTGGAGGAACTGGTCATACTAGTTGTCCGGTTTGGATGTTGAAGAGTTTACAATAGTTTAATTTGTTTAAAATGGTTTTAAAAGAATACAAATCTATATTTCTACAAGAGCTTTCTACGGTATATGATGCAATGGAAATTGAAAGTTTCTTCTACATTATATTAGACTGTTTTCATAATAAAAAGCGAATCGATTTAGCTCTTAATCCAGCAATGGAAATAGATGCTTTAGATTTATTGCGATGGGAAAGTGTTTTGTCAGATTTAAAAAAGCAAAAACCAATTCAATATATATTAGGAGAAACTGAATTTTATGGATTGAAATTTTTGGTTAATGAAAACACTTTAATTCCGAGACCAGAAACTGAAGAATTGGTTGAATGGATTTTAGAAAGTACGAAGTTAGAATTACAAAATACTAAGTTGAAACTTATAGATATTGGAACGGGTAGTGGTTGCATTGCGATTTCGTTGGCAAAAAATCTTCAAAATTCAGAAGTTTCGGCTGTTGATGTTTCTGAAAAAGCATTGGTTATGGCTAAAAAAAATGCTGAAATCAATAAAGTTGATGTGAATTTTATTCTGAAAAATATTTTGGAAACTAATGATTTGGAAGTGCAATATGATGTAATTGTTTCCAATCCGCCTTATGTTCGCAATCTTGAAAAAGGTGAAATCAAAACCAATGTTTTAGAATTTGAACCGCATTTGGCGTTGTTTGTTGAAGATAACGATGCGTTGCTATTTTATCGAAAAATTGCTGAGTTGGCTTTGAAAAATTTATCTGAAAACGGAACGTTATATTTTGAAATCAATCAATATTTAGGTAAAGAAACGATTGAATTACTTGAAAATATGGGTTTTAAAAACATCGAATTGAAGCAAGATATTTATGGAAATGACCGAATGATTCGATGTATGAGGTGATTTTTTGTCATTTCGACAGAAGAGAAATCTCATTAAGGTTTAAAAATTATGTGATTTCTCCCAAAAGGTCGAAATGACAAAAATAAAAACTTTCTATTTTCAATCTCGTACTTCGTATTTCTTAGCTCGTACCTAATTATTCATAACGTAACGCCTCAATAGGATCTAATTTTGATGCTTTAATTGCTGGATACAAGCCAGAAACTAATGCGACAATAAAACTAGTAATTACCGCTGCAACAATGGCGCTCCACGGAATTACAAATCCGAATTCCATTAAACTTGCCATTAAATAACCAATTAATATTCCTAAAATAATTCCGAGTAAACCGCCTAATTGTGCAATAATTAAAGTTTCCATAAAAAATTGCCAAGCGATTGTACCTTTTTTAGCTCCAAGTGATTTTCTAACTCCAATTTCACGCGTTCTATCGGTAACCGAAACAATCATAATATTCATTAAGGCAATCGATGAACCAAGAATAGTTATAATGCCGATAATCCATGCTGAAACACTTAAAAAACCTGTCATTTCGGCAATTCTATTCACTAAATCATCACTTCTTGAAACACCAAAATTAGTTTCTTCAACCGGATTTAACTTTCTAATTTTTCGCATCGTTACCATTGCATTGTCAACGGCTGGCTCTAAAAATTCTTTTTTGTCAACCATAGTACTAATGGTGTAATTAATACTTGGCGCTGAAAATAAAGATCGTGCTACTTGAATCGGAATAAGTACACGTAAATCTTGACTGTTTCCAAACGTAGAACCTTTTTCTTTTAAAACTCCAATTACTTTAAATTTTGCACCTCTAATTGAAATAATTTTATCAATTGGGTTGACGTCTTTTAGCAAACCTTTAGTAACAAAATCGCTTCCAAGAATACACATGTATGCATTGTTAGAAATATCAAAACTGGTAAAATTTCTACCTTGCGTAACTTCAAGTCCGTTATTGGCTGTAAAATATTCATCAATTCCTAAAACTGCAATTTCGGGATCCGTTTTTTCGTTTTCAAATTTTACTTCGGCTGCTGATGTTGCTGTAAATGATAATGACGTATGCGTAAACGGATAATCATATTTTTCTTTATATTCTCGAGCTTCGGGATAAGAAATAATCGGATTTATTTTTTCGATTTCGCCACCGCCTTGGTTTCGGGTTTTAAATTCGTATTGATTTATGCTAAAAGTATTGGAACCCATTGAAGCAAATTTGGAATTTAACGTGTTATCAATAGCCGAAACTACTGTTAGAATTCCAACTAATGCTGTAATACCAATAGCAATAATAACGATTGTAAGTATCGTTCGGAGCAATTGGGCTTTAATTGAACCCATTGCAATCTTTATATTTTCTCTGAAAACTGCATTCATAATTACTATTTGACACGAAATTACGGTTTTTGTTACAAGTTTATGGTATAAGAATTACGAATTATTTTAAAAAGTATGATATTTGTAGCATAATTTTAGATATCAGATTTTAGACATCAGATATCTACTATCCAAAATTTAAAATCTAATATTTAAAAATGGCATCTAAACCAAGTATTCCAAAAGGCACACGCGATTTTTCACCAATTGAGGTTTCTAAACGTAATTATATTATTTCAATAATGCGAAATCATTTTGAGAATTATGGTTACCAACCTATTGAAACGCCAAGTTTTGAAAACTCGGATACGTTGATGGGAAAATATGGCGAAGAAGGCGATCGATTGATTTTTAAGATATTGAATAGTGGAGATTATTTGAAAGAAGTTAGAAATGATGTCTTTTATTCAGGTAATATTAGTGCTGTTTTTTTTGATGTTTTTGATAATTTGATAAACTTTTCAATTGATCAATCTGAAAAATTTGATGAATATCTTGAAAAGTTTTTAAGTATTTATTTGAAGTTTAAAATTAGTACTGAAGAAAAACTGATTTTAAATGAAGTTTTTGAAAACAATAAAAATAGATTATTAGAATTTGATAATAATAAAGGAATTGAAAATCCTAATTTAATTCCATTTAGAAGAGAAGTTTTTACAGACTTTTATAAAAGATATATTGATGTTTTTCCAGCATTGAATTCCAATAAAGCAACAAAAATCATCTCTGAAAAAGCTTTACGTTACGATTTAACCGTTCCATTTGCTAGATACGTTGTGCAACACCAAAACGAAATTGAGTTTCCGTTTAAGCGGTACCAAATTCAACCAGTTTGGCGTGCCGATAGACCACAAAAAGGTCGTTTTAGAGAATTTTATCAATGTGATGCCGATGTGGTTGGTTCGACTTCATTATGGCAAGAAGTAGAATTGGTACAATTGTATGATGCTGTTTTTGCTGAATTGGGTTTGAATGGTGTTACTATCAAAATTAACAATCGTAAAATATTATCTGGAATTGCCGAAGTCATTGGAGCTTCCGATAAATTGATTGACTTTACTGTTGCTTTAGATAAACTTGACAAAATAGGTGAGGACGGCGTTAAAAAAGAACTACTTGAAAAAGGAATTTCTGAAGAAGCTATTTTAAAAGTACAGCCGTTATTTAATTTTACTGGCACAATTCAAGAGAAAATCGGAAAGTTATCTGAATTATTATCCTCTTCTGATGAAGGAAGAAAAGGTATCGAAGAACTGCGTTTTATTTGTGAAAACGTTCAAAAATTAGGTTTGAAAAAAGCCACTTTAGATTTGGATGTAACTTTGGCGCGTGGATTGAATTATTACACTGGAGCTATTTTTGAAGTAGCTGCTCCAGCTGGAGTTGCAATGGGTTCAATAGGTGGCGGTGGAAGATATGATGATTTGACAGGAATTTTCGGATTGAAAAATATGAGTGGAGTAGGGATTTCTTTTGGATTGGATCGAATTTATTTGGTGCTTGAAGAATTGGGATTGTTTCCAGAAACGGTTACTAATGCTACTAAAGTGATGTTTTTGAATTTTGGTGACAACCAAGCGTTTGAAGCATTACAAGTTATTCAGAAATTGCGTTCGCAAAATATCAAAGCTGAATTATATCCAGATGCAACTAAGATTGATAAACAATTTAAGTATGCCGAACGAAGAGCAATTCCGTTTGTAGTAAAAGAGATTTTAGGAGATAAATTTATATTAAAAAATATAGTGTCGGGTGAACAATCTCAAGTTAACTTTGAAGAATTATTAGATTTACTTAATTAAAATATTTTCTTAGTTTAATATAAAAAGCCACGCTAATCGCGTGGCTTTTTCGTCGTCAAACTAATTGCTTAAACCCTAATTAAAAACAATTTTTCTTGTAGTTTCACCTTTGTCTGTTTTTACTTTTACAATGTAAGTTCCAGAACTCAAGTTTTTGATAGGCAATTGAATGTTGTCTTGGCTTTGATTTTTTACATCAAAAGTTGAAACCAATTGTCCTAACATATTAAAAAGTGACACTTTTTCTACCGTGGTATCTACCACATTATTTTTTATTCCTAATGTATTTGTTCCATTTGCGTATGCTATTATAATTCCGTTATTCAAATTAAAAGCATCATTTGCAAGCAATGAATGGTTGTCTTTAAAGGTCAACGAGAATCTGTTATCTGTCAATCCTATTGGAAGTTCTACTATCCAAGGTTGGTTAGTAATTTCGTGATAAACACCGTCTGTATTGTCTAAGATGAATAATTTTTGGTTAGCATCTAAGTTTTCAGTAGTATCTACCATTATTTTAACTTCACCTGTTACATTTGTTTTAATTCCGATTGGATATACATTATTCGGATTGAAAAATCCTTCACCTTGAATGTTAAGTTTAGCACCACTGTTCATGAAATACATATCATTAGGTTGGTTGTCAAAATTTGGTGCATCATATCCAAAATCAATTGCACTTGTTGCATTTTGTTCCATAAATCCTAATAGAATTTGACGGTGGTAATTGTCTTTAGAAGTTAATCCTAAACGAACTCTTTTATAAACATCTTCAGAAAAATTGTCTTCAGAGTTATCATTAAAGTGATCAACAACTAACATGTTAGCACTTCTAAACAATGTGTTAGAGCTTGCATTATCTTCTTTAACAAACGCTCTTTGATCATTATTGAAAGATACTGTTCCACCAGTAGCTGAACCAACAATAAAGAAACCTTGACTTACAGGAATGAATCTTCCAGGTACTTTTGTACTAGCACCAACACCATTAATTCCGGCTGGAGCAGTAGGAGGAGTTCCACCTGTTAAGTTTCTAACAGAGTATCCACCTTGATAATTAACTAATACGTGAGTATTGTTAGTACTTGAGTGTTCCCAGAAATATAAATTACCTGTTGTTGAAGCACTGTTGGCTGATATGAAAGCATTAGCATCAATTGAAGACGCATAAGGATTTCCAGCTAAGTTCAAGTTTCCTGCAGCTACTGTTGTTGTTATTGGACCATTATTAGGTTTACCAACAAAAGTATAATTTTGATTTGATGCTGCTGAACCACTACCTTTTAATGTAAACCCTTGAGCTGCATTTAAAGTTCCGTTTTGTCCTGCACTTGCCCAATTTGCATAGCTGTTACTTAAATTTTGGAATTTGAATATCCAATAGCTGCTTAATGTCACTGGACTTGTTGGGCTTCCGTTTAATCCAGTTGTCCAAGTAATATTTTGTGGCGTACTAGTTGTACCATCTTTCATAACACTAGCAACAGTAAATGTATTGTTGTTAGTAGTATTATTAATAGCTCCAACAGGTGATGACCAATAGTTATAGTTATAAATGTTTTTAGTTCCTTGTTGATCTCTTTCTAATGAACCTGCGCTTGTTGCATCTAAATCACTGTTTATTGTTTGAATTAATTGAGATTTACCTTGTAAGTCAATTTTTCCGTCTAATTTTAAGTAATGTGATACTTCAACTTTAGAATCGTTAGATGCGCTTAGAGTATTTGAATTTACAAATAAGCCTAATACCACTTTATTACCATTAGAATCAATATTGTGTAACGTTCTAACTATGTTCCAATCAATTGGCGTTGTACCATTAACAATTGATAAACTGTAAGGTAAATCTTGAGTTCCGCCATTAGCCCATGAAGCAGTTGATGCCCAAGAACCATTTGCAGCACTTATGTAAGGCATTGGTGCCGTTTGTGAATTGATAGATATTTTATTTGGTATAATTAAACTACCTCTGTGAAGATTACCTGAGTCGTCATCAAGATGCGTTCCAATGTAAGAGTTCATTGAGTAGTATGCGAATAGGTTAGACCATAATAATGAATTTACATCATTTTTAGTTACTGTTGTTGGAATAATTGTTCCTTTAGTTCCAGTTCCATTTTGAAGAATTTCTTGGTTTAATAAGAAACGTATTTCAGTAGGTGATAACACTCTGCTCCACATTCTTAATTCGTCAATATCGCCTTTAAATAAGTTATTAATTGTTGTTTTATTTACATAATTAGAGCCAATACTAAAGATACTTGTTGATGCCGTTGGAGGCACTAAAATTGTAGCTGACTTGTCTAGAACTCCATCGATGTACATACTTAAAGTACTACCGCTAGTGTAAGTAACCGCTATGTTATGCCACTTTTGGTCTGGAAATGGCGTGTTAGTAACAGTACTATATGTTACACCAAGAACAGTCCATTCCATTCTTACTCTATTATCAGCTTGTAATACTAATTTATATCCACCTAGTGCGTCAGCTTTTTTAGAAACTATTACTCTTTCATCTGCCAAAGTATTGTTTCCATTTGGTCTAATCCAAGTCATTACAGTAAAGTTTGGACTTAACTCATTAGAATCGGATATTCTTACATAATCATCAATACCATCAAGGCTAATGTGTAGTGGGTTGGTTGCTCTGTGTGCAACACCAAAAGTGAAATATCTTGTGCCATCAAAGTCGTATAATAAAGTTTGATTTGCTCCAGAGGTTGTCATAAAAACAGTTTCAAGGCTACTTGTAAAAGCTGCATCATCTGCAATAATCATTACATAAGCATCTGTTGGTCCTAGAGCTGGTAATCCACTAACAAATGCTGCTGTTGGAATTGAAACTCTTGTTGTTGGAACATCTCCACCAGTTTCAACTATTTTCCATCTTCTGTTTACGATTTCAGTAAAGGTAGTTACAGTTGTTGGTCCTAAATTGATTGTAAATGGTGTTCCAGTATTAGTCATTGCTCCACCATTAGAACCCCAAACTAGGTAATTTCTATTTGTAGGAAATGTATTTGTATTTGTATCGTTAGTACTTAATATATCGGTTAGACCAATAGTCATAACTTCAGTAGTGTTAATGCTTTTAGACTGTTTTTGTGAATGTTGTGATGCATCATCTCTAAAGATTCCCGCAATATCAAAATTATATCCAGTGTTCGTAGTTGAATTCCATACTACATTACCGTTAGAATCTTCGTAATTCATTGAAGTACCATTTACTCCTAATGTTATTCCATATTTTAAAGCTAAATAGGTTTCTATTCTTCTTCTTTCGGTTACATCATTTTTTCTGCTAGAGAAAGAAATTACTTCTGCAATTCTTCCACCAAAACTTCCATTCCACACTTGACTTCTTCCAAGCCAGTATCTTCTATTAGCAACATTTGCAAATTGCGGTTGTCCTACCTCAGTATTATCAATTCTATTTGCATTAAAATAAATTTCTTGACCATTGATAGCGGCATTATTTCTAGCACTTAAAATACTTATCGCATTGGAATAGTTTTTGGTTGTGCTAACTTCTGCCACGCCATAACCTCTTAAATTGATAGCAGGATTTGGTGTTGGACTTGAACCTATACAATAACTTACAATTTCATTATCCATTCTAATAGTATATTTTCCATACCCAAAACCTGTACCATCATTATCCCAAGGATTTATATTTTGGGAACAATAAATATCGGTACTTGGTGTTGTTGCATCATAAGTTGATGGTGTATCGTTAACTATAACTAAATACTGCTCGTTAGTAAAAAAACCTCCTGTTCCGTTCAATTCTGCTTGATTGGTCAAACCTGTAAAATCTGATATTCCACTGGTTGCCGGGTTGTTATTAAAATAGACTACTGGATTAAAATTAATATTGTCTGTAGTATTATTTTTAAATTTTGGTCTATTGTTTAAACTAGCATTTGAAGGGTCAATAACCGTTGCGTCATTTCCTTTTCCAATATCTTCCCATCGGTCTACGTTAGTATTGTCTGTGCCAACACCAGTACCATTTACTTTATCTGCTCTCAACCAAGTTTCAAGGTTAGCTGTAACTCCTCCCGGACCATTTGAAATAGTGTTGAATGTTGTTCCTATTATGCTAACATTATCTAAGTAAATAAATCTACTAGAATTACCTATAACTGCAACAAATTGAAATTGTCCTACTGGAGAAAAAGTTGAAGTAGTAGAAAATAAAGTTGCATAGAAGGCATAATAAGTATTGTTGACTCTAATATCTTTTGTTGCATCAACTGTGTAAGTTCTTATTGTAGTCCATGCAGCAAGTGTTGACGATCTATATTGCAATGCTATAGATTCACCTGTATTAGCAGCAGTTCTAACAAAAAATTTAACATCTATCTTATTGTAAGGAAGAATATTAATTCCAGACGTTGGAGTAGTTAACGTCATGTTAGTAGTTCCTCTAAATCTACAAGCGTTACTTCCTTGATAAGGTGCAGTTCCGTCTTGCGCAACATTTGATCCTCCAGGAGTCCAAATACCTAATCCTGATTCAAAGGTTGTAGAATTAATAACTGTTTGTGCAAAGTTTTTTATTGGTATTAACAAAAATACCATGATAAAAAAAGTTGATTTAATTAAGGTAAAATTTTTCATAACTTATTGGGTTTAGCATATGATTTTTTTATTGTATGAAATCATAAATCATACTTGGTAATCTAATTTGACATTACAAATGTAGAACTGTAATTCAAATAAAAAAAATATTTTATCGATAAAATACATATAAAATCGATTAAATGCATTTATTTTCAATATAACAAGATTAATTCTTACAAAATTAAATTTTTATTATAGTTGGAATTCTACAATTTTCAAAGAATATACGTTGAACCTTTACGAAGAGATTTATTTTTAAAATAAATAATAGCATATTTAGTTATTTTAAAAGAAAAATGCCACCAGTTTAGTACTGATGGCATTTTTTAATGTATATGCTATTTATTATCTTTTTACGATTCTAATAGTTTTAGTTATTTCTCCTTGAATAAAAATTATTGAATAAACTCCGCTTGGATAGGATGATCCTATCGATGTTGACTCTAAATCTCTTGATTCAAATTGTTTACTTTCTATTAATCTTCCCATTAAATCATAAACTGAGATACTAATTTTGTCATCTGAGGTTAAATCAGCTTTAATATTGAAGCTATCATTAAAAGGATTAGGATAAACCGTAACCGTAGTAAGTTGTTGTTTACTAGTACTAGTTGTTGTAAAATTTGCTACCGTTGCATTTCCGCCTTTTACAATAGTACACGTTTGATTATATGGGCCAAAGTCATTTTGATTAGACATTTTAACACATACTTGAACATAATAGGTTCCTGGTGCTGTTAATCCAGGGAAATTACTTAATGTAAATCGGTTAGTTGCGCTATCAAAAGTAGCATCATATCCAGAATTATTATACAATCTAAACCTGTATGATACAGCTCCTGAAACAGCATCAGCGTAGATAAGCTCGCTATTGCTTGTTACAGCATAATTACTACATTGATTAGATTTTAATTGAGTAGTAGGATGAGCTGGAGTTTTAATAATACAACCTGGTCCTTCTGGTAAATAAGTTCCATCAGTATTTCTCAATGCAGTTCTTACAAAATAATTAGTTCCATAAGTTTGATTTGAAACTTGCAGTTGACTCAAATTGAATTTACTCATAGTAGAATAAATATATTGAGTTTGATTATTAAATTGATTAGTTACTTCATATCGGTAACCCGTTATATTTGCAACAGTGTTCACATTTACATATTGACTAAATGATGTTAATGTAGTTCCACATTGGTTAGTAATAACTGTTGTTGGAGAAGGTGTCGTTACATAACATGGATTTCCGTAAAAACCTTGCCAAACTCCGTTAAATTTTACTGCAATCTCAACTTTATATTGTGTTGCAAAAGTAACTCCAGGTAAATTTGAAAATTGAAACGAAACGGTTGGACTGTCAACTGTTTGAACAGCCATCGTTATCATATTTGTAATTCTAAATCTAAATCCTTGAGCTCCAGGTGAATTTGAAGCAGTTATAATTGTATTTAATGCAGTGATAGTACCACCACAAGTTGCAGTTGGTAAATTACTAATTTTTGGAGTACAACCACCAGGCAATCCAACATTGTCGATATTTCCATTACAGTCATTATCTATTCCATCATAGCAAATATCAACGGCTCCAGGATGTACCGCAGTTTTTGTATCATCACAATCTAAACTATTAGTAACATATCCAGCAGGTTGCGTACAAGAAGATATCGTAACACTAAGATTACCAAATCCGTCACCATCAGCATCTTGATAATAAGTTGTCAAAGCATTTTGAGTAGTACTATTATCATTACAATCTAAATTATTAGTCACATATCCAGCAGGTTGTGAACAAGCTTGAGTAGAAACATTTGGATTACCAAAAGTATCACCATCTAAATCTTGATAGAAGGTAATTAATACATTTTGTGATGCATTGTTGTCGTTGCAATCTGTATTGTTAGTTACACCACAAGCAACTTGAGTTAAAGAACCGTAACCGTCTCCATCAACATCAGCGTATTGAATTTGGTTATCATTACAATCCGTTGCATTAGTAACATATCCAGCAGGTTGTGAACAAGCTTGAATCGTAGCATTTGGATTACCGAAAGTATCTCCGTCTAAATCTTGATAGAAGGTAATTAATACATTTTGTGATGCATTGTTATCGTTACAATCTGTAGCATTAGTAACATATCCAGCAGGTTGTGAACAAGCTTGAATAGTAACATTTGGATTACCGAAAGTATCTCCGTCTAAATCTTGATAGAACGTAATTAATATATTTTGTGATGCATTATTGTCGTTACAATCTGTATTATTTGTTACACCACAAGCAACTTGAGTTAAAGAACCGTAACCGTCTCCATCAACATCAGCGTATTGAATTTGGTTATCATTACAATCTGTTGCATTAGTAACATATCCTGCAGGTTGTGAACAAGCTTGAGTAGAAACATTTGGATTACCAAAAGTATCACCATCTAAATCTTGGTAAAACGTGATTAATACATTTTGTGATGCATTGTTATCGTTACAATCTGTATTATTTGCAACACCACAAGCTACTTTAGTTGAAGAACCGTAACCGTCTCCATCAATATCAGCGTATTGAATTTGGTTATCATTACAATCAGAAGAATTTAAAACATATCCAACTGGTTGTGAACAAGCTTGAATTGAAGCATTTGGATTACCAAAAGTATCACCATCTAAATCTTGGTAGAAAGTTAAAATAGCTCCACCATTAGTAACTTCAATATTTTGTGTTTGAGTTGAGGTGTTTCCATTTCCATCGTCATATGTCCAAGTTACAATGTAATTTCCTTGTATACTATATGTTGTAGGGTCATTTGTAGTTCCTGTAATAGTTCCAGAGCAGTTGTCTGTTGCAGTTGGAGCTGTAACTGTAGCTGAACATTGACCAGTAATAGTTGCAAGCGAAGCTACGTTAGCAACTGGCGCAGTAGTATCATTTATTACAACTGATTGTGTTTGAGTTGAAGTATTTCCTTTAGCATCCGTATAAGTCCAAGTAATAGAATACGTTCCTTGAGCAGAATACGTTAAAGGATCATTTGTAGTTCCAGTAATTTGACCTGAACAATTATCTGTAGCAGTTGGCGCAGTAAGTGCAACCGAACATTGACCAGTAACCGTAGCAAGTGAAGCTACATTAGCCACAGGCGCAGTAGTATCATTTACAACAACTGATTGTGTTTGAGTAGATGAATTTCCTTTAGCGTCAGTATAGGTCCAAGTTACAGTTGCTGAAGCTGTCACTGGAGAAACTGTAGTAGTTGTTCCAGTAATTTGACCCGAACAATTATCTGTAGCAGTTGGCGCAGTAAGGGCAACCGAACATTGACCATTCAACGTTGGAAGTGAAGCTACATTAGCCACTGGCGCAGTAGTATCATTGATTACAACTGATTGTGTTTGAGTAGAAACATTTCCTTTAGCGTCAGTATATGTCCAAGTTACCGTTGTTGAAGCTGTCACTGGAGAAACTGTAGTAGTTGTTGCAGTAATTTGACCTGAACAATTATCTGTAGCAGTTGGCGCAGTAAGTGCAACTGAACATTGACCATTTAAAGTTGGAAGCGAAGCTACATTAGCCACTGGCGCAGTAGTATCATTTACTATAACTGATTGTGTTTGAGTAGATGCATTTCCTTTAGCGTCAGTATAAGTCCAAGTAATAGAATACGTTCCTTGAGCAGAATACGTTAAAGGAGAAGTTGTAGTTCCAGTAATAGTTCCAGAGCAGTTGTCTGTTGCTGTTGGAGCTGTAACTGTAGCTGAACATTGACCAGTAACAGTTGGAAGCGAAGCTACATTAGCCACTGGCGCAGTAGTATCATTTACAACAACTGATTGTGTTTGAGTAGAAACATTTCCTTTAGCGTCAGTATATGTCCAAGTTACCGTTGTTGAAGCTGTCACTGGAGAAACTGTAGTAGTTGTTGCAGTAATTTGACCTGAACAATTATCTGTAGCAGTTGGCGAAGTAAGTGCAACTGAACATTGACCATTTAAAGTTGGAAGCGAAGCTACATTAGCCACTGGCGCAGTAGTGTCATTTACTATAACTGATTGTGTTTGAGTTGAGGTATTTCCTTTAGCGTCAGTATAAGTCCAAGTAATAGAATACGTTCCTTGAGCAGAATACGTTAAAGGAGAAGTTGTAGTTCCAGTAATAGTTCCAGAGCAATTATCTGTAGCTGTTGGAGCTGTAACTGTAGCTGAACATTGACCAGTAACCGTAGCAAGTGAAGCTACATTAGCCACTGGCGCAGTAGTATCATTTACAACAACTGATTGCGTTTGAGTTGAAGTATTTCCTTTCGCATCAGTATACGTCCAAGTTACCGTTGTTGAAGCTGTCACTGGAGAAACTGTAGTAGTTGTTGCAGTAATTTGACCTGAACAATTATCTGTAGCAGTTGGCGCAGTAAGTGCAACCGAACATTGACCAGTAACCGTAGCAAGTGAAGCTACATTAGCCACAGGCGCAGTAGTATCATTTACAACAACTGATTGTGTTTGAGTTGAAGCATTTCCTTTCGCATCAGTATAGGTCCAAGTTACCGTTGTTGAAGCTGTCACTGGAGAAACTGTGGTAGTTGTTGCAGTAATTTGACCTGAACAATTATCTGTAGCAGTTGGCGCAGTAAGTGCAACCGAACATTGACCATTTAAAGTTGGAAGCGAAGCTACATTAGCTACTGGCGCAGTAGTATCATTTACAACAACTGATTGTGTTTGAGTTGAGGCATTTCCTTTAGCGTCAGTATAAGTCCAGGTAATAGAATACGTTCCTTGAGCAGAATACGTTAAAGGCGATGTTGTAGTTCCAGTAATAGTTCCAGAGCAGTTGTCTGTTGCTGTTGGAGCCGTAACAGTAGCTGAACATTGTCCAGTAATAGTTGGTAAAGAGGCTACGTTTGCCACTGGCGCAGTAGTATCATTTACAACAACTGATTGCGTTTGAGTTGAGGCATTTCCTTTAGCATCAGTATACGTCCAAGTTACCGTTGTTGAAGCTGTCACTGGAGAAACTGTAGTAGTTGTTGCAGTAATTTGACCTGAACAATTATCTGTAGCAGTTGGCGCAGTAAGTTCAACCGAACATTGACCATTTAAAGTTGGAAGCGAAGCTACATTAGCTACTGGCGCAGTAGTATCATTTACTATAACTGATTGAGTTTGAGTTGAAGTATTTCCTTTCGCATCAGTATACGTCCAAGTTACCGTTGTTGAAGCTGTCACTGGAGAAACTGTAGTAGTTGTTGCAGTAATTTGACCTGAACAATTATCTGTAGCAGTTGGCGCAGTAAGTTCAACCGAACATTGACCATTTAAAGTTGGAAGCGAAGCTACATTAGCTACTGGCGCAGTAGTATCATTTACTATAACTGATTGAGTTTGAGTTGAAGCATTTCCTTTCGTATCAGTATAGGTCCAAGTAATAGAATATGTTCCTTGTGCATTATACGTTAAAGGAGAAGTTGTAGTTCCAGTAATAGTTCCAGAGCAGTTGTCTGTTGCTGTTGGAGCTGTAACTGTAGCTGAACATTGACCAGTAACAGTTGGAAGCGAAGCTACATTAGCCACTGGCGCAGTAGTATCATTTACAACAACTGATTGTGTTTGAGTTGAGGCATTTCCTTTAGCATCAGTATAGGTCCAAGTAATAGAATACGTTCCTTGTGCATTATACGTTAAAGGAGAAGTTGTAGTTCCAGTAATAGTTCCAGAGCAATTATCTGTAGCAGTTGGCGCCGTAACTGTAGCTGAACATTGACCAGTAACCGCAGCAAGCGAAGCCACATTAGCCACTGGCGCAGTAGTATCATTGATTACAACTGATTGTGTTTGAGTAGAAACATTTCCTTTAGCGTCAGTATAAGTCCAAGTAATAGAATACGTTCCTTGAGCAGAATACGTTAAAGGAGAAGTTGTAGTTCCAGTAATAGTTCCAGAGCAGTTGTCTGTTGCTGTTGGAGCTGTAACTGTAGCTGAACATTGACCAGTAACAGTTGGAAGCGAAGCTACATTAGCCACTGGCGCAGTAGTATCATTTACAACAACTGATTGCGTTTGAGTTGAAGTATTTCCTTTCGCATCAGTATACGTCCAAGTTACCGTTGTTGAAGCTGTCACTGGAGAAACTGTAGTAGTTGTTGCAGTAATTTGACCTGAACAATTATCTGTAGCAGTTGGCGCAGTAAGTTCAACCGAACATTGACCATTTAAAGTTGGAAGCGAAGCTACGTTAGCTACTGGCGCAGTAGTATCATTTACTATAACTGATTGTGTTTGAGTAGATGCATTTCCTTTAGCGTCAGTATAAGTCCAAGTAATAGAATACGTTCCTTGAGCAGAATACGTTAAAGGAGAAGTTGTAGTTCCAGTAATAGTTCCAGAGCAGTTGTCTGTTGCTGTTGGAGCTGTAACTGTAGCTGAACATTGACCAGTAACAGTTGGAAGCGAAGCTACATTAGCCACTGGCGCAGTAGTATCATTTACAACAACTGATTGTGTTTGAGTTGAGGCATTTCCTTTAGCATCAGTATACGTCCAAGTTACCGTTGTTGAAGCTGTCACTGGAGAAACTGTAGTAGTTGTTGCAGTAATTTGACCTGAACAATTATCTGTAGCAGTTGGCGCAGTAAGTGCAACCGAACATTGACCATTTAAAGTTGGAAGCGAAGCTACATTAGCCACTGGCGCAGTAGTATCATTTACAACAACTGATTGTGTTTGAGTTGAGGCATTTCCTTTAGCATCAGTATAGGTCCAAGTAATAGAATATGTTCCTTGTGCATTATACGTTAAAGGAGAAGTTGTAGTTCCAGTAATAGTTCCAGAGCAATTATCTGTAGCTGTTGGCGCCGTAACTGTAGCTGAACATTGACCAGTAACCGCAGCAAGCGAAGCCACATTAGCCACTGGCGCAGTAGTATCATTGATTACAACTGATTGTGTTTGAGTTGAGGTATTTCCTTTAGCGTCAGTATAGGTCCAAGTAATAGAATACGTTCCTTGAGCATTATAAGTTAGAGGAGAATTTGTAGTTCCAGTAATAGTTCCAGAGCAATTATCTGTAGCTGTTGGAGCTGTAACTGTAGCTGAACATTGACCAGTAACAGTAGCAAGCGAAGCTACGTTAGCCACAGGCGCAGTAGTATCATTGATTACAACTGATTGTGTTTGAGTTGAGGTATTTCCTTTAGCATCAGTATAGGTCCAAGTAATAGAATATGTTCCTTGTGCATTATACGTTAAAGGAGAAGTTGTAGTTCCAGTAATAGTTCCAGAGCAATTATCTGTAGCTGTTGGAGCTGTAACTGTCGCTGAACATTGACCAGTAACAGTAGCAAGCGAAGCTACATTAGCCACAGGCGCAGTTGTATCATTTACAACAACTGATTGAGATTGAGTTGAGGTATTTCCTTTAGCGTCAGTATAAGTCCAAGTAATAGAATAGGTTCCTTGAGTATTATAAGTTAAAGGAGAATTTGTAGTTCCAGTAATAGTTCCAGAGCAATTATCTGTTGCTGTTGGAGCTGTAACTGTAGCTGAACATTGACCAGTAACAGTAGCAAGCGAAGCTACGTTAGCCACAGGCGCAGTAGTATCATTTACAACAACTGATTGAGATTGAAATGATTGATTTCCGCGACTATCAGTATACGTCCATACGATAGTGTAATTTCCTTGTGTAGAGTAAGTTAAAGGATCACTTGTTGTTGCATTAATCGTACCCATACAATTATCGGTAGCGGTTGGCACAGTAACAGTAGCAGAGCATTGTCCTGTAATAGTAGGTAAAGAAGTTACATTTGCAACTGGAGCTACAGTATCCGTTATACTAACTGTTTGAAATTGATTAGATACGTTGCCGTTTCCATCATTATAAGTCCAATAAATTTGATAATTTCCTTGAGCAGAATACGTTAAAGGCGATGTTGTAGTTCCAGTAATTTGTCCATAGCAATTACTTGTAGCTGTTGGTGGCGTAACAGTAGCTGAACATTGACCAGTAATAGTTGGCAATGAAGCAATGTTTGGAACAGGCGCAGTACAAGCAGCTGCAATTGTAAATGTTTGTGATGGTGATACTACTGAATTACAAGTATTAAATATTGTTACTGAAGCTGAACCAGCAGTTGTGACATCAGCAGCAGTAATTGATGCAGTTAATTGAGTTGCACTTACAAATGTTGTAGTTCTATTTGTTCCATTCCATCTAACTATTGATTCACCGCTTACAAAATTGGTTCCATTTACTGTTAATGTAAATGCACCACTTCCTGCAATTTTTGAAGTAGGAGCAATAGAAGCATTGGATGGATTAGGTTTTACAGTAACAATGACTTGATCTCTATTGCTTTTTATTGGTTCAAATTTCCAATTAAAGAATTGAAAGAATGTACCAGTTCCGCCATTAGCAGTAATGTTTATTGTTCCATTTGTCATCGGATAAGTAATTCCGCTTGTAGCACAAGTTAGGCTTAATCCTGATATTTCACGTGAAACTAATCTTAAATTTGTTCCAACAGGAATAAAAAAATCTAATGGGATGTCTTGATTTCCTGCAGCAGTTAATCTGATTGCTTTAGATTCTAACATTACTCCAGCACTAGTTTGTAATTCTACTAATATTTGACCAACAGCAGATGTGGTAATTGAAACTGATTTTAATTTGGTTGGAGTAGTACAACTAAAAATCAAGTATTTATTTGCAACAGTAGCTGCAGCAGTAGCAGTTCCAGAAACAGTTGCTGGACCTACGTTTGCAATAGCAACCTCGCTTTCTACCCAATAAGATGTAGTAGTTGATAACGCTGGAGTTGTAAAAGCAGCTGTAGAAGCCAAAGCACTAGTTGAAGTTAAACTGTTGTACCATTTAATAGTTCCTGTTCCTGTAGCTGATAATGAAGCTGTTTGACCTTGGCAAATTGTTGCATCACTTGCAACCGGAGTAGCTGTAATAGGAACCATAGTAACATTCAAAGTAGTTGCAGCACCATTTGTTAACGTCGTAGATATTGTTTGAGAGGCATATCCCGGAGATTCGAATAGTACGCTATAAGTTCCTGCAACTTGTACTTTGTGATAATCACCATTTGTAGCAGATGTTTCAACCCAAGAGCCAAAACCATCCGATGTGCCTGATACATAAACTTTTGCATGTAATGGTTTTCCAGCTTGATCCGTTACAATACCTTGTAAACCATAACTTGCTTGTTTCATAAAGTTTAACAAACTTTGTCTGTTTAAAGTATAAAATAATGGCAATTGACTTGCTGGAGGAGTTTTAGTTGCAGAAATTTCAATTGTTACTTCTTTATTGTGATTATAAAAATTATTATAATCTTGTCTTCCACCTTTTACGGTATACCAAATGGCTCCGTTTGTTGTTCCAGCAAACTGTCCAGTGCCATATACATCATCCATGTAAAGTTGATTGTTATCAGCCGTTTGAGCAAGTTGTGCATATTCTGTTGAAACTACTCTAAAGTATGCATCATGAGGATGAACATTTACTTGAGAAGTTCCAGTTGCACCATTTGAAGTATCCCATGGAAAATTTACAACTTCTGCACCACCATGATAATTAGCAGCTAAAACAAAATTTCTAGTAGCTTCAAAATTTAAGAAAGCTAACGTCTCAGCTCTATATACTAATGCATCTGGATGTAATCCTCCAATTGGATCTGGATAATTTCTATTTAAATCGGTACCATCTTGATTGGCTCTCGTTGGTGCATTTCCAGATGAATTAAAAATATCATTTCCAGGAGCTTTGTACGAACCATCAGGATTTGCTAATGGACAAAAATACATTTCGGTATTGTTAACTAAATTAGTCAATTCAGTATTTGATCCATAACTTGTTAAAAGTTCATCAATTAAATGTAACAAAACAGGATAACCTGTAATTTCGTCACCGTGCATTGAAGAAGTGTATAAAAATTCTGGTTCAGTTTCATCCGCACTTGCATTATCAGATATTTTTAAAACGTAAAGAGCTCTTCCGTTTGTTGTAGAACCAATATTTTGTAAAGTACAAATGCTTGGATAGGTTGTAGCCCAATATTGCATTTTTGCAACATACTCAGAATATTTAGGATAAGCATCCCAAGTTGAATCCCAGGCAGCTGTTGCTCTGTTTGCATTAGTTGTTCTTGCAGTGAATTCTTGGGGAATTTCATTGTCTTCTTTTCTAACTTCATATTGTAAGCCATAAGTTAAAAACCTTTTAAATTGGTCTTTATTTGCATAAGCTTCAACTTCTAGTGATTGTTCGTCAACTCTTTTGTGACTTACAGATAAGAATTCATTAAGTTCTAAAAATTGCGCTTTACTACTAGCTTTAAAATTTAGGACAACTTCTCCTTTTTCTTTCAAATAATAGTTTGCTTTTTCAAGTGAACTGCCTTTTTGAGCAAACGAAACGCTTGAAAACAAAACAGTTAGCATCAGAATAAGTGTAATTTTTTTCATTTTTATTAGGGTTTTGAGAGACAAACCTAAATAATACCTAAATTCTGACAAAACTTTTTATCGATTAAATGCATTTATAATCGATTAAATGTAAATTAAGTATTATATTGTAATTTTTAACTTACATATTTTAAAAATGAGTATTAAATTAAAATAAACATTGAAAATACACTTAATTTAAAAATACGATTAGTAATTGTTAATAGTTCAATAATTTTGATTCAAATTTATTTTAATTCAAAAATTTCGGATAAATTTTCAATTAACATTTGACATTATCGTACAAACATTTACTGTTTTATAATTGTAGTTTTACATTTAATAAATTAGACTGTTTAAAATTATGAATTCACAAAAAAAGTACCTTGTTCTTTTACTATTGTCATTTTCACTAGTAGCTTGTTCACAAAAATTAGTAGATTCTATTCAAGTTTATGATTATTCAGGACGACTTGAACATAAAGATACTAATAGCACACTTTTAATTGGTTCAGCTGCATCAGTAGCATTTAATTTTTCAGGTAACAAATGTGCTATTTCTTTAAAAAGTGTCGATTCTTATGAACACCATAATTTTGTTTCACTAGAACTCGACGGAAAATATATAGGTCGTTTAAAAGTTGAAAAAGGAGCCACACAATCCTATCCAATTACTATTTCAGAAGAGAAAAAAGAACATCATTTAACTATTTTTAAAGCAACCGAAGCTTCCAATGGTGGTGTCTTATTTGAAGGAACAACTGCAACTTTAACTCAAATTAAATCAATAAAGAAAAAGAAAATCGAATTTATTGGCAATTCTATAACGTGCGGAATGGGTAACGATACTAAAGAAATTCCTTGCGGAACAGGCGAATGGTACGACCAACATAATGCCTATTGGGCTTACGGACCAATTTTATCAAGAAGTTTGAATGCCGATTTTTTATTAAGTTCAGTTTCAGGAATTGGGATGTATCGCAATTGGAATGATGAACACGAAAAGGAAGCAATTATGCCCGATGTTTATGAAAATTTATACTTAAATAAAGACAATAAAACACCTTATGACTTTAAGTTTCAACCTGATTTAGTAAGTATTTGTCTGGGAACAAATGATTTATCAGATGGCGACGGAAAAAAACCAAGACTTCCGTTTGACCAAGAAAAATATGTTTCTAATTATATTAATTTTATTAAAATGGTGTACAATCACTCTCCCAATACTAGAATCATTTTGCTAACAAGCCCAATGATTTCAGGTGATAAAAATGGTATTCTAGTAAATTGTCTGCAAAGAGTTATTGCAGCATTTGAATTGGATAAAAAACACAAGCCTATTACTTTATTTCAATACCAACCAATGACTCCCAAAGGTTGTGGTTATCATCCAGATATTGAGGATCACAAAATTATGGCAGCGCAATTGGAAACTACTTTTAAAAAATTATTAGATGAAAAATAACAAACTACTTTTTTTAGTTTTACTATTTTGTAATTTACTTCAAGCTAATGTTACTTTACCTAATTTCTTTTCAGATAATATGGTTTTGCAACGCAATTCTGACGTGAAAATTTGGGGTTGGGCCAATCCTAAAGAAGAGATTACAATTCAACCTTCTTGGAATAATCAATTGTATAAAGTTATGCCTAATAGTCTAGCCAATTGGAGTTTGTCAATTCCTACACCAAAAGAAGGCGGACCATACACATTATCAATTAAAGGTTACAATACAATTATTTTAAAAAACATTCTAATTGGTGAAGTTTGGTTATGTTCAGGGCAATCTAATATGGAAATGACACCAAGTTGGGGAATTTTAAATGGTGATGATGAGGTCAAAAAAGCAATAAATTCATCCATCAGATTCTTTACTGTTCAAAAAGCATCTTCGAGTACAAAACAGATAAATCTTTCAGGAAACTGGCAAGAGTGTTCGCCAGAAACAATGAAAAATTCTAGTGCAATTGCTTATTTTTTTGCGCAACATTTACAAGAAGATTTAAAAAATGTTCCCATCGGATTACTAGTTTCTGCTTGGGGTGGAACTGCTGCCGAATTATGGATTCCGCAAGAAATTATAGAAAATGAGAATCTATTGAAAACCGCTGCAAGCAAAATCAACCCAAATGAATATTGTCCTAATTTGTCAGGATACTGTTTCAACACAATGATAAATCCACTAATTGGATATTCAATTGCAGGCACTATTTGGTACCAAGGTGAAAGTAATGTTGGTTCTAATTCTTACAATACAACATTTGAAGCACTAATTAATTCATGGCGCAAACTTTGGAACTCAGATTTTCCGTTTTATTTTGTGCAAATAGCACCTTATAATGATGGATTTAAACATTTTGGAAGTGTTCTAATTAGAGATTTTCAAAGACAAACACTTAAAATTCCTAATACAGCAATGGTTGTAACTTCTGATATTTCTACAACAGATGATATTCATCCTAAAGATAAAAAATCAGTCGGAATTAGATTGGCAAATTTAGCTTTAACAAACCATTATAAAACCAATTCAAATCTAGTAAACGGACCACTTTTTAAAGATTTTAAAATCGAAAAAAATAAAGTTTTAGTAAATTTTGATTATGCTGATGGTTTGTATTTTAAGAATAAAACAACAACTCAATTTGAAATTGCTGGTGCAGATTCTGTTTATTATTCTGCCAAAGCAATTATTAAAAACAATACTGTTTTGTTACACTCTGATCAAGTAAAAAATCCAACAAAAGTTCGTTTTGCATGGAAAAATGATGCACAATCAGAACTGTTTAATAAAGCTAATTTACCAGCTTCTTCTTTTATTTCAGAATAATTTTTTGTTTCAAATTATAAACAGAATTTCCTTAAATTTGAGAAATCTTTTAATCTTTGGTAAAATAACTTCAAATGAAAATAACATCAATTACACTACTTACATTTTTTGCAATCACAACTATGCACGCACAAACTAAGCCATATCTTGACAAAACCAAACCAACCGAAGAACGAATAACATTGTTAATGAAATTAATGACGTTAGAGGAAAAAGTAGGTCAAATGAATCAATACAACGGTTTTTGGGAAGTTACTGGCCCGGCTCCAAAAGGCGGTGATGCACAAACTAAATATGAACACCTTCGTAAAGGTTGGGTTGGCTCAATGTTATCGGTTAGAGGTGTAAAAAATGTTAGAGCTGTTCAAAAAATTGCTGTCGAAGAATCTCGATTGGGAATTCCGTTAATAATAGGTTTTGATGTTATTCATGGTTACAAAACTTTGAGTCCAATTCCGCTAGCCGAAGCCGCAAGTTGGGATTTAGATGCCATAAAAAAATCGGCGCAAGTTGCTGCCGATGAAGCGTCGGCATCTGGAATCAATTGGACTTTCGGACCAATGATGGACGTTACGCGTGAAGCACGTTGGGGTAGAGTTATGGAAAGTTCAGGCGAAGATCCGTTTTTAGGGAGTAAAATTGCCATAGCAAGAATTAAAGGTTTTCAAGGCGATAAAATGGAAGATTTATTGAAAGTAAATACTATTGCGGCTTGCGCTAAACATTTCGCGGCGTATGGCTTTGCCGAAGCTGGACGCGATTACAACACCGTAGATATAAGTAATTCAACACTTTATAATGTTGTTTTGCCACCATTCAAAGCGGCAAATGATGCTGGAGTTAGAACTTTTATGAATTCGTTTAATATTTTAAATGGAGTTCCAGCAACAGGAAATAGCTTTTTGCAAAGAGATATTTTGAAAGGTAAATGGAAATTCAACGGATTTATAGTTACTGATTGGGCATCAATTAGAGAAATGAAAAACCACGGATTTGCCAAAGATGATGCCGATGCCAGCGCTAAAGCAGTAACTGCAGGTGCCGATATGGATATGGAATCGCATTATTATGTTGCCGAATTAGTAAATTTAGTAAAATCAGGAAAAGTAAAAGAAGTTTTAATAGATGATGCTGTTCGAAGAATATTGCGTGTTAAATTTGAATTAGGACTTTTCGACGATCCATACAAATATTGTGATGAAGCCAGAGAAAAGGCTGAAATAGGAAGCAAAGCCAATAATGATGCAGTTTTAGATATGGCAAAAAAGTCGATTGTATTGTTGAAAAATGAGGCTAATTTATTACCATTAAAAAAATCAGGACAAAAAATAGCACTTATTGGATCATTAGCTAACGATAAGACAAGTCCGCTTGGAAGTTGGCGAATCGCATCCGACGATGAAACTGCAATTTCTGTTCTTGAAGGAATGCAACAATACAAAGACAATACGTTAACATTCGAAAAAGGAGCAGACTTAACCATAGGAAAAACTACTTTTATAGACGAATTGGTTTTTAATACAACTGATAAAAGCGGTTTCGAAGCTGCTAAAAATGCTGCTAAAAATGCAGATGTTGTAGTAATGGTTCTTGGCGAACATGGTTTTCAATCTGGTGAAGCACGCAGCCGAACTAATTTAGATTTACCTGGCGTGCAACAGCAATTATTAGAAGAAATTTATAAAATAAATCCCAATATTGTTTTGGTTTTAAATAATGGTCGACCGTTGGCATTGCCTTGGGCAAGTGAGCATATTCCTGCTATTATTGAAGCTTGGCAATTGGGCACGCAAACTGGTAATGCAGTTGCTCAAGTGTTGTATGGCGACTATAACCCGAGTGGTAAATTGCCAATGAGTTTTCCGAGAAATGTGGGTCAATGTCCAATTTATTATAACAATTACAGTACTGGACGACCAGTGGATGTTGATAAAAATGTATTTTGGTCACATTATTCTGATGTTGAAAAAACACCACAATTTCCGTTTGGTTTCGGATTGAGTTACACAACATTTGAATACAAAAATTTAAAAATCAATAAGTCAGAATTCAATAAAGGCGAAATTGTAAAAGTTTCGGTTGAGGTTACAAATACCGGAAATTATGACGGTAAAGAAGTGGTTCAATTGTATATTCATGATATTGTTGGCAGCTTAGCTAGACCTGTAAAAGAGCTAAAAGGATTTGAATTGACCAATTTGAAAAAAGGCGAAACTAAAACTATAACTTTCACTTTAACCGATAAAGAATTAGGTTTTTTTGACAATCAAGGAAACTATTTAGTTGAATCGGGTACATTTAAAATTATGGTTGGCGGAAGTTCTGATAAAGGTTTGGAAAGTCAATTTGAATTGAAGTAGATTTTAGTGATTTTGATAAACGAGAAATTATTATTATTTCGATTTGGTATTAGCTGTCTTGTCCTGCAAGGTCTTTTTCGACCTTGTAGGTTTCAAATCATACCTGCAAGGTCAAAAAGACCTTGCAGGAATTTAAAATAAGAATAATTACATAAAAATGAATGACTTATAATTCGAGTTCAGATTAATACTAATTGAAAAGTGTTTAAATAATGGAATGCAAAGTTTATATTGAAAATGAAATAATTGGAACTGTTTTTTTTGAAATTATAGACGAAAGTATGGGAGTAATTAGTGGAGAATTGAAAGTTAATACAAATTACAAAAAGTATCAAAAAACAATTCAAAAACAAACTGAAGAAAAAGGTATCTCAAATAGTGAAAATTTCAAATATCGAATAGTAACAAATGATGAAATTGAAACTATTACAGAAGGCGGAATTGGAATTTCTGATTCAAAAGAATTTAATGAGATAATAATTGAGTCTGCTGGAGTTAATTTGTCAGACTGGAAAAAAATAAAGTAATATGCTGACAGCCGTTTTAAGTGATTAAAATTAAATTACTAAATTCAATTTCTCTTCTGTAAACCATCTAAATTAAAAATGTCGACTTCCAAATTTCGTCACATTTTAAAATCTAAAAAAATATAACTATTAAAAATGAATTACAACAGAACAGGAAAAAGCGGTTTGTTACTACCACAAATTTCTCTAGGATTATGGCATAACTTTGGCTCGGTTGATGATTTTTCAAATGGAGAAAATATTGTTAAAGAAGCATTTGATAAAGGAATAACACATTTTGATTTGGCAAATAATTATGGACCAATTCCTGGTTCGGCAGAAACTAATTTTGGTCAAATTCTTAAAAATAATTTTCAAGGAAATCTTCGTGATGAAATTGTAATTTCTACTAAAGCTGGTTATAAAATGTGGAACGGACCTCATGGCGATTGGGGTTCAAGAAAATATTTACTATCAAGTTTAGACCAAAGTTTAAAGCGAATGAATTTAGATTATGTCGATATTTTTTATTCGCATAGATTTGATCCTGAAACACCTTTAGAAGAAACTATGATGGCATTGGATTATGCTGTAAGAAGCGGAAAAGCCTTGTATGCAGGAATTTCCAATTACAATCCTGAACAAACTAAAAAAGCTACTGAAATTCTAAAGCAATTAGGAACACCGTGTTTGATTCATCAGGCTAAATATTCTATGTTGATGCGCGAACCTGAAAATGGTTTGTTAGATGTTTTAGATGAAAAAGGCATTGGTTGTATTGCATTTTCGCCTTTAGAACAAGGACTTTTAACTGATAAATATTTGAACGGAATTCCAGAAAATTCTCGTGCTTTTAACCCAAACGGACATTTGCAAACGGAACATGTTTCGGAAGATAAAATTTTAAAAATTAAGGCTTTAAACCAAATCGCTAAAAATAGAAATCAATCGTTAGCACAAATGGCGCTGGCTTGGTTGCTAAAAGATTCCCGAATTACGTCAGTTTTAGTTGGAGCGAGTTCTGTAAATCAGTTGCGAAATAATTTAGAAAGTTTGTCTAATTTAAGTTTTTCAAGCAATGAATTGGAAGCAATTGAGATTATTTTATCTAACAAAAACTAAAGTAAATTATGGTTTATTAAGTCGAAGCGTTATTACATCATGAGATTTTAATTTAGCATTGAAAATATCTTTGGTATTTTTTAAATTCTTGGCATTCCAAATGTCTCTCACACTATAATTTAATTTATCAAATGAAGTTGATAGATTGTTGATTTCATCTACTATTGTATTTTGTTTCCAGTTGAAATTTATTTCTTTTTCGGTAGAACTTTTGTTAAAAAACGAAATTGCCCAATCGCCATTCTCGAGAGGTTTTACCCAAATTGCAATTCCATTTTCTTCAGAATATTTAAAACCTTGAATTCCTAAAGCATCTTGATTTATTGCAATTAATTCTTTATTGGTTAGCGTTTTTAAGGTTTGAGGTGTCATTTTTCTTAAATCATTTCCAGCAATCAATGGCGATGCCAATAAACACCAAAGTGCAAAATGCGATTTGTCTTCTTCTAATGTCATTCCGTCGCCAACTTCAAGCATATCAAAATCGTTCCAATGATCAGGTCCAGAAAATTGTCGGATGTCTTTTCTCATTTCGGCAATTTTAAAAAATCCCCACGATGACCAACTTCCATGACTAAATTCACAATCATAACACGGATAAATATCACCGGATATTCTCCATAAATTTGCAATTGGTTTTCCAAAATTCCAAGGTTGATTATCACCCCATTCACACATGCTGAATATTATTGGTTTGCCGGCAGTTTTTAGTGCAATACTCATTGTGGTGTAGGCTTCTTTGGCATTTATTCCTTCGGTATTACACCAATCATATTTTAAATAATCTATATTTAGACTGGCATAAAAACGCGCATCTTGATATTCAAATCCTCTGGTTCCTGGATAGCCGCCACAGGTTTTGGTTCCAGCACAATTGTAAAGTCCAAATTTTAATCCTTTAGAGTGCACATAGTCAATAAGATTTTTCAATCCGCTAGGAAATTTAATTGGATCAGGCACTAAATTGCCATTTACATCACGCTCTTTTGCCATCCAACCATCGTCTAAAACAATATAGTTATAGCCAACTTCTTTCATTCCAGAGGAAACTAAAATATCAGCAGTTTCTTTAATTAGTTTTTCATCAATATTAGTTTCAAAAGTGTTCCAAGAATTCCAACCCATTGGTGGAGTAGGAGCTAATCCTTCAAATTTTTGTGAAAACGATGCAATTGAAAATAGAAGAAATAAAAGATAAGTGTATTTTTTCATACTGTGTTTTTTTAAAAAAAGAACCCTGAATGTCTCAATCATCAGGGTTCTTAAAACTAACTAACCTAAATTTATTTAATATAAAATCAATTTTTTATTGTAAAACAAATCCAACATCATCAAGATACAAAGTGTCACCACCAGCATTTCCATACTCTTGAAAAACTATTTCGTTGATTGATGTTCCTGAATATCCTAAATCTGAAAACGGAATCACAAATGAAGTCCAATTGCTATTGAAAGTAATTTCTTTTCCGCCACCATAATTTCCGTTAATAACCAATTTGAATTTTCCGGTATCTTTAGTGCTTTTTAATGAAACTCTAATTCCGCTATATCCAGCTGTGGCTACTGGTGTTGCATAAATAGGAAACTTAAATCCTGTATATCCTGTAAATACCGCTTTTATAGAACTTGCTCCTTGAATTTTGATATCGGTATTTTGAGTAAAACCACTTCCATCCCACGGACCTAAATAATTTTCTACAAACGATGCTCTGTCATCATCATATATAGCTGTTCCGATTGCTTGAGTGCTTGTGCTCGAACCCGAAATTGTAGTTACAGTAACATATTTATGATTAGAACCAGCAGGAACTACAACTTGAATTTCAGATAAAGTACTAGAAATTACAGTTGCAGGTGTGGTTCCAAAAGTTACAGTTGGATTTAAAAAGAAAGATCCATAAATAGTAATTGTATCTCCATCGGCTGCATTTATTGAATTATAGCTTTGCAGTATTGGAGCTGGTGGAGCAACTGTAAAATCAAATTCTGCTACACCATAATCGGTAATAACTTTTAATTTATTACTAGCATTTGCATAAGGTGTATTAATATTTATAGTTACAAAGATGCTAGAATCAGTTACAAAGTTAGGGTTAAACGATGCTTCGGTGTCATTAAACAACACCTTTTTAGTTGTACTAAAACCTGATCCTTGAATAATGTATAGGTTATTTGCATAACCAATAGTTATAGGAGTTAACGCAATAGCTTGTCCGCTTTGATCAACCGAAGCGCTTACAGATGAAATTACTGGTTGTTGATTGGACGCGCTACTATCATCGTTATTGCAAGATGATAACAAAGTGATAGATATAAATAGTGTTAGTAATAATCTACCGAAATTTTTAAAATTATTTTTTTTCATAGTTTTATTAATTAAAAGTATAAGGAACTGGTGCTTCTAAAAGTTTTGGATTTTTAGCAACATCATTAGTTGGATAAGGCAATGTAAAATCTTTATTTTCTGGTGTGAAATATTGCGCATTAAGTCGGTCACCTCTATTTTGTGCAGACATTATAGAAATTGCTTGCGATCTAGTAATTCTACCTAAATCAAACCAATAATCACCTTCAAATGCTAATTCTTTTCTGCGTTCAGCAAAAAGATCATTAAATGTAAAACTTGCTACACTTGGTAATCCAGCTCTGTTTCTTACAGAATTATAAGAGTTTAAAGCATTAGCATCTGAAGTGCTGCTGTTACCTGCTAAAATAGCTTCTGCATGAATTAGTAACAATTCGGCATATCGCATTACATAAGTGTTGTTGTTCATCATTGCCCAAGCGTCAGTTGGACCAGTTACATCACCGTTTTGAATTCCGATGCAATATTTTTTAATTGCTGAACCAGCATTTTGACCACCTATTTGGTCTGCAGGCGGAACAACCAATGGTCCATATCCGCTTCCAATTTTAGCTTTTACATTAGGATAAGTGTCACCAGGAAGCATCAATGTTTCTTTTCTTCTAACATCACCAGTTGTATATAAACTCAGGATATCTTGTGATGGTGCAAAAACGCCACCATAAGAAGCATTTGATGTTGATATTGTTCCGTTGCTTATTCCAAATTGTGTGTTGCAATTACTTGCTGAGCCATAATTTCCGTCGCCTTTCCATTGAAAAGCTACTATTGACTCTTCGTTATTGTTGTTTCCATAAGTAAATAAATCTGCAAATGTTTTACTAGGCAATAAACTTCCGCCGAACAACTTGAATTCACCACTACTAATAACTTCTTCTGCGGTAGCTTTAGCATTTGGATAATCTTTTAAATAAAGATAAACTTTAGCCAACATTGCTTTAGCCGAACCAACAGAAACATGCACATTACTGGCATAATTTGCTGTTCTAACTTTGGGATATAATAATCCGGCTGCTTTAACATAATCACGTCTAATGAATTCATAAACATCTTCAATTCTGTTAGTGTTTATTTGAGGAGCACTAGCATAATCTAAATTATTTTCAATTATTGGAACTGCGCCCCAAAGTCTAACTAAATAAAAATAAGCGGTAGCTCTCATAAAATAAGCTTCACCAATAGTGTTATTTAATACAGCAGTATCAACTCCTGGACCAACTCTTGCTGCAAGAAAATTTATTATTGCATTTGATTGCGCAACATTTGCCCAAAGTGATTGCCAACCGTTATTAAGTTCAGGATCACTTCCGGTAATTGAAAAGTTTCTCATGGCATTTACATCGCCCGAATTGGTGTACATGTTACCCGAACCAACTTCAGTAATTGCAAAAAAGAATTTGTTGTGAAACTGAAACCATGTTCTGTTGTACATTGCATTGGTTGCAGAAGCCACTTGGTCGTTAGAACTATAATAAGCATCTAAACTTATTGAGTCTTCAGGCGGTCTATTAGTGAATTCTTCACTACAAGAACTTAAATTTAAAAGTAGTATTACTGCAAGTAATATCTTAAATCCGTATTGTGCTTTTATTGTTTTCATTTTCATTTTTTTTAAAATTCAACATTAATACCTAAAGAGAATGTTCTCGGACTTGGATAGCGTCCATTGTCAACACCAGAAAGTAAAACATTTTGATTGAATGAACCAATCTCTGGATCATATCCTTTGTATTTGGTTAGAGTTAATAAGTTTTGAGCAGTAGCAGTTAATTTTATTCTATTAATTTTAGTTTTTGAAATTAAACTTTGTGGTAATGAATATCCAAAAGTTAAATTTTGTAATCTCAAGTAAGAACCATCTTCAATATATCTATCTGAAATTTCTAGATTAGTATTACTTGTGCTTCCAATTGGTCTAGGAATATCAGTATTTGTGTTAGTTGGAGTCCAATAATTTAAAGCTTCTGTAAATTGATTTTGATACAATTGAGAATTACTTGTTCCAGCTCTTCTTGTTAAATTCATAACATCGTTACCAACTGAACCTTGAAGAAAAATAGATAAATCATAATTTTTATATTTGAATGTATTAGTGAATCCAAATGTAAAATCAGGATGTGGTGAACCAATGATAGTTTTGTCTTTGGCATCAACAATACCGTCTCCATTTACATCAACATATTTAACATCTCCTAAATAAGTTTGACCAGGCGCAGTTCCAACAGTTTGACCAAATTGTATTGGCGCACTACTTAATTGTGCTAAACTGTTAAATAAACCATCAGTTTTATATCCCCAAAAAGATCCAATTGCTTCACCTACGATAGTGTTAGTAACAACAACAGGTTGATATCCGTTGGTATTTACTTCTTGAGTTAGTGTTACGCCATTGTCTATAGATAATAATTTATTTTTATAATGCGAAATTACTAGAGAAGAACTCCAAGAAAAATTTCCTTTATTTTTAGTATTATAACCAAGAGTTAAATCAACTCCTTTATTTTGAACTAAACCAAGATTAGAATATGGAGGATCAATTCCACCATAATAAGATGAACCGCCAGTTAAATAATCAGGAAGTGGATATTGGAATAAGAATCCTTTAGATTTTTTATCATAGAAATCTAAATTTACTGCCAATCTTGAGTCTAAAACTGTAAAATCTACACCATAGTTTGTTTGTTGTAACGATTCCCAAGTTAAATTAGGGTTTGGTGAATTTCCGACAAGAAAACTTCCTGCTTGCGGAACCAACAAGGCAGAATATCGGTTATTCGGAATTTGTTGATTACCTGTTTCACCATATCCAAGTCGGAATTTAATATTATCTACATATTTTTTTGTGCCTTCCATGAAAGATTCATTTGATAATTTCCATGAAAGCGCAATTGCAGGAAAATAACCTATTTGATTTTTTGTAGTTGGATCAAATTTAGAAGAAACATCTCGTCTTATTGATGCAGAAAGTCCGTATTTGTTATCAAAATCATAAATCAATCTTCCGAATAGCGAAGAAAGTGATTGACTGCCTTTGTAACTAGTAACAAATCTATTAAGCGGATCAGAAAGATTTAATGCATAAACATCATTTGTTTTAAATCCGTGTGCTTCAGCAAGAATTCCTTCCCAGTGAGAATCATTAGCTTCTTGACCAGCAAGTAATGTAAACTTGTGTTTTTTAATTGAAAAATCATAAGTCAATAAGTTTTTAACATTGGTTGAATACCAATTTTGTCTTCTTTCATACAAATCGGCTGTTAAGTTGTATTGCGAACCTCTATCAAATGATGGAGCAAACTCAGTATTTTCTGAAAATTCAGTATTTGCAGAAAGCTCAACTCTGTATTTCAAACCTTTAATTATACTAGCTTCTGCATACACATTACCAAGGAAATTTTTTCTCACTAAAGTATTTTTTTTAGTTAGTGCTTCAGCAACAGGATTAAAATAATTTACGTTTTGACCAGATGGTGGTGCGGCATAATTACCATCAAGATTTCTAATTGGTAAATCAGGCGCTTGTAATAAGGTGTTGCTTATTAAACCTGTAAAACTTTGATTAACAGTAATTTTTTCATTACTAATTCCAGTATTAATGTTGGTTCCAACTTTCAACCAATCTTTAACTTTAGAGTCTAAGTTTAAACGCATGGTATATCTTTTGTAACCTGATCCTATTATATTACCTTCTTGATCTAAAAAACCACCAGATAAGTAATAATTGGTACCATCTTTAGCACCAGAAAAAGCTATTTGATGACTTTTAGCAATTGATGTTTGATATATTTCATTTTGCCAATTTGTACCATTTCCTAGTAATTCAGGATGTGCAAATTCAGCTCTTGGTGTATTTCCGAAAATTTGAGCCAAACCATTTTGATGAATTGCATATTCTCTTAAATTCAACACATCAAGTTTTTTGTAAATTGATGCCACTGAAGTATATCCATCATAAGTTATTTTACCTGTTCCTTTAGTGCCAGATTTAGTTGTAATAATAATTACACCGTTGGCACCTCTTGAACCATAAATTGCAGTTGCAGAAGCATCTTTTAAAACGTCTATACTTAAAATATCATTAGGATTAATCAATGAAAGTGGTGATGCAGCGCTGTTTCCACTGCCTCCACTTGATGAAAAGTCATTTCCAGAAATTGGTCTACCACTTGTTGCTCTACCAGTAGCATCACCAGATATTGGCACACCATCTATAATGTATAAAGGTTCATTAGTGCCATTAATAGAAGTAACACCTCTAACTCTTACAGATGCTGCTGCACCAGGTTGTCCGTTGCCATTTGTAACAGAAACTCCAGCCAATTTACCTTGTAGCATTTGATCAAGCGATACTTGTTTTAAATCTTGAATATCTTTGGTTTTTATGGATGAAACAGAACCATTTACATCATTTTTCTTTTGTGTTCCATATCCAATAACCACTACTTCATTTAAACTTTCTGAGGCTTCTTGTAGCTTAATACTTATTTTACTTTTACCATTAACCGCAACTTCTTGCTTAATGAATCCTATAAAATTAAATATTAAAGTAGCATCATTTGGCGCCGTAATTTGATAATTACCATTGTTATCTGTTAAAACTCCAATTTTAGTGTTTTTAATTGTAACACTTGCTCCAGGAAGTGAAATGCCTTTCAAGTCGGTTACAGTTCCAGAAACTTTAGTTTGGGCATTTAATAATGAAAATGCACTAAAAAGAAAAAATAAAGCAATTTTGTTTTTACTTTTTGCACATCGAGTGAAATAAAAAAGCAAGTCCCTCATAATTTTGTTTGTTTGGTTAATTAATAATGATTTCTAAATAAATAAATAATAAAATTCTGTTTTATGTAATTTTATAGTTCTTTTATTATGAATAACAAATTTATGTGAGTTGTTAACCAAAAGTTAATATTATTTTATCATTTCATTCTATTATTTCCGCTATCGATTTCGTAACTATTTGTAATTAATTTGACAAAATCATATTATATGTGCGAATTTTATCAATCACATATTAATAAGAAACTAATTAAGTTGTAAATTAGATAAGGTTATTGCTTTATAAGAACCGTTTCATTCCGTAAAATTCTTCACGATATTGGCTGGGTGTAGTTTTTTTTATGCTTTTAAAAATTCTATTGAAATTGGCAATGTTGTTAAATCCTGATTTGAAAGCAATTTCAGAAATACTCAAGTCTTTTTCAACCAACCACCGCGCAGAATATCCAACTCGAATGTCATTCAAGTAATTAACAAATGTTTTTCCGGTGCGCTTTTTAATGAATCGATTAAAAGAAACGGCACTCATCATTGCCACATCAGAAACATCATCTAACGTAATTTTTTCGGCAAAGTTTTTTTGTACAAATTCATATACTAGTTTCATTTTATCATCGTCTTCAAACTTGTCATAATCTATTGTATAAGTTGACAGAAGCCTTTGATTTCGTGAGTTTGCCATGTCTTGTAAAATAGAAACTATCTCTAAAAAATAATCCATTCCATCCAATCGTGATAATTTAGAAATGCGATCGTGCAACTCGTTTGCTGTTTTTTTAGAAAATAAGATTCCATGAATTGACCTATTAAACATTTCTTTTATTGAGCCCATTATTCGTCTCGTAAGTAAATCATCGTCAAATAAATCATTGTGAAATTGAATGGTAATTTCGTGAATTTTTTTGCTTTTACATTTATTCATTTCCCAACCATGATATAAATTTGGACCTACAAGAACCAATTCTATATCATCAATTTCTTCAATATGGTCACCAACAATTCGTCGAACTCCTTTTCCGTTTTTAATAAAATTAATTTCATATTCTGGATGATAATGAATCGGAAAATCAAAATTATCTTTAACTCTGTCAAAAACCAAAAAGCTATCTCCTTTAGTAAGCGGTGTAATTTCGCGATGAAATTTTGTTATATCTTTCATATCTGAATATTTAATTTGCAATTATATGATATAAAAATGATAAAATAATACTATTGATGATGAATTAACAAAACTATCTTTGAACTTTAAGAAAAATAAGTAGTTGATTTTTTCGTATAATAAAATAAAAACAACTAAAAATTACGAAATTCTTACTAATAGTAATAAAATGTAGAAGTGTAATTTATATTAAATTTGAAGCATAATTCATTTACAAACAAACTCATACTAATGAAAATATACTCTTTACTGACTTTGTCAACGCTACTTTTAGGAATTTCTTGCAAAGCACAAGACGTAAAAGCAGTAGTTAAAACGTCTGACGAAAATACAACTTTAGAAACTAAAAATTTATATAAAAACCTTAGTCAGCTTAGAGAAAACGGATTTTTGTTTGGAAATCAAGATGCACTAGCTTACGGTGTCAATTGGAAATACCAAGAAGGAAGATGCGATATTAAAGACGTTACAGGCGATTATCCTGGAATTTACGGCTGGGATTTAGGCGGCACAGAACACAAGTCTGATACTGATATTGACGGAGTTCCATTTGTAAAAATGAAACAATGGATTAAAGAAATTTATGATCGTGGTGGCGTTAGTACAATGAGTTGGCACATGGATAATCCGTTTACAGGTAAAAATGCTTGGGATACAACGCCAAATTCATTTGCATCAATTTTGCCAAACGGTTCAAAACATGAGCTGTACAAATCTTGGTTAGACAATTCAGTAAAATTCTTTTTATCTTTGAAAGGAAGTGATGGTAAACCAATTCCGATTTTGTACCGTCCATTTCATGAGCTTACAGGAAACTGGTTTTGGTGGTGCAAAAACAATGCAACTCCAGAGCAATTCAAAGAAGTTTGGAAATTTACAGTTGATTATTACAAGTCGAAAGGAGTTCACAATTTACTATATGTTTACAATACTTCTATGGTAAAATCTCGTGAAGAATTTCTAGAATATTATCCTGGAGCTGATTATGCTGATATTATAAGTTTCGATAATTATGAATATAATGATCCAACTAAAGACAATTCATTTGTTGAAAATAACTTAAAATTATTTGAGATTTTAGATCAAATTGCCAAAGAACAAAACAAATTAACTGCCTTTGCAGAAGTAGGATATGAAGCAATTCCGTATGATAAATTTTGGACAAAAACATTGCTAGAATCCATCGGAAAATATAAAATTTCTTATGTTTTAGCATGGAGAAATCACGGTTGGCAAGAGCAAGAAAAGAAAATGCATTACTATGTTCCATACAAAGGTCAAGTGAGCGAAAAAGATTTTATAGCTTTTTTTAATTTGAATCAAACACTTTTTCAAAAAGATGTTTCATATAAATTAATGTATAAATAAACCCAAATTCAATAGCAAAATATAATTAATGAAACTTTCTACAATTGACATAACAATAATAATAGCCTACTTCATTTTAATGATTGTCATTGGTTTTGTAATGAAAAACAGAGCCAAAAAAAGTAAAGACAATTATTTAATGGCAGGAAAAAAATTACCTTGGTACATGTTGGGTTTGAGCGATGCAAGTGATATGTTTGACATTTCTGGAACCATGCTTTTAGTAAGTATGGCTTTTTTATACGGATTTAAAAGTATCTGGATTCCGTGGATGTGGCCCGTTTTTAATCAAGTATTTTTGATGGTTTTCTTAAGCAAATGGCTTAGAAGAAGTAACGCAACGACTGGAGCCGAATGGCTTGGAACACGTTTCGGATTATCAGATAAAGGTGTAAAACAAAGTCACGCTATCGTAGTGGTTTTTGCTTTAATGCTTTGCATCGGATATATGGCGTATGCCTTTGTTGGCGTTGGCGAATTTTTAGAAATTTTCATTCCTTATGAAACCATCAAAGAAGTAGTACCATTTTTAAATCATAATTTAGAAACATTTACCGCTGGAAGTTCAGAATATGCATTAGCATTAATTGAGGCTAAAAATGCTACAGCTCAATTTTATGGAGTTTCCATTTGTATAGTTGCCACATTTTACAGTATTGTTGGTGGAATGCACGGCATTGTTCTAGCTGATTTTATCAAATACATGATTATGATTGTGTGTTCTATTTTTGTTGGAACTATTGCAATGCAACACTTAGCAAGTTCAGGAATTGTAATTACCGATAGAATGCCACTTGGTTGGGACAATCCAATTTTTGGTAAAGAACTAGGATTAGATTGGAGTAAAATTCTTCCAGATGCAACTTTGAAACTTCAAAAAGATGGATACAAATTATTTTCAGCTATTGTTAGTATGATGTTTTTTTCTGGAGTTTTAAAATCGTTGGCCGGACCAGCACCAAACTATGATTGCCAGAAAATATTAAGTACAAAATCACCAGAAGAAGCTAGTAAAATGAGCGGATTTATTTCTATTATTTTGCTTCCAATTCGCTATTTTATGGTCATGGGTTTGTGTATTTTAGGAATACTTTTTTTCAAAGATTTAAGTTTGCATCAAACTGCTGATGGAATTAATTTTGAAAGCATCATGCCTGCTGTTATCAACAAATACCTTCCAGTTGGATTGGTTGGATTAGTTCTTGCAGGTTTTTTAGGCGCATTTATGAGTAACTTTTCTGGAACTTTAAATGCGGGTCAAGCTTATATTGTAAATGATATTTATCTAAAATATTTTAATCCAACTGCCGATAGAAAACAAGTCATCAATATGGGATATCTCTCGGGAATTGTAATGGTAATTCTTGGTGTTGGTTTGGGTCTTTTAATTAAAGATGTCAACATGATTTTCAATATTATTACTGCCGGTTTGTATGGCGGATTCGTATGCGCTAACGTTTTAAAATGGTATTGGTGGCGATTCAATGCCAACGGATATTTTTACGGAATGTTATTCGGAATTATTGCAAGTGCTATTCCTCCAGCATTATCAGTTTCTGGAATTACCACCTATTTTGATGGTACTCGAATGTTATATTTCTTTCCAATATTTATTGTGATTCAATTGGTTGCCTGCGTTTTAGGTTCTTATGCTGCGCCACCAACAGAAAAAGCAGTTTTGCATAGTTTCTATAAAAATGTGCGTCCTTGGGGATTTTGGAAACCAATTCACGATGAATTAGCATTGGAAGATTCAACTTTAGAAAAAAATAAAAACTTTAAATTAAATATGTTCAATGTATTTCTTGGAATAACTGGACAAATTTTACTCACATTAGTTCCAATGTATCTAATTCTTTCGCGATGGTTTGCACTCGGAATCGTCTTCGGATTATTTGTAATAATTGCTTTCATAATGAAACGCACTTGGTGGAACCGATTAACTGATTTTTAAAACAAATTTATAATATAATACGCATTTGTATGATAACGGAAAACATAACCAAAATTCACAATTTCGATACTTTAACAGCAAGTCATTTGGAATTTTTAAAACAACCAAATTCTCCAGTTGAAGAAAATAACGGAATTTATTCAAGATATAAAAATCCAGTAGTTACTGCCAAGCACGTTCCATTAAATTGGCGTTACGATTTTAATGCAGAAACTAATCCGTTCGCATTAGAACGTATCGGTTTTAATGCAACTTTTAACGCAGGCGCAATGAAATTTAATGACAAATATGTGCTTTGTCTGAGAGTTGAAGGTAATGACAGAAAATCGTTTTTCGCTATGGCAGAAAGCCCTAACGGAATTGATAATTTTGAGTTTTGGGATAAACCATGTGTAATTCCACAAATTCAAGGAAATCCAGATACGAATGCTTACGATATGCGTTTGGTGCAACACGAAGACGGCTGGATTTACGGAATTTTTTGTACTGAAAGAAAAGATCCATCGGCACCAAAAAGCGATACAAGTACCGCAATTGCAAATGCTGGTTTAGTTCGAACCAAAGATTTAAAACATTTTGAACGGTTGCCTGATTTGATTTCGAATACTGGTCAACAACGAAATGTGGTGCTTCACCCAGAATTTGTTAACGGAAAATATGCAGTTTATACTCGTCCGCAAGACGGATTTATTGATGTTGGAAATGGTGGCGGAATCGGACTTGGTTACATTGACAAAATGGAAAATCCAGTTGTAAAAGACGAAAAAATTATCTTCGGAAAAGTATATCATACTATTTATGAACTAAAAAACGGACTCGGACCAGCACCAATAAAAACTGAAAAAGGCTGGTTGCATTTAGCACACGGAGTAAGAAATACAGCTGCTGGTTTGCGTTACACCTTGTATGTTTTTATGACCGATTTGCATGATATTTCTAAAGTAATTCACACTCCAGCAGGACATTTTATGGCGCCAGAAAACGATGAACGTGTTGGCGATGTTTCCAATGTTTTGTTTTCAAACGGTTGGATTGCTGACGATAACGGAACCGTTTATGTTTATTACGCTTCATCGGATACCAAAATGCACGTCGCAACATCAACAGTAGAAAAATTAGTTGATTATGTTATTAATTCTCCAGAAGACACATTCACATCAGCAGGTTCTGTAAATACAATTATCGAATTGATTGAAAGAAATAAGTCAGTTTAATTTATAAAATTATATGAAAAAATTTCTTCTTATTTTACTATTTACAACTGCTTTTGCAAGTGCTCAAGTAGTGAAAAATAATGGTAACCTTCAAGTTATTAAAACCCAATTGTGCAACCAAAAAGGAAATCCGATTGCCCTTCACGGAATGAGTTATGGCTGGAGTTGTTTTCATCCGTCTTTTTACAATAAACAAACAGTAAAATGGCTAAAAAAAGATTGGAATTGTACCGTAATTAGAGCCGCAATGGGAATCGAACCGGATAATGGTTATTTGCAAAACCCCAAAGCGTCCGAAAAATTAATTACTGATGTTGTTGATGCTGCTATAGCAAATGATATTTATGTAATTATAGACTGGCACAGTCATAATTTGAATACAAAAGAAGCTATCGATTTCTTTGATAGAATCTCAAAAAAATACAATAAATTTCCAAATGTAATTTACGAAATCGTCAACGAACCTGACCAAGAATCTTGGGAAGAAGTAAAAGCCTATTCCGAAGAAATTATTGCAACTATCCGAAAAAATGATCCTGATAATATCATTTTAGTTGGCTCTCCACATTGGGATCAAGATGTAAATTTACCAGCAGAAAATCCGATAAAAAATGTAACGAATGTAATGTATACCATGCATTTTTACGCAGGCACACACAAGCAATGGTTGCGCGATAGAACTGATGAAGCCATCAAGAAAGGACTTCCAATTTTTGTTTCTGAATCTGCTGGAATGGAAGCTTCTGGCGATGCCGCAATGGATTACGTAGAATGGCAAAAATTCATCGATTGGATGAATAGTAACAAATTGAGTTGGATTACTTGGTCGGTTTCTGATAAAGAGGAAACGTGTTCTGTATTGAAAAAAGGAGCGGCATCAACTGGAAATTGGAAATCATCCGATTTAAAAGAATCCGGAATCAAAACAAGAGACTATTTGAAATTATATAATGAAGACGGAACTTTAAAATCAACTTCAAAATAACAAAAAGTAAGCGAAATGATTTATGAAAAGGAAACTATAAAATTTGACACATTTTTAGATAAAATCAAAGCCGAATTACATTCTATTTTAAACTATTGGGAAACTAATACTATAGATGTAAAGTTTGGAGGTTTCATTGGTGAAATTGATGCTAACGAAGTTAAAAATGAATTTGCCGATAAAGGTTCAGTTTTAAATGCTAGAATTCTGTGGTCGTTTTCTGCGGCTTATACTGTGACTAAAAATCCGAATCATTTGGCCATTGCCGAAAGAGCTTTTGAATATATTCACAGCTATTTTTATGATAAAGAATCTGGAGGAATTTTTTGGTCTGTAAACTACGAAGGATTGCCAAAAGACACTAAAAATCAAATATACGCCTTAGCTTTTACCATTTACGGTTTGTCTGAATATTACAAAATTTCGCACAAACAAGAAGCGTTGCAACTGGCAATAACTTTATATAATTCAATAGAAAAACACAGTTACGATGAAAAAAATGAAGGTTATTTTGAAGCCTTTACACGCAATTGGCAACCTGTAGAAGATTTACGTTTGAGTGCTAAAGATGCCAACGAAAAGAAAACTATGAATACGCATTTGCACATTGTAGAAGCGTATGCAAATCTATATCAAGTTTGGCCCGATTTAGAATTAAAAGACAAAATAAAAAAGTTGCTTTATGTTATCAGTATTTATTTTATTGATAAAAACTCGTGGCATTTAAAATTATTTTTTGACGAAAATTGGATAGAAAAACCTGATGTAATTTCGTATGGTCACGATATCGAAGCGGCTTGGTTATTACAATGGTGTGCCGAAGTAATTGACGACAAGCAACTGATAGAAAAATACCAAAAATATGCTGTTGCAATTGCAAAAGTTACTAAAGAAGGAATTGATGAAGATGGCGGATTGTGGTATGAATTTGATTCAAAAGATAACATATTAATTCCTGAAAAACATTGGTGGCCACAATCAGAACTTTGGATCGGAATGATAAATGCCTGGCAATTGACTAAAGACGAAGAATATTTAAAAATTACTGAAAAAAACTTCGAATTTGTTCAAAAATATATTCTGGATAAACAAAACGGCGAGTGGATTTGGGGAATTAATCAAGATTATTCTAAAATTGAGAAAGACAAAGCTGGTTTCTGGAAATGTCCGTACCACAATTCACGTGCTTGTTTAGAATTACTCAAACGATTAAAATAAGAACGTTATGAAAAATATAATTGCTTTAATATTACTAGTTTTATCGTTACAATCTTACGCTCAAAAAAACTTAATAGCAAATGGCGGATTTGAAACTAATCTCAACAATTGGCGTGGTGATGCAGCAACCTTATCGCCTTATGATAGAAAATCGGGAAATTCAAGTTGTACTATCACACAATTTACTGGAGCCGATTGGAAAGGAATTGATCAAATAATTTCCATTCCAAAAAATACGGTTGCCATTGAATTTAGCGCATGGATAAAATCGGATGCTATAGAAGAAGGAAAAAATAAATGGAATACTGGTAAGTATGATGTAGAGTTTTTAAATGCTGGTGAGAAAAATGTTTCTAATGAAAGTGTTGCCGCAATAACTGGAACAACCACTTGGACATTTTACAAAAAAGTAATCACTATTCCAGTATCGGCATCTAAATTTAGAGTAATGTTAGCTTTAGGTCAAACTAACGGAACTATTTTATTTGATGATGTAAAAGCCACAACATTAAATCAAAATCAAGTTAATAAAATTTTAGAAGAAGAAAATGCCAAACGAAGTCCGGCTGTAATTTCAGGTAATTTCGAATCAAAACCTACTGAATTTAGCAACGGAAATTTTGAAAACGGAATTACTTCATGGCGCGGAAACGCAACTGTTTCTACTACAATTTTTAAAGAAGGAAAAGCCGCTTTAGTTTTAAATTCCTCAACTTTCGATTGGACAGGAATTGATCAAATTGCTGAAGTTCCTGAGAATGTTTCTTCAATAACTATTTCGGGTTGGTTAAAATCTGACAATATCAAACAAGGAAAAGAAATCTGGAATAACGGATTATTAAATGTAGAATTCACAGGCAATGACAATCAAAAAACTGGCGATGACCAAAGTGTGACTTTTGTTACCGCTACTACCGATTGGACTTTTTATACCAAAACATTTCTGATTCCAAAAGGAACCAAAAAATACCGAATAATGCTTGCACTTGGCTTTGCTTCAGGAATATTGTATGCAGATGATGTTGCTGTAAGTTTTAAATAGTGTTTAACAAAAAATAAAAATGCTATGAAAACTTTTTTTATTTCTATTAGTATGTCGGCCATATTCACACTGACATCGTGCTCTAAAGATAATGGGACTTCTACTGATTCGGCGGTGGTTATTCCACCAGTGGCGGTTGTTGATCCAGTAACTCCACAAAATGTAAGATCTTTTATGGTAGATCCAAATGCTACTGATGAAACTGTAGCACTTTTTTACAATTTGAGAAAACTATCTCAAACTAAATTTGCAATTGGTCAACAAGACGCTTTTGCAGGTTTTTATAATGCAAGTGGCGATTCAGATATTAAGAAAACAACTGGTCACGATCCAGCACTTTTAGGTTTAGACTTCATGTTTATTACCGACAAGAATAATAATGGACAAGCAAGTAATTGGTTCTTTCAACAAGAAAATATAATTACTGATGATGCTAAGGAAGCAAAGTCAAAAGGAATGATAAATATATTTTGTTGGCATTTGCGCGAGCCTAATAATGAAGATAGTTTTTATGCTGCTGATATGACTCCGGCACAGCAGCAAACGGCATTTAGAAGCATTTTACCTGGTGGAGCAAAACACGATTGGTATAAATTAAAATTAGATAAAGTAGCTTCGGTTGTTTCTAACTTGAGAGATTCAAACAATAAATTAATTCCGATAATTTTTCGTCCGTTTCATGAATTTGATGGAAGTTGGTTTTGGTGGGGTTCCAATTATTGCTCGCCAGACGAATACAAGGCGGTATTTCAGTTTACCGTAGATTATTTGAAAAATACTAAAAACATACATAATATTTTGTATTCATTTGCTCCAGATAACACTTACGCAAATTCAAATTCTTATTTAACTCGTTATCCTGGTGATGGTTATGTAGACGTTTTAGGTATGGATAATTATGGGGATTTAGATATTAATCAAGGCACAACAGGTTCTGATAGAGCGAATTCTAAACTAAAATATTTATCAGATTTAGCTCTCGAAAAAAAGAAAATTGCCGCTTTAACGGAAACTGGTTATCGTGTAACTTCAACAAATCCGGTAATTAACAATTGGTTTTCAACTTATTTGTATGATGCAATGACTAAAAATAATATTCAAATTGCCTTTGCAATGTTTTGGGCAAATGGTAACGGTGGTTATTATGTTCCAACGCCTTCAAATTCTAATGCAGGCGACTTCAATAGTTTTGTTATTAAACCAAAATCAGTTTTACAAAATACGTTGCCAAATATGTACGTTTTACCTAATTAATTTCTAAATGAAAAAAATAATTCTATTGGTGTTTTTAATTGTGTTTTCATTCTCATGTAAGTCTCAAAAGTTCATTTCTATAAAAAATAATCAATTTATAAAAGACGGAAAACACTATAATTTTATTGGTACAAATTATTGGTACGGTGCAATGATTGGTGCTGAAAATGGCGATAGAACTAGACTTTTAAAAGAATTAGACGAATTAAAAGCTAGCGGAATTAACAATTTAAGAATTTTAGTTGGAGCTGAAGGTGGCGATCAAGATTTTACAGTTACACCTGCATTACAACCTGAACAAGGAAAATACAATCAGGAATTATTAGACGGATTGGATTTTATTTTATCCGAAATGGGAAAGCGAGATTTAAACGCAATTTTATATCTCAATAACAATTGGGAATGGAGTGGTGGAATGGCAAAATATTTAGAATGGAACGATTACGGAAAAGTTCCAAATCCAAATATTGCACCAAATACTTGGCCGCAATTTATGAATTTTGTACCTCAATTTCACTCGTGCGAACCATGTAAAGAAGCTTTTAAAAAACACATTCAATTTATTATCGGTAGGACAAATTCATATACTAAGAAAAAATATAGCAACGATAAAGCAATTATGGCTTGGGAAGTTGCGAATGAACCGCGTGTTTTTACCAAAGAAAACGAACCAGCTTTTACCAAATGGCTGAATGAAACCGTTGACGAAATTAAGCAATTGGATAAAAATCATTTAATCACAACTGGTTCTGAAGGAAAAGCAGGTTCAAACGATGATTTAGCTACTTTTGAAAGAACACATGCCAATAAAAATATTGATTATTTAACGATGCATATTTGGCCCAAAAATTGGGGTTGGTATAAAAAAGAAGACGAAAAAGGTTCTACGCCAGTTGCAATCGAAAAAACTATTGCCTATATCGATGAGCATATTGAAGTTGCTAAAAGACTACAAAAACCACTTATTTTAGAAGAATTTGGTTATCCCAGAAGTCAAGAAAGTTTAGATAGAAATGCTTCGGTCGAATATAGAAATCAGTTTTATAAAGCTATTTTTGAACGATTAGAAAAAGCTATACTTAATAAAGAACCATTCGTTGCCTTAAATTTTTGGGGTTACGCCGGAATGGCAAAAAACAATCCCAAAGATGGTAAATGGAAAATAGGTGCCGATTTTACTACCGATCCACCTCAAGAACCTCAAGGATTGAATTCAGTTTTTTCTGAAGAAACGTCCACAATGAATTTGATTAAAGCGTATAATTTAAAACTTTCAACTAATTAAAACAGGAAAAGCAATGGTGAAAATCATTGCTTTTTATTTTGACAAATTTTTTAAATTATCAATACAACTTTGCTTGTAAAAAAATCTAAATTATTTTTTATAGTTAGATAGTATTATAAGTTTTGTTACCATAAAATTCTTCTTTTTCAACAATTTTTGAAGGTCATAAATTGAAAATCGTGTACTGTATCGTGTACTCTTTATAAATGTACAAAAATTTCAGACATAAAAAAACGGTTTAGAGAATCTAAACAGTTGATTTTTAAAACTTAAGTAATGTAGCGAGAGGGAGATTTGAACTCCCGACCTCAGGGTTATGAATTCGATTATTTATCGAAAAAACAACACATAATCACCGTATTTTTATAAAATCGTATACTATTTTGTGTACTTTTATTAAACCACAATTTAGTAAATTTTAAGTATAATTTTTCTATTATAGAAAACACTTATTAACAAACAATCCTTGTTAGATTTTTGTTTTTTAATTAACTTTTTGAGTTGTTTTTTATTTCAAGAAATGAAAATAAATTTCTATCAATTTAAAGTTTAATTGAAATATTTTTATCATAAATTTTGATAACGTCACAAATTAATAAAAAACTTCAATTATTTTTTTTAATTATTACAAGTAATTATGTAACGTGAGTATGCGTAAATTTCATTTTACAGGTATCAATTTATCTAAATTATAACCTAAATCTCTCGAATTCTGTCCGTAAACTCCGTAAATTCCGTTCACGAAGTCTGTGAATTGTCCGTGGTCTAAAAATCCTGCGGAATCCTATATGAATGGTGACTAATCCTATATAAATGGTTACTAATCCTAGATAATGATACACAATCCTAGACAATGGTAGCCAATACTGTACAATCGTAACTGGGATAAAAGTAAAAGCAGAAAATTTGTAAATGATTTACATTTTATGACTGCTGAAAACATATATAACATAGCCATTCATCTTCCTGAAAAGGAACTTGAAAAACTATATTTTATGTTAGGGCATAAGGTGACAGAAATGCCAACTTTTAAAAAGTCGAAGAAACAAACATTAACGAGACAAGATGCAATAGATTATTTGATAAAAAATGTTTTTAGTAAAAAGTAATTAATCCTCAACAAAATCTTTATAAACCCGTTTTTAATTAATCATTTAGATTTGTATTTTGTACAAATTTAAGTTTCATTAACTTATAAATGAGGTAACATTATTTATCATTTTCATTAGAATTAGGACTTTATCAAATGTAAAAGGCAAACACTACTGCTTACCTTTTGTACTTAATTTTTATTATTTGAATTATAAATGGTAAAATTTTTTAGAATTGCCTACAACTAAATTTGATACATTACTTATCAATATTTAAAGAGATTATTAGGATAAAGTTTGCATCTCTTAAAATTGTATGTAAGAATAAATTTCCAAATTTTTATTGTTTTAACTATTAATATCATTTAATTTTAAAAATTACTCTTCTAACAATACTCCTAGCATCCTTTGAAGAAATATCTACAGATGTATCTTCGCCAGCTGAGATTACATTTAATCTTGTTGCATCAATACCAGATTTAACTAATACTTTCTTTACGTTATTTGCTCTAGCTAAAGCTAATTTTTGATTTTTGTTATCATTACCAACTTCATCTGAATAACCAATTATATCGATACTGTCATTAGGATTTGCTTTCAAAAAAGTCAAAATAAAACTAATACCATCCAAAGATTGTGTGTTAGGTTTTGCGCTATTTATTTCAAAAAACACAGTTATATAACCTTCATTGATTGATCTTTTCAAAAAATCTTCTTTGGAAGTGAATTGACTTACTTTTTTTGAATCTCCACTTATTTCAATTTCTTGCTTTTTTACATCATTTTTCGCATATGTTTTTTCAAAGTAACGCTCTAATTCATCAGGCACGCCATTTCGGTTAATATCTACCATAACTCCTCTACTGTCAACCGCAACTCCAGCAACAGAATTATTTTCACTATCTAAATAATCTGCAACGCCATCCTTATCGGTATCATTCATCATAGTTTCTAAGTCTCCAACTCTTTTTTCTAATGCTTCATTTTTCTCTTCTAATTTCTTAATTTCCTTATTATCAATTTCCCATTTATGAAGTTTTCCTATAGAATAAGTTAAACCTAAACTTCCGTTTATCATTTGTCCTGATAAATTATTACTTGGTTTAGAATAACTTCCGTCCCAAGTATAATGCTGACGATAATTGTGAAAAGAACTAAAATCTAAATAAACATAAGCTTTTTTTGTAATTCTAAACATTGGTGTAAAACCAAAAACAACTCCACCATTTAACTCTTTAGAACCAACAACTGGACTAATATTTGATCTGATTTTCTGTAAAGTTGAGAGACTAAATCCTGCATGAAATAATAATTTTAATCTTGAATTTTCATTTTGATATTTTAAAAGATCGTTTATATCTAAAATTGCTTGAAATGTAGTTTTATACTGCGCAACTTCAAATGGTTTACTTTTATCATCTTTATTTATAAAACGGTCAAAACCTAAGTCTAACTTAAATGCTACTAAACGCGAATAGCTATATGTTGCGCCAACAGTGATTGAATTTATATTGGTTGTACCTAATATTGTTTGACTATTGGATGAATAATATCCATCGGTAAAAGGTCTAATTCCTCTACTTTCTCCAAATCCTACATCAATTCTCCATCTGTAATTATTTAAATTTGAAACAGTTGAGTCAATTGGTTTTTGAGAATAAGAATAATTTAATCCAAGAATAAAAATTAATAATAAGCGGATAGTTTTCATAAAAAAATTAATATTTAACAATGATTGGGGCAAATATATTTATTTTCATGTGAGTTAAAATACATCAATTGCATACATAACAATTAATAAACATTATGTTAAAATTCAAAAAGCGTTTTTCTTGTAAATAAATGAAAAAGCAACAAAATTTAACCCCATTTTAAAGGTAATTTTTTGTAAGAATGCGATGTGTTTTATAGTTTTTTGGACTTTATAAATTGTTAATTTTAAGATAACATTAGTAAGGTTGTTTTATCTTTAGTTTTGCAAATAGATTTTAAAATGACTTTTATGAAATTTATTTTTACTTTAATTTTGTTCTCAATAGTTCAAATTTCTTTTTGCCAAAACGCCACAATAAAAGGATCTGTATTAGATGATTCGAATGCTTCACCTCTTCCTGGAGTAAACATCATAATAAGAGCAATTAAGTTTAGTACAACCTCAGATTCGGACGGAAAATTTATATTTAGAAATGTAAAACCTGGCACTTACGATGTCGAGTTTACCTTTATTGGTTATAAACCCAAAGTAGTTTCTGAAGTAATTGTAGTTGCTAATGAAACAACTGAATTAAACACTACTCTAGAAGAAGTAAAAAATACATTAGACGAAGTTGTAATTACGAAAACAAAAGCCAAAGCCGAGTCAGTAAAGTCATTACTAACTATGCAAAAAAACAATGCAAGTGTGTCAGATGGTATTTCTGCAGAAACCATTAAAAAAACTCCAGATAGAACAACTTCTGACGTATTAAAAAGAATCAGTGGAGCAAGCGTACAAGATAATAAATTTGTAATTATTCGCGGATTGAACGATCGATATAATGTTGCTTTATTAAATGGTGCTCCTTTACCAAGTTCGGAACCAGATAGAAAAGCATTTTCCTTTGATATTTTTCCCTCAAATATTTTAGATAATTTAATTATTACCAAAACTGCTTCACCCGATTTGCCTGGAGAGTTTGCAGGTGGAGTTGTTCAAATAAACACCAAATCTGTACCAGATAAAGATTTTCAATCAATTAGTGTTGGTTCAGGATATAATACGATTACAACTTTTAAAGAACAAAAAACATATGCTGGTAGCAAAACCGATTGGATTGGTTATGACAACGGAGTTAGAAATTTGCCTTCAAGTATACCTGATACTGAGAACTTTAATACTTTAACTTATCAAGAGAAAGCTCAACTAGCAAAAACCTTTGAATATGATTGGAATATTAATAATCAAAAATTTCAGCCAAATACTAATTTTCAATATTCAATTGGACGTCATATTAATTTTAAGGAAAAAGTTTTAGGTCTTTTATTCTCGCTATCCAATAATAAATCAAATACTTTTAGTTCAATTCAGAGAATAGATTATGACAATGCGGATCCTAATATTCCTTCTGTAGTACTTTCAAAATTTGATGATAACAATTACACTGAACAAGTTCTAACAGCTGGATTAGCTAATTTTTCATTCAAATTCAATCAAAATCATTCTATTACATTTAAAAATGTTTACAGTATAAACTCTACTGATTTAGTTGTAGAAAGATATGGTCAAAAAGATGTAAATGATACAAGATTTATCACTGCTAATGTTAGATGGTTTACAAGTAACAAAATTTATTCAGGACAAATTAACGGCGAACATTATTTTCCTCATCCAAAAATTAAAGTAAATTGGAATGGATTTTATAGTGATATAAAGCGCTCTATACCTAACTTGAGAAGAAATATTTATTCAATTAGTGATCCAAATAGTATTGACCCAGCTCAAAATACTCCTGTTGCAGAAATAGCCTCAAATACTGGTGGTCCAGATTACGGTGGAGGAATGTTTTTTTCTGAAAATAAAGAAAACATAAATGGCGGTAAATTAGATGTTTCAAAGAAATTTACAATTGGAGAAAATTTAATTAATGAAGTAAAAGTTGGTGGACTAGTTCAGTTTAGAGAAAGAGATTTCTTTTCAAGACAGCTACAATACAATAAATTAACTTTAGGTGGTACTTTTGACGAAAACTTATTACTACAACCTAATTCAACTATATTTAATATTTCAAATATGGGAGTTATTTCACCTGGAGTGAATGGATTTACTTTAGGTGATTACACAAAATTTACAGATTCATATACTGCAGGTTCAGATTTAAAAGCTGCTTACTTGATGTTAGACAACCGATTTAAAAAGTTTAGATTAGTTTGGGGTGTAAGAATTGAAGATTATGTGCAAAGAATTGACTCAAGATTAACCGAAATTGAATATTTATCTTTGAATGAAAGACAAACAGATATTCTGCCATCTGTGAACTTAATTTGTTCTATAAATAAAAAACAAAATCTTAGATTGAGTTATTCAATAACTCTAAATCGTCCTGAATTTAGAGAATTAGCACCTTTTGGTTTTTATGACTTTACAACACAATTTTTTACGCAAGGTAATCCTGAATTAAAAATTGCTGAAATTAAAAATTGGGATTTCCGATATGAATTATATCCAGGAAAAGGTCAAATTCTTTCTTTTTCTTATTTTAGAAAAAACTTTACCAATCCGATTGAAATTCAACAAGAGGTAAATAATAAAACTGTTACTTATCGCAATGCAAAAAGTGCTTTGAATAGTGGAATTGAATTTGAATTTAGAACATTATTAAGTTCAATATTGGGTACTAAAATTCCTTTTTTTGAAGATATAACTGTGTATTCAAATATTGCGATAATAAAATCTCAAGTTGATGTTTCTAATTTTAACTCTGCCAATACTGATCAATCAAGACCTTTGCAAGGACAATCTCCTTATATTTTTAATGGAGGAATTCAATATGGAAGTGAAACAAATGGTTGGTCAATATCTGCGAATGTCAACAGAGCAGGAAATAGAATCGCTTTTACGGACAGCGAAGTAAAGCCTGCTATTTGGGAGAAAGCCAGAACGTTTATTGATATGCAAATTACAAAATCGTTTAACAAGAAAAAGTTTGAAGCGAAAATCAATATTCAAAATATATTGGCTCAAGATTTAATTTTTTATCAAAACAATTACAAAAATACCGATTCATACGGTACTCTTGAAACACTTGCAAACAGCATTTTTACAGGTGACTATCATTATGAAGACGGATATAGTAAAAAGGATGATGATGTATTGTGGAGATCAAAATTTGGAAGAAGCTTTTCATTATCGTTAACTTATAATTTTTAATTTTTAATATTTTAAAAGTTGATAGCGATAGATGAATTTAAAGAAGAATTACAGGAATTTCATACTCAAGGTTTTAGTAGTGATTTTTTATTAGGTTTATCTTTAAATGAAAAAAAAGAATATTCTGCTGAAAAATTAGATAATAATTTAATCGAATTAACTTCAAAATCAAATCTCGAACAGTACAAGCTTAATATTCTTAAAATTAAACAATTAGGTTTGCTTAATTTTAGGTTTTCATTATCTTGGAATGACATCATGCCTGATGGTGTTGGATTAGTTAATGAAACCAAAATCGACTTTTACCATCAAATTTTAGATTTTTGTCTGGATAATAATATCGAACCTTTTGTAACTCTTTTTGATTTCAATTTACCTGAAGCATTAGAAAAAAAAGGTGGTTGGTCTAATCGTGAAATTTTAAATTGGTTTGAAAATTACATTAAAATATGTGTTGACGCATTTAACTTAAAAGTAAAACATTGGATTGTTTTAAATCAGTCTTCAATTTTTTTAAAAATTAATTTAGTTTTAGACAAGCACTTTTTAAACGAAAAATGGTTAAATAATTTTTTGCCTACTTTACACAATACTATATTATGTCAGTCGCTAGGAAATAAAATTATAAAAGCTAAAAATAATACATCTCAAGTGGGTATAATTTTTTCAAGTCATTATATTGTGCCAAAAACTTTTTCAGAAAAAGATTTAAAGGCTGCCGACAGGATTGATATAATTTTTAATAGACTATTTTTGGAGCCATCAATTGGTATGGGATATCCAGTTCAAACGATACCTTGTCTTAAAAAAATTTCTAAATATTTTTTAAATGAAGATACTGAATTGCTAAAAGCTGATTTTGATTTTATTGCAATTCAGAACTGTAAGCCAATTGTTGTTGAGCATGACTTATTTGTTCCTTTTATAAATGCTAGAATTGTAAAAATAAATACAAATTTAAACAATAGTGTTCCTTTAGAATTTGAATTAGAAACAGATTTAATTTATCGAATAATTAAGAAATATAGTAATTATGAAGCAGTAAAAAAAATCTTTATTATTGAAAACGATTTGCAACCAAACGATGAAACATGTTTATCAATTGAAAATGAACTTTCCAAAAAACTTCAAGTAAAAACTTTTTTACAACAAATTTTAAATGCTAAAAATAATGGAGGTAAAGTTGATGGATACTTCCTATCATTTTTTAATAATTTCACTCAAATTTAGTTTTTTCGCAAAAAAGTTACTAATTTTCTTGGTTCACAAAAAGTGCATAAATTCTTTCAGGATATTGACTTTACAATTAGTTAATTTTAGTAACATTCAGTTTACCAAATCATTGTATTTATTTGATTTTAAGTTAGCATACATTGCTTCTACATACAATAAATTTGACATGTATTAAAATCTCTTAATAATTTAACAAAATCAAAAAACAATGAAAAAAAACTATTTGATTGCAATTTTATTGCTAATCGTCAATTTGGCAAGTGCGCAAATTGAACCAACCAATTACCGTGGTGCATTTGCACCATCGCCTACCACAATGTGGACAGATTCATGGACTAATTATGATCCAATTAATGAGCCATATTTGGATGCAGCAACAGTTGTGAATGTTACAGCTGACATTACTGTTAACACTACTTGGACAACAGGAAAGACTTACAAATTGACAGGTCTTATTTATGTTAGAAATAATGCGATTTTGACAATTCAACCTGGAGTTGTTGTAAAGGGAAATTTTACAAATACTGGAACGGCTTTGATTATAACTAAAGGTTCTAAATTAAACGCTGTTGGAACAGCAGCAAATCCAATAGTTTTCACCTCAGGAAAAACTGTAGCTCAAGGAAGACAAGCTGGAGATTGGGGTGGAATTGTTCTTTTAGGAAAAGCTGGATTCAATACTAATAACGGTATTAACAATATTGAAGGAATAACTGCAAATGTTAATACTGAATATGGTGGAGGAACAGCTCCAATTAGTAATGATGATTCTGGTACATTAAAATACGTTAGAATTGAATTTGGTGGATATGTTTTCTCTCCTAACAATGAAATTAACGGTTTAACAATGGGTGCAGTTGGTAGTGGAACTACTATTGATTATGTGCAAGTTTCTTATGCAAATGACGATGCCTTTGAATGGTTCGGAGGTTCAGTTAATTGTAAACATTTAGTTTCTTACAGAAATTTAGATGATGATTTTGATACAGATAATGGTTATAAAGGTGTGGTACAATTTGGTTTAATTATAAGAGACCCATCCATAGCTGATAATCCATCAGTTTCTACATCTGAAGGTTTTGAATCAGATAACAACCCAGCTGGAACAGTTGCTGCAGCTGGTTATGATAATACTTCTGCAATTTTTACAAATATTACAGCTATCGGACCTGCATTCCGTGCGACCTTATCTCCAGCTGTAGCTGTAGCTTCAGGACACGAAAGAGCTTTACGTTTAAGAAGAGCCACACAATTAAAAGTGTATAATTCAATTTTTATGGATTTTAAAAATAATTTTGTTTTTGTTGATGGGACTCTTGCAGTTGCTAATGCAAATGGAGGAACTTTAAAATTCAAAAATAATATTATGGCAGGAAATGTTGGAACTTTTACTGGAGGTGTTAATCCAACATCTTTAAACTCTTGGTTTTCATCTAATGGAAATACATTACAGGCTTCAAGTACTGGATTATTAATTTCACCTTATGGTTCTACTAATACTTATTCAGGTTTGGATTACAGACCAGGAACTCTCGCTTCTACTGGAGCTGACTTTACTGATTCTTCAATGACTCCTTATATTACTATTGTAGTCGGAAGTACTCCTATTGTAACTAATCGTACTTATTGCAAAGGTGCAATTGCAACTCCTTTAACAGCTACACTTACTACAACAGGAGTTTCTTTAAGATGGTATACTGTTGCTACTGGAGGAACTTTCTCTACAACAGCTCCAACTCCTTTAACTACAACAGTTGGTGTTAAAAATTATTATGTTTCGCAATTAGATGCTTCAAGTGTTGAAAGTGCTAGAGTATTACTTACTGTTACCACAAATGCTTTACCAACAGAAGTTGTTGGAGCTATTGCAGGTGTAGGCCCAGTTGGATCAACTTCTGTTGCTGCTATCGGACCTTACGTTGGAACAACATCTCAATTTGTTTATTCAGTTCCAGCTTTTGTAGATACAACTTTGTCTTATTTATGGACTGTACCTGCTGGTGTAAATATTGTTTCTGGTCAAGGAACAAATGCTATTACTGTTAACTTTGCAAACGTGGCATTTGGTGCTGGTTCAGTGGGGAATATTACAATTCAAGCAGTTAACGCAAGTGGTTGCGGTACATTAGCTAAAACTTTTGCTTTAACAAAAGCTTTACTTGTAGCTCCTACAGCTATAAATGTATACAACAATAACCCAGGTTATGCTACTCCAGCTACAGCACTTACTACATATGCTAAATATATGGGTACTACTACTGATTTAACTTTGACCGCTACACCAGTTGTTGGAGCTACAGCTTACGAGTGGTCTTTACCTGCAGGTGTTACTGTTAGTATTCCTTCAGGAGTAACTCCTGTAGCAACAACTAGAACTTACACTGCAATTCCATTTTTTAGTCCAGCTTCTACTCCAAGTGCGATTGGGTCTAAATATTGGGTAGTTACTTATAATGCTTATACTTATAATGTTAATGGTGTACCAACTACTACTACTATTTCAACATGTGTACAAAGAATATTTGGTAATGCTGCTTATGGTGGAATTACTTCAGCACCTTACTTACAATATGGTACAGTAGTATCAAGTGATTTAAATTCAATTTTAGTTAATTTTGCTGGTGTAACTAATCCTGCAACGACAGCATTATACATTGGTGTTAGAACTAAAAATGGTGTTGGTTATTCAGTAACAAGTAATACGACTAATGCAGATGTTGTTGCTAATGCAAATAGTATTCCTGGTTTGTTTGATACTACTTATACAGAAACTACAACTCCACCAGTTGCACCAAGTACTAACGGTACTTCTACTTATACTGCATCAGGTTTTGCGCCAAAAACGGCTAAATTGAAAAAATTAACTGCTGCAATTCCTGCTGCTCCGACTACTTTGAAATTAACAAATGATGTTATCAGTACTACTACTGGAGTTACAGTTGTTACTACTTATATTGGTACAACAACTCCTTTAACATTAACTGCTGCTGCATCTGCAACTGCTTCTTCTTACTCATGGGAGTTACCAGCTGGTGTTAATCAAATTTCAGGTGGAAATTCAAATGTAATTACAATTAATTTTGCAGGTGTTTCTTCTGGAATTACTTCTTTATATTTAGGTGTAAAAGCTGTAAATGGAATAGGTTCTTCAATAACATCAAATGCAGCTTTAATTCCTACAACTACATCTACAGCTAAATTATTAAAAGTTACAGCTGGTTTACCTGCTGCACCAACAACTTTAACATTAACTAATCCTGCAGTAAGCGCAACGGCTTTAACTAATGCAGGTTTATACCTTGGTACTACAACTCCTTTAACATTAACAGCAGGTGTTTCAGCACTTGCAACTTCATATTCTTGGGAATTACCTTCAGGTGTTACTCAATTGACAGGTGGAAATACAAATGTTATTACAGTTAATTTAGCTGGTGTTGCTCCTGGAACTGTAACATTATATTTTGGTGTTAAAGCTGTAAATGCAGTTGGTTCATCAGTAACATCAAATGCTACTGCGGTTCCTGCTACTTCATCTACTGCTAAATTGTTAAAAATAACAAATACTGCACCAGCTGCTGTTACAACTGTAACTGGAGCTATTTCTGCAATAAGCTGCGGAACGACTTACAACTATACAATGACTCCATCTTTGTTGGCAACTTCTTATGTAATTACTGCTCCAATAGGATCAGTTGTAACATCAGCTAGTAATACAACTAATGCAACTAATGTTTTATCAACAAATGATTTAGGATTTTCTATTGTATATCCAAGTAACTTAGCTACTGTAACTCCAAAAACTGTTGTTATCGCTTCAGTAAATGGATTTGGTACAAGTACAACTAACAAAACACTTACAATAGTTCCAGCAACTTTAGCAGCTCTAGGTGTTGCAACTACTGGTGGAACTACTTTTACAAGATGTTCTACTAAAACTATTTCTTTTCCTGCAATTGCAACTGCAACTAACTACACTTGGACTGTGGCTGATGGTGCTGTAATTGTTTCTGGTCAAGGAACTAATAGCGTTGTTGTAGATTTTGCAGCTGTTCCAACAGCTTCAACAACTAATCTTATTACAGTTTTTGCAAGTAATAATTGTGGTGTAAATACTTTAACTAAGACTGTTACTTTAACAAGCGCTGTGTGTGCAGCTAAAATTGAAACAGTTGAAACAAAAATTGCAACAACTGAAGAAGTTACAGCTTACAGTAACACATCTGTTTATCCTAATCCAGCTGTTAGTGAATTTAATATTGATATAGATGCTTCTAAAGTTGCAGATGTTCAAATGTATATTTATTCACTAAACGGAACAATGGTTATGAATCCTAAAACAATTAATTTAGACGCTGGTAGAAATACTATAAATCAAAATGTTTCTAACTTAAGTAAAGGTTTGTACATTGTAAGATTAGTTGATTCAAACAACAAAGAAATAATGGTTAAAAAATTAATAAAAGAGTAATTCTTTTTAATTAACTTTATCTTTTTTAAAAGGTCGTCGATAAGACGACCTTTTTTTTTGTTAATTTTTTTTGAACAATAATTACAAAAAAATAGCCATTAAATATTCGAAATAATAGAGATTAAAAAGCTATTTTTTTTATATCTTAACACTCTGTTAAAAACGTATTTTTAAATACCAACTTTTTAAATAGTCAAACAATAAATGAGTAAAAAAGTATTAGTTTTAGGATTAGGACAAAATAATTTTTTGTCATACTTGTATTCTAAATTAAAAAAGTATGATTCAAATTTTCACATTACAGTTCCGTTCTTTTATGAAATAACTCCCAATGTTGTGAGCAATAATTGGATGTATGAAAATGATAAAGTAAATTTTCAAAAATCAAGAATCTCATTTTTACAATCTTTTTTTTACTGCCTATTTTCAAAACATTTTTACAGCACTTTTTTTTTCATTCTTTTAGTTGAAAAGAAGATTGGAAAGGCACTACATTTTTGTAAACAACAATTGCTTGCTAAAAGTTTTTTTATTCAAAATAAAAATTTTCAAGAATATGATACTTTTCACTTTCATTTTATGCAGTATAGCTATTTGAGAGAATTGTTTTTAGTTCCTAAAAATAAAAAAATTGTTTGCACCTTTTGGGGTTCTGATTTATTAAGAACTAACGACATTTTAAATTTTTATTTCGTAAAAAAAGCATTAAATAATGCTTCAATAATTACCTGCCAATCAGAAGAACTAAAAGAAATAATTCTTTCAAAATTCGGAAGAAACTTAATTACTAAAATTGAAATTTCGATGTTTCCTGTTCCCGAAAAAACTTTTGATTTAATTGATTTAAACTCAAATAATAATCATTTGATAAAATCATTTAAGGCTAATAACGGCTACGCTCAAGACAAAATTAATATCCTAATAGGTCATAGTGGAAGTATATTTAACAATCACCTGAAAATAATTAGTTCATTGAAAGATTTTTCAAAAAAAAATAAAATTCATTTAATTATTAATCTTAATTATGCAATTACTGAAAACGAAAAAATCACCTACAAGCAAGAGTTAATTAAAGCCTTAAACCAAGTAGAATGTTCCTATACAGTTTTAGAAAAATTCTTTGTTGATGAAGAATTAGCATTGTCAAGACTGGCTTCAGATGTATTTATTCATGCACCAATTTCGGATGCTCTAAGCGGTACAATGTTAGAATTATTATACGCATCTAATGTTGTCATTACTGGTTCGTGGTTGCCATACAAAACCTTTAGAAAAGCAAAATTAAACTATTATGAAATCAGCGATTTTCAAGAAATTTCATCAACTCTTGATTTGATTGTTGAAAATTTTGAATTAGAAAAAGAAGCACAAACTGCTAATAAATTTTCAATACGAAACTATTTCATGAGTGAAAAAATCACAGAAAAATGGGCAGAAATATTAAATTAAACACCAAATGAGTTTAAAAAGTAAAGTAAAACATGGTTTGAAATGGACGTTTATAGATCAAGTCCTATCACAAATCATTTTTTTAACTTTTAGTATTTTTCTTGCCAGAATTTTGACACCATCAATGTTTGGCATTGTTGGAATGGTTACCATATTTTCTAATTTTGCTATTATTTTTATAGACTTAGGTTTTAGTGCAGCATTAATTCAAAAAAAGGAAGTTACTCAATCTCATTTTTCATCAGTTTTTTGGCTCAATCTTGCAATTGGATTTTTGATGTATTTGCTTTTTTTTATTAGTTCACCTTTCATAAGCAAATTCTACAATCAACCTGAATTAATTCTTTTAATTCGTATTATTTGCTTGTCTTTTATAATAACCTCTTTATCATCGGTTCAAGCTAATATCCTAATTAAAGAATTGCAGTTCAAAAAAAAGGTTATCATAAATTGGATAGCTATGTTAGTTGGTTATTTAGTAGCTTTCATTATGGCTTATAAAGATTATGGTGTTTGGTCATTAGTAATAATGACATTAACAACTTCAATTTTAAATACAATTTTTTACTGGATAGCTTCTAAATGGGTTCCTTTATTTATATTCGAATGGAAAAAAATTAAAGAACTATCCAATTATGGATTAAATTTTTTGGGAGATACTAGCGTCAATTATTGGTCGAGAAACTATGACAACTTTATTATTGCTAAAATGTTAGGAAGTAATGATTTAGGGATTTACTCGAGAGCTTACTCGCTAATGTTACTTCCATTACGAAATATTTCTACAATAGTTACCAAAGTGATGTTCCCAGCGTTTTCGCAAAAGCAAGATAATATTGAGTTATTAAAAAAATACTATTTGAACATTATTAAATATATAGCATTAATTACATTTCCTTTAATGATAGGACTTTCACTAGTTTCAAAAGAATTTGTTTTATTGTTTTTTGGCGATAAATGGTCCAAAATGATTCCAATACTTTCAATATTAAGTGGATTGGGTGCAATTCAATCAATAATATCACTAAATGGATTGATTTATAACTCCTTGGGAAAAGTAAATATTGCATTTAAAGTTTCAATCCTTTCCAATATAGTATTGATAATTGGTTTTTCAATTGGAGTAAATTATGGAATAATTGGTGTTTCCTACAGTTACTTAATTTCAAGTGCATTGCTATTTGTACCAATATATAAAATGGCAATAAAACAATTAAGTGTTTCTTTATTGGAAGTCTTTTTAGTTTTAAAGAGTATTCTCTTTGCTACACTTGTAATGGCTATAGCCTTATTATTATTTAATATTTTTTTTGAATTATCTTTACTAATTAGTCTGATTGTTAAAGTTTTAATTGGATTTATATTTTACATTTCTGTATTGATATTATTTGAGAAAGAATTATTCTTAAATTTAAAAAGTAAATTGAACTCTTAAAGTAACTCAATGAATAAAAAATTACAAAAAATATACGCATCAACTATCCATTTATTTAAGTATGACAACTTTATTGTTAATATTAAAACTAAAGGAGTCAGAAAACAAATGAGTAGAATTTTATTATTTGGAAATTGCGGATATTCAATTCATAAATCTGCACAGATTAACCTCAAAAACGGACATTTTGCTGTGAACAGATGTATTACTAAAAAAGACCCTTTTATAGGTAATATTGAAATGTATCCAAATTCAGAAATTAACGCACAAAATACTTTTTTCATTCATAGCGGTTGTGATGTTATGGTTTTCAATAACGCAAAGCTTAATTTAGGAAGTGGTTATATCAATAGATATTGTAAAATTAGATGTTACAATTCCATTACAATTGGCGATAATGTTGCTATCTCAGAAAATTTTTCAATTTGGGACAGCGATGCTCATTCAATAGTGGGAAAAGAACACTTAAAGACTCAACCAATTTTTATTGGAAATAATGTTTGGATAGGCACTAACGTTACTGTTTTAAAAGGCGTTACCATTGGCGACGGCGCAATAATTGCAGCTGGAGCAGTAGTAACAAGAGATATTCCTTCCAATTGCTTAGCGTCTGGAATTCCAGCTAAAGTGATTAAAGAAAATGTAAAATGGAAATAATAAAAATGAGTAAATGTTTTCAGTAATTATTCCATATTTTAACAAAGCCAAATACATTAAAAGATGTATTAATTCGGTATTGAATCAATCAATTACCAACTACGAAATTATTATTATTGACGATGGTTCAACCGATGAAGGATTGGCTTTTTTAGCGGATATAAATTCAGATAAAATTGTACTTATCAGTCAACTTAATAAAGGTGTTTCAGAAGCTAGAAACATCGGAATAAAAACAGCTAAAAATAAGTTTATTGCCTTTCTCGATGCAGATGATTGCTGGCACACAAGTTATCTTGAAAAAGTAAAACAACTAATTGATATTGATAATAATGTTAAAATAATTGGATGTAATTATTCAAGAGATAAAGTTTTTTTAATAAAAGAAATTAATGATATTGACTATTATAAATTTGATAACTATTTTAAAATTGCCATAAAAAACACGTTTTTTACATCATCGTCAACAGTTATTGAATCAAGTTTTTTTAAACAAAATAATGGCTTTAATTCGTTGTTAAAAAGTGGTGAAGACAGCGATGTTTGGTTCAGAGCAGTTGCTAATGGCGGAAATGCTTATTATATAAAAAACACATTAGTTTATTATTCAAATGAAGATGAAAATCAAGCTACTAAAATTAAACATAACATTGAAAATACTCTAGTCGGCAACATAAATGGCATGTATAATGACACATTAAAAACTTTAAATAACAAGAATTTTAGTAAATTTGTCTCTATGTATGTTTATTTTAATTTGTATCCATACTATTTTGATAAGCTATACAATAAAGAAGCTAAAATGGTTTTAGAACAAAATAAATTTCATTTTTTTTGGCTTCATTTAGTGTATTGGATGCCTGTTTCAATTGGAAAAAAAATACTTCAATCTAACAACTATAATAATCTTATCAGATTATACTTAAAATTTTGCATTAGATACATTTACACTTAAAATGAAAATAATAAGACTTACAACTTTATTGGATTTTGGCGGAATTGAATCAAAAATGGCAAATTTATCCTCAGTATCAGATGATAATGAATGGATTTTTTGTTCGTTGGGTAGAGGAGGAACTGCCGAAAATCAAATAACTCAAAACAATAAAAAAGTAGTTTGTTTTAATTATGATTATAAAATACCTTCACTAATTACTATTATAAAATTATTCTTTTATTTCAAAAAAAATAAGCCACAAGTTTGTCATTCAGCTGGTTCAGAGGCTAATTTCCATGGAGTAATTGCTGCCAAATTAGCAAGAGTTCCTATGGTTATTTCTGAAGAGATTGGAATTCCTAGTCATAGTAAATTAGCAAGATTTATTTTTAATTTTGTATACAAATTATCTGATTTTGTAGTTGGTGAATCACAAAATGTAGTTGATAATTTAAAAAGCAATTATTCAATAAATCCTGAGAAATTAAAAGTTATTTCCAATTTTGCACTTTTTAAAAACTATTCAACCTTTAATTTTGAAAACAAAAGTGATGTATTTAAAATTGTATCTGTTTCTCGATTAGAATATGTAAAAAACATTGAAGGCATTATCAAAGTTATAGATAAATTTAATTCCCAAAAAATTAAAATTAAATACACCATTGTTGGCGATGGAGCTTTAAGTAATGAATTAAAAGAATTAGTGAATCAACTAAATTTGCAAAACTGTATTGAATTTGTCGGATTTCAACAAGAAACTCAAAAATATTATTTGAGTTCAGATTTGTTTGTTTTAAACTCCTTTTCTGAAGGATTTTCTAACTCGTTACTTGAAGCAATGTATTACAAAAAAATGTGTATTACAACCAATGTTGGTGCATCGTTAGAAATGATTCAAAATGATAAAAACGGTTGGATTATTCCAGTTAATGATGAGCATGAATTGTATGAAAAAATTAAAAACTGCATGCAGTTAAATTCAGAAACTAGAGAAAATATTGAAGATAATGCTCAAAAGACAGTCATAGAAAATTATTCTTTACAAAATCATGTCGAAAAATTAATACAGTTATACAACGCTAAAAATGATTAGAGTATTAAATATCGTTGAGACAATCAATTCTGGCGGTGTAGAAAGAAGAAGATTGTCTATGGCCAAATTATTAGATAAATCTGAATTTGAATTAAAAATTATATGTACAAATGCTGTTGGAGATTTTCCTAAGGAATTCAAGAAATATGGTGTCGAATTAATTGAAATTGGAGATTTAAAATCAATCTTCAGTTTTAAACAATATTTGAAAGTAATCAAAGTGATTAATTTGTTCAAGCCACATATAATTCACGGAGCTGTTTTTGAAGGCGTTACTCTTGCAGCATTAACAGGATTTTTTAAGCGAGTACCAGTAGTAATTATTGAAGAGACATCTGATCCTCAAACTCGCAGTTGGAGAGGAAATTTATTCATGAAAATTTTCGCAAAATTATCCAATAAAGTAATTGGTGTTTCGCCAGCATCTACAGGTTATTTAATTCATAAATTAAAAATTAATCCTAAAAAAGTTGTTTTAATAAACAATGGAGTTGCACAACCGAATATTAGTAATGAAGAACAGATTATAATTTTAAAACAAGAATTAAATATTAAAAAGAATGAAATTGTTATTGGCTCGATGGGAAGAATGGACTCTGATCAAACTAAGCGATTCTCAGATTTGATAAAAGCATTTGCAATTTTAAATAAAAATGAATTTTTTGTTAAATTATTGTTGGTTGGAGATGGTAAAGAAAAAGCAAATTATGAACAACTTGTTAAAGAACTTTCTATTGAAAAGAATGTAATTTTTACTGGATATCAAAATGATGTCCATTCGTATTTTTCGATAATTGATATTTTTTCTTTAGTATCATCTCATGAGTCGTTTGGGTTAGTTTTAGCCGAGGCAATGTTACATAGAATCCCCATTGTAGCGACTAAAGTCGGCGGAATGCAATATATTGTTGATGATGAAATAACCGGATTTTTAGTTGAGAAATACAATATTTATGCCATTGAAAATAAGTTGAAGTTATTGTGCGAAGACAAAAATTTAAGACTTAAGATGGGACAATCGGGCTACGAAAAAGCGTTAAAAAATTATACCGAAGAACAATATGTTATGAATATTCAAAATTTGTACTTTTCACTAAGAAAACAAAAAGTTATCAAATTATTATCTTTATAATTTCACCTATTTCCTATAGAATTTAGACGTTATTTTTGAGAAAAAAAGTAACGTGTTTAAATTTAAATCATTTCTTTTCTCAAGAACATTTTTCAATTTAAAAAATGAAAAAGCATCTGATGTTGTATTCAAAACGAATGCACTTATTACTTTTTTATTTTCTTCAATAATTTTCAATCCATCTTTTTTAGTAAAGAAATTGATTGAAAATGATTTAAAAAATTCTAACTGTAGCATTTAATCATCATGAACGATAAAATTTATCTTCCTGGTTTAAATGGTATTAGAGCAATAGCTGCACTATCGGTAGTCTTTAGTCACATCAATAATCGATTGGATTATTTTAAATTACCTAAAAGACAATTGCTTGATTTGGCAAATTTTGGAGTAACCATTTTCTTTACTTTAAGTGGTTTCCTAATTACTTATTTACTACTAAAAGAAAAAGAAAAAACAGGAACAATTGATGTTAAAAAATTTTACATCAGACGCATATTGCGCATTTGGCCTTTGTATTTCATCTACTTAATTATTGTGATTTTTTTTAACGGAATTTCAACAGTTCAGTGGCCTATTATTTTTGTTTTACTAATGATTCCTAACCTAAGAAACTCTTTTGCCGGAATAACTAACATTGCGGTTGGAAACCACAATTTAACCTACATGACAGGCCATTATTGGTCTTTGGGAGTAGAAGAACAATTTTATGCCTTTTGGCCTTGGATTATAAAAAAATCAAAAAAAATACTGGAAGTTTTAGTTTTGTTTCCATTGGTTTATTTAATTATAAAAATTGTTTTAAGATTGTTTCATGCACCAGCCGGAATAATAACTTTCTTCAATTATACTCGATTTGGCTGCCTTGCTATTGGTGCATTAGGTGCTTATTTATTTTTTAATAACAGTATGAAATTTAAATATTGGTTTACTACTAAAATATTTGAAATTTCTGCTTGGATTTTATTGTTATTTGTTGCCTTTAATAAATTTCATTTAACCTCTATTGTTGACCATGAAATAATTGCAGTAGTGACTTTAGTTATTATCATGAATCAAATAAATAATCCTAGGAAAACCATAAACCTTGAGAATAAAGTATTTGATTTTTTGGGTAAAATTTCATTCGGAATGTATGTTTATAATCCGTTAGTGATCTATCTAATGGCATTTATTATCAATCCTTTTATTATTGAAAATATACTTTTAAAGCAAGTACTTATATATGTCCTTGTTGTTCCAGCAGTTGTTTTAACGGCATACTTGTCCTATGCCTATTTTGAAAAAATATTTTTAAAGTTAAAATACAATTACGCTATAGTTGAAAGTGCATCAAGCAAATTTGAATTTGAAAATTAGTATGAAAAATATTCTATTTATAACATGGGAAGGACCACAAACCAATTATATGGAAGGATTGTTTTTGCCAATTTTTAATGAAATTCAAAAAACTTCTGATTACCAATTTCACATCATTCAATTTACTTGGGGTTCAACTAAAAACGAAGTCAAATTAAAGCAAAAAGCCGAAAATTTCAATATTTTTTTTACCAAACACAATGTTCTTAGAACACCAAATGTCTTAATCGGTAGCCTAATTACGATTAATAAAGGAATAAAATTCATAGAAAAATATATTGCAATAAATACGATAGACATTGTAATCCCAAGAAGTACTATGCCTTCAATAATGGTAAATCGTATTAAGAATAGAAAATTCAAATTGATTTTTGATGCGGATGGTTTACCACTAGAAGAGCGCGTTGATTTTTCGGGATTATCACCTGATAGTTTTCAGTATAAATTCTTGAGAAAAGAGGAAACTAAAATGTTAAATAATGCTGATTTTGTTTTAACACGATCCAAGAAAGCTATAAAAATTCATTTATCAACCATTGATGAAACTAATCATGAAAAATTTTCAGTAGTAACAAACGGTAGAGATGTAAACTTTTTTAAACCCAACACTGACTATCGAAATAGTGTTAGAAAAGAATTAAATGCAAGTGATGAGACCAAAGTTTTTGTTTACAGTGGTTCGCTTGGCCCACAGTATGGATGGAATGAAATGATGATGATTTTTGAAGAATTTCTAAAAAGAAATACAAATTCAAAATTTTTAATTCTTTCAGGAAATTTAGAATATGCATTAGCTAGAATTCCAATTCATCTTAAAGAGCATTTGATTTTAAAAAATGTTGCATTTGAAGAAGTTCCGAAATACTTGAGTGCTGCAGATGTGGCTTTTGCAATGCGAGAACCAAAATACAGCATGACAGGAGTGGCGCCAATCAAAATTGGAGAATACCTTCTAATGGGAATTCCAATTATTGCATCCAAAGGTATTGGAGATTCTGAAAAAATTTTAAAAGAAAATCCAAATTGTTTTCTCTTTAAGCATCAATCAGAACACAGCCTTGAAAAAGCTTTAATTTTTATTCAAAACGTAGATGATACTTCTCGTGAAGAAATTAGAGCTTTTGGTGTTGATTTTTTCTCTTTAGAAAAAAGTGCTTTAACCTATGTCGAATCATTAAACTTAATACAATGAGAGTTATTTATCTAACAAAATACAGCATTAACGGCGCTAGTAGTCGATTGAGAAGTTATCAATATTTTCCTTTGTTAGAAAAAGAGAATATAAATGTAACGGTTAGCCCTTTTTTTAATGAAAAGTATCTTAAAAATTTATATTCTGGGAAAAAAACTTCTGTGGTGCAATTATTAAATTTTTATGTAGTGCGATTTTTCACACTTTTTACTTTATTCAAATATGATAAAGTTGTTATCGAAAAAGAGCTCTTTCCATATTTTTTTAGTTGGTTTGAAAAAATACTATCCGTCTTTAATATTAAATATATCGTTGACTATGATGATGCTATTTTTCATAATTATGATTTGAATCCTAATAAGTTGATTGCTTTTTTTCTTAAAAACAAGATATATAATGTCATGAAATACAGCGATTGTGTAATTGCAGGTAACGATTATTTAGCTTTAAAAGCAAAACAATCAGGGGCAAGAAAAGTTGTACTTTTACCAACAGCAATTAATTTAGATAAATACAGAATCAAAGAAGATTCAAAAAATAAAACTGTAGTTATTGGATGGATTGGAACACCGTCAACCTTTAAATACATTAAAAAATTTGAAACAATTTTTTTGAAATTAAAAAACATTTATGATATTGAATTGCATATTGTTGGAGCAAAAAAAGACGGTCAATGTTGTAAAGAAATAAAGTTTTTCGATTGGTCAGAAGAGAGCGAAGTTGATTTAATTAGTAAATTTGATATCGGAGTAATGCCTTTGGAAAATACACCATGGGAATTAGGAAAATGTTCTTATAAATTAATTCAATACATGGGTTGCGGAATTCCTGTTATAGCTTCGTCTGTTGGAATGAATAAAATTGTTGTTGTTAATAATGTAAATGGTTTTTTGGTAAATAATGATTATGATTGGATTCAAAAATTAAGTAAACTTATAATAGACAAGGATTTGAGAGCAAATCAAGGCGCAATTGGAAGAATAATGGTTGCTGAAAAGTTTTGTTTGCATAACAATATTTCAACATTGCTTACATTGATAAAAGATGAAAAAGAAGTTGTTAACAAATCTTATACTACTATAAAAACTCCTATTACTATTGAAGAATTAAATATTTTAAATTAATGAAAAGCAAAATTAAAAAATAATGATTGAAGGGTCGAAAAGTAATTATTTGAATATTTTACAAATATTTAGAGGCATTGCAGCTTTAATGATTGTTTTTCATCATACGATAGGATCGATAAAATTTTATCATAAAATTGATTTTCCTTTTTTTAATTTACTGGGTTTATTTAGTAAATATGGTGTTGATTTCTTTTTTATTTTATCAGGATTTATAATTTCTTATGCTACTTATTATAAATACAAAGAACCTAATTCTTTTACAAAATACATTAAAAACCGCCTGATAAGAATTTATATTCCATATCTTCCAATAGGTATTTCAATATTGGTTTTATATTCAATTTTACCTAATTTTTCAAATGCTACAAGAAACATAAGTACGTTAACCTCAATTACACTAATACCCGATGGAAGTCCCGCATTATCGGTTGCATGGTCACTTTCTTACGAATTATGTTTTTACTTTTTATTTAGCCTATCTTTTATTTCTAAAAAAATTTGGTATATCTTTTTAATTGTTTGGTTTTCTGCAATTTTAGCTGTGAATTATTATTTTACTGAAATATTTAAGTTATTCAATAATCCTTTTTTAACTGTTTTATTATCAGCTTATAACATCGAATTTATCTTCGGATTTTTTTTAGCAATGATTATACTTAAGAAGATTAAGCTAAATTTAAAATTAATGTTGTCTCTACTATTTATAGCAACAGCATCTTCATTTTATTGCATTTTAACAAACTATTCTCTTTTTTATTTTTCAAATAATCTACTATTTATTTTTATATCATTCATAATTATTTATCTTGCAATTACATATGACAATAAAAGAATAAAAAAAACAGCATTATTTATGCTCATTGGTAACGCATCGTATTCTATTTATTTAATTCACAATCCATTACAAATGTTGTTAGTTCGATTTATGCCTAAAATAAATTCATGCTTTGGTGTAGCTTTTGTGTCAATTTTTGTAATGATAATTGCTTGTTTATATGGATATTTGTATTATTTAATCTTTGAAAAAATTGTGCTCCAAAGAATAAAAAAAATGTTTTTATAATCACACCATGGAAATTATTTTTAATGTGTTTTTAATAGCGGTAGGTTATTTATTCATTACAAGCTTTAAAGACAGACTTTCTCCAAACAATTTAAACACTCTAAAAAAATTAGCCGTCTTTCATATTGTGTTTGGTACCTATTATTGTTTTTTTGGAAACGGAGATTCAGTGGGATATTGGAATCAAGCAAAATTAATGTCTTACAAAGATTTTTTGTATTCAATTAATGAATATCAAGGAACCTATTTCATGTATGCATTAAATTATTATCCTTCAAATGTGCTAGGAATGTCTTACTTTACTGGCACCATGATTTACAGTTTAATTGGTTTTATTGGTTTAGCTTACTTTTATATTATTGCAGTTGAATTGGTCAAAAACAATCCAAAATTTAAAGAATATTATATGTTTCCGTTGCTTTTTTTTCTTCCAAATTTACATTTTTGGAGTTGTGCAGTCGGAAAAGATTCATTACTGTTTTTTTGTATTGCACTATTTGTTTACGGATTAATAATGCCTTTTAAAAGAATGCCAATGATTGTTTTGGGATTAACTTTATCTTATTTCATTCGTCCACATATAACATTATTTTTATTGATGAGTTTTGGAATGGCATATTTTTTAGGAAGGAAAATATCACTTTTTAGAAGAGTAGCTTTTTTTGGAGTTTTAATTGGTTTGGCGATTGCAATTTTACCCATAGTTTTAAAATATGCAAAGATTGAAGAAGCTTCGATTGATAGTTTTAACGAGTTTTCGGACCATAAAGTAGCAGTTTTAAGCACGAGTAATAGCACATCGGCAGTTGATATTTCTTCTTATCCTTTTCCTTTGAAAGTATTAACTTTTTTATACCGACCTTTTTTCTTTGATATTAATGGTATTCCATCCGTTATTGCTTCGTTTGAAAATTTACTTTTATTGCTTCTTTCCATCAAAGTTTTTAAAAATAGACCTATAAAAGCGTTCAAAAAAGCACCATTTATTATTCAAGGAATGATGTATTTTTTAATCATTGGAACTTTAGCATTCTCCCAATCATTGGGTAATTTAGGTATTATGTTACGAATGAGGAATATGTTCTTACCAGGATTATTACTCTTTATTTTATGGCATTTATCCTATCTTGAAGATAAAAACGAAGAAGATTTAAAAAATGATTCTTTAGAAAAATCTAAAAATAGTACAGTATAAAACTGGATTTGAAAATTTAGAAATATAAAGATAACTATTAAATAACAATAACGAAATGAAAATAAGTTTATGATTTCTAACTTTATAGTTTAAATCATGTTATGAAAAAAATATACCTTTTAGCATTTCTTTTTCTATTTAGCTTTTGCAGTATTGCTCAAATAATTAACTTTCCTGATGTTGTTTTTAAAAATAAATTACTTGAGTCTAGTTCGAATAATTTTATAGCACAAAACCTAAGTGGTGATTATTTTGTAATAGATACAAATGGCAATAATGAAATTGAAGAAAGTGAAGCACTTCAAGTTGTTTCTTTGAACCTCTCAGGATTTTCAATTTCTTCTTTAGGCGGCATCAATTTTTTTACCAATTTAACATCGTTGAATTGTGATAATAATATGCTTTCGGGGTTGAATATTACAAATTTAATAAATTTAACAAATCTTGATTGTAGCAATAATCAATTAATAAATATTAATGTTAATGGATTAACAGAATTGCAAAATATAAATTGTCAGTTTAATCAACTTAACAATCTAAACGTTAGTGACATAACAAATCTTTCTAATTTAGATTGTAGTTATAATTCATTATTCACTTTAAACTTAAACAACCTTTTAAATCTTAGCTTTTTAAATTGTAGTAATAATCAATTAAGTACAATCGATTTATTTGATTTAATTAGTTTAAAAACAATTGATTGTAGTTTTAATCAATTAATTTCAATAAATACTAACGACTTGGTTGACCTTGAAAATCTAAATTGTAGTTCAAATTTTATTGGAACTTTAACGATAAATTCATTGTCAAATTTTACTATTTTAGATTGCAGTAACAATCAATTATCAGCATTAAATTTGATTGGTTTATCAAGTTTGACTGACTTCAATTGTAATTTTAATCAGTTACCACTAATTAATTTGAGTGATTTAACTGGTTTAAAAAACTTTACTTGCACCAATAATCAATTAAGTTCCTTAAATTTAAATGGGTTATTACAACTTCAAAATTTGTATTGTCAAAACAATTTAATATCCTCAATTGATTTAACTGGATTATCACAACTAGTTACTTTAAATTGCAATTCTAACCAACTATCAAATATTGATATAAGTGCTTTAAATAGTTTAAAATATTTTTACATCAATTACAATTCTCTTAATTTGTTAAACCCAAATGGATTAAATGCATTGCAAGTTTTAAGTTGTACTAATAATTTAATTTCGGTTTTAAATTTATCAACCAATAGCAATTTACAATCGGTTTATTGCGATTTCAATCAAATTACTACTTTAGATTTGAGTAGTGCAACAAGTCTCCAAAACTTATTTTGTTCCAATAATCAATTATCTTCTATTTTTATTAAAAACGGAAGTTTTGAGAGTAATTTGCAATTCTCTTCAAATCCAAATCTAATGTACATCTGTGCTGACGAATCAGAAATTGATTTTGTTCAAGATGCAATCAATTCTAATAATTATACTAATTGTTCCCTATCAAGTTATTGTACCTTTGTACCTGGAGGGATTTCTAACACTATTCAAGGAGTTGTAAAATATGATAGTAATACTAACGGATGTGATAATTTAGACAGTATTTATCCGAATTTTCAACTATCATTTTTTGACGGAAATGTAACTGAAAATCTAATTCAAAATACAACAGGAAGCTACTCTAAATCTATTGTAAATGGTTCCTATTTAATTACTCCAGTGGTAGAAAATCCAAATTATTTTTCATTTACTCCATCTGTTGCGACAGTAGAGTTTCCTGCAAACGCATCGCCTTTTAATCAAAATTTTTGTGTTACATCAATCGGTTCACATTCCGATTTAGAAATAATAATGCTGCCATTGAATAATGCACAACCTGGAATGGATGCAAACTATAAAATTGTGTTCAAAAACAAAGGAACAACAACACAATCTGGAGTAATAAATTTGAATTTTAATGATGCTGTTTTCGATCTTGTTTCGTCAAATCCAACTGTAAGTTCGCAATCAATTAACAGCCTAAATTGGTCCTTTATTAATTTAGCACCTTTAGAACTGAGAAGTGTTTTAGTAACTTTAAATTTGAATAGTGCAACAGAAACCCCTTCAATTAATGTGGGACAAGTACTAAATTTTACTGCTTCGGTTAACTCATCATTAACTGATGAGTTTGTTTCAGACAATACTAATAACTTAAATCAAATTGTAAAAAATTCTACCGAAACCAATGATAAAGTTTGTGTTGAAGGAAATTCAATTTCGTCTTCACAAATAGGTGAGTATGTACATTACGTTATAAGATTTAAAAATAATGGTAATGAAAATGCTATGAACGTTGTTGTTAAAGATTTTATTGATACTTCTAAATTCAATATTAATTCAATCCTTCCAATTGATGGAAGTCATCTTTTTCAAACTAGAATTAGTAATCAAAATGTTGTTGAATTTATTTTTGAAAACATCAATCTTTCTAATAGCAATCCTAACAATGAGGGTTTTGTAGCGTTTAAAATAAAAACATTACCAACGATTGCAATTGGAAGTACATTTTCAAATTCGGCAACAATTTATTTTGATTACAAAGCACCATTAACGACTAATACTGAATTTACAACAATTCAATCATTAACTAATCAAGTTTTTGAATCGAATAGTAATTTTAAAGTTTATCCAAATCCTGTTAAAGATAGCTTGACTATTACTTCAATTAATTCATTAGTAATTAATTCTATAGGTATTTATAATTCAATTGGGCAATTAATACGTGTTATTTCAAACCCAAGTGACAATTCAATTGAAGTATTTGAATTACGATCGGGTATTTATTTCTTAAAAATAATATCTGAAAAAGTTACAGATATTATAAAATTTATTAAAGAATAATTTTCTTGTAATAAGTTGTTCAAAACTCTTTTAAAAATATTTATATTGTATAATACAATAAGAATGTTTTATTAAAATCGTTTTATGGAGTAATTTGAAATTAATATGGATTAGAATATTTAATATATAATTATTTTACTTTTCTAAAAAGATTTCTAAAGATTTTTTTTAGTTTATGCTGAAGTGTTGTAGTTCGATTATAATCGTTTTCATAACCATAACCATATCCGTAGTTATACGAATAACCATAACCATAACTTTTATTTTGTCCAACATTATTTAAAATTATGCTTATGTTATTTTTTGTATTTAATTTTCGAACACTGTCTACAAACTTTAATAATTTTTTTTGTGTAAAATTAGCTCTAATGATGTACAATACAACATCTGCAAGATGAGAAATTAATGATGTGTCAGTCACTAAAAGCATTGGAGCGGTATCTACAATTACATAATCATACTCTTTTTTTAATTCATTTAATAAATATTCAAAGCGACCGTTAGACAATAATTCGGCAGGATTTGGTGGAATAGTACCTGACAAAATAATATCAACATTTAAATTACTACCAACATTAGGACAAGACATTTTGATGTCATCAATGCTTAAAGTAGTATCATATAAAAAATTTGAAACGCCTTTAGAATTTGATAATCTATCAATTTTTAAATAATTGTGAAGTTGAGGATTTCTTAAATCGGCACCAATTATAATTACTTTTTTTGCTAAAGAAGCAAAAGTTATGGCAATGTTGAAGGATACAAATGTTTTACCCTCGGATTTTATTGTTGAAGTTACAAACAAAACATTTCCCTCACTTGTTTTGTTTGCTATAATAAAATTAAGATTGGTTCTAAGTATTCTAAAGGATTCTGATAATATTGAACGATCAATTGCTCTAATAGTTTTATTTTCAGCTTCAATAAAGGGAATTTCTGCAATAACAGGGATTGAAGGTATTTGTGTTTCAATTTCTTCTTTATTTTGTATTTTATTTTCGGATAAATAATACAAATAAATGAATAGTAAAGGTAATAATAAACCTATTAATAAAGCTGTTAAATAAATACTACTTCTCTTTGGCTCAATAGGTTGCAATGAATTAATAGCGTAATCAACAATTTTTACCGACGGATTGGTTATGGCTAAATTAACAGCAGCTTCTTCTCTTTTTTGTAATAATAAAATATATAATGTTTCCTTAATTGATTGTTGTCTCTCAATGGATCGCACTACTTTTTCATTTGAAGGTACCTTGCTGTACTTAGATCGTTCTAATGAACTAATTCTTCCTACTTCACTTTTTTTGGTAGCTAATGAGTTTTGATAACCTATTATTGAAGCTTTAATATTATTTTTTAACTGTAGTGCTTGGCTTGATATTTCATTAACGATAGGATTAGATTCTCTACCACCTGAAGCAAGCAATTTATTGCGTCTTAATATAATATCATTATAACTTCCAACCAAACTATTAATTTCATTACTCTCAATGCCAATATTTGAAGGAAGTAATTCAAAACTTTTACTTTTATTGATGGAAGAAGTCATTAATTTTGACAATTCAATTTGAGTTGTAGCATTTTCAACTTGAATTTGAGACTCATAATTGTTTTTCATCAATTGTCCTGCATCTGCCTCAACATAACTCAATTCGTTTGCAATTTTGTAACTTGCTTTAGAATTTTCGATAGAATCTAATTGTGAAGATAGACTTTTAAACCTATCATCTACAAACTCAATTGTTTTTTTAAATACAAGCTGTCGGTCTTTAATTCCATCTTGATTAAAAACACCAATTAAGGTGTTAATAATATCATTTATTTTATTTACATTTTTGCCATTAAGAGTTATTTTTAAAATATTACTCTGATTACCAACATTATCTATTTTAATATTGTTTGCAATTTCTTGATTTACATACTCTTTTTGTTTTAAAATAATTGAATAACTATTATCAACATTTTTCTTAAAAAAAAAATTATTTTTTTTATCAAGCCTAAACGGAATATCTAAATCAAAATTAGTTTGTCCAAATTTATATTCCTTTGTATTACCATCTATGCGGTATCCATTATTGGAAATCACAATTTTAAATGCAATTGATTTTTTACGAAGTGAATCTTTTTCAACAGCCCATATTACTCTAAATGGCGCATTATCCCAGAGTTCAAGTGATTTTATTTTTCCGACGCTATAAATTTCTGTACTTAAATTTAGGCTATCAACAACATTGCTTAATATTCTTGAAGATTTAATAATTTCTATTTCGTTCTCTAAATTAGCTTTGGAAGTTCCAAAAATCGAAATCCCTTCGGTTGGTAATTTAAAGGCAGCATTATCGTGATCTAAAATTTGAATTTTAGCTGAAGTTTGATAAACATTACTGGAATATCTTAAATAAAAATAACAAATTAAAAAAGACAATAGGACTGACAAAACAATCCATTTCCAATACAATAAATATTTAAAAATTTCATCCTTAATATTAATTTGTATTTCTTTACTTTCCATTTTTATTATTTATTTGGATAATACAATTATTGTCAATATTGTTGATAAACCCACTGATACTGCCGCCATGAATGTACCAAGGGTTCCAATATATCCAGCTTGTTTTACTTTTGCTCCATTTGGATTGACATAAATAACGTCATTGGGTTTAATATAGTAAACATCAGAACTAAACCACTTTTTAGATGTTAAATCAATCGTTGTATAGGTTTTAATATTATTGACTTCTCTGATAATTAATACATTAGTTCTTTTACCATTAATCGTTAAATCACCACCATAACCAATAGCTTGTAAAATACTTATATTTTCTTCACTAAAATTATAAGTTCCAGGTTTATTTACCTCACCTAAAATTGTAAATTTAGCGTTAAGTAGTCTTACAGTTACCACAGAATTAGATAAATGATTTTCATCTTTCAGTTTTTTCTCTAAAATATCCTCAAGTGCAGTCAATGTTAAATCTTTAACTTTAATTTTACCTAATACTGGCATTGTTATTAAACCTTCAGTGTTGACTAAATAACCATTGTTTGAAGTTTCGTTTTGATATAAATTGTATGGTAAGGCTAGCTCTGGTGAAGTTGAAGAAATAATTATACTAAGTAAATCATTACTTTGAATTTTGTTTGCAATAAAATCTATTTTATTTTGATCTTGTGCAATACTCTCACTAAAATAAATAACTTCTTTTTTTGTAGCGCAAGAAGTAAGTGATAGTGCCATAAGATAAAATAATACAACATTTATTTTTTTAAATTTCATAATAATGTAGAATGTAAAATTTTGTAATTAATATTATAAAAACTAGGATCAATCACATATAAAGTTATTAGTAAGCAACTTAATTTAATAAAAATTATTCATGTTGTTGCAAAACTATGATTCTTAATCGAGATTAACAACCTTTTGATGTAGGCTGAATTAAAAAATAAAATTAAGTTAATTTAATGTTATTATTATGTTTTCTTTAAATCATATTTTAATTATTCTTGAGTTTTCGTACAAAATTATTAGTATTCAAAATTGCCACTAATATTTAATTCATTTGAAAATATATTAATTTTTATTTTACATCTTGCTATTTCAACAAATCTGAATAATCCGCAGGTAATTCTGCATCAATATCTCTCAAATATTTATCTAATGCAGTCATTGTTGAATGTCCAGTAATCAACATTAAAGTGCTTTTGGTTTCAAACTGAGAATGATTTTTGCGTAATTCTCTGTACAATTTAGTAATAAAGGTATGTCTAAAACTGTACATTCCGTAGTCAATACCTAGATTAAAAGGTGTTTTTACAACTTCTTTAAAACGTTTACTAAAATTATCTCTTCGGTTGTTTTCAGTTGCTTCCCATTCGTTACCCAAACCAGTAGGAGAGAAGAGATAGTTTTCAGGATTTAATTTGGATATATCTGGTAAATCATCAATTAATATTTGTGGTATTATTTTAGTTTTTACCTTTTTGTTTTTCGTTTTTAAATAGAGTTTTTTATCAACAATATCAATGTCTTTTATCCTTAATCTACAAACTTCTACAGGTCTCAAATAATTGTAACAAACAAATTTTATGAAGAGTAGAAGTAAAGGATCATTTATTTCTAAGTAGTCATAAATGTCTTTTTGCATTTCAGGCGTGTAGGTCTTATTTCTCTCAGGATTTGACTTTAAAACATTAATTTTTTTAATGATATTTTCTGTAATTATTTCATTGTCTTCAAGTACTTGGAATAATGAACTCAAATCGGTTCGAGTGTTATTCCTGTTTCTTGCGCTGGTATCTTCTATAACCTTGTTTAAATAATCATTAACGACCTTTTTAGTAATAAAAGTAATAGGTATATCTTCATCTAATGATTTTTTAAACTTTCTAATTCTTAACTCAAAATTTTTGTAAGAAGTGTCACTAATTGAACTTTTTTGATTTTTAAAGCAATATCAAAAGCTTCTTTTATTGTAGGTATGTTTTCTAAATTTTCCTCTATTTGATTTTCTACTATTTGTGGTTTTGTAATTTCATTAATAATAGGTAAAGGCTCAACTTTAATTACTTTTTGAATTTCCTCAGGTTGAATTTCCAATAATTCAAGTTCATGGTTATCCTGATAAGGATTAAATCCTTTTTCAAGTAGAAATTCTAAAGCATCTCTAAGTGTTTTTAAATAATTGTATCTGTCCGTTTTGTTTTTAAAACGATTTGCACCTGCTTTAATATTTGGCATTCGTGTTAATTGACCAGTTACTGAATCACGATAACTGTAATAAATATACCAATTTTTTGACAGTGCTTTTTTCTTTTCTTGTTCGCTAAATTTACTCCAATTGTTAATAACTACTCCACCAGTAGAAATTTTTGGTATCGAAAAGTTCTTCTTAATTAGCAACTTTTTATAGTTTAAAAGGTGAAAATCGTGTACTGTATCGTGTACTCTTTGTAAATGTATAAAAATTTTAGACATAAAAAAACTGTTTAGAGTACACTAAACAGTTGATTTTTAAAACTTAAGTAATGTAGCGAGAGGGAGATTTGAACTCCCGACCTCAGGGTTATGAAAATTGGATTCTTTTAAGATAATACTACGTATTACGGAAGAATTGAATTTTTTGTAATCCATATTAACCCGTTTTGCGTGTTTTCCTCACTTCAATTCCTCACTCTTCTTTTTAATTTTATGAATAGTAGTTACAAAATATACGTTTGTATTCTCTTCATAATAAAAGATGAATTTTAAATCATATTTTTCATTTAAATTTAGTAATACTATATAGTTTTTTTTGGCATCATCAAACTCTCCTTTATTAATATAAAATGCTTCAATAATTAAAAAAATTACTTGTTCAACATTTTCAATATCATTAATGTCTTTTCCAGTTGAAAGTGGTATTCCATTGTGGCTAAAATGCTTTAAAGCATGAAACAAACCACCAATAAATTCCCATTTTCTCTTTTCAAATGGAATTGGTTTAAAGTGTCTAAATAAATCAAGTCTGAGAATTCTATTTTCTTCACCATTTTCTACATTGTCATAAATCCATATAAAATTTTCATTTTTATATATTCTTATAGCATCTATAGTTCTATTATGAAGGTATCTAGTTTTATTTAATGCAGATAAAATGCTATAAGCATTTTTGTTTCCGAAATTTTCTGGAAATTTTTGTTGAGCTGTCAATAAAACTTCTTCAATAATACCAAGGAATATATTTGTCCCAGCATAGTAAAAATCTTTATTGTCAATTGTTACTTTTCTATAGTTTGTTATAGGGAAACCTACTTTTACAAGATTTTTATTTTCGTGTTTACCTAGGATTGAAGAAATTAATTTAGCTCTTTCTTGGAGTTTTTTATATTCATTTCCATAATCAATTTGCTTCTTTTGAATCATACTATTTTAATTTAAACCATCTAATTTAATATTTTTTATCATTAAATATATTATTATTCTTTATAATTTAATCGAGTAATATTTTCCATTTACGAGTAGAGCTTTAACACTCATTTTTATACAAATTCGTTTTACTTCAGCTGAAGTAAGTTTGTCAGCATCCTTCACTTTAAAGCTATATTTTGTTTTATCTTCTTGATGTTTAATTTTTATTTCCATAGCATTAATTCTGTTTTTGAAGAATAGACATTACTTTCTTTACTGTATTTGGCGAAACGCTGGTAAGAGTTGCTACTTTTCTTAATGACAAATTCGGATTTGCTTTTAGCTCTTTTACCACCTTTTTATATTTTGTTAAAATTATTTCATCAGATTCAAAAGTATTTTTAACTCTGCCTTTATAAATGCCACGAAGCTTCGCTTGATAAATACCCTCTGCTTGTCTTTCCAACAAGGTAGTCCTCTCAAGTGAATTTATTTCACTAAGAACCGTGGTGATTAAATTAAAAATAGGATTTATTTTTCCATCAACGATGGATTCTAGACCCAGATTTTCAATCTTAACCACCACACCTCTATTTTGGAAAAAAGTTAATGTTTCAATCACGTTCAAAGTTGAACGACCAGCTCTTGACAAATCATGGAATGTCACATAGTTTATACCAGTTTCAATTGCTTCAATAAGTTTTTTACCTTCTGGTCTTTCAGCAAATGGAATTGAACCACTGATGATGTCAATAAATAAAGTTTCGTCTGGATGTGCCTTTGCTAATTGGCGTAGGTTAGTCTGTGATTTACTACTTTGGCGAATGTACCGTGCTTTATTCATAATTTTTGTTTTTTTTATCTAAAACTTGTGCAATATTAGGTTGGTGTATTTTGCACAAGTTTTTTTGTTGTATTACTTAATCATTTAACTTTCGCTATGTGCATAGTATGATTATAATCTAATTTTGCACAGAATTGACATTTACTTCCCTTCAATCCAATCTATAACATCTACTAACATGTCACAATAAGCACCTTCAAAAGTTTTTACTACTTCACGGTTTTTATTGACAAATACAATTGTATAGTCATCAACCCATCTCAAACAAACTTTCACCCAGCCTTGGTGAGAAAGTCCATTAACTTGAAATGCCAGTCCACCTTGATACTCTTTGCTTTCACTTATTGCTGAAAAATTTCTTGCGCCCCAAGCCATTAATGCACTTCTATCACCATATTTAATTTGTTCAAGTATCGTTTGTGCTATTTCCATTGTTCTGTCTGTAGTTTCCATTTTGTTTATTTTAATGTTAGTCTAAAGCTCCAAAGCTTCTAATAAATTCTTCTGTTGTTTTTGGATTCCAGTAGCTCTCGAATTGAATTGCAGTAACACAATTTGTTTTAATTAATTCAACTAGATGTTTGATTGATTGAACTCCAACTGTACCTTCTTTAGTCCAAACTTGGTTTATTCTAAAATCATTTCCTTTTGATTCTTCATGTAGTATTGCCAAACCAAATTCTCTTAAATTAAAATATGGTCTATAACCATTTGAATGAACTAACTGAAGAGTCAATCCTTTCAAATTTTCTTTGATTTCTTTCAATCCATCTTTAAATTCTATTGCCGTCATAAAATCAAGTGTTACTTTATTATTACACTACAAAGTAAAGCAGTATTTAATTATAAAACAAATAATACTTAATTTATTTTCATAAAAATGAAGTATAACTTCATTTTTTGCATATATTTGTATTCTAAATAATAAAGTATGGAAGTATTACGACTAAAAGAACTAATGAATCTAAAAGGAATAAGTAGGGAAGAATTATCTAATAAGGTTGGAGTATCAACAACCACCATTAGTAATATAAATTCTGAGAAAAATTTGCCTACAATAAATCTGCTTCTACAAATAGCAGAAGCTTTGGATGTAGATATTAGGGAAATGTTTGTACCCACTAAAGGAAATTTAGTGGTTCAAAGTGAAGTTGATGAAGCTAAAGAACTATTGATAAAAAGTCTTAGGATTTTGGGAGGAAATAAATAATATTTAATCTAAAATTTTTATCTTATTGACTTTAATTGTTTGACTATCAATGCTGAATTTAAAATGATTTTCTGTACTCTCAATCAAAGTAGAATTTCCATAATGAAGCTGTCTATGATGGTTAGCACAAACGGTAATCAAATTATCAATTCCCAGAACGCCCTTTTTAAGTGTTGAGACTTGTTCAACATGATGTGTTTCTATATATTTATCACCATTTGACTTGGTAAATGAATGTGGATTCATATTTAACGCTTCACATACTAAACATTTGAAATTTGTCATTCGTTTTACCTTTTGGGCAATTGAACCACGTTCAATGTATGAAGATATTCTCTGCTTCAACTCTGGAGATTTGTTTTTCATTTTATCTTCCAAAGTTTCTATATCATCAACATTGTCAGCTGTAGTGTCTCCAATAACATCTATAAAATCCAATAGGTCAAGTTCTTCTTTTTTTAACTCAATCATTAATGGAAATTTTGAAACAAACTTTTTTAGTTTCTTGTTGTTTGGGTTACGTTTTAATGCAAGTACCAGTAAATTATATACATTGTCAGAATTAAGATAATTAAAACCCTGTTGAGAAATTTTTTTATCTGTTGGCAATAAATTCTCAAGGATAACATTTCGGTTTGAAATTATAACTGGGCTTTTAAAGTAAATAATATCATCTTTATGAGCTTTGATGTTTCCTCCATCATATTTTTTATAAAGGTTGTGTTTTGCTGTTCGAGGAAACCAACTATCAATTTCTGGAAATCCATAAAAGCCAATGATTGATTTTGCATTGTCATTTGAATAATCACTACTAATGAAAAATACTATCTGAACATCTTTAGAATTTTCGACATCTGGTAGGCGGTTAAACATTGGAGTGTAACCGATATAATACCCATCTTCTTCACTGGGATAAATCTCATGTCCAAAATTTAAACTTTCGTGCATGTGACCATTATCCACTACATAATCATATTTTGATTTTTTTAAATCATTAACTTCTGGTTCATCAGCCCAATTATTACTATTCCATGAAATTGATGTAAGTATTCCGTAATTGATTATTATTGGTTGCTCATTTTCCATAAAAAGGTCAATTATTTTTTAACTTCAAGTAAATATGAATTTGCTATGTACAAAGCAAATTCTTTTAATTCCGCAATTGTAAATTCAATATGTAATCCTTGGGAGTGGTTATTTGAATTAAAATCCTTAAGAATTACTCCAGTCCATTTGTTTAAACCACTCGAAATAGGTGTTATATGCTGATGTGAAATACCATTTCTAATTTTTCTCAATAAATTATCTAAATTTCTGGGATTTGGAATATCTGGCTTTCCTTTTTCACTGTGTACACCTTCTTTAAACAAGAAATCTTTTTTAGAAATTACAGTTTTTACAACATCAACATCGACAATTAAATCATCGAGAAACTTCATATTTCTATCTTTAGAGAACTCTTTTGGAAGTACTATCAAACTCAGAAGTGAATTCATTAATAAAGTTATTGTAAACTCACCCTCATAACTTTCAATTAATTCTTTTGTCCTTCTTATTATTTCTTTATCGTATTGACCAACAGGAATCCCCATATTTTTATCTTTTAAATTTTAATTACCCAAAGCAAAATCCACCACATCACTAATTTCACTTGCAACTATCATTTCACTTCCAATAGCTTCAAAATGTTTTTTGCCACAATCAATTTTAGCTAGTTCTTTTGGTCTTAAATCAAATAAACCAGTACTGCCTTTTGATTCTACAACAAAGAAAAGTTTTTCTTCGTTTTCATCTTTCCATAGTACAGCCCAATCTGGGTTGTATGTTCCAAGTGGTGTTTCAATAACGAACCAACTTGGTAATTTTGCATAAACCGAAATATTACTGCTATTCTCAAATTCTGTTGCTAAAGTTGATTCTACTGTCGAATCATAGACCACATAATTGTATGGTGATTTTTCACTGGTTTTTAGATTGCTTTTTAAGTAGCCAAACAATTCTTTGTTCTCAAATAATTCCTGACTATAACAATCTGAGTTTCCAATTTTCTTGTACTGGATTCCATCAATAATATGAACTCGCATTTGTTCATTGATAATATCAATGCAACCTTCAATGAATTTTTGCGGATTGACTTTAAAGTATTTCAGCTTCAAAGTTCCTGTCAAAATTTTGACAATTGATTTTCTGGTTAACTGAGTTTCATTTTGCAAATAACTTACAATATCTGGAAGATTTTCTACTTCACTATTTAGCTGGCTAACTTCAGTATTTGGAGTTTCTTTTGCATCAACACCACCAACTGTAATACCAACTTTCACTTTGGTGTAAATTAGTTTACCACGTGTAATTTTTAAACTGTCATCAATCGATTTGATGCACTGGTTAATTAAACTATCTGAATTAAAGTCAACTGAGAAAGTAGTTTTGAATTTAACTCGTTCCCATAATTCTTTAAATTCTGGACTGTCTAAAACTCGTTTATTGACTTTTACTAATTGCTTGTCAGCAGTGTTTTTTATATCTAATTTACCAGCAGTTTGTTTTAAAGTATTCAGAATTTGATTTACTACTTTTGGGTCTTCAGATAACGCTTCTGGGAGTTCAACATTGTCTTCTTTTAATGCAATTCTGAGTTTGTCTTGTACTTTTCCTTTGCTATCAATATATTCTTTTTCAATAAGGAAATTATAAAGTTCATTCGATTTTTCTTGACCTAAATAAACAATTTCGTCATCGATAATTTCAAGAACTACATCACCAAAACTATGACTTTCTAGTATTCCGAATGTAATACCTGTTTCCTTTTCTATTTCTTTTTGAAGATTGTAAACGAAATCTTTGTACGATTCTGAAGCCATTACTGTAAGTGTATTTACTTCGTGACCGTAAACACGTTCACCATCTTGATTTACACAAAGTCGTAAACCACGACCAATTTCTTGTCTTCTTCTAATTTCAGAACCACCAGCATCTTTTAAAGTACATATTTGGAATACATTCGGATTATCCCATCCTTCTTTTAAAGCTGAATGTGAAAAAATAAATTTTACTCTTTTGAGATTATTTATACCGTCATAAAATGACAGTAAGGTTTCTTTGTCACGCATAATTAGATTAAAAGTATCCTCGTCATCTTTATTTGCCTTAACGTAACCATCTTTATCGGTTGATGAGTCTTTTAATTTTTTAGACTTTTTATCAATTGAGAAATAGCCATTGTGAACATCTGAAGCGTTAACTTCTAAATCTTTTATATCCTTGAATAAATCTTGGTATTTTGGTTTTTTAATCAGCTTCAAATATTCTTTTTCAAAAATTTGAGCATAGTCACCATTTACAGCATTTCCATCTTCATCATAAATTCGGTACTTGCTAACTGTATCAATAAAGAAAAGACTTAATACTTTTATTCCTTGTGGATTCAGTATTATTTCTTTGTCTAAATGTTCTTCAATTGTTTTACGAATCAAAGCCGTTTTGATTTGATGTTCATCAACATCACCAATGGCTTCACCTAATTTGATTACCTCATCTTTACTGGTAAAATCTATGTATTCATTACCAGCAACGGCATAAATATCTTTGACTATATAACCTTCATATTCATTTCTGCCCGTTATCTCTTCAAGAAAAGTATTTTGCTTTATATTTTTTACAACTTTACGTTGAATACTTCCGTTAGTAAATATATCAAGTTCAATATCTGCTACTGGAAAACCTTTGCTCAATTTTACAGCCATTAATCGAATATAAGCTTGATTGTTTACACCTTCAGTTTGAACAGAACCAACTTCAATTTGTTTAACCAATTTTCTTTCATAAGCATCTACAGCATCAAGCTTATACATCATATTGATTTTCTCATCCTTCTTATGGGTTGCAGAATATCGTATGGTTGCCAACGGACTCAAACTTTGTACTGCCTTTTTTCTCAAAGGCGTACTCATAGTGGTTTGAGGTTCGTCAATTATAATTACTGGATTGGTATTTTTTATTAGGTCTAATGGTTTGTAACCTAATGAATCATTATAACGGTGAATAATATTTGCGGTTTTCTTTTCGTCTTCTGGATTTTCAAAACTTTTTGAGAAGGCATCAATGTTAATTACCATGATTTCTAAACCATCATTGGTTGAAAAATCTCTAACCTCGTTTAACTTGCTACTATCGTATATGAAGAAATTGTAATTGAAGTTATCATACAATTCTCTTAAATGTTCTTTGGTAATTTGTAACGATTTGTAAACTCCTTCTTTGATGGGAATTGATGGAACTACAATAATATGTTTTGAGAATCCGTATTTTTTATACAGTTCTACAATAGTTCTTAGGTAAACATACGTTTTACCTGTACCAGTTTCCATTTCAATAGTGAAATCTAAATTTTTTCTATCTATTTCATTTCGAGAAGACGGTTTTAAACCATTTCCCAATTGGATATATTGAATGTTTTCTAGTAGTTGTCCTTCTGTTAATGTAAGTCTGTTACCATATCCAATATCAGTAAACTCAAAGTTTTGCTGTTTGGCTAAAAACTCTGGCGAATAAACTGTAAAATTAGAATCACATGATTCCTGACCTTTAAAAATATCAACAATAGCATCAATTGCTTCTTGTTGGTATCCTAATGCACTATCAAATTGAATCTTCATAATATTAAATACTTTTTATTTCGTGAATACCAAATCTTTTTAAAGTTTGTACCGCATTGGTTTTTTCAACATCTGTTAATCCTGAATCCTTAAAAATAACTCTACAAGATTCTGGATTGATTTCTTGTTTCAAAGTTCCAATTCCTTCTGCCACTTTGTTGGTTATTCCATCAGCTAGACAAATGAATAATGCTCCATAACCTACGTTGAATACTTTCTTACCTTCAATCATTTTTTCTTCAATAGGTAAGGTTAAATCCAAACCATATTTTAAAAGTATTTCAAATAGTACATCTTCTTCAGTACGGTCAGTTTTGATGTTGTCTTGACTATCAAAAAGACTTTGTTCTAAATTATCTGGATTGCCATCCCAACCTTTTATATTTGAGCTGTCAAGTTTAAATACTTTGAATCCTAAGTCTAAAATTTTTCCTTTTTCTGGATTTTCATTAGTAATTTTTTTTCCAGCTCTACGAATTCGTTCTTTACCTAATTCTGATAGTAAATGTGGCTTCTTTATTTCGTCAAGGAATTTTATAGCATTCTCAATAGTTTTTCTAGATGTCGAATCCGCAGTATTTAAACTCATGTCTAGGTTTTCAGGTAATTGGACTAAAATTAATTTACGTTTGGTGTCTTCTTTTTCATTTAATTCAAAAACAGCCTGTGCAAGACCTGCAGAACCACTAAAAAAATCAAGTATGATGTCATCATCCTGAAGAGTTGCAAGCTTTATTAAAGATTTTAATAGTCGCATTGGTTTAGGGTTATCAAATAAACCTTCTCTATTCATTAATCTTTGTAATTCAGCGGAACCCTCTTGGTTATGTCCAAATTTATCATGAGTAAAAAAATTAATAGCCGCTTGTCCTGATTTTACAGCTTCATCTAAATAAACTTTGATTCGCGGATATCCTGAACCATTATCAGTCCAATGAACTCGTCCTTGAACTTTGTGTTCTTCAAACGATTCTGCATTTCCATACCATACTTCATTATATACCGTACCATTGATTGTTGTTAAAGCATAACTACTGCCGCCACGACCAATTGCAGCTTTCCATGGGTTAGATGTCCAACCACCTCTTGGGTCATTATCAGGATTTGTATAGTCGGCTATTCTTGATTGTGAAAGAGGTAATCCATAATAAGTTTTTTCTCTTTTAAGAACTTCCGAGCTTTTAGCATAAACTAAAATATTTTCAGAAACTTTTGCAATCATTTTTGTTTTATCATTAGGCTGATTATGTCTTCGTCTCCAAGCTATTTGGGCTTCAAAATTTGATTCTCCGAAAATTTCATCACATATTTTTCTGAGATTATCATTTTCATTATCATCAATACTAATGAAGATAACCCCATCATCTTTCAAAATATTCCTCGCTAATTTTAATCTTGGATACATCATGTTCAACCAATTAGAATGGTAACGACCTTCACTTTCCGAATTGGTTGTTAATTTGTTTCCTTCATCATCAATTTGACCCGTAATTTGTTGATAATTTTTTAAATTGTCTTTGTAATTATCTTTATAGACAAAGTCTTTCCCAGTGTTGTATGGCGGGTCAATGTATATCATCTTCACCTTATTATTATAACTTTTTTGCAACAACTTTAGTACTTCAAGATTATCACCTTCTATATATAAATTTTCGGTAGTATCCCAATTTACGCTTTCTTCTTTTGCTGGTCTTAATGTTCCAGTACTTGGTTTGTGAGCCTCTCTTCGAGCTTTTGCCTTTCCAGCCCAAGTAAAACGATAGTACTCTTCTTCGGTTTCTATTTCGTCTCCAAACACTTGCTTAAATGCTTCAAAATCTATTTTATTTTCTGTTATAAGTTCAGGAAATAATTCTTTCAGTTTAGTAATGTTATCTTGTAAAATGTCTTTACTTATCGTTAATTCATCGCCCACTTTAATTTGTTCTATAGCCATAACTTAAATACTTTTAATTTCGTTTATACCAAAACGTTTTAAAGTTTGTACTGCATTGGTTTTCTCTACATCTGTAAAACCAGTATCTTTAAAAATAACTCTGCATGTTTCTGGATTAATTTCTTGTTTCCAAGCTCCAATTCCTTCTGCTACTTTATTGGTTATTCCATCAGCTAGGCAAATGAATAATGCACCCAAACCTACATTGAATACCTTTTTACCTTCAATGATTTTTTCTTCAATAGGTAAGGTTAAATCTAAACCATATTTTAAAAGGATTTCAAACAATACATCTTCTTCAGAGCGGTCAGTTTTAATATTGTCTTGACTATCAAAAAGACTTTGTTCTAAATTATCTGGATTTCCATCCCAGCCTTTAATGTTGGAACTGTCGAGTTTGAAAACTTTGAAACCTGTATCTAAGTCTCTTGCTTTATCTGGATTTTCTTCAGCTATCTTTTTTCCTGCTCTTCGAATTCTTTCTTTTCCAATTTCTGTTATCGTTTTATATCCATGTTTATATGCATCAGATTTTGTATCGGTAAATTCAGGTAATTGTACCATTATAAATTTTCTGTTACCATTGTCTTCTGAATTTAATTGGATAGTTGAGTGAGCTGTAGTACCTGAACCTGAAAAAAAATCTAATACAATATCATTATCTTTTGTAATTATTTTCAGGATATCTTTCACAGCGTGTATTGATTTAGGATAACTAAAAACATTACTCCCAAATAGTCCTTTTATAACATTAGTCCCGTAAAACTCTGATTGATATTTTTTGTCAATCCATAAGTTTTTTAAAACTTCTTGTTCATAATACTTATGCTGAATTTTAAACTCAGTACCATCTTTTAAAACTCTAAATTTCTGTTTGGAGTTTAATTCTGCAAATGATTCCTGTATATTTTTCCATGAGAATTCTCCATTTCTATTTTTTGGAAAAAGTTCAATTGAATTTGTAAAGGGAATGTGAGATATTGTTTTCCCATCCTCACTTACATAGATTGGATACCAATTATTAGGTCTGTTTTGCCTCGACCAAGATGTTCTTGCACGAATATAATCTTCCCATCTAAATTTTCCTTCATCATCATGTTCATTAAATGTTTTTAATACATCTTCTGAAATAGCAACTTGATTGAACTTTGCAAGGTTAATTTTCTTTGAATAAATAAGCATATACTCAATGTTTTCAGAGAAGAATTCTGCTTGATTTCTGCCCTTGGGGTTGTGCTGAATGGTTACATTTACAATTCTATTTCCTTCTCCAAATATTTCATCGCAAATTTTTATAAGGTTATGTAATTCAAAATGGTCAATTGTCAAAACTATAAATCCTTCATCAATTAATAGATTTCGAGATAATCTTATTCTAGAATACATCATTGATAACCAATCGCTATGATATCTTCCATGAGTATCAGGATTAGTAGTCAGAAGTTGGTCGTTATCATTTTTTTGATTTGTATATTCAAGGTAAGAACTTAAGTTATCAGAAAAATCGTTTTTATAAAGTAAATCTTTGCCTGTATTGTAGGGCGGGTCAATGTATATCATCTTCACTTTATTAGAGTAACTCTTTTGAAGTAGCTTCAACACTTCAAGGTTGTCGCCCTCAATGTATAAGTTTTGGCTAGTATCCCAATTTACACTTTCTTCTTTTGCTGGTCTTAATGTTCCTGTGCTTGGTTTGTGAGCTTCTCTACGTGCTTGTGTTTTTCCAGCCCAAGTAAAACGATAGTATTCTTCTTCGGTTTCTGTTTCGTCACGCAGAATATCTTGTAGTACTTTAAAATCAATTTTCCCTTCGGTAAAAACCTCTGGGAAAAGTTCTTTTAATCGGGTAATATTATCATTCACTATATCTAAACTTTGAGTAAGTTCGTCTCCTTTTTTTATTTGCTCTATACTCATACCGTTCCTAATTTATTTTTAATTTTTTCAATTTCTTTTCGCTGGTTCTGAATTTCAATATTCAAAGATACTCTGTTATTGAGTTGCGTTTCTTTTTTTATTTGATTGCTCAAACGGACTACTTCATTTTCAATGGTTTCAATATTGGCGAGTAGCATCATATCTTCTTCGGTTCTGCTGTGGCTTCGCTTACTGAAGCTTCCAGTTATTGTAGCCGTTTGAAATTGTACGATAGCTTGAATGTAACTTTTATAGGTGGTTTCCATATTGGTTTTATCCAATACTGAAAAATCTAAAGCATTGAAAAATGAAGTAATGATTTCATTTTTATACAGCTTTGAAAATGCAGTGGTTGTATTGTAATTTTCAATAGTTCTTTTGTTAGAATCGTTCAAGTTAATGCGTTTGTCACAGGCATTTATCACAAAGTGAGTAGCATCTTCAACGATTACTATCATTTGGTAGGGAATGTATTTTTGTAGTAAAACAATACATTTGTCAGCCAATTCATTTAGTTTGTTATCGGCAATAGTGCAGACCATTATTTGAATTTCTTCATAGGCATAATTATCAGTGACAACTGCTGGAATATTGGCAATAGTGGGTTTTATACTTGCCATCCAATCCATACTTTGAATGGAATTATTCAATAGTTTCTTTTCAGTAGCCGACAAGTCAAAGTTTTTCAGAAAGAAAGCTTTGGTTAGCTTTTTATCTAAAACACTTCGCTCTGGAATATTGAATATGTTATTGTATAAAAACGGCATTTATTTTATTATTAAGAAGCTAATTAATTCTAGGTTTTCTTCTTTGTTTAAAGCATCACTGAGCAAAGTAGTTCCTCCTGGTGTTGCTAATGAATCCAGACCAACTTCTTCTTGAACACCAACTACTTCTAACATGGAAGTTTTTAGTAGTTTGGCATAAGCTTCCATCTTTTTATTGCCTTTGGTTTCTTTGTCAAATTCTGCAATTAATTCTGGTAAAATCATATCATTACCCATGCACAATTTTCTGAAATAATCTAGTACTAGTTTAGTTTGTGAAGCTTTTACAATTTCTTGCCCATCCAAGCTGATATAAACCAAAAAGAACGGATATAAGATGTTATTTTTAAGTTTCTTGGCATAGTCATCACTATTGCCTTTTAAGCAGAAAATAACGCCTTTCTTGATGTTTTCAAGATTGGATTTGACAACGGCATAAGAAGCTTTTGGAATTTGGCTTAATTCTTTAAGTTGCTCATCAGAACTCTTCTCTAAATCTATTTTAAAATCGTTGAAGGTTAAATCGGTTATCGAAATATTTCCTTGAACATCTTCTAAATCTATTACTTGGTCTTGTAGTTGTTTTAATTGTCTTCTACGATAATCCAAGTCTTGCATTTCTCTACTGTTTTGAGAAATGATATTGTCTTCACCAGTTGCTGAAACATCCAGCATTACCATTTTACCTTGAACTCTGGCAACCAAATCAATAAAGCTATCTAATTCCATGCTTGGGAAAAAGTTCACCAATTGAATGTTTTCGTTTACCGAACCAATACGGTCAATACGACCAAAACGTTGAATGATACGAACTGGATTCCAGTGAATGTCATAATTAATCAAGTAGTCACAATCCTGAAGATTTTGCCCTTCAGAAATACAATCGGTACAAAACATTACATCAATTTCATTTACTTCATCTGGGAAAATTTCTTTTCTCTTTTTAGATTTTGGTGAGAAATGCGTCAGAATAGAACTTAAATCCGTTCTGGTCTTAGGCATATTCGTTTTGTTGTTTCCAGTTCCAGTAACTAAGGCACTGTATAAACCGAATTCATCTTTTAGCCATTCATTTAATTGATTGTGAAGATAGTTTGCAGTATCAGCAAACGCTGTAAAAATGATTACCTTTTTGTTATCTGGATTTATTGGATTTGCTATTTTGTTGGAGATGATATTTTTTAATTCCAGTAACTTAGCATCACGTTCTACATCTATCAACTTGATGTTATTCATCAAAGTGACTAAAACAGATTTGTCCTGTTTTAAATCCTGTTTCCATCGGATAATATCAATATCTTGAATCAATACTTTGGTTTTACCACCAACAAGTAAATCTTCTAATTCTGTATCGTCTATATCAATGTCGGTGATGTTAATATCATTGTCAATTGCACCGCTTTTATGTTCTTCGATTTGTTTTAAATTGGCATCAATTAAGTGGATGATTTTTTCAACTGTAAGCTTGAAGGAATAAATAGAACTTTCTAAACGTTTAAGAAGGTTTACACGCATCAAGTAAATCAAACTTTGCTCACGGTCAACTTGTTTGAATACACCACCAGTATGCGTTTCCATATCATATTTCTCTTCGTAAAAGCTACGTTTGTCAGCCCTAACATACCCAAGTGGTGAATAGGAAGCTAAATTTAAAGTACTTAGTTCATCATAGATTTCCCCAATATCTTTAAATTGATTTTGGGTGTCAATTTCTGGATAAACTGTAATTGGAATTAACCGATTTGGAAATTTACCAATGTCGGTTGTGTCATAGTATTTTTCAATATGTTTACGAGACCTAGCGATAGTTAACATGTCCAGAATACGGAAATACGAACCATCCAAATGAGACATTAATTGGTTTACATCTAAATTATTTGGGTCACCATTTTTATACCAGTTGGTGAATTTACGTTGTGCATCCTTCATAACCTGAGAAACACTATCAATACCATAAGTTGAAAATGCTCTGTCATTACCTTCAGTAATAAATGCTATTTGATTTTTCAAATCGTTCATCTTATTGTTTACTGGTGTAGCAGAAAGCATCAATACTTTAGTTCTGATGTTAGATTTTAGTACATCATTCATCAAACGTTTGTATCGAGTCATTCCACGTTTATTTGGATTGTTTCTGAAGTTGTGCGATTCATCAATCACCACCAAATCATAGTTACCCCAATTGATAGTATCTAAATTTATATCACCCGATTTTCCATTTTCTCTGGAAAGGTCAGTATGGTTTAATACATCATAGTTTAAACGGTCTTCAGCTAGAATATTTAGTTTGTCATTGCTTTGGTAAACTGTCCAGTTATCTCTTAGTTTTTTGGGTGCTAATAGTAGAATTCTATCATTACGAAGTTGGTAATACTTCATCACTGCTAAAGCTTCAAAAGTTTTACCTAAACCAACTGAATCAGCTATAATACAACCACCATAAGTTTCGATTTTTTCTATTGCTCCAATTACGGCATCCTTCTGAAAATTGTATAATAAGCTCCAAATCTTTGAGTCTTTGAATCCTACTTTTTCTAGTTTTTCATCTGCACGTTCATTTACTGTAGAGTAGTGGAAAATCTCTCGAACGCTGTATTTGTATATTGATTCACCAGAAATATTTGAAGTACCTTTATCTAAAAGACTTTTGATGTTATCATTTAAAATTTCTTTGCTGTTATCCCAAGCATTTTTGAATAAGGTCAAGTATTGGTTGTTAGCGTCATCAAAACTATTGATGAAGATTGGAGTTTCTGAATTTAAAACTCCTAAAGAGACAGAGTCCAAATTCATTGGAGTTAAAGTGAAACAAGTTGAAACACCACCGTTTTCTACGATAAAAATATTTTGATTCCCTAAACCACCTTTTCTGATTTTAATTTTATCGTCAATTAATCCAATAACTTGGTTGATTTTATATTTTCTATCCAGTAGAAGGTTTAGTTTGTTTTCTGCTTCAGATTGAATAAACCTAAAATCATCTTCGGTTTTGAAATCATAATTAAGTAAAAAATGAATTTGCTTTGATTTTGAAAATGAGTTAATCAAATCAAACAACGCAAAACCAGTAAAGTGGTTGCAACTTATGAAAATAGAAGAATCCTCATTGATTAAATTCTCAATTTCATTTATAAGAAGTAAATCTTGATTGTTTATTATTTTCATTGTAAATGTTTTACAGCCGATTAACTGAATTAAAAAAGAAATTATTGTTTGGTGATTTTTGAGGTCTTAAAAATATAATAAATATCTCATTATTAATATACTTTTTTAAATAAAAAACGAGACCTTTTGAGTCTCGTTTAATCTTTGTTTAAATTTTTCTATTATTCCCAACCTTTATCAAGCATATAATACGATGCACCATAATGAAATCCAGTTTTAGCCACAAATAAATCGCCAATAGCTCGCTGTTGCAATGTTAAATCTCCGTTGTTATCCCATTCAATGTACCTTTTGGAATCTTTTGCAGTCAGTTCGCCAACATTAAAGGTATATTCTTCTTCGGGAGCTTGATTCATATCCCAAGTGAAATCGTTTTCATTGTTGTGGTCATTAACACTTGACCATGTTTTAATAGTGTTGCCCTCGATTAATAAGCGCACATGAATTGTCAATCCGCCTTGAGGATAGTAAGCCAAATGCCATTTCCCTTGCACATAATTTTGTACATCTGATGCGTTTTCAATATTTACTTTGGATTCATTTGAACCATTTTCAAACATATTTCTACATTTTATCACAATAAAAGCGAGTAGTACCGCCATACCAAGAATTTGAAACCAAACTATGTATTTTTTCATAAATTTTATTTTTTTTAAGATAATGAGCAAATATAAGATTTTGCGGATAAAAACCCGCAACACAAAATCAATTTTTTTATTGAGACTTACGCAATTTTGCCGAATGCAGAAGCAACTTGATAGTATAAAAAAAGAGGTAGTTCAGAGAATACACATAGTATTCCAAAGGGATTTCGATGGGAATAACCGAAAATTTGCTAAAGAGGTTGGTTGCGATGAAAAAACAATACGCTTTTTGTTTGACCACAACCAAGGCATGACATTGAATTTACTTTTTAAAATTGCTAGAGCAATAAAAACTACACCAAGCGAACTTCTTGAAGGCTTGGAATTTACAAAAGAAGATTAGTCTTTCTTTTTCTTCAATAATTTTGCAATTTCTTTTAATTCTTCTCGGTCAATTCCTTTCATTATGATTGTGATTGGAAAATGAGCTGGCTGGTTTTCTAGCAATTTTTTTATTTGGCTAACAGTTAATATTATTTTCATTGTATCTACTTTTTATATAAATAGCTTGTTATCTATTTTGAATCCCAAAAATTTGCCCAAAAATATTTTTACAATTTTCGAAACAATCAGAAAAAATCCGAAATTTTAGATTGAGATTTTTGGAGGCAAAATATTTTTCAATCTGATTTATTCAGACTGCTAGTTTCAAATTCAGGGTAAACGGGACCAGGGTTTTGGCATCGCCATTTTTGGAACTTCTTGAAAGTCACTATTAACAGGGAGGGAGGGGGTATTGGCAGAAAGGAGGGTATTGATACCTTACCATCGTTCAGGTGTTCGTTAAACAGTTTTAAGCCAATTTTGGGACATGGTTAACTTGGGTTAAGGGATAGTTTAGCCCCAAAATATAGCATTATGTTTAGCTAAATTTTCATTTTTATTGAATCTGTTGAGATGTATTAAGAAATTGGTTGGTACTTATATTAGTATTACTAAGTACTTTTAAAAGTATAAGCAAGTACTTCTGATGTTACTTCATTATAATACTATTAAATAAGATTAATAAATAAGAAATATAATTTATTATATATAATAAGGTACTATTTCAATTTTTCAATTATTTACTATTACAGTACTAGTTTTTTTGATTATCTCAATTTTTACAAAGTTCACCACCCTCAAGGATTTTTTTTTAAATAAAGACTAATGCCGAGGTACTATTTTAATTACATGGTACTTTAAAATATTTGTTTCAAGTAAAACTTGCAACTAGCTTTTTTTGTTAGTACCTTTGCATTATACCTTGTAAGTCAAGGGTTTTGTTATCATAACTAAAGATGTTGTTGTCTTTAGTTCCTTTTTTAAAAAGGATTATTGGCGACATTAGTAGCCAAAGCATAAAAACTTTAATTTATGCAAAATTTTAAGGAAAGCGGATTTGTTAAGTCATTTCCACAACTATCAAAATTACCAATTACTATTTCAGAAAAAAGCTTAATTGAATTGGTACTATCATATACAGATAATGGACAATTATTTTATATGAATTACAAAGATATTGCACCTTACATTGGTTTTTCAAAGCCACAGAGTGTAAAAAACTTAGTTCATACCCTAAGGAAAAAAGGTTATATTACCTCAAAACAGTCACATAATTTTAATGGTTCAACTGGAGGTTCATCTACATCAATAGTTGTTAACGAAGATTTTATCAATAAACAGTTAAGTTCTATCATAAAAGCAGAAAATAAAGCCAATAAAGCTGATTTAAACTGTGATATTCAAATAGACAAAATTGTAGTTGATTCTCCTAAAATTGTCGACCAAAATGAAGACAATTCACTTGTATATGAATTCTATAAAATGTGTGTCTTGTGCGATAAAAGTGAAATCGTTAATGGTTTAGTCGCTGATTTTATACCCAAGGATGATAATTTTACACCAGATGACGATTTTGAGAATGGAGTAGAAAATCATTTGATAAAAATTTTTAATGATGTGGTTCTTCAAAGAAATGATTTGAAAGAAATGTATGTAAACATTAGGTAATTTATAGAAAATCCAAATCCAGATTATTGAGATTTTATTGGAATACATGGAATATTGTATAACATTTAACTTGCTAATAACCAGGATATTAATTATATTTGAATTTAAATTTAATGTTATGAAAAACAACTTAAACGGATTTCCCTTAGACGACTCAATGTCAACCCAATTGAAATATAATTTGTTTGCAGAACGCATGAATCGAGGGCAACTAAGTTATAATACACGCAACCAATCATCTTCAAGCGATGCTGTAATGTTGGTTGGTGGACTGTTTAAAATATTGTTTGCTTTAATTGGTTTCGCATTTGGAATTTTAAAATGGATTTTCAATCAATTGAAGTAAGAATACAGTAAACTTAATTTTATTTCAATTTGTACTTAAAGCATAGAAATGTCAACAAAGACTCAAAAATGATAATTCTCAAACCCACGCCATAAAAAAAACGAGAACGGCTGAAACAGGGTTAGAATTTATTGAATAAAAATTATCTAAATGAAAACCAATCACCTTCAATTTTGACTATTGGTGAAGTTGCAAATAGACTAAAACTAAAGAAAACAGAGTCAGCAACAATTTGGTTAAATCAAAACGGTGTAACAATACACAAGCTAAATAAAAAAAGCAATATGGTCTACGAAATAGACTTTAGTTGTGCATTACTTATACCATTTGTCAAAGATTTTATAAAAAAGCACCCTATGAGCTGGATGGAATTATTGAAATCTATCCTTTGTAACGATGCTGTCTATAATATGATTTTGTTAAAGATAGATGATAACTCATTAGCTAGTAAGAAACCAAAAACAAAGGTTAATCCAAAGACAGCTAAAGAAATTGAATTAAGAAATAAATTATTATCATGAAATTGAAATTACCTAAAAATGCACTTACAGGAATAAAAATTTATTGTAGTAAATGCAAGAATGACAATCCAATTTGTAGGCACTACGAAAATCATAGTTATAGGTTAAGACTTCATGTTGCTGGAACTAAAAACAAGGTTAAATCAAAAGTTTTGAGTTCCAGAAGCTATGATGAAGCCATCATTGAAGCTCTTGAATTTAAAAGCGAAACCATAAAAAATGATTATCAAACAGTTCAACAGAGTGAAGAAGGAAATGATTATTCAGTTGCGGATGCAATCATCAAATATTATCAATATTTAGATGGAGACCACAAATATATTCATAAGCGTAAAAATGTCAGTAAAGCACACAGGGATGAATGTATTCGGTTCTGTAAATATTTTGCCAATGTGTTAAAAAAACGATATGATATTTCGATGAAACGAATAGTAGATGTTAATCAGTCGGATGTAGCGGATTTTTATTCTTGGGCTGAAGGTCATTATAATTCAAAGACATTCAACAAGTGCTTTGGAGCAGTTAAAACTTTTTTTGATTTTTTAATTGATGTAGAAGAAGTTGAAATGAAAAATCCATTTAAAAATTATGTCTCAAAGCAAGTTTTTAAAGGTGATAATTTAACGTTGACCAAATCTGAATTTGAAACAATTTTAAATGCTGTTGATACTGCTAACCCAATAAAGGTTTATGGAGCTAGAAAAGAAAGGAAGAATATGTACTTTCCTTATTTGAAAGATGCCTTTAAACTGTTTCTACTTACTGGTTGTAGACGAGAAGAAGTTGTATGTTTGAAATGGGATGACATTTCAATGAGTCCTGATGGAACTAAATTTTTCCGTATATCGAATCTAAAAGTTAATAGAGCTAATAGAAGCAACAATAGGATTGTAGATTTTCAGAAAAAATATGTACCTATTAATTCAGATTTATTGGAATTATTAATAGAGTTAGGTTTTTATAATAAAAGACAATCTGATGATTATATTTTATTTCCAGAAAGAAATATAAAAGAGAAAACTTTGATGGATAGAATTTCAAAATCATTTACGCATTACAAAGAACAAGCGGATGTTGAAAAAGCAGTTAGTTTGAAAAATTTGAGAAAAACATACCTTAGCTGGGTAAATGCTGTTATGTCGAGTGACACAAAAATACTATCATCTCATGCAACTGATGGTGTTATAGATAAGTATTATATTGACCCAAAAATTCTAAGTGCGATTGAAAAAGGTGCTTTGGAGATTAAAATTTTTGGCACATAAAATGAAAATTCCTCACTCCATATCCTCACTCCAATAAAAAAAGGTTTTAGAAAAAATATCTAAAACCTTTATTATTAAGTGGCGAGAGAGAGATTTGAACTCTCGACCTCAGGGTTATGAATCCTGCGCTCTAACCGACTGAGCTACCTCGCCATTTGGCACTGCATATCTGAATGCGGGTGCAAATATAAGACTAATATAACATTGTCCAAATATTAAATTGAAAAAAAAATATTTTTTTTATTATACCTTTTTTTTAAATAAAAATTATATATTTCGCAAAAATTAGATTATGACTGCCAAAGTACGTTACGAAATTGAGTTTCCAATTAATTCTTCTCCTCAATTGTTATATCAATATATTTCAACACCATCAGGATTACAAGAATGGTTTGCTGATATTGTGAATTCTAGAGGTGAATTTTTTACTTTTGAGTGGAATGATACTGAAGAAAATGCACGTTTGGCATCAAAGAAAACAGGTGAAAAAGTTAAATTCAAATGGATTGATGATGATAAAAAAGATACCGAGTATTATTTTGAATTAAGAATATTAGAAGACGAAATCACTAAAGATGTGTCTTTAATGGTTGTTGATTTTGCTGAGCAAGATGAATTAGACGAATCAAAGCAATTGTGGGAAAATCAAGTTTCCGATTTAAAACATGTTATTGGTTCTGTATAAAAATCATTTTTTAAAGTTATATTTGTCTCGTTAATAGCGGGACTTTTTTATGATTAATTACAACGGAGAAATTCTTTCATCAGAGACTACAATTTCAAATTCAAACCGTGCATTCCTATACGGTGACGGAATTTTTGAAACTTTAAAAATTGCAAACAATAAAATTCTTTTTTTAGAAGATCATTATTTTAGATTAATGGCTTCTATGCGTATTGTAAGAATGCAAATTCCAAATAATTTTACGTTGGAATTTTTTGAAGAACAGATTTTAAGTTTAGCTAAAATTAATAATTGTATCGATTCGGCTAGAGTCAGATTTACAGTTTTTAGAAATGATGGTGGATTTTATCTTCCTAAAAGCCGACAGGTTTCTTATTTAATTCAAACAACTTCTTTAGATAATGTGTTGTATTCTTTTTCAACCGCAGGCTATGAAGTTGATTTATACAAAGATTTTTATGTAACAAAACACTTACTGTCAACGTTAAAAACTACCAATAAAATGATTAATATCACGGGTAGTATTTTTGCAGATGAAAATGATTTGAATAATTGTTTGTTACTTAATAATGACAAAAATATTGTCGAAGCATTGAATGGCAATTTATTCATGTTGATGAATAACATACTAATTACACCATCATTGGAAGAAGGTTGTTTAAACGGAATTTTAAGGAAACAAATACTACAATTAGGAAAAAAAGTTGATGGAATTGAAGTGATTGAAGGTATAATTTCACCATTTGATTTACAAAAAGCAGATGAATTATTTATCACCAATATAATTATTGGAATTCAGCCAATAACTAAATATAGAAAAAAAGAATATAAAACCGATTTATCAAACCAATTACTAGACAGTTTAAATTCGTTAATTTAAGATTGGGTTTTCAGGCGCATTTGACCAAATAATATATTCACCACCCAACTCAATTATTTTTTCTTTCCAAAATTGCTTAGACGATTTACTTAGTATTGACGATTTATAACTATTGGCAGCAATTATCCATGAATTAGAATTCAATTCTTCTTCGAGTTGATTAGCTGACCAACCAGTGTAACCTAAGAAAAAACGAATGTCTTCTTTACTTATCTTTCCAGTATTGATTAAATTTTTAGTCAATTCAAAATCGCCACCCCAAAAAATACCATTTGATATTTCAATGCTATCGGTTATTAATTCGGGAATAGTATGAATAAAATATAAATTGTCTTGCTCTACTGGGCCGCCATTATAAATTTTGAATGCCGCTTCAATTTCTGGTAGTAAATCATTTATGGTGTATTCTAGTGGCTTGTTTAATATGAATCCCACTGAACCATCATCGTTGTGATCAGCCAACAATATTACAGACCTATTAAATGATAAGTCTCCAATTATCGACGGTTCTGCTATTAAAAGTTGTCCTTTTTGAAGTTTGTCTGTTATCATTCTTATAGAATTTTAACTAAAAGTACAAATAAAAGTTATAAAACCAAATTTTATTGCAAAAAAAAACCATCCGCCGTAGAGGATGGTTTCTATATCAAAAAAAACTAGATTTAGTTTACAGAACCTTCTAAGTCTGCTCCAGCTTTAAATTTCACTACATTTTTAGCAGCAATCTTGATTGTTTTTCCAGTTTGTGGATTTCTTCCGTCTCTTGCAGCTCTGTTAGAAACTGACCATGATCCGAAACCTACTAAAGAAACTCTACCACCTTTTTTTAAAGTTGATCCTACGTTTCCTAAAAATGATTCTAAAGCTAATTTAGCAGCTGCTTTTGTAATTCCTGCGTCTGCAGCAATAGCATCGATTAATTCTGATTTGTTCATAATAATAGTTATTAATTGTTGGTTAAACATTTTTGTTAATCATAACAAATTTAGTAGAAAATTCAGTCTGTGCAAGTGTTGCGCCTCATTTTTGCCAATTTTGTTGATAAATCGAGCTTTTTGTTGATAAAGAAGGCATTTTCGTGTTGTTTTTTGTTATTCTTTCAATGATTTCAATAGCTTACAACGCTTTTGTATTCAATGAAAACGTCATTCCGTTTAACAATTCAGCAGTTTTCATGCGCTTTTTTCCTGGAAATTGAAGACTTACGATTTGTAAATATCCATCTTGAATTGCAATTTTCAACTCTTTTTTGGTTGATAGTATGGTTCCAATATCAAAATTGTGAACTTCAGAAATTAAATTGGCTTCATAAATTTTTACACTCCATTCTTCATTTCCATCTTTTATAAAACACCAAGCACTCGGATAAGGCGATAATCCTCTTACTAGGTTGTAAATTTCTAATCCAGACTTCGAGAAATCTATTTTGCAATTGTCTTTATTTAATTTGTAAGCCGTTTTAATATCTTTAGAATCTTTTTGAATAGTTGTAGTAGCTTTTCCATTTTCTATTAGAGCTAAAGTTTCTACCACGGCTTGACTTCCAATTTCCATCAATCTGTCGTGTAAAGTTCCAGCATTTTCTGTTTTTGAAATTGAGGTTTCTTTACTCAAAATCATCGCACCTGTATCAATTTTATCATCAATGAAGAATGTAGTAACGCCAGTTTTAGATTCACCATTGATAATTGCCCAATTAATTGGTGCTGCACCACGATAATTTGGTAGGAGCGATGCATGCAAATTGAACGTTCCTAATTTTGGCATGTTCCAAACTACTTCAGGCAACATTCTAAAGGCAACAACTACGTGTAAATTGGCATTCAAATTTCTTAAATCAGCTAAAAAACTTTCGTCTTTTAAATTGGTTGGTTGCAATAAATTCAAATTGTGTTCTAAAGCATATTCTTTAACCGCAGAATATTTTAGTTTTTGTCCACGACCAGCCGGTTTGTCGGCAGCCGTTATTACACCTACAACATCATAGTTATTTTTAATTATGGTATCCAAAATGCCGACAGCAAATTCGGGTGTTCCCATAAAGACTATTCTTAATTTTTCCATTGATTTTTCGAGGCACAAAGCAATCTCTTTATTTGATTGAGTAATTATTATTAGATTTAACTATAATACTATCGTTTTCTAATAAATTTTGAAGTGCAAAGATAACATCGTCTTTTGGATATTTAGTTAATTTTTGAATTTCTCTTGAGTTCAATTCTTGAATATTTAACAGACTTATAATTTTATCAGATAATGTTGAAGAATCAATTTTAGATTTATTTTTGGAAATACAATACGAACAAACACCACAATTTTCTTTTACAATTTCACCAAAATAGTCTAACAACAATTTGTTTTTACAAATTTTACTTTCCTTTATATAATGTAAAACCGATTGTAATTGTTTGGTTTTTAGCTCATTTTGTGCTTCCAAATATTTTGCAACTCTATTTATTGTTCTCTCGTCTTCGCGGATTTCATTAAAAGTGATGATAGCATCATTATTTTTAGCATGTAATTCAATGATTTCCTTTTCATTTAGTTTATGTAGTAATGCTAAAACTTGATTTTCTGAAGCATTTGATTTTTTAGCAACCAATGAAATATTAATGTTTGATTGCGAATCGTAAATACCAGGATTAGTTCGCAAAATCGTTAGAATGATTTCTTCATCATTCGGATTCAAACTCATGTACCGAATAACTTCTTTAGATTCGATAATGAATTGCATCGTAATTTTTTCTGTGAATTCTTGCGATAAACTTATGATTCCTTGATTGTCTAAAAATTGTAACGCATTGTAAGTCTTTAGAATAGGAAAACCATATTTTGTACAAAATTGATTTATATTAAAACTAAATTTTTCGTCAATTCCTTCGCCATAAGCAATTTGAAAATAATTGCACAATTTGACAAAAACCAAATTCAGAAATGCTTTATCAGATAAAATACTCATAAACTGTGCTTCAACATGAATCACATCTGACGGATTAGTAAGCAAAATAGCAAATGCTTTTTCACCATTTCTACCAGCACGACCAGCTTCTTGATAATAGTTTTCAAGATTGGGTGGAATGTGTAAATGAATTACGGTTTTTACATTGGATTTATCAATGCCCATTCCGAAAGCGTTCGTGGCAACCATGATTTGAACTTTCTCATTCATCCACAAATTCATTTGGTTTTCTTTGTCTTTCGATGATAAACCGCCATGGTAATAGGTTGCTGAAAATCCTAATGTTTCCAATTGGCGAACGGTTTCTGAACACGATTTTCTATTGTTTACATATATAATGGAAGGTTGCGGATTTTTCTTCAAAATTTGCTCCATCAAATGCAATTTATCTTCTACATTAAAAACCATATAGGCTAGATTTTCACGTGCAAATGATTTGGTATAAATACTCGGATTTTCAAGTTGTAATTGCAGTATAATATCGTCTTGAACTCTTTTAGTAGCCGAAGCTGTGAGCGCTAAAAAAGCCACTTTAGGAAAATATTCTTTAAGTTTTGAAATCTTTAAATAGGCAGGTCTAAAATCATGACCCCATTGTGATACACAGTGTGCTTCATCAATGGCGATGAGGTTTATTGGTAAATCTTTAATACGTTCTAAAATCCAATCGTTTTGCAGTCGTTCCGGCGAAAGATATAAAAATTTGTAATTTCCATATTGGCAATTGTCTAGTAAATTTATCATTTCATCTACTGAAATTCCGCCAGTTAATGCAATGGCTTTGATGCCTTTGTTTTGCAAGTTCTGAACCTGATCTTTCATCAAAGCTACCAACGGTGATATGACTAAGCAAATGCCGTCCATCATCATAGCTGGAACCTGAAAAGTGATTGATTTTCCTCCGCCAGTTGGCATTAATCCAAACGTATCTTTGCCTGCTAAGACAGCATTTATAATGTCTTCTTGCGGAGTTCTAAACGCATCGTGATTCCAGTACTTTTTTAGAATTTCTAACGGTTTAGACATTTTTATTTAATTACAAATTAAAAATAGTTTTGTAAAAGTACTAAAAACAAAAACATAATTAAAATTATTGATTTGTTGAATAAAGCGCTTTAGCTTTTGATAAATTAATTGGAGTTTCAATAAAATAATCTAACTGCCATTTTTGGGTTTGTTTTGCCTGTTTATTGGTAGTTTTATCCCAAGATGGATAAATTCTGAATCCTAGTTTTCCTATTTTAGATTGACTTTTAAGATAGCCTTTTTGTTCCAATATTTTTTTTGGAAATACAAATTGTCCAAAATTTATTGAAGTTTTTGCATTAATAATTACAAAATCAAAATCGTCTGTCACTTCTAAAGGTTGAATTGGTTTTTTGTCAATTCGTTTCCATAAGGTTACAAATTGTCCAATTTTTGTTGGTGTAATTTTAGCTTCTCGAAAAACTATTTTCAAATCATTGAGTTTGAATTGTGCTGCATAATAATCTTCACTCTCTTTTTCGATAACAAGGTTTTGTAGTTTTAAATCTAGCTTTTCAAAAACTAATTTTGAGGTTTCTTCTAGTTTTTGATGTGTCATTTAGAATTAATTTAAAATTTCTAAAATAAAATCAACCCGATCTTCAATGCTTCCAGTAGGAACTTCAACTAAATTGTAACCATATTTTTCATAGGTTTCTACAAGATGATTGTAGATTAATTTGGCTTGCTCATAGTTTTCATAACGTTCGTCATCGCTAATATAAATTTCTTCCCAAGGCGGAAGAATGAAAATTTTATCATATTTGTGATCGCGACATGCTTGGTCAAAAAATGCTGGATAACTGTCGCCAATGTAGTGCATGTATGCCAAAACATCTGGAATTCCTCTATCTAAAAAGATTATTTCATGCGGTTCGTTTTTTGCATTGTTGAATTGTTTTTTTCTGCCTTCAAGAAGTAATTCGCTAAAAAGTAATGGTTTTTCTAAAAACAATTGTTCGATTCCTTGTTTTTTGGCTTCCATTGTTACTTCACGCGAAATTTCGGGATAACAACAATATCCTTTAGATAACAAACTATTTATAATAGTTGTTTTTCCTGTTCCTGGTCCGCCAATAATGACAACAATTTCTTTCTTCAAAATTTTGAAATAAGGCGCAAATTTATTGAATTGTTTTAGATAAACGAATGTGTTTTGGAATTTTATTTTCGGATAATAGCATAATTAACTAGCCTAATTACTTCGCATTGTGTTATTCTAATTGGAGCTAAGTGAACTTAGTTTGGAGGAAATATAGCAAACAACAGAGAGCAGTATATTGGAAAACAAATACTTACTGTCGATTCGTTGCTAAATTAACGTTGGTTTTGGATAATTTCTGCTAATAATTTTTTAGCACGAAGGAGTTTAATTTTTACATTACTTAAAGGCTCGTCAAGTTGTTCGGCGATTTCTTGATAACTCATTTCTTGAAAATATCTAAGTTGAATCACTTCTTGGTAATGCGGTTTTAATTCTTTGATGAATTGTAGTAATTGCGATAGGTTTTGCTCTGTAATCAACTCATCTTCAGCCGATGGCGATGTGTCTGCAATATTGTAAGCTTGTTGGTCTTCTTCGTCGGTGATTTCTACAAAAAGCGTTGATTTTTTCTTGCGAAGTAAATCAATATGCACGTTTTTAGCAATTGCAATTAGCCATGTATTAAATTGAAATTCAGGATTGTAAGTTGCTAATTTATCAAAAGCTTTCGAGAAGGTTTCGATGGTAATATCTTCGGCATCAGTTTCATTTTCGGTACGTTTTAGCATAAATCCATAGACTTCGTTCCAGTAATGGTCGAGTAGATAAGTGAAGGCAACTTGGTCACCTTTTTTGGCTTTTTCTATGTAGGAATTTATTTCCAATGTACTGGTTTTGAAAAAGTATTGGTTAAGAAGATATTGAATTGGGTAAAAATAAGTACGATTTCGATAATTGGAAACCAATACATTACGTCTTTTTCTTTTAATTTTCCGGCTGCAAAACCTAACGAAATCCATGCAAAAAGATATCTAAATCCAATTAAACTTAACACGATAATCCATTGAAATTGAAAAGCTAATAAAATAATTGGCAATAAAATAAATGCTAATTGAGAAGCATAAAATAGAGCTAATTGACTTCTATCGAATGATTTATAATGTTTTGCGGTTGCAACGTGCCTTCTTTTTTGAGTAAACCAATCGTTAAAAGTGGTTTTTGGTTTTGAATACGTAAAACTTTCAGGATTGTAACAAATGGTTGTATTTTTTGAATTTGCTGCTTGATTGATGAATAAATCGTCGTCACCCGAACGTATTTTCATGTGCTCAATAAATCCATTAGTTTTAAAGAATTCTTCGCGTTTGTATGCCATGTTACGACCAACGCCCATGTAAGGTTTTCCTAGTTTTGACCATGCAAAATATTGTGTTGCAGTAAGCAAGGTTTCAAATCGGATGATTTTATTCAGGAACGAATTCTTGATTTTGTTGTAAGCGCCATAACCTAAAACGATGGTTTTTTCTTTTGTAAAATTGGCACTCATTTCTTTAATCCACTCGTTTGATTTTGGATAACAATCAGCATCAGTAAAAAGTAAATATTCGTTTTTGGCTGCTTTGATTCCGAGTGTTAATGCAAATTTTTTATTGCCCCAAAAGGCTTCGTTGTTTTCAACTTTAACCAATTTAACATTGGAATATTGTTTTTCAAAGGCTTCAAAAACTTCTAAGGTTTCATCGCTTGACGCATCGTCAATTAAGACAATTTCATAATCGGGATAATTTTGTTCGGCTAATAAAGGAACAAAGTTTTTTACGTTTTCTTCTTCGTTTTTAGCACAAACAATAACTGAAATTGGAACTCTTTTTGGCGTACTTGTTTGTGGTTTAGCAAATGAAAATTTACCAAAAAACACCACATAATACAAAAATTGAACAACTACAACAGCAATAAATAAACAGAAGATAATTAGTAACATAATGGCTTTATTGTCTTTTTAAAACGAGTGCAAAAGTATGAAATTCAATTTTGAATTACGAATTATGGGTTGTGAAATTTTAACGTTTATTATTCTTTTAAGTTTTCCCACCAAATAATATATTCTTGAGCTAACTTATCTTGATTTTCAGGTTTACAGAAATATACAGTACTGCATAAGTCAGGATAATAAAATTCTTTATTGCGATAGATTTTTATTAAATGCATCGCTTCAATACCAACAGTTGATTTTTCAGTTGATGCTGCCGAACTGAGAACAGAATAGGGAATGTAAGCAAACTCTTTTGATTTTATATAATTCATTAGTTGTTCAACATCATCTTTAGTTATCCAATTTTTATTAATTCGATTATAAAAGCATATTGAAGGTGCAAAAGAACTATCTCTATTTTGAATAAGATTATTTTTGAAGTTTGTTGTAGTTAAGTACCTTAAAAAATTAATTGGTTTTATTTTTATTAAACTATCATTTATTCTGTTGAATTTAGAATTGTTTATTTTTTCCCAAGTTATTGAATCCAAAGGAATTATCTTTTTTTCACTTGTTTTTTTTAAACTAGAAAAAATACTCAAAGTTTTACTTGAATCAATTTCCAAAATTTCTGTAACTGTAACTAAAGATTTTGCTATGCCTAAATGACCGTAGTATTTGCCTGTTTTTCTTCTACCATAAAATTTTATATAAACTCCATCTAAGTTATCCTCAAAAATAATTTTTTCTGTCGAACTCAAAAATTTAATTGATTTGTCAAATTCTAACCATGAAAAATCAATAATTTTATTTCCTTTTATTTCGTAAAATGTAGAGTTTTCCCATCCATTTGAATAAAATCCTTCGGCTAATATTATTTCACTTGTTTCTTGTCCATTTGTTAAAAATGGAATTAGTACAAATAATAAATAATATTTTAGATTCATCATAATTATATCACATTGACTTCCGCTTCAATTGCAATACCAAATTGCTTTAAAACCGTCGCTTGAATATCTTTAGAAACATTCAAAATTTCTTGCCCGGTTGCGTTGCCATAATTCACTAATACCAAAGCTTGATTTTTATGAATTCCAGCATCGCCAAAGCGCTTGCCTTTAAAACCAGCTTGCTCAATTAACCAACCAGCAGGCACTTTAACTTCGGTTTCTGAAATTACATAATGCGGCATTTCAGGATGTAAAGCATGTGCTTTTTCGTATTGCTCTTTAGAAATAATCGGATTTTTAAAAAAACTTCCGCTGTTTCCTAATTCTTTTGGATTGGGCAATTTACTTTGACGAATTGCAATAACCGCATTGGAAACGTCTTTTAATGTAGGAGTTACAACGTTTTGTTTTTCCAATTCTTTGGTAATATCGCCATACGACGTATTGATTTTATGATTTCGTTTTGTTAATTTGAAAACAACCGAAGTAATCACATATTTATCTTTAGCTTCGTGCTTGAAAACGCTTTCTCGGTAACCAAAATTACATTCGTCTTTAGTAAACGTTTTTAGTTCTTGAGTGCTAATATTCATAGCATTGCAGGAAATAAAAGTGTCTTTAATTTCGGTTCCATAAGCACCAATATTTTGAACTGGAGTTGTGCCAACATTGCCTGGAATTAGTGACATATTTTCCAATCCGCCAAAATTTTGATCAATCGTCCACAGTACAAATTCATGCCAAACTTCACCAGCTTGACTTTCAATCCAAACGAAATCATCGTCTTCATTAATGACTTTTTTTCCTTTCAAATCAATGTGTATCACTAAAGCGTCAATGTCTTGAGTCAACAACATATTGCTTCCGCCACCAAGAATGAATTTTGTATCGGATTTATGATTTTCTAAAATGGTTTTCAATTCTTCTTCCGAAAGAACGGCAACAAATTGTTTGGCTTTGGCCTCGATGCCAAAAGTGTTGTATTTTTTTAGAGAGAAGTTATGTTGAATTTGCATTGCTTTTTATTTAACCGCAAAGTTCGCAAAGATTTTCGCAAAGTTCACAAAGATTTTTAATTCGTCGTATTATTGAATTTATTCTTCTGTTTGAAGTGCTCGATTTAAAAAATCATTCATCGGTTTTAATGCGATTAATTTCTGAGCTATTTTTTTGCTAAAGTCAGGTTCTGAAAATGATTTTTCATCAATTCTGTGCGAAGCCGTGAAGCTTTTCAATTTTAAAAATTCAATTGCTGGATGATTTGGATCAAAATCTTTAGGTGCTTTTTTAAGAACATTGTTTTCTTCGCGTGACAATTCTTTAAACTCTTTTTTGAAGTTTTTATCAGAAACTATGGCTTCCAAATCGTCGTGAAAAAATTCAATTTCTTTACGAATTAATTTCAGTTCAGTTGCTTCGGGACACCAAACGCCACCTGCAATAAATGAATTTCCGCTTTCAAAATGGATATAATATCCTGGTGCATTTTTACGGTTTTTATCTTGGCTCATCCAAACGCCCATATTGGTTTTGTAAGGCGATTTGTCTTTGCTAAAACGAATGTCTCGGTTGATTCGAAACGTACAATTTTTAACTTCCAATGGTTCCAACGATTTGTCTAAAGGTTTCATTTCAGCCAAAATAGATGCAATAAAATTATGATAGTCTTTTTTGTAAGATTCATAACGTTTTTTGTTGGCGTGCATCCATTCCGTGTTGTTATTTGCAATTAATTCTGATAAAAATTGAAGTGCTTCTTTGGTAATCATTTTACGTAAATTTTAAAAGTAAGCTAAAATACAAATTAAAGATTAATCTCTTGATTGTAATTGTTATTTTATGTCCAATTTTACAGAAATTGTCACACTGAGCTTGTCGAAGTGTCTTAAAAAAAGTCTTCGACAAGCTCAGACTGACAACAAAATTCAAATTGGTATTTGTTATAATTCAAAAACATCTTTTTATTTGTTAGCAGTAAATTACTTGCAATTGATTAAAGATTAAATATTTTATAACTCTGATGCGTTGTTTTTACAATATTTTCAGTGCGCTCTGGATGCGTGTCTGAAATGAACAATTGCCCGAATTCTTCCTTATTAACCATTTCAACAATTTTACCAACTCGAGTTTCATCTAATTTGTCAAAAATATCATCAAAAAGTAAGATTGGTTTTTCACCCGATTGTTTTTTTACAAATTCAAATTGAGCCAATTTCAAAGCAATTAAAAATGATTTTTGTTGCCCTTGTGAACCAAATTTTTTAATCGGATAATGATCGATTTGAAACGCTAAATCATCTTTGTGAATTCCGACAGAAGTGTATTGCAAAGCTCTATCTTTTGCCAAATTTTGCTCTAATAAAGTCAATGTGTTATTTTCAAACAGATGGCTTTCATAAACCAATTGCACCGTTTCTTCAGAACCGGTTATGGCTTGATGGTGTTTGTTGAAAATAGGCAGAAATTCTTGAATAAAACTTTTTCGTTTTTCAAATATATGCTGACCAATTCCGTTCAATTGTTCGTTATAAATTGATAAAGTATCGGTTTCAAAAACATGATTTAAAGCAAAATACTTTAGTAAAGCATTTCGTTGACTAATGATTTTTTGATACTGAATTAATTCTTGTAAGTAATTAGTATCTAATTGTGAAATTACGCTATCAATAAATTTTCTTCGCGTTTCACTTCCTTCAATTATCAAATCATTATCGGCTGGCGAAATAATTACAAGCGGAATAAATCCAACATGATCGGAGAATTTTTCATAAGGTTTTCCGTTACGTTTCAAAATTTTCTTTTGTCCTTTTTTGAAACTGCTGACAATTTGTTCGTTTCGATTTGCTTTTTCAAATTCGCCATCAATCACAAAAAACTCTTCATTATGTTTGATATTTTGCACTGCCAACGGATTAAAATAACTTTTTCCGTTTGCCAAATGATAGATTGCATCAAGTACATTTGTCTTTCCAATGCCATTTTTTCCAACAAAACAATTGATTTTTACATCAAATTCGAAGGAAGCTTCCGAAAAATTTTTATAATTGAATAAAGAAATCTTTTTTAAAAACATTTGTAATGGCTTGAAAACACTATTATCAGCGACTTAGTAAGTGTTTTTTTTAAAGTGGGTGCAAATTATTGAAAATTATCGACAAAATGACTTTCAAATTAGAATAAAAATTTTATTTTTGCGCACACTAAATTAAAACTAGATGGCAACTTATAATAAAAGAGGTTACAAAGCACCAAAAGAAAAAGAAGAGAAAGTAGATAATAATTTCATTGAAGAAAATGTAAATGTTGAAGCTAAAGATAGCGCAACTGCAAAGGCATTTGATGCTTTGGACGAAACTGCTTCAAGAACTGAGGATTGGGTCGCTAAAAATCAAAAATATATTTTAGGTGTTATTTTAGCGGCTGTTATAGTAACTATTGGATATTTATCCTATCAAAAATTTGTTGCTCAACCAAAAGAAGAAGATGCTACAACCGATTTATTTGTAGCTCAAAACAACTTCCAATTAGCTACCGATGCTACTGATGTTAAAAAACAAGATTCATTATATACTTTAGTGCTTAAAGGTGCTGAAGGAAAACAAGGAGCACCTGGAATTGCTGATCAATATGCAGGAACAGATTCTGGAAATATAGCTAATTATTATGCTGGAATTGCTTCTTTGAATTTAAAAAAATACGATGATGCTATTAAATATCTTGAGAAATTTAGTTCTAAAGATGCATTTTTAGGAGCTATTGCAACTGGTGCTATTGGTGATGCTTATGCTCAAAAAAATGATTTGAAAAAAGCATTAGAATTATATGAAAAAGCAGCAATTCAAAATGTAAATGAATTTACTTCTCCAAGATATTTATTTAAAGCAGGACAAACGGCTTTAACTTTAGGTAATAAGGCGGATGCTTTAAAATATTTTACTGAAATTAAAGAAAAATATGAGTCAGCTCCAGAAGCACAACAAATTGATGCTTTAATTGGAATGGCACAATAATTAGATAGCAGAATTTAGATAGCAGGTTATATAAAACGCTGCAATCTGTAAACTGTAATCTGTAATCTTAAAAAATGGCTACAGCTAATAAAAATTTATCCAATTACGATAAAAACACAATCCCAAATGCGAAAGATTTTCGGTTTGGGATTGTTGTTTCAGAATGGAACGACCACATAACCGAAGGACTTTATAAAGGTGTAATTGAGGCACTTTTAGATTGTGGTGCCGTTCAAGAAAATGTAATTCGTTGGAATGTTCCAGGAAGTTTTGAATTGATATATGGCGCACAACGAATGATAGTTACGCAACAAGTTGACGTTGTAATTACTATTGGTTGCGTAATTAAAGGAGAAACAATGCATTTCGAATTTGTTTGCGAAGGCGTAACTCAAGGAATAAAAGATTTAAATGTTCAAACCGATGTTCCTGTAATCTTTTGTTTGTTAACCGATAACAACGAGCAACAATCCATTGATAGAAGCGGAGGAATTCATGGAAATAAAGGAACTGAAGCAGCAATTGCAGCAATAAAAATGGCAGAATTAAAAAGAAAGTCGGAAATTAAATAAATCCAATTCAGATTTTAAAATATAAAATTAAACCTACTTTTAATCTGAGTAGGTTTTTTTCTTTTTTAGTAAGTTGTTAACTATAATAAACAATAGATTTTACTTAAATTTGCTAACTTTGGTAATTATGTCAAATACTAAAAACTGATTACTTAAACCGAACACTGATTACTAAAATATGTCAAGCATAATTCAATTACTTCCCGATCATGTTGCCAACCAAATTGCCGCTGGTGAAGTGGTGCAACGACCAGCATCTGTAGTAAAAGAACTTCTTGAAAATGCAGTTGATGCGAAAGCAACCGATATTAAGCTAATTGTTAAAGACGCTGGAAAAGCTTTAGTACAAGTTATTGATAACGGATTAGGAATGAGTGTTACCGATGCGCGTTTGTGTTTTGAACGTCATGCGACTTCTAAAATTCGTCAAGCGGAAGATTTATTTTCGTTACATACAAAAGGTTTTCGTGGTGAGGCTTTGGCTTCAATTGCTGCGATTGCTCATGTGGAAATGAAGACCAAGCAAGATCAAGAAGAATTAGGAAATCATATTATTATCGAAGGAAGCAAATTTGTTTCTCAGGAACCAGCTGTTTTACCGAAAGGAACTTCTTTTTCGGTTAAAAATTTGTTTTATAATATTCCGGCGCGACGCAATTTTTTGAAATCTGAAACAGTTGAATTACGTCATGTCATTGATGAATTTCAGCGAGTAGCATTGGCGCATCCAAATATTTCATTTACAATGTATCACAACGGAAGTGAGATGTTTAATTTGCCAAATTCTAATTTCCGCCAACGAATTGTAAATGTTTTTTCGGGTAAGACCAATGAAAAATTAGTTCCAGTTCAAGAAGAAACGGATATTTTATCCATTCAAGGATTTGTTGGAAAACCTGAATTTGCTAAGAAAAACCGAGGTGAACAATTTTTCTTTGTCAATGATAGATACATTAAAAGTGGTTATTTGCATCACGCGGTTATGAATGCTTACGACGGTTTATTGCCTAATGGTGCACAGCCAAGTTATTTTATTTATTTGCAAGTGCCACCAAATACAATTGATATTAATATTCATCCAACTAAAACAGAAATTAAATTTGATGATGAAAATGCTTTATATGCTATTTTACGTTCATCAATTAAACACAGTTTAGGGCAATTTAATGTTGTTCCAGCTTTAGATTTCGATAGAGATCCAAATTTGGATACGCCTTATGAATATCAAAATAAAACTGCCGATTATCCTACAGTTCAAGTAGATAGAAGTTACAATCCGTTTGCAGAAGAAAAACAAGACAAATCTTTCTCTGGTTCTAGTTCAACTTATAAAAAAGCTGAATCTACGCAAAGTTGGGAAAGTTTGTATGTTGGTTTAAAACAAGATACATCCGAAGTTGAAACATTTTCATTTGAGAATGAAGAAATTACAGCATCGTTATTTGATGAAAAAGAAGAAGAACAAACCAAAAATCGAACGTATCAAATTCATAAGAAATACATTATAAGTCCTATAAAATCTGGAATGGTAATTATGGATCAAAGTCGGGCACACCAACGCGTATTGTACGAGCAATTTCTAACCAATATGACGGTGCATCAAGCTTCAAGTCAGCAATTGTTGTTTTCGTTACAATTGTTTTTTTCTAATAATGAAATGAAATTAATTGCCGAGTTACAGCAATCATTAGAAAATACCGGATTTGTATTTGAAACGTTTTATTCTGATTCTGTTTTAATTTCTGGAATTCCTATAAATACCACAGAAAGTGAAGTTTCAATGGTTTTAGAACAATTAATAAGCGATTTAGAAGACGGAATTCCTGATAGTAGTTTTTCACAAAATGATACTATTGCCAAATCAATGGCTAAAAGTTTAGCGGTAAAAACAGGAATTTATTTAACCGAAAAAGAACAAGAAAATTTGGTTAACAATCTTTTTGCGTGCAAAGAACCCAATGTTTCTCCGTTTCAAAAACCAACTTTCATCACAATGCGTGTGGAAGATATTGACAAAAAATTTGCATTATGATGAACATCACACCTGTTGTTAAGCAACTTATAATTTTAAATATTATTTTTTTTATAGGTTCTCAATTACCTAGTACACACGCATATCAATTATTTTCTGAATTTTATATAGAAAATCCCAGTTTTAAAATTTGGCAGCCTATAACAAGTATGTTTATGCATGCTCAATTACCTAACTTCACTCATATTTTATTCAATATGATTGCCTTATTTTCATTTGGAAGTGCGTTAGAGCATTTTTGGGGCGGAACAAAGTTTTTATTTTTTTATATTTCTTGCGGATTGGGAGCAACATTATTAAATGAAGGAATTCATTACTATCAATACCATCATGCTTTATCTTTATTGCAAGAAGCTAACGTTTCTCAACAAAATATAGTTGCAATGTTAACGCAAGGAAAGTATAATACAAATCTTTTAAATACAGTACCATTGTCAACAATTGAAGATATGTATATGGCTTATAATTCACAGACTATTGGTGCTTCTGGAGCTATTTACGGATTATTAGTTGCTTTTGCATTTATGTTTCCTATGGCAGAATTAGGAATTATGTTTATTCCAATTCCAATAAAAGCCAAATACTTTGTTCCTGGTTTGTTAGCAGTAGATTTATTTTTAGGATTTAGAGGCCAATCACTCTTTGGTGCTGGCAGTACAGGTATAGCTCATTTTGCTCATATTGGAGGCGCATTAACTGGTTATATCTTGATGCTTATTTGGAGAAATAAAAGATTTAAACAAAACCGTTGGAATTAATATATGAACATACTAGACGACATAAAATTACAATATAAAATTGGTGGCATTGCTAATAGACTTATCTATTGGAATGTTGGTGTATTTTTAATTTCAATACCACTTTTTTATCAATTTAAAACAGGTTTTTTTGAATATCCAATGTGGATTTCACTTTCATCAAACCCAAAAGATGTTTTATATTTTCCATATACTTTTATAACCTATATTTTTCTTCACGGTGGTTTTTGGCATTTGTTTTATAACATGATGGTTTTGAATTTTGCAAGCCGCTTGTTTTTAACATTTTTTACTCAAAAACAATTGCTTGGATTGTATATTTTAAGCGGAATTTTTGCTGGTTTGTGTTTCGTGATTTTGTCCAATTTAATGGGAATGAACTCTACACTAGTTGGTGCTTCTGGAGCTATAATGGGTATTTTAGTGGCAACTACAACCTATCAACCTTTAATGGTTGTGAGATTATTATTAATTGGAAATGTAAAATTGTGGCATATTACTGGTGTTACGCTTTTATTGTTTTTATTGCAAATCGGAATTGCTAATACTGGCGGTCATATTGCTCATTTTGGAGGTGCTTTTTTTGGATTTGTTTACATTAAATTACTTCAAAATGGAACTGATTTGAGTGCGATAGTGTCGCGTGTGATAGATTTTTTCGTTAATTTGTTTCAACCAAAAAAATCAACTCCATTTAAAAGAGTACATGTAAATCCGAAGAAACCTGTTGTAAAATCAGCAAGTAAGATAATTGCAAAAGACAAAAACCAACAACAAATTGATGAAATTTTAGACAAAATTAGTCAATCGGGTTACGATAGTTTGACTGCCGAAGAGAAAGAATTTTTGTTTAAAGCTGGAAAATAGATTTCAGATTGCGACCTGTAATAAAATTAGACTATTTTTTTTGATAAAATAATCATATATGAAAACTAAATTATTTATTTCAATTTTAATAGTTTTGACTTTATTTTCATTTGCAAATCAAAAAAAATATTTAAAAAGTACTCTTGTAAATCAGTTTAATTATTTATCAAAAGTAAACGAATTTGATATTGATACGTTACTAATAGGAGATATTAATAATGATAAAAAAATAGACACAACATTTGTCAAAGGTCCAAAATTTATAAATAATAAAGAATTTTATGGTGATTGTAAAAACGGAGAATGCCAAATTGAAGTGAGCTTTTCTTGTAACTTTCCTGGTTTAACTTTTGAAAATGCTGTATCAGGTTTTGTTGAGAATATTGGCGATATAGATAAAGATGGTAATTCAGAAATAGTGATAGTGCCAAGTTGGTTTATAGGGTGTTACGGAAAAATTCATTTTTATACATTTAAAAATAAAATGTGGAAATTTTGTGGTTGTGCAGAAGGAAATATTTGTGACGTTGATAATTATAATTCGCGAATAGAGATTATAGGAAAAAACAAAATTAAAGTTAAAGAAAAAATCTGGGATTATACGTTAGCTGATAGAATTTCGAAAACAAAAATAATTCTAATTAAATAGCCAGAGCTATAAAATTAAACCAATGCAAATTTGACTTTATGACTTAACTTCTTTGTTATAATGTTGGTAAATAAATTATGAAAAAACTATCAAGGTTCAATAAAGTAATGTTTTTCTTCAATATAGTGTTGACTGTATTGACATTCATTGCTTATGTTTTACCTTTTTTAGCACCAAATTTGTTTCCTTTTTTATCGGTTTTAACCTTGGTTTTACCGTTATTTTTGATACTAAATGGTTTGTTTTTTATTTATTGGATGATTCAAATGAAGCGTCAAATGATTTTATCCGGAATTGTACTAATTCTCGGAATAACATTCATCAATAAGTTCTACAAATTTTCATCAATTGAACAAACTGTTGAGGAAAAAGATTTTATTGTAATGAGTTACAACGTGCGATTATTCAATTTATTTCAATGGATTCCGAGAGAGAATGTTGGAAATGATATTAAAGACTTTATTGATGAACAAAATCCTGATATTCTATGCATTCAAGAATATTCTGAAACAGCCAAAGTTGATTTGCGAGTTTACAAACACAAGTTTATATTCATGCAAGGAAAAAATATCAAAACGGGTCAAGCAATTTTTTCAAAATACCCAATTATTGACAAAGGAAATATTGAATTTCCAGCATCGGATAACTTGATTGTTTATGCCGATATTCGCAAAGGAAATGATACTATTAGGGTGTATAATATGCACTTACAATCAATAAAAATTTCACCAGATGTAAACGAAATGCAGGATAATGTTGATTCTATAAGCAAACAAAAATCGCAATTGGTTGTAAAACGCATTGGTTTGGCTTTCACACAACAACAAATTCAGGCTGAAATTTTAATGAAGCACAAAAAAACGTGTCATTACCCAATTATTATTTGTGGCGACATGAACAACAGTGCGTTTTCGTATGTTTACAGAAGCATAAAAGGAAACTTAAATGACTGTTTTGAAGAAGCTGGAAAAGGATTTGGGCAAACCTATAATTTTAAATATTATCCAGCTCGAATAGACTATATTTTTGCAGATAAACGTATGAAAGTTAAAAGCTTTCAGAATTTCCCACAATTTAAAAATTCTGATCATTATCCGATTCTTACTCGGTTGATGATGGAGTAGTTAAACAGATTGCTTCTTCAAATAATCCAAAGCATAGCGACCTTCATTAAAAAGTAAATCAAGAATGCTTAAATTGTTGATGAAACCGTGTTTGTCATCAAATACTTGGGTGTAAGTATCCAATTGCGTTGTGTCTTTTTTTCCGTTGACCAAATTCCTGAAATCTTGATAATTTGGTTGTTGGTGAAAATATTCTGTAGTTTGGTTATAATTTAAAGGCACTCGCAAACATTTACCTATTAAATTTATAGTTTCTAAATTCAAATCCATTAAAAATTCAAATTTCTTTTCAAATAGTGGTCGAATATCATCTTCAAAATATTCAAAAAAAGGAGAACTTCTATAAGCCGCTTCCAATGATTTAAAATGTTGCTTTTGCCAACCAAAGTCATATTCTATTCTGATTTCTTTGGTTTTTTGATTGGGTGTATTTCCGTTTTTTACTGGTACATTCAACATTTGTATTCCATTCGGACTGTAAATATACATTCGGTTGCGGTTGGTTTGTTTTTGGAAATTATCTTCCATTTCAAACGTAATCATTTCCGCCTGTGCCATAGTAATAAAATGACTAATCGATGGAAAATAAGATGGATAAATTAAAATATTGCTCATTTTTCAGTTAGGGTTTGAATTTGTTTAAAAGTTTAAAATTGCTTAAAGTCGAAAAACGATAAACAATTTTAAACCAAATTAAACTCTTAAACTATTTATTCTTTAGTAACTTTTCTTTTCTTCCAGAAATATTCGCCTACAAAATAAGCTACCAACAAGAATAAGAAATATTTAAAATAAGATTGAGGTTGGCCTTCACCATTTACTGTCGTAAATAAACGTTCCCAGCGAATTTTATTCATAATTCCTTTGCCTTCACTATCCCAACTCATCCAAATAAAAATTGGTTTTCCAACAATATGATTTTCTGGAACATAACCCCAATAACGACTGTCTTCAGAGCGATGGCGGTTATCTCCCATCATCCAGTAATAGTTTTGTTTGAAAGTATATGAAGTTGCTTTTTTGTCATTAATATAAATATCACTACCTTTTACTTCAATTTTATTTCCTTCATACTCATTAATTATACGTTTGTATAACGGCAAAGAAACTAAATCAAGCTTAACAGTTTTTCCAACTTCTGGAATATAAATTGGTCCATAATTATCAATATTCCATGGTTTGCTATGAGGAAAAACAGATAAATCAGCTTTCTTTTCGATATATCTTGTTACCGAAGTAAATCCTGAAATTTGTTTTAATTTTGCAGCACTTTCAGCCGTTACAGCAGGAAAATATAGTGAATCATTATTTTGATTCATTGGTCGTGGTTGATCGGCTTGAGTTATTTTTAAATCATGCATTAACCCATCTATATCTATTGAAGTTTTTTTATCATAAACCACAACATAAGAAAATTGAGGTTTTGCTCTTTCAGGAAATACTAACTCTTTTCCGTTAATAAATACTGTTCCATTTTTAATTGATAATGAATCGCCTGGTGTTCCTACACAACGTTTTACGTAGTTTGATTTTTTGTCAATTGGTTTGTCAACTCTAACTCCAGAGCGATCGAAAAATTTCACAACAGTATCGCCTGGCCAGTTAAATACTACGATATCATTCTTTTTAATTTTTTCAACACCGGGAAATCTAAAGTAAGGTAATTGAGGCCATTTAGAATAAGATTTAGTTTTTATCAGAGGCAAAGTATCATGAACCATTGGAGCTGCAACGGTTGTCATTGGAACTCGTGCGCCATAATTGAACTTACTAACAAAAAGAAAATCACCAATTAATAATGACTTTTCTAACGATGAAGTCGGAATGGTAAACGGCTGAATAAAGTAAGTGTGCACAAATGTTGCCACGATGATTGCAAACAATAGCGAACTTACAGTATCTCCAGTTTTGGTCGCAGCAGTTGTGCTTCTGTCGGCAATATAGGTTACATCTTGAGTGTAATTAATGTAATAAATATATAATCCGCCAGTTATGATTCCTAAAAATGTATCTAAACTAGAATTTTTCCCAAAGCTTCTCAAAGTTTCCACCCAAATAACTGGAAACATAATTAAGTTTATAATTGGAATAAACAACAAAACGGTCCACCAAGTTGGTCGGTTTATTATTTTCATCAATACAATTGAATTGTAAATCGGAATTCCAGCTTCCCAAGATTTTCTGCCTGCTTTTTCGTATAATTTCCAAGTTCCTAAAAAATGAATTAATTGAACTCCTAAGAAAAAGATAAACCATTGATATATTGTCATCGTTTTGTTTGTTTAAGGTTTAAAAGTTTAAAGTTGGTTACTTTATAAACTATTTTATTGTTTTTATTAATTTAATTCCAACACATCGCGCATCGTGAAAACTCCTTTTTTTCCAACCAACCATTCGGCAGCAATTACAGAACCAAAGGCAAATCCGTCACGGCTGTGTGCAGTGTGTTTTATTTCTATTGTATCAACTTCTGATGTGTAAAAAATACTGTGTGTTCCTGGCACATTTTCAATTCTTTTGGCATCAATTTTAATTTCATTTACTTTCGGATTTTCTAATGTCCAATTTGAGTAATCTGAATTTTCTATAATTCCATTTGCTAACGAAATTGCAGTTCCGCTTGGCGCATCTAGTTTTTGTGTATGATGAATTTCTTCCATCGCAACTTTATATTGATTGAACTTCGACATCATTTTTGCCAAATAATCGTTCAATTCAAAAAACAAATTTACACCTAAACTAAAATTTGAACTATAAATAAAAGCACCATTTTTTATTGAACAAAGTTCCGTCATTTTAGAATAATTTTCCAACCAACCGGTTGTTCCTGAAACTATAGGGATATTTAAATTCAAACATTCTGAAATATTAGCAACTGCCGAATTAGGAACACTAAAATCAATAGCAACATCGGCATTTTCTAATCCGTTGTAATTATCGGAACTTGATTTACGTAACACAATTTCATGACCACGTTCCAAAGCAATTTTCTCAATTACTTTTCCCATTTTTCCGTATCCTAAAAGTGCTATTTTCATATTTAGATTAGTTGAATACTAATTGTAATTGTTACAAAATTTAAGAAAACTTTAAAATTTTAAAGTCAAACAAACGCCCAAATCTTGTTTTGTAGTGAATTCATTTCTATAAAAATCAGGTTTTAAAGTCAGGTTGTCATTTACATTAAACTGCATCAAATGTGCATCAACGTTGGCATCAACGATATTTAAGACATAAAAAAGTCCAGTTAACAGTGCTGCTAAATCTCTGTTTTTTTGATAAAACTTTTGAGCAGAAATTAAACGAGAATTATCTAAATAAGAATAATTATCATCGGTAAAACCTTCTAATCGTCTCTTGTAAGCATCTCTATATTGGTGGTATTTTTTATTATTACTCATGTAAAAATAAATAGTGGTTCCTAATGCGCCATAAACCAATGGAACTTTCCAATATTTTTTATTATAAACTTGTCCCATTCCAGGAAATACAGCCGAATAAAATGCTGCTTTTGCTGGAGCTAAGACATTTATTTCAGTCTTTTTAGTTTTGGTAGAGTCATTTTTCACTATGATTCCTTGCTCTATTTGGGTTTGTGCCAATGAAGAAAAAGTTCCCAGAAGAAAAAGTAAAGTTACTATGTAAATTGACCGAAGCACTAACCGTTGATTAATTTAATAATTCGATTAAAATCTTCTTCTGAATGAAACGGAATTGCAATTTTGCCTTTACCATTTCCTGCGATTTTAACTTCTACTTTTGTTCCAAAGAAATTATTAAATGCTTTTTTTTGATCATCAGCAACATCAAATGAACTTCCTTTTTTTGCTTTTGCTGCAGCTGGTTTAACTCCTTCTTGATGTTTTTTTACTAATGCTTCAGTATCACGAACGGATAGATTTTCGCTTACAATTTTTTGATAAATTTCTGTTTGAATATCTTGATTGTCAATATTAATCATCGCGCGACCGTGACCCATACTTATAAATCCGTCACGAATTCCGGTTTGAATAATTGGATCTAATTTTAACAGACGCAAATAGTTAGTAATTGTAGAACGTTTTTTTCCAACGCGTTCGCTCATTTGCTCTTGTGTTAATTGAATTTCTTCAATCAAACGTTGGTAGGATAAAGCAATTTCAATTGGATCTAAATCATGACGTTGAATATTTTCAACCAATGCCATAACCAACGATTCATTGTCATTTGCAATACGAATATAAGCTGGAATGGTAGTCATTCCGACCAATTTAGAAGCACGCAAACGACGTTCACCCGAAATTAATTGGTATTTGTTAAAGTCTAATTTTCTAACTGTAATAGGCTGAATAACGCCTAATTCTTTAATAGAGGAAGCCAATTCTTGAAGCGCTTCTTCATTAAAATTAGTTCTAGGTTGAAACGGATTGATTTCGATAGCTTCGATATCAACTTCTAAAATATTACCTACAACTTTATCTGCGTTTTTATCATCAACCGATTTAATATCGTTGTCTGGATCTTTTAATAATGCTGATAAACCTCTTCCTAAAGCTTGTTTTTTTACTGCTTTTGTCATCTAATTAAAATAATTAATTGCTATTTTTTTTGATAATTTCTTCTGCTAAACTCAAGTAATTGGTAGCTCCTTTACTTGTGGCATCGAAATTTATAATGCTTTCACCAAAACTTGGTGCTTCACTTAATTTCACATTTCTTTGAATTATAGTCTTGAAAACCATATCGTTAAAATGTTTTTGAACTTCTTCAACTACTTGATTTGACAAACGCAAACGCGAATCAAACATAGTTAAAAGCAAACCTTCAATATCCAATTCTGGATTGTGAATTTTTTGAACACTTTTAATAGTATTCAATAATTTTCCTAAACCTTCCAAAGCAAAATATTCACACTGAATTGGAATCACAACCGAATCGGCCGCTGTTAACGCATTTAATGTTAGTAAACCCAATGATGGCGCACAATCGATAAGAATATAGTCGTATTTATCTTTGATGCTTTCCAATGCTTGTTTCAGCATGTATTCACGATTTTCTTTGTCTACCAATTCGATTTCGATGGCAACAAGATCAATATGTGCAGGAATTATATCAACGTTTGGAGACGAAGATTTCACAATAGCTTCTTCTGGAATATTGCTGTGTTCTAGAATTTGATACGTACCAATTTCTACACTTTCTACATCAATTCCTAAACCAGAACTTGCATTGGCTTGTGGATCGGCATCAATAAGTAGCACTTTTTTCTCTAAAACACCCAATGATGCTGCGAGATTAATTGAAGTTGTTGTTTTTCCGACACCGCCTTTTTGGTTAGCTATTGCTATGATTTTGCCCATGAATTCCTTAAAAATTTTGAGGTGTAAAAATACAATTTTTTATGGTTTATTCAAGTGTTATTTGTTAACAATGTTGTAAAGTTTAGAACAAAGAGAATAGAATAAAGAGAATAGAAAAAACTAAAAAAAAGAAAACCAGAAATAATAATTTACTTCTGGTTTAAAATTTTCTTATTTAAGTAGTTAATTGAAAACTGAAAACTGAAAACTGCTTTCTGCAATCTAAAATCTGCCATCTGCTAACTACTTACTCCCTTTATTCTTAATCATCGCCTCTAACATATCCCACATTTCTTGCGGAATTTGCTCCAGCATGTTGAATTCGCCTGCACCTTGCAACCATTCGCCACCGTCAATAGTTACAACTTCACCATTAATATATCCAGAAAAATCTGAAACTAAATACGCCGCTAAATTGGCTAATTCTTGATGATTTCCAACACGTCTTAATGGCACTTTTTTAGTCATGTCAAATTTGGATGCTAAATCGCCAGGCAATAAACGTTCCCAAGCGCCTTTGGTTGGAAATGGACCAGGAGCAATTGCATTCATTCGGATTCCGTATTTTGCCCATTCAACAGCTAAACTTCTTGTCATTGCAAGTACGCCAGCTTTTGCAGTAGCACTCGGAACCACATAACCCGAACCAGTCCAAGCATAAGTTGTAACAATATTTAAAACTACTGAAGATTCTTGTTTTTTGTCAATCCAGTGTTTTCCAAAAGCTAACGTACAGTTTTTGGAACCTTTTAATACGATATCTATGATGGTATCAAAAGCATTTGCAGATAATCGTTCTGTTGGAGAAATGAAATTTCCAGCTGCATTATTCAATAAAACATCTACTTTGCCAAAAGCCTTTAAAACTTCTGCGAGCATTGATTCAACTTGATCGTAATGGCGAACATCACATTGTAAAGCCAAACATGTTCCACCAGTTTCAGTAGTTAATTCTTCGGCAGTTTTTTGAAGTTTGTCTAAATCTCTTGAAGTTATGGCAACGTTGGCACCTAATTCTAAAAAATATTTTGTCATTGCTTTTCCCAAGCCGCTTCCGCCACCGGTTACAACAATTGTTTTGCCTTTTAACGCATCATCACGAAGCATTTTTGCTGAAAAATCCATAGTAGTTTGTTTTTGTTAGTGTAAATATAGAAATTATTTTATTATGCGCGCATAGTATTTGATTATTTTACAATTTTAACAATTGATTAGTAGCTTCAATTAAAGTTTTTTCGTCTTTTGCAAAACAAAATCGAATGCAATTTGTTTGTTTTGAATCAGCATAAAACGGAGAAAGCGGAACAGTAGCAACTCCATATTCTTTAACCAATCGTTTTGTGAAATCAAGATCATTTTCATCAGAAATTAATTTATACGATGCAATTTGAAAATAAGAACCTTCGCACGGCAATAATTCAAATTTGGTTTCTTTCATTAAATTTCTAAAAAAGTCTCTTTTTTGTTGATAGAATGTACCAAGTTGTGAAATATCAACCATTTCGATGTAATCATTCAAAGCATATTGTGCCAAACTATTCACGCTGAAAACCAAAAATTGATGCACTTTTTTAATTTCTTTCATCAAATATTCTGGAGCAATTAAATAGCCAATCTTCCAACCAGTTATGTGAAATGATTTTCCAAATGAAGAAACAATCACACTTTTATTGATTAATTTTTCTCTTTGATTTACCGATATATGTTTGTTTTCAAAAGTAATGTATTCATAAACTTCGTCAGAAAGCACGATTACATTCGGATGCAAATTCAATAATTTTTCCAGTTGCAAATAATCATTTTCTGTCCAAATTTTTCCTGTCGGATTGTGCGGATTGTTTATAATTATCATTTTGGTTTTACTATTCATTGCATTCGAAATCGTCTCCCAATTCGGAGTGAAATCATCGTTCAAATTGATGCGAATTGGTTTAGCATTGCAAAGTAGGATAGGAGTTTCGTAACAATCATAACTCGGATCAAGAATAATAACTTCCTCATTTGGATTTACTAACGCTTGAATTGTAGCAAAAATTCCTTCGGTTGCTCCAGCAGTAACTAAAATATCTGTTGTTGGATTAACTTTTCTGTTGTATGAATTTTTTGTAAGCGTGGCAATTTTCTCTAATAAAGGTGGAAAACCAGCCATTGGTAAATACTGATGAATTTCTTCTTTTGCCCATTTTGCAACACAATTTTTCAAGCGTTCATCAACAGGAAAATTCGGAAATCCTTGCGATAAATTAATGGCGTTGTATTCGTTTGCCATTTGAGACATTATGCTGAAAATACTAGTTGATATATGCGGAAGTTTAGACATGAAAATTGAATTAATTCATCGTAAAAATAATAAATTTAAAATCCATTCCAACCTTTTCCTAAAAATACTACTCTATATCATTATAACGGTTTTACTGCCGAAACTTTAAAAATGAATTTTATGAAAAAAGCACTTCAAATTCTAGTAGTACTAATTGGTTTTTTTGCCAATGCCCAAAGTCCGCAACTTAATGTTAAAGGAAAAGACTCTTCTTTAGTTAGATTAAGTCAGTTGAAAGTAAATGTAAAAGTGGTTGGAAATATTGCTTACACAACTACCGAAATGCACTTTTTTAACGGCACCGATCGTCAATTGGAAGCCGAATTATTGTTTCCGTTGCCCGAAGGAGTTTCGGTTTCGAGATATGCAATTGATATAAATGGCAAAATGCGTGAAGCTGTTCCTGTAAATAAAAACAAAGGAAAAGAAGTTTTTGAAGCCGTTGAACATCGTAGAGTTGACCCAGGATTATTAGAAAAAGTAGAAGGCAATAATTTTAAAACACGCATTTATCCGTTGATGCCCAATAATGAACGTATTGTTATTATTGGCTACGAACAAGAATTAATTAGTTTAGACGCGACTCATTTAGGCTATCAAATGTTGAGTAGTTATTTGCGACCGTTGGATATTTTTGAATTGTCTGTTGCTGTTCTTGGAGCTACTGCAGTGCCAACAATTACTAATGATGAAGGTGTTTTGGCATTAGAAAATTTCAATCAGAATTATCAAGCAACTATTAGAAAAAGTAATTATACAGCTAAAGATAAATTGATAATTTCGATTCCGATTAAAGAAGATATTCCAAGTGTTGTGGTGCAATCGGTAGATAATCAGCATTATTTTTATGCAAATACCATTATTGACGGAGTAAAAGTGCATAAGAAAAATCCAAATTCAATTGGACTAATTTGGGATGTGTCGCTAAGTTGTAGAAAACGCGATTTGAAAAAAGAACTAGAGTTACTTGATGCTTATATTAAAGGATTAAATTCAGTAGAAATTACACTTTATTTTGAAGGTTATAATTTTGAAAAGAAGGCAATTTATAGCATAAAAAATGGTGATTGGTCTGAATTAAAATCAGAATTAGCTAAAGTGAAATATGATGGAGGAACTCGTTTTTCAAAAATTAAATTAGCGGTTCACGATGAATATTTATTTTTCACTGACGGATTATCGTCGTTAAGTAAAAACAATCTTCCGGATACTAAAAAATCAATTTATACCATTACTTCATTGGCTTCAGCAGATTATGCTTTTCTAAATTTTAATGCTATAAAATCAGGTGGAAGTTTCATTAATTTGAATCAAATGAAAGTTGAAGATGCTTTGAATAAATTGGTTTTCCAAAACTTAAAATTCTTAGGCGTTAAAGAAAATTTTATGGTAACCGATTTGTATCCAATGGTTGGAACACCAGTTTCAGGAAGTTTTAGCGTAGCAGGAATTTCATTAAAAGCACAAAACGAAATCGTATTACTTTTTGGTTATAATGACACACCAACACTAGAAAAAACTATTGTAATTAATGCAAATAATCAGGCGACAAATGACGTAAATATCGAAAAACTTTGGGCGCAAAAGAAAATTGCCAATTTAGAAATACGTTACAAAGACAACGCAGAAGAAATTGAAACTTTAGGCAAAAAATACGGTATTGTAACCGAAAATACATCGTTAATTGTGTTAGAAAGTTTGAACGATTATATTCAATACGATATTGTTCCACCAGCAGAAATACGCCCAGAATTTGACAGATTGATGAAACAACAAATTGCATCTGCTGCTGCTCAAAAACACAGTAATTGGGAAAATGTAGAACGTTATTATCAAGAATTAAAAGCTTGGTGGGATAACGATACAAAATACCAATTACCTAAACCAGTAAAGCCTCCAAAAAAAGTAAAACAAGTGACAAATTATCAGCCTCAAAATGTTAATTTTAATGGTGTGAATCCAAGTTTTGTTAGAGGTTTAGTTTATGATAAATCAGAACCATTACCAGGAGCAACTGTAGTTATTAGAGGAACAAATAGAGGTGTTGAAACCGATTTGGATGGAAAATATTCAATTAATGCTAAACCTGGAGATGTTTTAGTGTTTAATTTTATCGGAATGAAACCAACTTCGGTGACAGTTGGAAATAATAAACGAATTGATGTTCGTTTAGCTGAATCAGATGTTCAATTAGATGAAGTCGTGGTAACTGCTTTTGGAAGCAGTAGAGCGAAAAGATCAGTTAGTTCTTCTGTTCAACAAGTTCAAAGTTCAAGTATTTCATCTGAAAAGGAAGAAGACTATAAAGTTACGGATGCTCCAATTGCCGATGCTGTACAAACTTTAAATGGAAGAGTTAATGGACTTGCAGTAAATACTCCTAACAATCAAAATGTAGTTATTAGAGGAAATAGTACTGTTACAAATGGCGCAACTATGAATTGGACAACTACAGATAGCATTTCCAACGGAACTTATTCAAACGCAAATGGTTATGCAATTACCAATAGAACCAAGGTAACCCAATGGAATCCAGATAGAGTTTATTTGAAAGCTTTGGCAAATGCTCCAGCCGATAAAAAATATACTTTGTATTTAGAGTTGAAAGAAGATCAAGAAACCAATCCGAATTTTTATTTTGATGTTGCCAATCATTTTTATGATACTGGTGATAAAGCAACGGCGCTGTTGGTTTTGAGTAATATAGCCGATTTAGGTTTAGAAAACCATCAGTTGTACAAATCGTTGACTTATTTGTTACGTCAATGGCAAGCTTATGATGATGCTTTATATACAGCTACTCAAGTTGCAAAATGGCGAGCACAAGAGCCACAAGCGCATAGAGATTTGGCTTTAGTCTTGGAAGATAACAAGCAATATCAAGCCGCTTTCGACGAATTAATTAAAGGTTTAGAAGTCAATTATTACGGAGAAATGAGCGGTCAATATGAAGGCGTTGAAGATATTATTTTGATGGATATCAATCGAATGATGGCGGAACATAAAAGCATAAAAACCGATAAATTGGATGAAAAATATTATGATAAAATGCCAGTTGATGTGCGCATCATTTTGAATTGGAATCAAATGGATACTGATATCGATTTACATATTATTGAGCCAACCAACGAAGAATGTTATTACGGACATCGTGATACAAATGCTGGAGCACGATTTTCTAAAGATTTTACACAAGGTTACGGACCAGAACAATATTTATTACGAAATGCAGTAAAAGGAAAGTTCATCATCAAGACCAATTATTTTGGCGAAGGCGCACTTACCGAAAACGGACCAACAACTGTTATGGTTGAGGTTTACACCCGAAAAGGAAATGGAACTATTGAAAGAAAATTGCAAACTATTCAATTAGGAAAAGTAAAAGAAAATCAAAATTTGGCAGAGATAATAATAGATTAGTTAATTAAATTGTGGTTAATTTTGAAAAGCAGCTTTGAAAGAAATTTTGAAGCTGTTTTTTGTTTTTATAAAATTTCAAAAGTTCAAATCAAAAATGTATATTTGCCTTTATTTTTAATTGAAAAATGGATAAAAAGACCGAAGAATTTTACATTCGTCTAAAAGAAGAGTTGGGTAACACATCAACTTGGCCTGGCGAATACCTTTACAAATTTATTGTACCAACTGATGCTAAAAAAGTAGAAGAAGTTGAAAATGCTTTTGATAACATGGGTGCAGTAATAAAAACTAATCAATCTAAAACTGGAAAATTTACAAGTATTTCGATAAATGTTACCATGGAATCTCCAGAAGATGTTGTTGCAAAATACATTGAAGTTTCAGCAATTGAAGGAATAATTTCATTTTAATATGGTTGCAAAATATATAAAAGAAAATGCTAATGACGTTGTATTCAATTTAGAATACAATGCCGAGCGTCCGCATTTAATCATTCCAGAATATGGTCGTCATTTGCAAAAATTGATTGACCAAGCGGTTATAATTGAAAGTAAAGAGGAACGAAATAAAGCAGCACGTTACATTATTAGTGTTATGGGAAGTTTGAATCCGCATTTGCGTGATGTACTCGATTTTCAGCATAAATTGTGGGATCAATTGTTTATTATGTCCGATTTTAAATTGGATGTAGATTCGCCTTATCCAATTCCGACTCGAGAAGTAATTAACTTAAAGCCAGAACGTTTGGCTTATCCACAGAAAAATCCTAAGTACCGTTTTTATGGAAACAATATCAAGTACATGATAGAAGTTGCCAATAAATGGGAAGAAGGCGAAATGAAAAGTGCCTTGGTGAAAGTAATTGCCAACCACATGAAAAAATCTTATTTGAGTTGGAATAAAGATACCGTTACCGATGCTGTAATTTTTGAACATTTGTTCGAACTTTCAGAAGGAACTATCAATTTAATTCAAAGTCAAGAAGAACTCTCTACCACAAATGATTTGATTCGTACTAACAAAAAAGTATCTAATAAGTCATTAATGCCACAACAAAAGAACATGAAAATACAAGGATTTAAAAAACCTATTGCTGGTAAAAAACCTTTTGTAAAAAATAATAATAACAACAATAATCCAAAATAAAGGCACTAAGGAGCTAAGTTTTTAAGGTGCTAAGTAACCTCAAAATCTCAGAGCCTCAGCGTCTCAGAATCTAAAAATATATGGGAACTTTTAAAATTGAAGGAGGCATTAGACTAAAAGGCGATGTTACACCACAAGGCGCTAAAAATGAAGCATTACAAGTATTGTGTCCAACATTATTAACATCAGAAAAGGTACGAGTTACTAATGTTCCTGATATTATTGATGTCAATAAACTAATTACACTTTTAGGAAATTTAGGAGTTAAAATTCAGAAAAACGGTCCTGGTGATTACACTTTTCAAGCCGATGAAGTCAATATTGATTACTTAAAAACAGAAGCGTTCAAAAAAGAAGGTGGAAGTTTACGTGGTTCAATTATGATTGTTGGTCCACTTTTAGCACGTTTCGGGTGCGGATACATTCCAAAACCAGGCGGAGATAAAATAGGAAGAAGAAGATTAGACACTCACTTTGAGGGTTTTATAAATCTTGGAGCAAAATTCCGTTACGAAAGAGAAGATCATTTTTATGGTGTTGAAACTGACGGAAAATTAAAAGGTGCCTACATGTTACTTGACGAAGCATCGGTAACAGGAACTGCAAATATTGTTATGGCTGCTGTTTTAGCCGAAGGAACAACTACAATTTACAATGCTGCTTGCGAACCATATTTGCAACAATTGTGTAAAATGTTGAATTCTATGGGTGCAAAAATTAGCGGCGTTGGTTCAAATTTATTGACTATTGAAGGAGTCGATTCTCTTGGCGGTTGTGAGCACAGAATTCTTCCAGACATGATTGAAATTGGTTCGTGGATTGGTCTTGCTGCAATGACAAAAAGTGAAATCACGATTAAAAATGTATCTTGGGATAATTTAGGTGTGATTCCGAGTGTGTTTAGAAAATTAGGAATTACGTTAGAACGAAAAGGCGACGATATTTATATTCCAGCTCATCTTGATGGATACGAAATTAAAACCGATATTGACGGTTCAATTCTAACAGTTTCCGATGCACCTTGGCCTGGATTTACACCCGATTTATTGAGTATCGTTTTAGTGGTTGCCACACAGTCTAAAGGTGATGTTTTAATTCATCAAAAAATGTTCGAAAGTCGTTTGTTCTTCGTGGATAAACTAATTGATATGGGAGCCAAAATCATGTTATGTGATCCACACAGAGCTGTAGTTATGGGTCATAATTTTGAATCACAACTAAAAGCAACTACAATGAGTTCGCCCGATATTCGTGCGGGAATTTCATTATTAATTGCTGCACTTTCAGCTAAAGGAACTTCAACTATTCAAAATATTGAACAAATTGATAGAGGTTACGAACGCATTGATGAAAGACTTCGTGCGCTTGGAGCTAATATTGTAAGAATGTAATAATAGAAAATAGAAAAAAGAGAATAGAATATAGAAATCCCGATGATACTACATTGGGATTTTATTTTTGGTATTTATGGAAACTTACATAATCATACTTCTTTGTATCGCTTCATTCTTCGCAGGATTTGTAGATGCTATTGTAGGCGGTGGTGGATTAATTCAATCGCCAGTTGCATTAATTTTGTTACCTAATTATGCCGTTTCTTCTATTATGGGTTCGTTGAAAATACCAGCTTTTAGTGGAACTTCGTTTGCAGCTTATCAATATTTAAAAAAAGTACAAATGAATTGGAAGTTACTTTCAATTATGGCAGTTACTGCTTTTTGCGCTTCTTTTTTGGGTTCGAGTTTATTGATAAAAGTTAGTAATGATTTTATGAAACCGTTGCTTTTAGTAGTTTTAACCTTAATTGCGATTTATACTTTTAGTAAAAAGAATTTTGGTCAACACCAAGTGAAAGATCTATCTGAAACGAAGCAAATTTTTCTAGCCGTAATAATGAGTCTTTGCATTGGTTTTTATGACGGATTTATTGGTCCGGGAACTGGAAGTTTTTTAGTATTGGCGTTTGTTTCAGTTTTGGGTTTCGATTTTCTTCACGCTTCTGCAAATGCTAAAATGGTAAATTTAGCGACTAATTTTGGTTCGATTTGCCTTTTTGTTCTAAAAGGAAAAATGATTTGGATAATTGCTATTCCAATGGCGTTTTGCAATGCTTTTGGTGGTTGGATAGGAGCGAAGTTAGCCATTAAAAAAGGAAACGGATTTATTAGAATTTTCTTTTTGGTAGTTGTAATTGGAACGTTGATTCGGTTTGGTTATGATGTTTTCTTTAAATAAATCAAATTAATTTCGATAAAAATTAAGAAGGAAAAGATTTTACACGAATTGCACAAATTTTCACAAATTAGAAAGTTTAAAATTAAATTACACGAATTAAATAATGTTTCAATTCGTGTAATTTACTATAATAGATTCGTGACAATTCGTGACAATTCGTGACAATTCGTGAAATTCGTGTCTAAATTTAATTTATTCAATAATATTCAAAAATTTCAATCCGAAAATCACCGCATCACCTTTGTAGCCATTTTGATACGAACGAACATAATCGATTCGAAACAATCTAGCTTTTCCTATGCCTAAATTATCCAATCCAACAGAGAATTCTTGGTACGGATTTCTTCCCGGAATTGCCAAATTATGAAATCCTAAAACCAATTGTGATTGCAATTTATTCAACAACGGAATTTTATTCATTAAATAACCTTTGTCATTGTGCTCTACATGAAATTCCAAATAGCTGTCATTAGTACTCGCACTATAATAAGGTAAGTTGTTGAATAAATTGGTATAACCATCGCCACCAGTAATGTGCGTTTGGTTTCCGTTAAAATGTTTGTAATCAACAAATGATATATTATCCGCATTGAAAAATTTTCCAGCTTTCAAATTGATTTTCATATCGCCTTTGTTTCCAATACTCAAATCTTGTGTAACTCGCGCCATAAGTAAATCGTATTCATATTTTTTATCTGAACCAGCAAATGCCTTTTCATACCCAAATGAAAGTGTTGGATAAGCATCGTTTCCGATATTGTATTTTCCGTCAGGTCGCGTCCAATAATGTTGACCAAATTTTATTCGAGCTAAAACATTAGTTTTCATTAAATTGTGTTTTTCAAATGCTGGAGTAACATAATCAAATGGCAATAACGGATTGTTAGACGAATATACATCATCAGTTTTTGAAACGCTATGATCGGTTGTATTCCATAATGGTTTTCTTTCTGAATATTCTAAATTCACATTCAAATTCAATCCATTGATTACTTCACGACCAAAATTGGCTGAAACAAAATTCTTTTCATACAATTTCATAAAATTGTTTTTAAAAAGTAAGCTGCTTCCAGTATTGATGAGGTTCGAAATCGGATTGGTTGCATTAAATTGATTGATACTGCTTCCACCAAATACTGAAATCGTAGCGTTGTTACTATTATTGAATTTATGAGTAAAATTTCCTAATACACGAAGTTTGTTTTCTGAAAAACCGTAATCGAATTTTGAACCAATTCTAGTGTACGTTCTTTTTTCTTCGTCTCGTTGAAAATAAGACAATCCAACTTGTGACTTCCAGCCTTGAACCGTATTGAATGAAGTTGACATTAATGGTCCATCATAATTTAATGACCATTTTTTAAATGATTTTTTATAAGAATAGCCCATTATTATATCGGAAATTCCAAATTTATTGTGTTTGGCATCAATTGAATCTAGATATTTTTCTGATTTCTTTTTGGTTTGTATAGCATCTTTTTTGATATAATCGGTACTTTCTTCAGTAGTTAAAGGCACAGGTCGAATGGTGTTCCAAAACGAATCTTCTTTTTTATTAGCGTTTTCTTCAAATTTTAAAACTTCGGCAGTGAATGTTTTCTTTTCAAATTTTTCAGGAAATTCAAAATTTGAATACACATAAGTAAATCTTCCATTGATGTTTATGCCTAACATTCCAGCTTCAAAGTCAATCGTTTGAGTGTTTTTTGCCCAAATCTTATTTTTGCTATTATAACTATAACTTTGTTTTAAAGTTAATGTGTTTACGGCTGGATTTTGCATTTGTGAACCTTTGATTGATAAATCTACGGCATAAATCTCCCAAGAATCGTCTACAATATAGATGTAGCCTTCCATTGCTGGCTCGGTTGAGCGCTTAGGTGTAACTTTTATTTTGTTAATGACTTTGTTATTTTCATCGGCAAACGATCCATCAAATTTGTATTTGTAATAATTAAATGCATTGTCAGCAATTGGCGAGATTACTTTTACATCAAAATCTAAGTAGTTTTCATAAAAATCAAAATTCACGTCGGCTGCATTGTTAAAACTGAATCCGTTATTGTTACCGCTAACTTTAGAAGCGACAATAACTTCTTTCATTTTATCGGGTTTTTGAAACGTAATTTTCGAAACGGTTTCCGATAAATACAAAATACCACTACGGGTGGAATCAATCATTTCATCAAAGAAATCTAATTTTTGTCCCATTATGGTTTTAGGAAGATTTTTTACTCTAAATATTCCTTTTGAATAAAAATCGGCATTGTATTTTGAAGTTTTTTTTGAATTTTCTTTTCGGTTTGCAATGGCATTTTTAATGATTTCTATTGCTGGGTTTACCTTGGAATCTATTACAACTTCATTTAATTGAATATCTTCTTCTAATAAAGTTACATCTACTATTTGAGCTGTTTTAGTGGTTTCAACAACTTTTTTTTCGGTTTTATAACCTAAATATTGATACAGAATTACAAAAGTGCCAGTTGTTTTTAAATTTAATTCATACTTTCCTTGCTCATTTGTGGTAGTACTTATATAGGTGTCTTTTACATATATATTAGCAAACGGAATTGGATTGCCTTTAGAATCGGAAACCGTGCCTTTAATTTGGGCAAATGTTGCTATAGAAAAAAGTAAAAATAATAGAATAGTAATTTTTTTCATGGAGTTTAGTTTTATAGTAGAGGTCTATTTTAAGTATATACACGCTGGGTTTAATTAATTTTACTTTTTTTAAACAAATAGAAACATAGTTTTTGTCCCTTTTATTTAGAGACATTTTACTTTTCAGAGATAAAGTATAGCTATGTAAAACCAAGAATTGGTCTAGAGTTTACTTTTTTCTATGTCTCTATGTGTTTAATTTCATTTTTTTCATTTTAATAGTTGAGCCCAACAAGTTAAGTAAATGGTTGTGTGAAAATGATAATTATAGAAAAGACTGCAAAGCCAATTCATAACTTTTCAACCCAAAACCAATAACAATTCCTTTGGCATTGGGAGAAATATAGGACTGATGTCTAAAATCTTCTCTCGAAAAAGTATTAGAAATATGAACTTCTATTACCGGAGTTGTTATAGCTTTTATGGCATCGCCAATTCCTATTGATGTATGTGTGTAAGCTGCGGCATTTAAAATTATTCCGTGATATGAAAAACCAACTTCTTGAATTTTGTCAATGATTTCGCCTTCAATATTACTTTGATAATATTCTAAGTCAGCAGATGTATATTTAGTTTTTAATTCTTGAAAATAAGTTTCAAATGTTGTGCTTCCGTAAAGTTCGGGTTCACGTTTTCCTAATAGATTAAGATTTGGTCCGTTAATAATAATTATTTTCATGCTAATTCCTTTTTTGTAAATGTAGGAAAACATAAATATTAATTTAAAGACTTTATCATAAATTTATTAGAAGCTATATTATTTTGTAAATTTTTTTTTATTAAAAAGTACACCAAAATGTATAAATAAGACGTCTTTTTTAACATTTAGACCTTTTTTCACGTGTTAAATAAAACTTAACATTTTTAGGTTGTGAACTATTTTAGGCGTAAACAATTGTTTGTCAGATACTTTAAACACAATGATTGTTAATAACTCTGTTGATAACTCAAATCGAAATTATAAAAAAGCGAAAACAGAATAGGTTTAACTTTGCGTCATTAATTTTAAACAAAATAAAATGAAAAATGTAATTTTAACAGTAGCTGCAATATTCGCTTTCGGATTTGCTAACGCTCAAGAAAAGAAAGAATCAAAAGAGTTTGGTTTTTCTGAGGGAAATGTTTTGGTAGAAGGGAATTTAGGTTTTAATTCAACTAATGACAAAAACACTAAAGAAAAAACTAATTCTTTCGAATTCAATCCAAAAGTTGGATATTTTTTATCTGACAAATTTGCAGTAGGTGTTCAATTAGGTTTTGGTTCAGATAAAGCTGAAACTAATGGAGCTGATACTGATAAAAATTCTAACTTAAATGTTGGTGTTTTTGGTCGTTACTATTTCTTAGATTTAGGTCAAAGATTCAAAACCTATGCAGAATTAGGAGTTAACTCAAATTCTGGAAAAACAGGTTTAGCTGAAGCTAAATACACTGGTTTAGGAGTTAATGCTGGTTTAGGTATAAATTATTTTGTATCTAAAAGTTTTGCAATTAACTTTGGTTTGACTGATGTTTTATCTTATGCATCTAACAAATACAAAGGAGGAGAAACGGTAAGTGCTTTTACAGGTAATGTAAATGTATTCAATAACTTTTTTGATACTGCTAAATTCGGTTTGACTTACAAATTCTAATCTAAACTTTAGATTAAAATATTTAAACCTTCCGTTAATTCGGGAGGTTTTTTTTATTCATTCAATTCACGTTTCTTTGTAGTAATGAATTGGACAACTTACATAAAAAGCTATCAATCTTATTTGAAAATCGAAAGAGGATTGTCTAAAAACACTATTGATAATTATTCTTTTGATATTGAACGACTTTGCCTGTTTCTTGAAAGTAATGAAATAGCAATATCTCCAATAAAAATTTCTGAAGAAACTATTCAACAATTCATTTATTCAGTTTCTAAAGATGTTAATGCGCGTTCTCAAGCCAGAATTATTTCAGGATTAAAAAGTTTTTTCTCTTATTTAATATTTGAAGATTATCGAAATGATAATCCGATGGAACTTATAGAAGCACCAAGATTAGGTAGAAAATTACCCGATACATTAGCAACAGATGAAATTGATGCCATAATAAATGCTGTAGATTTATCAAAGCCCGAAGGAGAACGCAATCAGGCTATGTTAGAAACTTTGTATGGTTGCGGTTTGCGCGTATCTGAATTAGTAACTCTAAAAATTTCTGATCTATTTTTTGACGAAGGTTTTATCAAAATCACAGGTAAAGGAAATAAACAACGGTTTGTTCCAATTAGTCCAATTACCCAAAAATATATCTTGCAATACAAAAATTTTGTGCGAAATCATTTGCCGATTCAAAAAGGTCACGAAGACACTTTATTTCTAAACAGAAGAGGAAAACAGCTTACACGAGCAATGATTTTTACAATTATAAAAGAATTAGCTGTTAAAATTAGTCTTAACAAAGCTATAAGTCCGCACACATTTAGACATTCATTTGCAACTCACTTACTTGAAAATGGTGCCGATTTAAGAGCGATTCAAATGATGCTCGGGCACGAATCAATAACTACTACTGAAATTTATGTGCATTTGGATAGAAAACATTTAACACAAATAATGAATGCATTTCATCCTAGAAAATAGTTTTTTTATCAATTTATTAATATTGAAAATAGTCAATTTTTAATATTGTAGGATTAAAACTATAAAATACATTATTTTTAAGAAAATAAGTATTTTAACGTCAAAAAATTGCACTTTGTCGATTTTATTGTTAGATTTGCTTTCGTAATTTTATTATTTTTGCTTAAGAAATTAATAGAATTTGGTCCCAACCTACTAAAAATATGAAAACAAGTTTAACCTCAATGGATTATTTGTTGGATGAGAAAGTTAACTTTTATGAGAAAATATTAAATCAAATTCCCGATTTAATTTTTCAGTTAACTATTTCCCAAGAAAATGAATTTTATTTGTCATATCTCAATAAAAGTATAATTTCTTTTTTTGAAATTAATGAATTTGATTTGAATCAAAATGCATTAGATTTATTTAATGAAAAATTGCATCCTGATGATAAAGAATCTTTTTTCAATTCATTATATATTTCTAAGCAAACGCTAAAATCGTGGACTTGTGAATTTAGAATTTTGCTAAAAAACAAAAGCGTAAAATGGTTTAAAGTTGATGCTAACGTAGCTCTTGATGCTGAAAAAAATGCTATCTTTTATTGTAATTTAACCAATATTTCTACTATAAAAAGTAGAGAATTAAAAGTTAGTGAATCTGAGACTCGTTATCAGTTTGCATTAGAAGCATCTAAAAAAGGTATTTGGGATTACAATATTAAAACTGGTGAAGTTTTCTTCTCTAAAGAATCGTTGCAAATGATTCAGTTTAATGAACATGACAATATAAATACCAACTCACAATGGGACGAAAGAATTCATCCTGACGATTTGACTAATTATTTACAAAATATAGAATCTCATAAGCTAAATAAAATACCTTTTTTTGAAAATACTAAACGCGTTTTGGCAAAAGATGGTACTTATATATGGGTTTTAAGTCGCGGAAAAATTATTGAAAGAGATGAAAATGGAAATCCGTTACGAATAATAGGAACTCATAGTGATGTAACTTCTAATAAAGAAAAGGAACAGGAACTACTCGGAAATTTAGATATTATCATTGAGCAGAATAATAGATTGTTGAATTTTGCTCATATTGTTTCTCACAATTTAAGATCACATACAGGAAATTTCAAAATGCTCTTGAATATGTTTGACGAATCTGATGATCCAGTTAATAGAGAAGAATGTATTAGTTATTTAAAGACAACTTCCAATGCGCTTTCTGAAACCATTGATCATTTAAAAGAATTGGTTGATATTCACACAACTATTATTCATAAAAAAGAAGATTTGAATCTTAAACTATTTCTTAATCAAACACTTGAAGTTTTGAGTAAAGAAATTAAAGATAATAAAGTTATAATTGTTAATAAAATAGGTGAAAAAGATACTATAAAATTTAACCCAGCTTATTTAGAAAGTCTATTTTTAAATTTTACAACTAATGCTATTAAGTATTCGCATCCTGAGCGTAAACCAGAAATACATTATTCTTCACGAAAGGAAGATGGAAAATTAGTTTTATTAATTCAAGACAATGGTTTAGGAATTAATTTAGAAAAATATGGAGAGAAATTATTTGGGATGTACAAAACATTTCATAAAAATGATAATGCAAGAGGAATTGGTTTATTTATCACTAAAAATCAAATAGAGTCAATGGGCGGAACAATTGAAGTAGAGAGTAAAGTAAATGTAGGAACAACTTTTAAAATAAATTTTAATGAAGAAGTTTAATAATATTTTTGTTGTTGATGATGATTTAGTTTATCATTTTATCATAAAAAAGTTATTTTCAAAGTGCAATATTAATGTCAATACGAGCTATTTTTTTAACGGATTAGAAGCAATTGATGATTTAAAAAACAAGATACAAACTGATAGTGAACCTGATTTAATTTTATTAGATATTAACATGCCAGTTTGTGATGGTTGGCACTTTTTAGAAGAATTTAGAAAAATAAAACAAAATTTAAGTAAAGATGTCACTGTTTATTTAATTAGCTCTTCCAATGATGTTTCCGATTTGAATAAATCTAAACTTTATGAAGACGAAGTTAAAAAATACTATTATAAACCAATGAGTCAAGAAGATTTTGAAACCATATTTGTTTAAAATCTCTGAATTTCACATAAAAAAACCGTTAGAAATTTAATTCTAACGGTTTTTGTATTTTCAAAAAAAGTTATTTTGCAATATTTACAGCACGAGTTTCTCTAATTACTGTAATTTTAACTTGTCCTGGATAAGTCATTTCAGTTTGAATTTTTTGTGAAATCTCAAATGATAAGTTTTGAGCCATATCATCACTTACTTTTTCACTTTCAACTATTACACGTAATTCTCTTCCGGCTTGAATTGCATAAGCATTTTTAACACCGTTAAATCCGAATGCAATTTCTTCTAAATCTTTCAATCTTTGTATGTAAGAATCTAAAACTTGACGTCGTGCGCCTGGTCTAGCTCCAGAAATAGCATCACAAACTTGAATTATTGGAGAAATTAAGTATTTCATTTCAATTTCATCATGGTGTGCTCCAATCGCATTGCAAACTTCTTCTTTTTCACCATATTTTTCAGCCCATTGCATACCTAGTAAGGCGTGAGGTAAATCACTTTCGGCATCTGGAACTTTTCCAATATCGTGAAGTAAACCAGCACGTTTTGCTAATTTTACATTTAATCCTAACTCAGCAGCCATGATTCCACAAAGTTTAGAAACTTCGCGCGAGTGCTGCAATAAATTCTGACCATAAGACGAACGGTATTTCATTCTACCAACGGTCTTAATTAATTCTGGATGCAAACCATGAATCCCTAAATCTATAACGGTACGTTTACCAACTTCTATGATTTCATCATCAATTTGCTTAGTTGTTTTAGCAACAACTTCTTCAATTCTAGCTGGGTGAATCCTTCCGTCAGTTACTAATTTATGTAGCGATAGACGAGCAATTTCTCTTCTAACTGGATCGAAACAAGATAGAATAATTGCTTCTGGAGTGTCATCAACAATGATTTCTACACCAGTTGCGGCCTCAAGAGCTCGAATATTTCTACCTTCACGACCAATGATTCTTCCTTTTACATCATCTGATTCAATGTTAAAAACAGATACACAATTTTCTACAGCCTCTTCAGTTCCAACACGTTGAATAGTTGAGATGATTACTTTTTTTGCTTCTTGTGCAGCAGTAAGTTTAGCTTCTTCTATTGTTTCTTGAATGTGAGACATTGCTTTAGTTTTAGCTTCAGCTTTTAAACTTTCAACCAATTGTTCTCTTGCATCATCAGCAGATAATCCTGAAATAACTTCAAGTTGATTTACTTGGCTTTTGTGCATTTTCTCAATTTCAATCTGTTTTTTATCTAACAGTTCAATTTTAGAGTTGTATTCGTTAGTTTTAGCTTCAAAATCGTCGTTTACTTTTTTAGCTTTGGCTAATTCACTTGAAACTTGTGATTCTTTATCTCTAATTCTTTTTTCAACTTCTGCCATTTTTTTATCTTTCGATAAAATTTCTTTTTCGTGCTCTGATTTCAATTCTAAAAACTTCTCTTTTGCCTGAAGTAGTTTGTCTTTTTTAATGTTTTCGGCTTCTAAATTAGCATCTTTTAAAATTGATCCTGCTTCTTTCTTGGCGTTTTTAATTAAGTTGGAAACATTGCTTTTTTCGAGCATTTTTGCAATGGCAAAACCTCCAGCAATTCCAGCTATAACGGCGATAATAAGTAGTACTATGTTCATGTTTGTTTAAAATTTATATATAAAAAAACCTACATTAATTGCTTGTATAAACTCGTAAGGACAAGTTTTGAGTTAACTCACTGTTCAAGTTTCCCAACTGAATGGGCTTACTATAGTAGCGACGATTTACTCATTTTAATTTGTTAGTGTTGAGTTTACCAAAAATGAACTAATGTAGGCAGTATTTTTAGTCTATGTTAAAGAACGTTTTTTCTAGTTGTTTATTATTTGTTGAGATAGTCGTCTAATAAATTATTTAATTTTGTTAATCGTTCTATAGATTCAGTACCATCAATAGCATTATCAACATTTTTCTGTTCCATTTGAGAGGCAAATTGTAAGGCGCACATAGCCAAAACATCTTGCTTATCACGAACAGCATAATTTTCTTCAAATTGCTTAATCATAGCATCAATTTTTTTAGAAGCACTACGCAATCCTTCTTCTTGCGACATGTCAACCGTTAACGGATAAACTCTGTCTGCTATTGATATTTTAATTTTAAGCTTTTCATTCATATTTTTAATCTGCTAGCTGCGCTATACAATAATCAATTTCACGAATTAATGAATTTATTTTAAGCTTTGTATCTCTTTTATAATCTTCACTGCCCAATAATGAATTAGTCATTTTTAATGTTTCAAAATCTTTTTTTAGTTGGTCAACAACTACATTTTGATTTTGTGTAGCAACTGCAGAAATCTTTAATTCTTGTTCTAACGCTTGATTTTTTTGTTCTAAATTGTTTATTTTCAAAAACAACTTTTGAATTTTATTTTCAAGAGTATCAATTATTTCTGCAATTTCACTCATCTATGACACTATTCATTACTTAATCTTACAAATTTATAATTCCTAATCTATTAAAGCAATATTTTTTGCAAAAAAAACTATTTATTTTTTTATTCTTATCTAATATTTTGTTTAATAGTCTGTTATCATTACTAATTGGTATATGTTTTGTAGTTTGGAAGTTTTTTATACCTTAGCAAAAATCCTTACAGAATGAAATTTTTAAGTTTTCTATTACTATTCGCCACTTTTGTATCCGCCCAAAATCAGTATCCAAAAGATTTTTTTAGATCACCTTTAGATATTCCGATGCAATTATCTGGAAACTTTGGTGAATTACGTCCCAATCATTTTCATGCAGGCTTCGATTTTAAAACCAACCAAAGAGAAGGTCTCAATGTTTATGCTGCTGGTGATGGTTATATTTCAAGAATTAAAATTTCAACAGCAGGTTACGGAAAGGCAATTTACATAACGCATCCTAATGGTTACACAACTGTTTACGGACATTTACAAAAAGCAGTAGGAACAATTCAAGACAAGATTATTCAATTGCAATATGTAGAGAAAGCGTATGAAATTGAAGCTTTTTTTAAACCCGAGGATTTACCCATAAAAAAAGGTGAAATTATTGCATTATCAGGAAATACTGGCGGTTCAGAAGGACCACATTTGCATTTTGAATTTAGAGACAACAAAACCGAACAAATTATAAATCCGTTATTTTTTGGTTTAAATCTTAAAGACACAAGAAGTCCAACAGTTAGTAATCTTTTAGTTTATCCAATTGACAATAATTCAGTTGCAAACGAATCTAAACGACCCGTAATATTGAATCTTTCACTCCAAAAAGACGGAACTTATTTGTCTGAAAAGGTTTTAGCTACAGGAAAAATTGGTTTTGGCATAAATGCTAGTGATACCGATGATGTTTCATACAATCCTAACGGAGTTTATAAAACCCAATTAATTTTTAACGGAAAAGTAACTTTTGGTTATGAATTCAACAAAATGGTTTTTGACGAAGCACGTTATGTAAATGCATTCATTGATTATTTTAGGTATAAAAAAACACATCAACGAGTGCAAAGATTATTTATGAAGCAACCTTTTGCGTGGAGTAATATTTACCAAAATGTAGATAACGGAATCTTAAATGTAACTCCAAATTTCATGGAAAATGAACGCATTGAAGTCTCTGATTTTTTTGAAAATAAAACAATAATTAATATTCCAATTGAATATTCTGATAAGAAATCAATTGTTAATGAAGAAGTTAAACCAACTAAATATTTCATAAAAGCCAAATCTGATTCTAATTTTGAAAAAGATAATGTTTCTGTTTTTTTTCCGGCCGGAACTTTTTATGATGATTTTTATATGAATTTTGATGTTCGAAATAATATCCTTTTTTTACACGAAGATGTTGTACCTGCGCATACCAATTTTAATATAACATTTGAAGATACAAAATCATCAGAAAAAGATAAAAAGAAAATGTTTATTGCATCGGTTTACGGAACTAAATTATCCTACAACACAACAAAATTAGTAGGAACAACGTTTTCTTGTAAATCTAAAACTTTAGGGCAATTTACTTTGGTCAAAGATAGTATTGTTCCTAAAATTACTATTGCCAAAAGTATTGATGGCAAATGGCTTACCGATAAAAAATCTATTCAATTGTCAGTTTCAGATGATTTATCAGGAGTTAAAACCATAAACGGATACTTGAATGATAAATGGGTTTTATTTGAATATGAACCAAAAACACGAAAAATAACGCACACTTTTCAGGATAATTTACTTCTTGAAGGTCAAAATAAATTGAAGGTTGTAGTAGCCGATAATGTTGGAAATTCTACTATCTTTGAAACTCAATTTTTTAGAAGTCAAAAAAAATAAGATCATTTGAAAACAAAAAATAAAATTTCGGCACTACTTTTTTTTCTAATTTCAGTAGTTGCTTTCTCTCAAAATGCTAAGGTTACTGGAATCGTTTTAGATGAAAATAAAAATCCAGTTGAAGCTGTAAATGTTAGCTATCAAGGAAAATCAACGGTTACTGATGCTAACGGATTTTATGCAATTGAAATTCCTGCCAACAAAAAAGTGATTTTGGTTTATACTCATGTAGCTTTGAAAAGCGCAACTCAATCTTTTCAATTAAAGCCAAATGAGGTTGTAGAATTTAATCCAGTAATCAATAATAAAGAGAACCAATTAGGCGAAGTAATTATTACGAATAACAAAAGAAGAGTTTCTGGAATTATAAATATTGAGCCCGAATTAGTTCGTAACATACCAAAATTATCTGGTGGTGTTGAAGATATTATAAAAACATTAGTTGGCGGATCTAACGAAGGTAGTGAATATTCGGCACGCGGCGGAAACTATGACGAAAATTTAGTTTACGTAAATGAAATAGAAGTATATCGTCCGTTTTTAGTGCGTTCTGGGCAACAAGAAGGATTGAGCTTTACCAACTCCGATATGATTCAGAATATTGACTTTTCTGCAGGTGGTTTTCAAGCAAAATATGGCGATAAAATGTCATCTGTTTTAGACATTACTTATCGGAATCCTAAAAAATTTGGTGCGGCACTCGAAGCTAGTTTTCTGGGTGCAAATGCAACAATTGAAGGAATTTCTAAAAATAAAAAATGGAGCGCTATTACTGGAATTCGTTACCGAAACAATTCACTTTTGGTCAATAGCCAAGAAACACAATCTAATTACAAACCAACTTTTGCTGACGTTCAAACAAATGTGAATTTTGCGGCGTCTAAAAAACTACAAATTAATTTTTTAGGTAATATTTCTCAAAATAAATACAATTACCAACCGTTAACTCGTCAAACAAACTTTGGAACAATTAGTGATCCTATTGCGCTTCAAATTTTTTATGAAGGTCAAGAAAAAGATAAATATGAAACTTATTTTGGTGCTTTAAAAACTAATTATGTTGCTAACGAAACTAGTACCTACAAAGTTATTGCATCGGCATATCACACTCAAGAAGAAGAACATTTCGACATAGATGCGGCTTATTATTTAGGGGAAGTTGATACTAATATTGGTTCAGAAACTTTTGGAGGTGTGACTTACAATCGTGCTATTGGTTCACAATTAAATCATGCACGAAATGATTTAGACGCAGTAATTGCTAATTTTGAAATTAAAGGAAATCATAATTTTAAAAAGAAATTTCAAATTGATTGGGGAATAAAATACACACACGAAAGTATTCGCGATAGAATAGTGGAGTGGGAAGTAATTGATTCGGCTGGGTTTTCCATCAATCCACCAATATACAATTTGCCTCATGATCAACCTTATAATCCTTATGTTGGGCCATTAGTTCCGTTTAAAAATGTAAGAGCGACTAATTTTGTGAATATTAACAGATTTTCTGGTTTTGCACAATGGAGTACTAAAACCACTATAGGAGATAGCCAAGTATGGATTAATGCTGGAGTTAGAGCGCACAACTGGATGGTTTCTGGTGATGGAATTTCGGATGCTAAAAGTCAGACTGTTTTTAGTCCTAGAGCTCAATTTGCACTCAAACCTGCATGGGAAAAAGATATGATTTTCAGGTTTTCAACTGGACTTTATTATCAACCACCATTTTACAGAGAATTACGAGACCAATATGGAGTTGTGAATCCAAATGTAAAAGCTCAAAAATCAGCTCATTTTGTATTGAGTAATGATTATAACTTCAAATTATGGAAACGACCATTTAAATTGGTTACTGAGGCTTACTACAAATCAATGACTGATGTTAACACGTACACGCTTGAAAACGTGCGTATTCGCTATCGTGCCAATAATGACGCAGTTGCTTATGCTTATGGATTTGATTGTCGATTGAATGGTGAATTTGTTCCTGGAACCGAATCTTGGTTTAGTTTTGGTTACATGAAAACCGAGGAAAATCAAGATAATCGTGGTTATATTGCTCGCCCAACCGATCAACGTTTGAAATTCGGAATACTTTTTCAAGATTACATGCCTAATATTCCAAACGTAAAATTATACTTGAATTTGACGTATAATACAGGTTTGCCTGGCGGTTCACCATCGTATGCAGATGCTTATCAATATCAAAGTCGCTTGAGAGATTACCGTCGAGCCGATGTTGGATTTTCGTATTTGTTTACCGAAAGAAATAACGAACTTCCAGATGGTCATTGGTTGAAAAAGTTTAAAGATTTATCATTAGGATTAGAAATTTATAACTTGTTTAATACTCAAAATGCAATTACTAATACTTGGGTTCGAGATGCTTATACTAAATCTCAATACGGAATTCCGAATTACATGACTACAAGAGTTTTTAATATTCGATTTACTGCTAAATTGTAGAAATTTGATTAAATTTGATTTCTCTTAATTTATACAAATGAAAAACATATCAAAATATATCATTCTTTCTTTACTAACACTTTCAGTTATAGGTTGTAAGGAAGAAAAAGAAAAACCAAAAGTAATTTACGGTAAATCTGAAACTCCAAAAACGGCTATTAAACCAGATACAAGCAAAATTAGTGTTGCCGATTTGCCAATTCAAATGCCTGGAACCTCTGTTTTAATTCATCCAATTGGTGCATTAAGCGTTTCTGAAAATCGCGAAAGTAAGTTGGCGTCAAGTTCATCAGATAGAAACCAAAGTTTTATAGTTTCCAATTCTAATGAGTTTGAAATTACAGGTTATTTGAGTAATCTAAAATTCCAACAAATTGGTTCTGATTCGTTATCAGTTTTAACTGAAAAACCAGTAATGATTGAACGAATTACTTATTTAAAAAATCTAGCAGATAAAACTAAAAAGCAAATTTTGGTCTATCTAATTGAAGATATGGATTCTAATGGCGATGGAAAATTAGATGAAAACGATATTAAAAATTTATATATAAGTGATGTTACTGGAAAAAATTTCATCAAACTTTCTCAGGAATTTCAAGAGTTAATTGATTGGAATTTAATAGAATCTCAAAATCGTTTATACTTTAGAACCATTGAAGATATTAACAAAAACGGAGCTTTCGACAAAGATGATAAAGTACATTATCAATATGTAGATTTACTTTCTAAAGATTTAAAAGTTCAAGAATACAATCCGGTTTAATTAATGGAATTTTGCTGCTTTGTTTATTACAATTTTTTAAAAACATACAGATTAGGTTGATTAATAGCATAAAAAGCAACCACTAAAAGTTTCATAATTAAAGATTACCTCTTTAAAAATAAATACAAAAAATGTTTTTAAAATTTAAAACAAAGACGAAATCAAAGATGTTATCAATGAAACTGCGATAACAACAACTTTTACAACTAGATTTACCATGATATTGATTTTTTAGAGTGATTGTTAATTTTTAGTAAAATAAGGTCATTTTAAATTATTAAAATTGTAAAAATGGAATCGTTATTTAACTTTTTCAGGCGATAAAATTAAAATGTCAAATTGTTTAATGCATTCAATCATTTCTTTAGAAAATTCAATTTTAGCATCTTTTTTTAATTGTAAATTATATAATTTAGCATGAAACGGACGTAAATCCAATACAATCCAGTTGTCTTCTTTATATAATTCCAAAAGTTCTACAGGATAAACTCCAGAATTTAATCTGTCAATCATTTCATTTTTCTCTTTTTCATATCTATAACATAATTGAACGTGTAGCGATTTTTGATTTTTTAAGGTTGCCATTTGGTTAATACAATCTCCTAAATCCATTATCCCGATTGGTGAAACTCCTTTTGCCATATGATTACTTCCAAATTTAAAAAAAGCTTTAGGATCTTTTTTATATTTATTTGTAAAATCATTATAATAATTATAAAAATTAGTCTTCATCAACGTTGACCTAACAGTATTATTTTCAAAATAATTTCCTGCGGAATAATCACCATAGATAGAAGCCGATGCTAACATTTCTGCTTTGATTTTTTTTGCTAATTTATTTTTTGATAAATCAAATATTTTCATAAACGCTTTATCACCTTCATCACCTTGTTTTTTAGAATCTTCAATTAATGTCGGATATTTCGCTTTGGTTTGGGCATCTAAACTATTATAAGTGTCATCAATAACAAATTGAAATCCCCCAAAATAATGCTGATCTAAACCCCAAAGTTCAAAATTATTTTTTCGTGATGTTAATAACATTTCATAATCTGCTTGAGAACTAAAAAAGGGTATAGGACTATTATTTTTACCATATTTTTTATTGAAATCTGTGATTTTTTTTGTGAAATCATCACTATCTAAAAATGAATTTAATTTTTTAACTGATGTTGGACTAATTTCAGTAATCCAAACATTATAATTAGCATTTTTTAAATATGGAAATAAACTTTGTGTAAGTTTTGAAACCAAACTCGAATTATGGTATTCACCCATTAAAAAATATTGATTTTGATTGATTTCCTGTTTTAAAAATTCAAATCCATCACCTTCAATTTTGTAATTGATGGTATCAAGAGTAAATGATTTTACATTTTTAAGAAGTTCTGTTTTTGTTAATTCTTGAGAATAACAAGTTATAAAGGATAGAAATACGATAATAAATGATTTCATGATTATTTATTTTTTTATAATTTTAATAAGAAACTATTATAGATAGTACTATTAATAATGAGTTGAAAAAAGGATTTTATTTTTCAGTGAAATAAATAATAATTAACCTAAGAAAATTGTAAAAATGGAATCTTATAAAAATAACCAGTTAATTTCTCCATTTTCTTCAGAAGAAATATTTTTGAAAAAGGTTTTAGGTGTCATTCCTGTCAACGATTTAAAATCTTTTATCAAATGCGATTGATCGTAAAACAGTAAATCATAACTCAATGAAGTTAAGTTTCCTTTAGAATTTTTTGCAATATTATTTTTTAAAGCATTTCTAAAGCGTTGAATTTTTTTAAAATCAGATGGCGATTTACACAAATTAGCTTCAAAATGTTTGGTAAGATTTTGTCGTGAAATTCCATATTTATTTGCTAAATCAGAAATTGAATAGTCATTTTGATTGTCTTTTAATTCATCAATAACTTGATTTAGAAAGGAATGCTGAAATACTTTAAGTTTTGACAACCAATAATTTTCTATCAATTCAATTCTTTTTTCTAAATCGGTTTCTTTCAAAATTGTACTGAAAATTTCTTTATAATCGTCAAATGGAATAAAACTCGAAAAGAAATCATTGGTATAATTACACAAAGATTTATCCAAAAAAGCATTTAATCCGAGTGGTTTAAAATAAAAAGTCAATTCGTTTATTGAACCTTCATACGAAAGTTTGATTGGTTTTTTGTAGTGACAAATTAAGTCAGAAGTAAAAGGAATCCCTTGATTTTCTATTATTATTCCTTTGTTTTCAGAATAAATTATTTCGGCATTTTCTATAATTGAAATAATGCTAAAGTTGTTAGGAAACGTAAAATATTCTACAATTGCATCTGATTTTTTATTGGTCAAGAAATAATATCCTTCAATATACTGTTGAAGAATTTCACTTTTTGGTTTATAGAATTTTATAAGCAACGGAAAATTTTATTTCTGTAAATATAAAAAATTACGGAATAGGTATTATGAAAAATTGATGATGCAAATGTTAAATTAATATATCGCTTTCACAATTCTAAAAACAATTAAGAGCACTATTGTCAGTCTGAGCTTGTCGAAGACTTTTTTTTAAGCATTTCGACAAGCTCAATGTGACATAAAGATATTATTGGTTTCAGAATGAAATTCAGTTTTAGTGTTTAAATTAATATGTCACTTTCCAAATCAGATTTTTCAATTTCAATATCAAAGTCTAATTTTGAAACCAGTTCAATAACTAATTTTTTATACCAATTCTCCGATTTTGGATGAATGTAAATTTTTTCAATAAGTTGATTTATATCGACATCAATTTTCAATCCGTCGTTAATTTTGATTTCTTGTTCCGATAAATCAGCTAGAATTCGAACTTCACGTTCATATTGAAAACTTTTTCGCTTGAATAAAAACGGAAAAAATAGATCATCAAACGGAATATATTCTTTTTTGTAATCGATATAATTTACTTCACCAATGTATTGTTTGAATTCTTTTTCAACTTCTAAAGATTTTTGCAATCGTCCAATTGTAGATTGAATTGCTAAACCTTCGCTATTTTGTGTGAAAATTTGCCACATCGCAAACGATTCATATTCGTTTATGTGCCAACTGCTTACTACAACTTTTTCTCGATGTGATTTGTAATAACTTAAAAATTCAGGATTGTTTGCGGCTAGTTTTTTAATTTCTTCAAAGGTTGGTTCACTAAAAGTTCCTTCATACTGATCTTCAAATTTATCGGATCGAGACATAAAGAGTTTTCGAGAAATCAGTAAATCCAAAAATTTTGATAAATCCAAGTACTTCCAAACAATCGTATCTGGATTTTCTGGAAGATTTATATTTGGATTGTTAACGTACATTAAAATCTAAATAATTATTGTTCAAAACTTTGAAGCGTAACTAAATTAGAATAAGTTCCATTCATAGCTAATAATTCGGCATGAGTTCCTTGTTCTACAATTTCACCTTTTTTCATAACGATAATTTTATCTGCTTTTTGAATAGTCGAAAGTCGATGCGCAATTACAATTGAAGTTCTGTTTTGCATCATATTTTCTAACGCAACTTGTACTAGTTTTTCACTTTCAGTATCTAATGCAGAAGTCGCTTCATCCAAAATCATAATTGGTGGATTTTTCAAAACTGCTCGTGCAATAGATAGTCGTTGTTTTTGTCCACCAGATAATTTTCCACCAGCATCACCAATATTTGTATTGATTCCGTTAGGTAAATCTTTTACGAACTCATATGCATTGGCAACTTTTAGAGCGTCAATAATTTCTTCATCAGTAGCATTTTGTTTACCAATTAAAAGATTATTTTTAATTGTATCATTAAATAAAATCGAATCTTGAGTTACCAATCCCATTAACGAACGCAACGAAAACATTGTCATGTCTTTTACATTAACGCCGTCAATTTTAATACTTCCTTCTTGAACATCATAAAAACGAGTTAGAAGATTGGCAATCGTACTTTTTCCACTTCCAGATTGCCCAACAAGAGCTACGGTTTTACCTTTTGGAACTTCTATCGAAAAATTCTTTAAAACATTCTCATCTTCATATTTGAAATTAATATTCTCGATAGTTATATTTTTCTCAAATGATTCTTTAACGATTGCATCTGGTTTGTCTGTTATAGTGTTTTCAACTTCGAGAACTTCAAAAACACGTTGTGCCGCAGCAATTCCGCTTCTAACTCCATAAGAAGCTTTCGAAATTGATTTTGCTGGAGTTAAAATGTTGTAAGCCAATCCCATATAAGCTAAAAATTTCGCTCCATCTAATAAAGGTTCACCATTTGCAAAATGTTCTACTAAAACCATATTTCCGCCGTACCAGAGTAAAATAGAAATTACAATAATTCCCATAAACTCGCTCATTGGTGATGCTAAATTGTTTTTTCTTCCAATACTGTTTGATAAGTTTAATAATCTTGAAACAGAATCATTAAATCTTTTTTTGAAAGTTGTTTCTGCATTATAACTTTTTACAACCTTTAAACCCGAAAGTGATTCTTCAACAATTGAAATCAGATATCCACCTTCTTGCTGAATTCGTTCGGATTTAGATTTTAATGATTTTCCAATTTTAGATATTATATAACCAGAAATTGGAATAAAAACAAAAACGAAAAGCGTCAACTTCACACTAATAACAAACATCGCTATGATTGTAAATAAGATTGTCATTGGTTCTTTTACAATTAATTCTAATATAGAAAAGAAAGAATTTTGAATTTCACCAATATCACCTAACATTCTAGCCATTATATCTCCTTTTCTCTTTTCAGAGTAATAGGATACTGGTAAATCTATTATTTTATCATACATAGAATTTCTCAAATCTTTTAAAACACCATTTTTTAAATGCATTAAATGATTTTGAGCTAAATAATTGAATAGATTTTTGAATAGAAAAGTAGTTATTACTATTGCAACTACAAAAATCAATGCGTATTGTGGTCCATTTTTATCAGTTAATTTTGTCAAGGAATAATAAAGATAGTCATTTCCGTAATTTCCAATATCGAGTATTCCTTTGTAAACTGGTTCTTCAGTTATTCGTTCGGCTTTATTAAACAAAACTTTCATCATAGGAATTAATGATATGAAAGAAAGTGTGCTAAAAAGTGCGTAAAGTATATTGTAAAAAATGTTCCAAACAACATTAGTTTTATATGGCTTTACAAAAGGAAATATTTTTTTTAAATTTTCGTCTATCATTAGTTCAACTGCATTGCAGCAATAATATTTTTAATTTTTTCGTCTAATTGTTTTTCGACTTTTTTAGCATTTTCAACATTGTCTAATGGTGCATTTACACTGAAATAGAATTTAATTTTTGGTTCAGTTCCACTTGGTCTTGCACAAATTTTTGAGCCATCTTCTAAATAATAAATTAACACATTTGATTTCGGAATCGAAATTGGCTCAATTTCATTTGTAAACATATTTTTGGAAGTCGAATTTTCATAATCTTCAATACAAACCACACGTTGACCATCAATTTCAGCAACCGGATTTTCGCGTAAATCTACCATCATCTGATTGATTTCTGCCAATCCGTCGATTCCTTTCTTGGTTAATGAAATTAAATATTCTTTGTAAAATCCAAAATCTACATATAAATTCAATAATTCTTGATACAATGAACTTCCAGATGCTTTGGCTTGTGCCGCAATTTCACATACTAAAAGGCAAGCACCAACGGCATCTTTATCGCGAACTGCATCACCAACCATATATCCGAAACTTTCTTCGCCACCACCAATGAATTTCAAATTTGGAAAATCTTTAATGAATTTTGCAATCCATTTAAAACCAGTCAATCCAACTTTGCATTCAACACCATAAGCAGAAGCTAATTCCAACATCATTGGAGTTGAAACAATAGTCGAGCCAATGAATTGTTTTCCTGTAATTTTGTCAGCACGTTTCCATTGTTCCAATAAAAAGGCAGTCATAATAATCATCGTTTGATTACCATTCAACAAAACCATTTTTCCTTCGGTATCGCGCACTGCAACACCTAATCTATCTGAATCTGGATCGGTTCCAATTACAATATCACCACCAATTTTATCGGATAATGCCATTGCCATTGATAATGCTTCTGGTTCTTCTGGATTTGGCGATTTCACTGTCGGAAAGTCACCATTAGGTTCAGCTTGTTCGGGAACGATGTTTACATTAGTATAACCAGCTTTGGCTAAAACTCCCGGAATTGCTTTAATAGAAGTTCCGTGTAATGAAGTGTAAACAATTTTTAAATTTTCTTTAGCAGCAGCCGAAGTATTAAAACTGCAATTTTCTACCGTTGATTTTGCGAAAGCTTCGTCAACTTCGGTGTCGATGTATTCGATTAGGTTTTCGTTTGCTTCAAATTTAATTGCGCTATAATTCAAAGCTTCTATTAATTCGATAATTTCACCATCTTGTGGCGGAACTAATTGTCCACCATCTTGCCAATACACTTTATAACCGTTGTATTCTGGCGGATTATGAGAAGCAGTTAGAACAATTCCAGCATGACATTTCAAATGTTTTAATGCAAATGATAATTCTGGAGTCGGACGCATATCTGAAAATAAATATACCTGAATTCCGTTTGCAGAAAAAACATCAGCAACAACTTTTGCTAACGTATCGCTGTTATGACGACAATCATAAGCAATCACCACTTTTAATTGCTCGCCAGGAAATGATTTTTTCATATAATCCGACAAACCTTGGGTATTTTTACCTAAAGTATATTTGTTGATTCTGTTGGTTCCAACGCCCATTATTCCGCGCATTCCACCAGTTCCAAATTCTAGATTTTTATAAAAACTTTCTTCTAAATCTTTTACTGAAGAAGCCAACATCGATTTGATTGTTTCTTGTGTTTCAGTATCAAACGTTGGTGTTAACCACTCGTTTACTTTGTCTAAAATGTTCTGTTCTATGTGCATTATGATTGTATTTTGATTTGCGATAAATCGCAATATGTATTTTTATAAATTTATTTCTGTTGCAACTTTATAACGTTCTTCATTGTTTTTTGTACGAAGAATAATTTCGCCCAAAAATCCTGCTAAAAATAATTGTGAACCAATAATCATAGCCGTCAAAGCAATATAAAATAACGGATTTTGAGCTACTAAAATCGTTTGCTCGTGTAAAGCAAATAATTTGAATAACTTAATCCCTATGATGAAAAAAGTAGAAACGAAACCAATTAAAAACATTATTACACCTAGTAATCCAAAAAGATGCATTGGTCTTTTTCCGTAACGAGAAATAAACCAAATGGTAATTAGATCTAGAAAACCATTTATAAATCGGTTCATTCCAAATTTAGATTCGCCGTATTTTCGAGCTTGATGAATTACAACTTTTTCGCCTATTTTTCCGAACCCGGCATTTTTTGCCAAAACCGGAATGTATCGGTGCATTTCTCCAGAAACCTCAATATTTTTGATGACGATATTTTTGTAAGCTTTCAATCCGCAATTAAAATCATTCAAATAAACACCAGACGTTTTTCTAGCTGCCCAATTAAATAATTTAGACGGTAAATTTTTAGTTACAGCATTGTCGTAACGTTTCTTTTTCCAACCCGAAACCAAATCGAAGTTCTCTTCGGTAATCATTTTGAATAAACCTGGAATTTCATCTGGACTGTCTTGTAAATCGGCATCCATTGTAATAATTACACCGCCTTGCGCTTTTGCAAAACCAGCATGAAGCGCTTGTGACTTACCAAAATTTCTTAAAAACTTGATGCCTTTTACGTTAGGATTTTCCTTTGATAAATTTTCAATTACGTTCCAAGATTCATCCGTACTTCCGTCGTCAATAAAGATAACTTCGTAAGAATAATTGTTGGCAATCATAACTTTTTGAATCCACGAATGCAATTCAGGTAACGATTCTTGTTCGTTTAATAATGGGATAACTATAGATAAGTTCATTAATTTTAGAAACTTTGATTAGGGTCTTTTTTTACAATTGCACCTACTATTAGAGAATATATTAATCCAATGAAAGCATAAATTGCAATTGAAAAAGGAATCGCGATTGCTGGATTAGAAAACTTTTTCATCATTGATATTGCCATATCTAATTGTTCGGACGTCATTTGTGGGTTTTTTTCTACCATCATTTTGCTAATTTTCCTATACATTTCTTCAAAGTATTCTGGAAATAACATTCCGAAAACTGTTGAAAAAAGTGCAGAAATCAATCCAGCAATGATACATATTGTAACACCAATCTTTAAGCATTGACCAAATGTAATAAACCCTGAATTCAATTTCATTTTGTAATTATTACATCCAAAATAAATTAAAATCAAAGGTAGAATCAGGAAGTTCAGTACATTAATTATAATTCCGTACCCTTGATTTGTTTGAGGGTCAATATTCATTACATATCCAATAACAAATTCTAAAATCATAATAACTCCAAAAATTAAACCATAGATTAAGCTTGACTTGGCAGGAGAAGTAGTATTTTCCATTTTTTTATTGTTAAAAATTAATTCACAAATATAGTAATTCCATTATTATGGAAGAATATATAATTCAATTAAAAAAAGTAGGTTAATCGTTTGATAATTAAAAAATAGTTGTATTTTTGCACTCTCAAATAAAAAACAATAATTAAAAGTTGTAGCCAGTTGATACCTTTTATAATAAAGCTTCACAACAAACTACTTCATAACAAATAAAAGATTTATACAATGAAACAAGGAATTCACCCAGAAAATTACAGATTAGTTGCTTTTAAAGACATGTCAAACGAAGATGTTTTTATCACTAAATCAACAGTTGAAACTAAAGAAACTATCACTCACGAAGGAGTTGAATATCCAGTTTTTAAAATGGAGATTTCTAGAACATCACACCCATTTTACACAGGTAAATCTAAACTTATCGATACAGCAGGTCGTATTGATAAATTTAACAGCAAATACGCTAAAAAAGCAAAATAATTTTTTAGTAGTTCAAATTTTATTAAAACCTTTCATTTTTTTGGAAGGTTTTTTTATGCGACAAACTTTTGTAACTTTGAAACCTAAGTAGCTAAAAATCTTTTTAACTCAGAATCTTTAACAAAATGAACTACATACTTTTTGACGGAACCGTTCGCAACGCACTTTTACCTTTCACATTCACTCGACCAGTTGCTGATATTCGTATCGGAATTTTAACCATTCGTGAAAAATGGGAGAAATATTTAAGTTCTACAACCACAACGTTGACCGAAGAATACCTTTCTGAAAAATATCCAATGGTCGAATTAGAAGAAAATGTAATGATAAACGCTTCGTTTTTACCAAATGCTATTTTATCTGAAATGGTAAAAAATCTAGAAATAAATCAAGCAATTTTTAAAGGCGATGAGGTAATTGCTTTCTTTACAAATGATTCGCAGGAAGAAGTTGATTTTGATTCGTATGAAATTATAGAATACAACGAAGATTGTATAACTGTTGAACATACTTGGGATATTTTCGCCAAAAATGATGTGGCTTTGAGAGAAGATTTTGATTTAATTACAGAAGACAGAACATCACAACCAATTCCGAAAAGTGTAAACGTAATTTCGCCAGAAAATATATTTATCGAAGAAGGAGCAAAGCTAGAATTTGTAACTTTAAACGCATCAACTGGACCAATTTATATTGGTAAAAATGCCGAAATTATGGAAGGTTCGGTAATTCGTGGACCATTTGCTTTGTGCGAATCGGGTAGAGTTAAATTGGCATCCAAAGTTTATGGAGCTACAACTGTCGGGCCACATTCTGTAATTGGTGGTGAAGTTAGTAATTCGGTTTTGTTTGGATATTCTAATAAAGGTCACGACGGATTTTTAGGAAATTCTGTTTTAGGCGAATGGTGCAATATTGGTGCCGATTCGAATAATTCAAACCTAAAAAACAATTACGAAGAAGTAAAATTATGGAGTTATGAAACCGAGAATTTCGCCAAAACTGGTTTGCAATTTTGCGGATTAATGATGGGCGATCACAGTAAATGCGGCATCAACACAATGTTCAATACTGGAACTGTTGTTGGCGTTTCTACAAATATTTTTGGTTCAGGTTTTCCTCGTAATTTTGTACCAAGTTTTTCTTGGGGCGGTGCTTCTGGATTTACAACTTATTTAACTTCAAAGGCTTTTCAAACCGCTAAAATTGTAATGGCGCGTCGTCAAGTAGATTTTTCTGATGAAGATGCTAAGATTTTGGAACACGTTTTTGAAGAAACTAAAAAATATAGAAAAGAGTAATTTCAAATTTCAAGCCACAGATTCTCTTATTTTAAAATCATTTTTTAATCGGTGAATCTGTGGCTATTTTATTTTAAAAATTTACTTAAATTTGCATCCTCAATTTTTGACAACGACCTGCCTGCCGGCAGGCAGGTTTCATTAATTGAGTTTACTTATGGAAAACAAGAAAAAAGTAGCATTCTACACTTTGGGGTGCAAATTGAACTTTTCAGAAACTTCAACTATTGCAAGAAATTTTCAGGATGAAGGTTTTGAGCGAGTAGAATTCGAAGAAGTTGCTGATATGTATGTTATAAATACTTGTTCGGTAACAGAAAATGCCGACAAACAATTCAAGCAAATTGTAAAAAAAGCCATGAAACTCAACGACAAAGCATTTGTTGCTGCCGTTGGTTGTTATGCGCAATTAAAACCCGAAGAACTTGCCGCTGTTGATGGTGTAGATTTGGTTTTAGGTGCTACCGAAAAATTTAAAATCACCGATTATATAAACGATTTGTCCAAAAATGATATGGGCGAAATTCATTCTTGCGAGATTGAAGATGCCGATTTTTACGTTGGAAGTTATTCTATTGGTGACCGAACTCGTGCGTTTTTAAAAGTGCAAGACGGCTGCGATTATAAATGTACGTATTGTACGATTCCATTAGCGCGTGGAATTTCTAGAAGTGATGCTTTAGAAAATGTTCTTAAAAATGCTTCTGATATTTCGAAACAAGGAATTAAAGAAATTGTTTTAACTGGAGTAAACATAGGTGATTATGGAAAAGGCGAATTCGGAAATAAAAAACATGAGCATACTTTTTTAGAGTTGGTTCAAGCTTTAGATAAAGTTGACGGAATTGAACGTTTGAGAATCTCATCTATCGAGCCAAATTTGTTGAAAAATGAAACTATTAATTTTGTAGCTCAAAGTCGAACTTTTGTACCACATTTTCATATTCCCTTGCAATCTGGAAGTAATGAAATTTTGGGTAAAATGAAACGCCGTTACCAACGCGAAGTTTACACCGATAGAGTTGAACATATTCGTCAAGTGATGCCACACGCTTGTATTGGAGTTGACGTAATTGTTGGATTTCCAGGTGAAACTGACGAGCATTTTTTGGAAACTTATAATTTCCTTAACGAAATGGATATTTCTTATTTGCACGTTTTTACTTATTCCGAAAGAGATAATACCGAAGCAGCTACAATGGAAAATGTTGTTCCGATGAATGTTCGTAATAAAAGAAGCAAAATGTTGCGTGGTTTATCTGTAAAGAAACGTCGTGCATTTTATGAAAGTCAAATTGGAACTAACAGAACCGTTTTATTTGAAAGTGAAAATAAAGAAGGCTACATTCACGGATTTACAGAAAATTATGTAAAAGTAAAAACTCCTTGGAATCCAGAATTGGTAAATAGTTTACACAAAATTAATTTGACTAAAATTGATGAAGATGGAAGTGTTCGAATGGAGTTTTTGGGAGTTGGAGTTTAGTATTTGATTGATCAAATGTAACTATTAAAAAAAGCTTTATTTTTATATTGGAGGTTAATTTAGTAGATTTCTAGTTATTTCTTGAAGCATCTATGTAAAAGCATAACTTTGAGTTCTCTAAAAACAACAATTATGCAATTACAAGATGCCTTAACTAATCCAAAGATATTCATTGGTTTAGACATTCACAAAAAAAGTT
>NZ_JAPQNT010000009.1 GCF_028867965.1 Flavobacterium sp. SUN046
TTGGTGAACCACTAAACAGTTCAAAAGACGATTTTGCATTCTTAATCAATGATAAAACAAGATTAGGATACGTAACATCCAACAGAGAAGGCGGACAAGGTGGTGATGACATCTACAAATTCAGAGAAACCAAAAAACTAGAATGTGAACAATTCTTAAGTGGCGTTGTAACCGATAAAGAAAGTGGATTGCCACTTGCAAATACTAAAGTGACTTTATCCGATGCAAACTATAAAATGCTAAAAGAAACCACTACCGATAAAGACGGAAAGTTTGATTTCGGACAAGTAGTATGCAGTTCAAAATACTACATTAAAAGCGAAAAAGCAGAATACACCACAGTTGAAACGCCAACAATCACAGCAGACGAATCAGGTAAAACATTTGTGCCTGTGGAACTAGAGAAAGCAGTTAAACCAGTTGCAGTTGGAGACGGATTAGAGAAACCATTCGGAATCAAATTAATCTATTTCGATTTAGATAAATCATTCATTCGTGACGATGCCGCAGTAGAATTGGCTAAAATATTAGATGTACTTGAACAATATCCAAACATGGAAATCGATATTCGTTCGCATACCGATTGCCGTCAAACCGCAAAATACAACTTAGCATTGTCTGACAGAAGAGCCAAATCAACAATGGCATGGTTAATTTCAAAAGGAATTGATAAATCAAGATTGACTGCTAAAGGTTACGGAGAATCACAATTAGTAAACAATTGTGGTTGCGAACCAACTAATAAATCTGATTGCTCAGAAGAACAACACCAAGCTAATAGAAGATCGGAATTTATTATCACCAAATTGTAATATTCTTAATATAACAATTGTTTAAACCCTGAAACGCCTAACTTATGTTGGGCGTTTCTATTTTATACTAAACTCCAAATTGTTTCAAATGATGGTCAACATGTTTCCACATTAATTTATCCCAATCTTCATAACTCATTTTTCCCCAAAAAGGATGATTTATTAATTTAATGGCAGTATGACCTTCTTTAAAACGGTTATAATTTTTGATTAATTCAATTTTAGAATTTTCGAAATCATAATTTTCGGTAAAAATAAATTCTTTAGCAGTTGGACTATTTTTTTGGAATTCAGTGTTAAATACTTTGTTTTTAAGTAGTTTTCCTAAAATTTTCATGACAAAATTCACCTTAATACTATTTTCTCCAAAGGCAACAATTATCGCTTCATTCGTGTGTTTGAACATTTGACTAACATTCATTTTACCCCAAAGTGCTTTACTTTCAGGAGTTAATTTGTTAATTCGAGCAATCATCTCATCATTTGAAGCAATATCGTAAATAGAATTCATAGTTGTTAAATTAGTGTTATTCAAGTACACAATTTTACGTAAAATCTCTAATAAAATAGTAAATTTGCATCAAATATTTTAAAACAATAAGAATGGAAAATGGAATATACGCTAAATTCAATACCACAAAAGGTTCGATTTTAGTAAAACTAACACACGATTTAACACCAGGAACTGTAGGTAACTTTGTTGCTTTGGCAGAAGGAAATCTTGAAAACAAAGCCAAACCACAAGGCGTTCCGTATTATAATGGATTAAAATTTCACAGAGTAATTCCAGATTTTATGATTCAAGGTGGTTGCCCACAAGGAATTGGTTCTGGCGGACCGGGATATAGTTTTGAAGATGAGTTTCATCCTAGTTTAAAACACGATAAGCCAGGAGTTTTATCTATGGCGAATTCTGGACCAGCAAGTAATGGATCGCAATTTTTTATTACGCATGTTCCCACAAATTGGTTGGATAATAAACATACTGTTTTCGGTCAAGTTATTGACGGACAAGATATTGTTGATGCAATTGCTCAAGGCGATATAATTGATGCTTTAGAAATTGTTAGAGTAGGTGAAGCCGCTGAAAAATGGAATGCTGTTGAAGCTTTCAGAACATTTGAAGGAAACCGTCAAAAAAAAATCGAAGACGCTAAAAGAGCTTCCGAAGAAAAAATGGAAGAATTAGCAGCTGGTTTTGATAAAACAGATAGCGGATTACGTTATAAAATGATTCAAAAAGGTTCAGGTAAAAATGCCGAAAACGGTAAAGTAGTAGCTGTTCATTATACTGGTCAATTGGAAGATGGAAAAGTTTTTGATTCATCTTATCCACGTAAAAAGCCAATCGAATTTCCATTAGGTCAAGGAAACGTTATAGAAGGTTGGGATGAAGGTATTGCATTGCTTCAAGTTGGAGACAAAGCAAGATTTGTAATTCCGCCACATTTAGGTTACGGACCAAGTGGTGCTGGCGGAGTAATTCCTCCAAATGCGACATTGATTTTTGATGTTGAATTAATGGATGTTAAGTAGTATAAATATTTGTTAAAGTATCTAAAAGCTGTCTTCGGATGGCTTTTTTTGTTATTTTTACTTTACCAAAACTAATAAATATGAAAACAAAAATTACAACAGCTATTGTTTTAGTAGCAGTTTTTCTTTACTCTTGTGGAGGATCAAAATCGGTTGCAACAGCTACCACAGTTGAAACAGTTAAAAAAGTTGAACTTACTCCAGCTTTAGCCGAAGGAAAAGGATTGTATGAAAACAATTGTGCAAAATGTCACAGATTATATGATCCAGCTGAATATACTGCCGAAAAATGGACCGGAATTTTAAAATGGATGCAACCAAAGGCGAAAATTACTGACGAACAAAGAACAACTATTTATAATTATTTAGTTATGAATAAATAAATAAAAGGCTGTAAATTTTTACAGCCTTTTTTAATCTTTTTATGTATTCAAATTGAAAATTATCTATTTTTAACATAATATTTAAAACGATTTTATAAGTTATATTCAGCAGGTATATTTTATGAAATTAAAGTAAACTACTTTTATCAAATTTATAAATAATCGAATTCTTTTTCTTCAAACTTAAAATAGGCAAATGTTCCTATTGTCAAAATTAATATACTTATTACCCAAAGATAATAACCTAATTGTAGCGATATAATTTTTGCTGGAGAACCACTTTCTGCTCCAAGCAATTCTTTCCAAAATGAAAATGAAATTGATAAAATTAAAGCTGATAAACTCAATTTAAAGGAACTTTTTTTATCCATCAATAATAGAAAAATAGAAATTAAACATAACGGGTTTGCTAACCATATAACTTCTTCTAAAACTCCACCACCCAAGATAGCTATACTTCCCATGAAAAAATAATCTAACGATGGAACAGATTTTATCCCATGGTAATCTATTGTTACTGCATTTTTGCTAAGTGATAAAAAGAATAGTGATGTGCTAATAAGTATGGTAAAAATTTTAATAATCTTCAATTTCATATTTTAAATTCAAAGTTCAGTAATATAACTGATTTTAATTTATATAGTAAAACCATCAGGCAAAGTAGCTCCTTTTTTCACCACAATAATTCCGTCTTTTACGGTATATAAATTGGTGTTGGTATCTTCAAGATGCTTTCCACCATTCAAACTAACGTTATTTCCAATTCTACAATTCTTATCTACAATCGTATTATTGATAATGCAATTTTCACCAATTCCAACATTCAGAATGTTTTTGTAATTGTTTGTGCCAATTTCTTCCAAATTTTGATAGAAATCATTTCCCATTAAATACGAATTTGAAATTGTAGAACCAATACCAATTCTACTACGAATTCCAATAACAGAATGTTCAATTTTTGCACCATTAATTATGCAACCTTCAGCAACTACCGATTTATCAATTGTAGAACCGCCAGTAATTTTAGATGGAGGCAAAACCCTTGCACGTGTGTAAATTTTGCTAGAATTATCGAATAAATTGAACTTCGGAATATCATCTGTCAAACCTAAATTGGCTTCAAAAAATGAATCAATATTTCCAATATCAGTCCAATATCCTTCATATTGATAACTCAATATTTTTTCTTTTCCAATGGCTTGCGGAATAATTTCTTTACCAAAATCTTTAGTATCTTGGTTTGACATTAATTCGATTAATAAATCTCGATTAAAGATATAAATTCCCATAGAAGCCAAATAATGCTTGCCTTCAGACGCTGATTCTTCACTAACTTCAGAGGTCCATTCTGGCAATAAACTTGCATTTGGTTTTTCTATAAATGACGTAATAAAATTATCAGAATCGGTTTTTAAAATTCCAAATTCAGGTGCTTCTTTAGCATTTACAGGTAAGGTTGCAATAGAAATTGTGGCACCACTTTTTTGATGCGCAGCAATCATTTCATTAAAATTCATTTGATACAATTGATCGCCGGATAGTATCAAAGCATAATCAAATTCATGATTTAAAAAATGATTCATACATTGTCTAACCGCATCGGCAGTTCCTTGAAACCAAGTAGGATTATCCGGAGTTTGCTCGGCAGCTAAAATATCAACAAAAGCGGTGCTAAAATGACTAAAATGATAAGTGTTTTTGATGTGTTGATTCAATGAAGCCGAATTAAACTGAGTTAAAACAAACATTCGTTTAATGTCAGAATTAATACAATTTGAAATCGGAATATCAACCAAACGGTATTTTCCAGCAATTGGAACCGCTGGTTTTGAGCGACTTTCTGTTAATGGAGATAATCTTGAACCTTGTCCGCCACCTAAAATAATGGCTAATGTACTTTTTTTCATGTTTTATGGCATTGCGAGGAAAGCAATCTCATCCTCTATGTTATTTAAGCTTTCTCTTTCTCAAATTTTGAAATTACTTCTTGATAATAATTGTATGTAGTTTTGGCAATCGATTCCCAACTAAATTTTTCTAAAACTTTTTCTCTTCCAGCTTTTCCCATTGCATTTGCAAGATTTTCATCGTTTAATAAAACATTAATTTTTGATGCAAATTCTTTTTGAAATTCTTCAGGATTCTTAGGACTAAAATCGGTTCTTGAAATACTTTCTAACTTGATTAAATAACCTGTTTTTCCTTCAACAATAATCTCAGGAATTCCACCAACAGCGCTTCCTACAACTGGAGTTTCACACGACATGGCTTCTAGATTAATAATTCCGAATGGTTCATACAATGATGGACACGCAAAAACTCGTGCATGGCTGTAAAGTATTTTTATTTTTTCACGTGGTAACATTTCTGAAATTAATATTACTCCTTCGCGTTGTGATTTTAATTCATTTATTAATTCTTCTATTTCTTTAGCAATTTCTGGCGTATCTGGCGCACCTGCACAAAGAACAATTTGACAATTTTGATTGAAATATTTGGCAGCCGAGATTAATTGTGAAATTCCTTTTTGACGTGTAATTCTTCCAACAAAAAGGACAAATGGAACTTCAGGATTAATGCCATATTGTTGCAATAATAGGTTATCAAATGTTGGTTTGTAAAATTCAGGATCAATTCCGTTGTGAATAACGGTTACTTTTTCTGGATTTATTCCGTAAGCTTCAACTACATCAGTTTTCATTTGCTCGCTTACTGCAATTACACCATCCGAAGTGTTGTACGCATGATTTTCAATCCAACGCGATAAAAAATAGCCATTTCCGAGTTGCTCAACTTTCCAAGGTCGATGTGTTTCTAAACTATGAGTTGTTAAAATCAGTGGAATTTGAAGCAATTCACGAGTAAAAATTCCTGCTAAATGAGTGTACCAAGTATGACAATGAACAACATCAGCATCTTGAGTGTGTTGTGACATTTCAACATTTTTACTCAAATTATGAAACATTTTTATATGAGAATTTGATGCATCTTCCATTTTGGTCAATGAAGATTGAATTCCGATAATGTTCATAGAATTTAATTGTTCGTCTTGAGTTCCAAAACAACGCACTTCAACTTCACTTAATTTGGCTAATTCTTGACTCAAAAAATCTATATGAACTCCAGCACCACCATAAATATTAGGAGGAAATTCATTTGTAAAAAGCGCTATTTTCATCGAATAAAAATATAGTTATGTTTTTGTATCTCATAAAAGTATGAAATTTTATTGATTCTATTAATTTTTAGTAGTATATTAAAAATAAATTATTAAAAAATTTACAAAAAAATAAGATTTTTATAATTTTGAATACCAGTATTTAATAAATTTGTAATTAAACTTAAAATTATGCGAACTCTCAATCAATGGTTTGATGAATATGCAGTGAGTCATCAAAACCCAAAAAATAAAGCTATTCATTACGTTTGCGTACCTGCAATCTTTTTTTCAATTGTGGGATTGTTGATGAGTTTACCAACTGAATTTATTGCTAATTCTTTAAAATTAAACCAGCCTATTATTGAAAATTGGGCTGTAGTTGTATTGATTTTTGTACTCATTTTTTATATCAGATTATCGGTAGCAATGGCATTTAAAATTGCTGTTTTTGCAGCACTTTGTTTGATTTTAAATTTTTATATCGCACAGATTTTGCCATTATGGGTTGTTTCAATTGCAATATTTGTAGTTGCTTGGATAGGACAATTTTATGGTCATAATATTGAAGGAAAAAAACCATCATTTTTAAAAGATCTACAGTTTTTAATGATTGGACCAGCGTGGGTGTTGGATAATTTATTTTCTAAAAAATAATAATATGATTTCTTGGAGCGATTTTGAAAAACTAGAAATGCGAGTGGGAACAATTCTACAAGTAAGTGATTTTCCCGAGGCAAGAAAACCAGCTTATCAATTGACAATTGATTTTGGACACAAAATTGGAATTAAAAAATCATCTGCTCAAATTACAAACCGTTATTCTAAACAAGATTTAATAGGTAAACAAATTATTGCGGTTGTAAATTTTCCGAAGAAACAAATTGGAAAATTCATGAGTGAATGTCTGGTTTTAGGTTCTGTAAATGAGGATGATATTGTTTTATTAACTTCTGATATAAAAGTTGAAAACGGCTTAAGAATTGGATAAAATTATTTTTTCTTACCTTCTATTATTGATTGATTTATATTGAACAATGTTAATAGAATAAAAAATATTGGAATTACTAGTCTAATAAATCTAAAATCACCTGATGTAAAGATATCATAGATTGCATAAAACCAAAAAATAAGAAATACTATATTGAAGTACAATTTATATTTTTGAAAAAAAGTAAAAAAAGTATTCATGTTGTTCAATTATTTAGATAAAAAAAAGCCCAAAATTATTTGGGCTTAACTATTTTATATATCGTCAAAATCTATATCGGTAAAACTTTTTTCAGATTTTGTTGTTTCCTCTAAATTTTCAGATTGGTATTCTTTTTTGAAATCTTTTTGATGTCTTTCAGAAATTACTTCTTCACCTTTATTGTTTAAAACAAAAGAAGTCATTTCTTCCATAATTTCTTTAAAAGCAGTGAAATCTTCTTTGTATAAATAAATTTTATGCTTTTTAAAATGAAACGATCCATCTTCTTCAGTAAATTTTTTACTCTCGGTAATGGTAATGTAGTAATCATCGGCTTTGGTTGCTCTTACATCAAAGAAATAGGTTCTTCTTCCAGCTCTAAGTACTTTAGAAAAAATTTCATCTTTTTCTAACATATCATTTTCTCTCATATTCGTTCTATCAGTTTAGTAGTTTTCTGTTACGAAAGTGATAAAAAAAATGTTACAATGCAAGAATTATTGCACTTCTTTTTCAGAAAGTTGTTTGTAATAAAGCTCTTTATAGTAGCCATTTTGGTTTACTAATTGATTATGAGAACCTTGTTGAATTATATTTCCGTCTTCTAAAATAATGATTTTATCTGCATTTTTAGCCGATGAAACTCGATGACTAACAATAATTGTGGTTTTGTTTTGGCTAATTTGTAGTAAATTATTTAAAATTTGCTCTTCGGTTTCGGTATCAACTGCCGATAAACAATCGTCAAAAAGTAAAATTTCAGGATTTTTAATAATTGCTCTTGCAATAGAAACACGCTGTTTTTGTCCGCCAGAAAGCGTAATTCCTCTTTCGCCTAATATTGTTTCGTATTGATTGTTAAAATTTATAATGTTATCATGAACTACTGCTTTTTTTGCAGCCTCATAAACTTCATCATCGGTTGCTGTTTCTTTTCCGAATTTTATATTATTTTTTATAGAATCAGAAAATAAGAACGCATCTTGCGGTACAATGCCAATACTATTCCTTAAATCGGATAAATTTACTTTTGAAATTGTAGTTTCATCTATCAAAATCGAACCTTCTTTTATATCATACAATCTAGTTATCAATGATAAAATACTGGATTTTCCGGAACCGGTTTTTCCTAAAATTGCTAAAGTTTCACCTTTTTCAACTTTAAACGAAATGTTTTTTAGCGCTACAATATTAGTATCATCATATGTGAAACTCACATTTTTAAATTCAATTTCTCCTTTAATAATCGATTTTTCTTGGTTATTATTTTTTATTTCGGGTTCGATTTTCAAAAATTCATTGATACGTTTTTGCGATGCTTCGGCTTCTTGAATTAATGATGAAACCCAACCAATAGTTGCAACTGGCCAAGTTAACATGTTTACATATAAGATAAATTCAGCAATAGTTCCGATGCTTTTTATAGTACCATCAATATACATTTTTCCGCCAAAATAGATTACAACAAGATTGCTAACTCCAATTAATGTAACCATTAGCGGACCAAAAAAAGACTGAACATTGGCCAAATTCATACTTTTAGTCTTGCTTTCTTGAGCCAATTCTTCAATAGTTACTTGATTTTGTTTTTCTAAACCATACGCTTTAATCACTCTAATTCCCGAAAATACTTCTTGTGTATAACTAGAAACTTTTGACAAATATTGCTGAAAAATAGTACTTCGCTTGTTGATTTCAACACTTAATTTGAAAATTATAAATGATAAAATTGGTAATGGCAGAAGCGTATATAAAGTCAATCTAGGTGAAACATTATACATATATATAATCACAATTGTAAATGTAATCAGTGTATTGATTGTGTACATTACGGCTGGACCAACATACATACGTACTTTGGCTACATCTTCACTAATTCGATTCATTAAATCTCCGGTTCTATTTTTTTTGTAAAAATTTTGATCTAATACTTCATAATGTTTAAAAACCTCATTTTTTAAATCAAATTCAATGTGTCGTGACATTACAATTAATGTTTGACGCATTACAAAGAGTAAAAGTCCGGCAACTAAGCTAGCTCCAATTACAAGTAATGTATTTTCAATAAGTTGGCTTTTTATAAACTCGTTTCCAGCGTTACTTTTATGATAAGCTTCAATTGCTTTGAATGATTTACTAATCAACTTCGGAATGAAAAGTTTGAAAATTTGTGCCACAATAGTTATGAAAATACCTAATAAAAATCGGTATTTGTATTTGATAAAATATTTATTCAAATAATGTAATTCTTTCATTTAATTTCTTTAATTTCTTGTAGTAGTACTTCTAAATTTGTTAAAAAATTAGAAATAATGTAATTTTAAAATATTCAGTTAAAACTAATTTTATTAACAATATGCTAATTAAAACTAAATTTCGTGAATTATTTTGAATAAAACGTTAAATTTGCTCTGACTTATTGATAAAGTCGCAACCCAAATATTTTTTATGACTACAGAAATCACAACCCCAAAAGAACTTCAAAAGATGGATCCTGTATTTGGACAATTATCATTTGATAACCATGAACAAATTGTTTTTTGCAACGACAAAGATACTGGATTAAAAGCAATTATTGGTATTCATAACTCAGTTTTAGGACCAGCTTTAGGCGGAACCAGAATGTGGAAATACGCCAACGAATGGGAAGCACTAAACGATGTTTTAAGACTTTCTCGCGGAATGACCTACAAATCGGCCATTACAGGTTTAGATTTAGGTGGCGGAAAAGCAGTGATTATTGGTGATGCCAAAACCGATAAAACGCCCGAAATGATGCGCAAATTTGGTGAATTTGTAAATTCTTTATCAGGAAGATATATTACTGCCGAAGATGTTGGAATGGTAACTGCCGATATGGATACCGTACGAGATGTAACTCCGTATGTAACCGGAATTTCGGAATCACGTGGTGGTTCTGGTAATCCTTCGCCTGTAACCGCTTATGGTGTTTATATGGGAATGAAAGCTGCTACTAAATATCAATTTGGAACCGATAATTTAGACGGAAAACAAATTTTAGTTCAGGGAATTGGTCATGTTGGCGAAACTTTAGTTGATTATTTGACTAAAGAAGGCGCTTTGGTACAAATTACCGATATTAATGAAAGTCGTTTAGAAGAAGTTAGTAAAAAATACGGTGCTTCTATTTTTAGAGGTGCTAACTTGTATGCTGCTAATGTTGATATTTATGCTCCATGTGCGCTTGGTGCAACAATTAATGATGAAACTGTTTATAAAATTCAAGCTAAAGTAATTGCTGGAGCGGCTAACAATCAATTGGCAAATGAAAATATTCACGGACCAATTCTTCAAGAAAGAGGCATTGTTTATGCACCAGATTTCTTAATTAATGCTGGTGGAATTATTAATGTTTATGCCGAAATTGCTAATTATGACAAAGCAGAATCAATGCGAAGAACAGAAAATATCTATAATACCACTTTAGAAATTTTTGATTATGCTAAATTAAATAATTTAACTCCTCAAAAAGCGGCTATGGCAATTGCTGAACAAAGAATTGCTCAAAGAAAAAAAGAAAACGCATCTAAATAGTAAAGTGTTTAAAAAATAGTTTTATTTTTGCAAAGCGAAAGAGCAATATCTTTCGCTTTGTTAATTTTATCCAAAATCAAAAGTTCTTATCCGTGTTAAACAGAAGACATATCCGAGTTAAAGTCATGCAATCCATTTATGCAATGCATCAAAGTGGTACAGACGATCTTGAAAAACAAGAGAAGTTTTTGCAAGCAAGTTTAGAAAACATCGTAGATTTATATCTAATTATGTTGTCTTCATTAGTAGAAATTCGTAAAAAAGAAATTGAATATCTTGATATAGCTCAAAAGAAGCATCTTGCCACTCCAGAAGAACGAAATCCAAACCAACGTTTTATTAATAATCCGATTTTGATCGCTTTAGACGAAAATAATTCGTTAAGTATTGCTCTTGAAAAAAGAAAAATTAACAATTGGCAAATTAATGATGATACTATTTTATTGCTTCTTCAAGATGTGAAAAATAGTGAATTGTATGAAAAATATATGGCTAAAAGTGAAACTACTTTTGAAGAAGAACGTTTTTTTGTTGCCGATATGTTTTCAGAATTAATTGCGCCTAATGATAAATTATACTCTTATTTAGAAGATTTTAAATTGACTTGGGTTGATGATATTCCGGTTGTGAATACTCAAATTTTGAAGCAATTAAAGCAAATTTCAGCCAATACAGAATTGTTTAGAGTTCCGGCATTATACAAAGATATTGAAGACAAAGAGTTTGGTGTGACTTTGTTTAGAAAAACGATTTTAAACGATTCCGAACTTACTAAAGAGTTTGTTGATAAAACTCCAAATTGGGATTTAGAACGTATTGCAGAATTGGATACTATTATTCTTAAAATGGCAATATGTGAGTTTTTGAAATTTCCTTCCATTCCAGTTAAAGTTACTATTAATGAGTATTTAGAACTTGCAAAAGAATATTCTACACCAAAAAGCAGTCTTTTTATTAACGGAATTTTAGATAATTTAGTTAAAGATTTTCAGGCAAAAGATAGAATTAAAAAAGTAGGTAGAGGTTTAATATAATACTATTTAAAATGATAAAAAAATCAATTGTGTTTTGCTTTATTGCAATTTCAGTTTTAACTTCTTGTAAAAATAATTCGGGTTTTGCAACTATGGATTTTTCTGAAAACGAGTACGATTTTGGAACAATAAAAGAAGGTCAAAAAGTAGAAAAGGAATTTACTTTTAAAAATAATGGTGCTGTAGATTTACTTATTACTAACGTTCAAGGTTCTTGCGGTTGTACAGTTGGAGAATATCCAAAAGAAGCGGTAAAACCAAATGCAGAAAGTGTAATTAAAGTTTCTTTCAATTCAACAGGAAAACACGGTAAACAAGAAAAATCTGTAACTATTACGGCGAATACTAAAGACAGACAAGAACTGTTAAAAATATATGCTGATGTTAAATAGACTTTAAAAACGCTAAAAATTAATTAATAAAACAATAAATAATTATGGAACAATTAGGTAAGTTTTTACCCTTTATTTTAATGTTTGTGGTAATGTATATCTTTATGATCATGCCACAACAAAAAAGAGCAAAAAAAGAAAAAGAATTTGAAAAAGGATTGAAAGTTGGTGACAAAATAGTTACTAAAAGCGGAATTCACGGTAAAATATCTGAGTTAGCTGAAACTACTGTTGTAATTGAAACAATGTCAGGAAAATTAAAAATGGAACGTTCTTCAATTTCTAATGAAATGAGTGCTGCATTGAATAAGAAAGCATAATTTCAAGACTATAATTTTAAAATCCCAAATTCCAATTAAAAATATTGCAGTTTGGGATTTTTTATTTTATAAATTATTAACGGTATTTATCATTCAAACCAATATTCTGAAGTATCATTTGTTTTATTTTTTCCATTCTCGAAATTTTAGTTTTCTCTTGTTTAGCAGTAGCAATATATTCTAAAAATTCTTTTTGTTTTGATAAAGAAAACGTTTCAAATGCTTTATTAAATTTTATATCGTTATTCAATTCATTTTGAAAGAAATCACAAATTTCAATTTCTTTTTTCTCAGGTTTATGACGCAAACCTTTAGATTCATTTTGTATTGCTTCTTTGATATAGCTCAATAACAATTTTTCGTTTATTTCGTTTTTGCTGTTAAAACGCCATTGACGTAATGCTTTAGTAATGCCTTCTTGTGCATTTACTAAAACATTAGCTTCATCTTTTAAGAAAACACCATTGATAAACCAAACACCAAAATAAGATTTGAAACCACCAATTCCCAGAACATTTTTATTGTTATGAGTATAAATAGAAGTTCCCCATTTAGTAGTTTCAACCAAATCAGTTTTATTAAGAATAGATTTTAAATAATCCAATTCTTCTTCCCATTGGCTGACTTTATCCCAAACGTGTTTTTTGTCTTCCATAAAAACAAAACTTTTTTAGTTGTCTGAAAAATCGGTACTAGCCGTCAGTTCAGCAATTTTTACAATTACATCAACCGCTTTTTGCATACTTTCTACTGGAACATATTCATATTTTCCGTGAAAATTGTGTCCACCAGCAAAGATATTCGGGCACGGCAATCCCATATAAGATAAACGTGAACCATCAGTTCCGCCACGAATGGGTTTGATTAACGGTTCAATTCCTAATTCTTTCATTGCTTTTTCAGCCAAATCAACGATGAACATCATTGGTTCAACTTTTTCGCGCATGTTGTAGTATTGGTCTTTTATCTCGGCAATGCAAATGTCTTCGCCAAATTGTTGAGCGAATTTAGCATTGATAGCAGCAGCAATTGCTACAATTTTATCTTTTCTATCTTGAAATAATGTAGCATCGTGGTCACGAATAATTAATTCTACCACACTTTCTTCAATACTTCCAGAAAGTCCAACTACATGAAAGAATCCTTCATAATCAGTGGTTTCTTGTGGAATTTCATGTTTAGGCAACTCATTAATAAAATCATTTGCAATCAACATTGAGTTAATCATTTTGCCTTTAGCATAACCTGGATGCACGCTTTTTCCTTTAAACGTAATTTTTGCACCAGCGGCATTAAAATTCTCGTATTCCAATTCGCCAATTTGACTTCCGTCCATAGTGTAAGCCCATTGCGCACCGAATTTTTCTACATCAAAAATATCAGCACCGCGACCAATTTCTTCATCAGGTGTAAATCCTACACGAATTTTTCCATGTTTAATTTCAGGATGTTGCATTAGATATTCCATTGCAGAAACAATCTCGGTTAAACCAGCTTTATCATCTGCGCCAAGCAATGTCAAACCGTTTGTTGTAATTAATGTTTGTCCTTTGTATAATAATAAATCTTGAAAATAATTTGGCGAAAGCACAATGTTTTTTTCTGCATTCAAAACAATATCGCCACCATCATAATTTTTTACAATTTGTGGTTTCACATCTTTTCCTATAAAATCTGGCGAAGTATCATAATGTGATACAAAACCTATTGTTGGAACTTCATGATCAACATTACTAGGTAAAGTTCCCATTACGTAACCATTTTCATCAATGTTAACTTCGGTTAACCCAATTGTTTGAAGTTCTTTTACTAATAAATTAGCCAGAACTAATTGTTTTTTTGTACTTGGAGTTGTTGGTGAACTTGCGTCCGATTCGGTATCAATAACTACATAGCTAATGAAACGGTCAATAATATGTTGCATGAATTTAGTTTGTTTAATAAGAGCAAATATACGAATTGAATTTGCAGATTTTATTTTTTAAAGCAAATAACTAAATCCATTTTTCTATTTTTGCAAAACACAACTACAACAAAATGTACAAACTACTAATTCGTCCGATACTTTTTCAATTTGATCCAGAAAAAGTGCATTATTTCACCTTTTCATTAATTCGATTTTTATCTAAAATACCAGGATTTTCATCAATTTTCAAGTCACTTTATTTAGTAAACGATAAACGATTGGAAACCGAAGTTTTCGGATTAAAATTTCCAAATCCGGTTGGATTAGCGGCTGGGTTTGATAAAAATGCCGTTTTATACAAAGAACTTTCCAATTTCGGATTCGGATTTATAGAAATAGGAACTTTAACGTCAGTTGGTCAAGAAGGAAATCCTAAAAAACGATTATTTCGTTTACGCGAAGATTCGGCAATTGTAAACAGAATGGGTTTCAATAATGGCGGAGTTCAAGAAGCAGTCGAAAAATTAAAGAAAAATAAAGGTGTTTTAATTGGCGGAAACATTGGTAAAAATAAGCTTACGCCAAATGAAAATGCTACGCAAGATTACGAAATTTGCTTCGAAGCACTTTTTGATTATGTAGATTATTTTGTGGTAAATGTAAGTTCGCCAAACACACCAAATCTTCGTGAGTTACAAGATAAAAAACCGTTAACTGAACTATTACAAACGCTTCAAAATAAAAATTTAACCAAACCAAAACAGAAACCAATTCTTCTTAAAATCGCACCAGATTTAACCAATGAACAGCTTTTAGATATTATTGATATTGTAAACGAAACAAAAATTGCTGGCGTAATTGCTACAAACACTACAATTTCAAGAGAAGGTTTACAGTCTGAAAATAAATTAGAAACTGGCGGATTATCTGGAAAACCATTAACTAATCGTTCGACAGAAGTTATTCGTTTTTTATCTCAAAAAAGCAATAAATCATTTCCAATTATTGGTGTTGGCGGAATCCATTCTGCCGAAGATGCACTAGAAAAATTAGAAGCTGGTGCAAGTTTGATACAATTATACACAGGGTTTATTTACGAAGGTCCGAATTTGGTAAAACAAATCAATAAAGCAATTCTCAAAAATCTTAAATAAACTTTGTGTCTTTGCGACTTTGTGGCAAAAACTTTTTTTATCTTAGCGACTTATATGGAGAAAGTAAAAATAATCGAATGTCCGCGAGATGCAATGCAAGGAATTAAGCCATTTATTCCTACGCAGCGTAAAGTTGATTACATTCAGGCATTACTACGAGTAGGCTTTGATACTATTGATTTTGGAAGTTTCGTTTCGCCAAAAGCCATTCCGCAAATGGTTGATACTGCCGAGGTTTTAGCACAATTAGATTTATCGAAAACGTCAAGTAAATTACTGGCAATTATTGCAAATACGCAAGGTGCAGAAATGGCTTCCGTTTATAAAGAAATTCAATATTTAGGCTTTCCATTTTCAATTTCAGAGAATTTCCAGATGCGAAATACGCATAAAACCATCGCCGAAAGTTTAATCACTTTGCAAGAAATTTTAAACATTGCAGATAAATCCAATAAAGAAGTTGTAACCTACATTTCTATGGGTTTCGGAAATCCGTATGGTGACATTTGGAACGTTGATGTAGTAGGCGAGTGGACCGAAAAATTAGCAAAATTGGGCGTCAAAATCCTATCACTTTCTGATACAGTTGGAAGCTCAACACCCGAAGTTATCGATTATTTATTTTCGAATTTAATTCCAAAATATCCCAACGTTGAGTTTGGCGCACATTTGCACACAACTCCAGACAAATGGCATGAAAAAGTCGATGCTGCTTACAAAGCTGGTTGCCGACGATTTGATGGCGCCATACAAGGTTTTGGTGGTTGTCCAATGGCAAAAGACGATTTAACAGGAAACATGCCAACCGAAAAAATGCTGTCGTATTTTACCGAGCAAAAAGCCAATACCAACACAAGTCCAATGAGTTTTGAAAGCGCTTATAATGTCGCTTCACGATTGTTTGGTGAGTTTCACTAGAAGCTATTTCCAGCTATTCATTTCAAGTTTACTCATTTCAAGTTGTTTTTCTAGACTATAAAAAGAGCTTCCGTTGGTCGCTTTTTTATAGTAAGAAAAACTAACTTTCAATTTCACAAAGCTTTTCATTGCTATCTGGGCTAAAAACGGTGCTTAATCTAAACATCGTTTCTGGAGAATTTCGATTAGTTTTTACAATCAGAATTTCAATACCAAAATTCCGAGTAAAATGGCAATTCCAAAACTCAACATCGTTCCAATAAGAACATATTCTGTTTTTATCGTGTCAGTGTCTTTGTAGCGAAGAATCGATTTTGCAGCAATTAAAAAACCAATAACTTCCCATTTTCCAATTATTACAAAGGTTAGAACAAGAATTCGTTCTAGAATTCCAATTAACTTTCCAGCATTTTGTAATTCGTTTTTATTTTGCAGTTCATTTGAAGGATCAGAAATACTCTGAATTTTTCCGGCGACCAACGTTTCTCGTATAAAAATATTGGCTGGTTTAATGCAAATAATGTAACTCAAAATCATGAATAACCATTTGTTACTCATAGTAATTTCTAAAATTGCATGTGATTCGAAATGTTTTTCAAAAATCCAAACAAATAAAAATAATACTACAATATGCAAAAACTGATCTATATAAAATGAAAATCTACTGGTGTTTAAGTTCTTCTTCAATCCGTCAATTAAGTAATGCAATACAGAAATTCCTAATGAGCAGAAAACAAAATTTATATCGAACGATAAAATCCAAGAACAAATAAAAGTGATAAAAGCGTGTTTAAGTAAAAATTTACTTTTAAAACCATTCACATTTTTCTCTTTTGCACTTTTATCGGTCTGAAAAAAGTAATCACTCATAACATGAGCTATCATTTGAAGTATAAGTAGTTTTACCATATTTTATGCAATGCTAAAAATGTTGATTTAAAATAAGAAGTTGATCTTTCAATAGCATTCCAACCTACACTGCTTAATTGCTTGTTTACAGTTGGTTGTTTTATGTTTAAAGTATTAGCTATTTCTTTTTCACTATTTCCCAATAAACGAAGATATAAAATTTCACATTGTTTTGCGGTAGCATTGTTTAATAAAACATCTAATAAAGCTAAAATACAATTTATGTTGTCGTTTAGTTTTTCATCTTTTGAATTAAAAAAAAGCGTGTTTTTTATCACAATACGTTCTTTGTTGTAAGTAGGTCGTTCTTCGCTAATTTTTCTTCCCGAATAATAAATAGCTTCACCATCAATAACTTCATTTACTTTGTCATATCTGCTTAATTCACCATAACCAATTGCTAGTCTAATACCGTAATTTTTAAAATATTTACTTCTTGAGGTTGAAATAGTTGTATTTAAAAATATAGATTTTATATAACATTTAATAATGATTGCAACTGTTAATGCGTTTTCTGGATTTTCTACAACCATTTCTAAATAATCGCCTTTTATTATTCTTCCATAAATAGAAAAATTATTCTCTATCATTGAAATTAAAGTTTTTAATTCTAACTCTAAAACTGATTTTTCTTCATCTGTTAAGCTTGTAGAAGCAATGATGTCACCTGATAAGACTATTATATTTCTCATTTGTATTCTGTTTAACAAAACAAATATATAGCTTTTTTTTGTTATAAATTAATTTTATAGCTAATTTATGGTATAAATATATTTTATAGCTTTTATAGGGTATAAAAAATAATTTTTATTACAATAAATCTGTGTTTAGAGAAAACTAAAAACTATTCACTAATTACTTGTTACTTTATTTGTATATTTGCACGCAATTTAACTACAACTACAAATTGCAATGAAAGCACACACTACTAAAATCGTTGGAGAAGGTTTAACCTATGACGATGTACTGCTAATACCAAATTATTCCGAAGTTTTACCGCGCGAAGTCAATATTCAATCGAAAATATCTAGAAATATTACGTTGAATGTTCCTGTAGTTTCGGCTGCAATGGATACTGTAACCGAAAGTTCCATGGCAATTGCTATGGCTCAAGAAGGCGGAATTGGAGTCTTACATAAAAATATGACTATAGAACAACAAGCCGCTAAAGTAAGAAAAGTAAAACGTGCCGAAGCCGGAATGATTATAGATCCAGTAACGCTACCATTAAATTCAACCGTTGGAGATGCTAAAATGTTGATGAAAGAACACGGAATTGGCGGAATTCCTGTAGTTGATGAAAACGGAACTTTAAAAGGAATTGTTACCAATAGAGATTTGCGTTTTGAAAAAATCAATTCGCGTTCTATTCTAGAAGTAATGACCTCTGAAAATTTAGTAACTGCTGCCGAAGGAACAACTTTGCAAGAAGCAGAGGGCATTTTACAACAAAATAAAATCGAAAAACTTCCTGTAATTGATGCCAATTATAAATTAGTTGGATTAATTACTTTTAGAGATATTACCAAGTTGGCTCAAAAACCAGTTGCCAACAAAGATAAATTTGGACGCCTTCGAGTTGCTGCTGCGCTTGGAGTTACTGCCGATGCTCTTGAACGCGCAACTGCTTTAGTAAATGCAGGAGTTGATGCAGTAATTATTGATACCGCTCACGGACATACAAAAGGTGTTGTTGACGTATTAAAATTGGTTAAAGCTAAATTCCCAAATCTTGATGTTATTGTTGGAAATATCGCTACTGCCGAAGCTGCTTTGTATTTAGTTGAAAATGGTGCTGATGGTGTTAAAGTCGGAATTGGTCCAGGTTCAATTTGTACAACACGTGTTGTTGCTGGAGTTGGTTTTCCACAATTTTCCGCAGTTTTAGAAGTGGCCGCTGCTTTAAGAGGAAGTGGAGTTCCAGTAATTGCAGATGGAGGCATTCGTTATACAGGTGATATTCCAAAAGCAATTGCTGCTGGAGCTGATTGCGTAATGCTTGGTTCACTTTTAGCAGGAACGAAAGAATCACCTGGTGAAACTATCATATTTGAAGGAAGAAAATTCAAATCTTACCGCGGAATGGGTTCTGTTGAAGCAATGCAAGAAGGTTCAAAAGACAGGTATTTTCAAGATGTTGAAGATGATATTAAGAAATTAGTTCCTGAAGGAATTGTGGGTCGTGTACCCTACAAAGGTGAACTAAACGAAAGTATGCAGCAATTTGTAGGCGGACTTCGTGCCGGAATGGGCTATTGCGGAGCTAAAGATATTCCAACATTACAAGAAACAGGACGTTTTGTTAGAATTACAACTAGTGGAATTGGAGAAAGTCATCCGCATAATGTTACAATTACGAAAGAAGCTCCGAATTACTCTAGGTAAATTAATTGAAAGTATTAAATAAAAAAGCGCAAAGTTTCTATCGTGAACTTTGCGCTTTCTTTGCGTAAAAGCTTTGCGTGCTTTGCGGTTAAATTTTATATTCCCAAATAATTACTAGGAGAAATAGCCAACAATTCACTTTTAATTGTATTCGAAACTTCCAAAGTTCCAATGAATTCATGAATCGATTCTTTGGTAATTGCAGCATTAGTTCGAGTCAAACCTTTCAATGCTTCATATGGATTAGGATATCCTTCACGACGTAAAATCGTTTGAATTGCTTCTGCCACAACTGCCCAGTTTTTTTCTAAATCTTCAACAAATTTTGATTCGTTTAAAAGTAATTTATTCAAACCTTTTAACGTTGCTTCAAATGCTATTAAAGTATGTCCCATTGGAACTCCGATATTTCTTAAAACTGTGCTATCAGTCAAATCACGTTGCAATCTTGATAAAGGTAATTTAGCGGATAAATGTTCGAAAATCGCATTGGCAATTCCTAAGTTTCCTTCAGAATTTTCAAAATCAATCGGGTTAACTTTGTGCGGCATTGCTGATGAACCAATTTCTCCAGCTTTGATTTTTTGTTTGAAATAATCCATCGAAACATACGTCCAGATATCTCTATCTAAATCGATTACAATTGTGTTAATTCTTTTTAAAGCGTCAAAAAATGCCGCAAAATGATCGTAATGTTCTATTTGTGTTGTTGGAAATGAATGTTGCAAACCTAAAGTTGATTCTACAAAATCAGTTCCGAATTTCTTCCAATCAGTTGTTGGATAAGCAACATGATGTGCGTTGTAATTTCCGGTTGCACCACCAAATTTTGCTGCAAACGGAATATTAAATAACAAACGCATTTGCTCTTCCAAACGTTCTACAAAAACCAAAATTTCTTTTCCTAATCGAGTAGGAGAAGCTGGTTGTCCGTGTGTTCTTGCTAATAACGGAATGTCTTTCCATTCCATTGCTAACTCTTTTAATTTAGCAATTACGGCTATCAAACTTGGTAAATATACTTTTTCAAAAGCTTCTTTGGTAGAGAGTGGAATCGCTGTATTATTGATATCTTGAGAGGTTAATCCGAAGTGAATGAATTCTTTGAATTGCGATAATCCTAAAGTTTCAAATTTTTCTTTAATGAAATATTCAACGGCTTTTACATCGTGATTGGTTACTTTTTCAGTTTCTTTTATCCAAAGTGCATCTTCAGTTGAGAAATTTTTGTAAATGTTTCGTAATGAATCAAATGTATTTGAATTTACGCCTGAAAGTTGAGGTAAATTGGCTTCGCAAAGTGCAATAAAATATTCAACTTCAACTAAAACTCTATATTTTATTAGTGCTTCTTCTGAAAAATAGGGTGATAATGAAATAGTTTTGCTTCTGTATCTTCCGTCAATTGGAGAAACTGCATTTAATTCTGATAATTGCATGTTGTTGTGTTGTTTATTCTGAATTTATTTCAGAATCGGTTGTTTAAGGATGCAAATTTAAGTATAAGTTTTGTTTTTTTGTCATTTCGACAAAGGAGAAATCTCATAAAGTGATGTAGATTATGTGATTTCTCCTTTGTCGAAATGACAAATTCATTTTCTTAATAATTTTTCTCTCAAAAACGGAACGCCTTCAGTAGCATTCATCGGAATAACTTCTAAGGGATTAGCTAAATCAGTTATTGTAGCCGGATTTGGATCGATATAATAAATTGGCACATTTGGTTTTCCGTAATGTATCAATCCAGCAGCCGGATAAACTTGCATAGAAGTTCCGATGACAGCAATATAATCTGCATTTTGTACAGTATTTAGTGCTTCTTCTAATGCTGGAACATCTTCACCAAACCATACAATATGCGGTCGAAGTTGAAAACCATTCGGATCAACATCGCCTTTTTTTAAATCGGTTTTCCAATCTAAAATATAATTTTCATCTCTAGTGCTTCTCACTTTTAATAATTCTCCGTGAAGATGTAAAACCTTAGTACTTCCAGCTTTTTCGTGTAAATTATCTACGTTTTGAGTGATAATATGTACATCAAAATCGTTTTCCAAATCGGCTAATGTTTTATGACCAAGATTTGGTTTTACTTCATGAAGTTGTTTTCTGCGTTGGTTGTAAAAATCTAAAACCAACTCTTGATTTTTACGCCAACCTTCTGGAGTTGCAACATCCATAACGTTATGACCTTCCCAAAGTCCGTCAGCATCTCTAAAGGTTTTGATGCCACTTTCAGCAGAAATTCCTGCGCCTGTTAATACGACTAATTTCTTTTTCATTGTTTTTGAATTTCGATTTAAAGCTACAGTTTTTTAGTATTTTTACCAAAATTATTTTTACAATGGTAGATTTAGATTACTTACATTTTTTAGAAAATATTCTTACCGATAATCGAAAAGAGCGTTTTTTACAAGTTTTAGAAAAACGAACTAATCATTTTACAATTGCTATGGAAGATATTTTTCAGTTGCATAATACGAGTGCTGTAATGCGAAGTTGCGAGGTTTTTGGAATTCAGCAATTGAATGTTATTGAAGAACGATATACCAAATCTATTGACAAGGAAATTGCAATGGGCGCACAAAAATGGGTTGATGTAAATAGGTTTAACTCTATTTCTGGTTGTATTTCTGATTTGAAAAGTAAAGGATATCAGATTATTGCTACAACTCCGCATGAAAATGACTGTGATTTAGATGATTTTGATATTTCTAAACCTAGTGCTTTATTTTTCGGAACCGAGCGCGACGGATTGAGCGAAGAAGTATTGCAAAATGCAGATGGATTTTTAAAAATTCCTATGACTGGATTTACAGAAAGTTTGAATATATCAGTGTCGGCTGCAATTATTATTCAGAATTTAATGAGCAGATTGCACAAATCTGATATTAATTGGAAATTATCTGATGAAGAAATTTTGGAAAAAAGATTAGAATGGGCTAAGAATACTATAAAAGATATCAAGCGCATTGAAGAACGATATTATTCAGAAGTAAAATAATTTTATTTCTTCAAAACTTTATACTGTTCATAGCATTGACTAATTGCATCCAAAATTTGTAAATCATTTGCAGTTTCGATAAACGCCTCTGAATAATTGCAATGTTGTAGAATTTCGGCAATTTCTTTTTTATCTATTCCTAATAATACGGCTATCATTTCTCTATCGAATTTGGTTTCTAATAGATTTTTTACAGTATCATCTTTTTTCATTTCTTTTAATTTCTTCAATTCTTTAGGTTTTTTTCCGAAAAAATTATACAGCATGTCGGCCGGATTGAAGATGGAATTCATTACACGTGAAAACGCTTTTGGCGAAGAATCACCGGCTTCATAACCTTGTTGTAAGCCAGAAATACTGTATCGATAATTTTCTTGTTCAGGAATTAATTTAGTATCAACTTCAAGATAACCGGTAAGATTGTATTTTCTGATTTTTACTTCTTCTAGTGCGATGGCTTTTTCAGTAAGTTCAATTTTAGCATTTCCATTTTTAACCCAGTCATTGGTTACTCTCACACGAATAGATTGATATCCAATCATTGTAATATGTAGTGTGTCATTTACGTCGGCATCAATATCGAAAGTACCAATTACTCCAGAAATAGTCCCTCTTACTTTATTTACGTTGATAATATTTACGTTCGATAACGGCAACAAAGTTGAAGTACTAACTATGGTACCATGAATTTTCTTTTGAACTAAACTATTTTGAGAAAAGCCAATTGTTGAAATGAAAATAAATAAAAAAGTTACAAAATACCTCATGTGATTGTTTGAAGGTTTAAAAGTATAAAACTCTGAAAGATAATTACTAAGTTTGATTAAATTATTATAAGAAAATTAACAAAATGAATTTATTTTAAAAAAGAATTCCAAATTTCAATAGTAATTAATTGAAATTTGGAATTTTTTATATTAGAATTTTTGATTCTTAGCTTCTTCGTGGTCTTCTAACTTTAGCATCGTCAAATGAACGACTTGCTGGTCTATCAGAACCACCTTCAGAACGTCTTGGAGCTCTTTCTTCTCTTTGACTTGCACCAGGTTCTCTTCTTGGAGCAGCATCTCTGTCGCTTCTGAATCCACCTTCTCTTGCAGGTCTATCTGATGAACTACCTTCTTTTCTTGGTCCAAAACTTCCTGAGCTTCTTGGTGCAGAATTTCTATCACCACCACTTCTGAATCCGCCTGAGCTTCTTTCGTTTCTATCATTTCCACCTCTAAATCCGCCTGAGCTTCTTCCGCCACCGAAACCGCCACCACTTCTTCCGTTGTGGTCACGTCTTTCGCGACTTCCGCCATCGTTTTTAGAAATTTCAACATTAATACGTCTTCCGTTCATGTCAAATCCGTTAAGAACCGACATTACTTTTTCAGTATGTTCTCCGTCAGTATTAAAGAAAGAGAAACCTTCTTTTACATCAACTTTGAAAACATCATCACGACCTAAATCAAGAGTTTCTTTTAAGAAATCTTTCAATTGCATCCAATCGAAATCGTCACGAGAACCAATATTTACGAAATATCTAACTGGATCACCAGCTCTAATTTCTCTTGGCTCTGAACTTCTTTCGCTTCTATCACTACCTTTTTCACCTGATAAATCACGTTTCTTTTTGTAGTAATTGATAAATCTGTTGAATTCTACAGAAACCATTTTCTTGATTAACTCTTCTTTAGATAAACCATCAAGAACTTCATTGATTGCAGGTAAATAGCTGTCTATTTCGTGGTCAACTTCAGTATCTTTAATTTTATTAGCTAAGTGCAACAATTGAATTTCACAGATTTCAATTCCAGAAGGAATCGTTTTTTCTTGAAATTTTTGTTGAATAATTCTTTCAATTGAAGAAATTTTACGAATTTCACTTTTCGTGATAATTACGATAGAAGTTCCTAATTTTCCAGCTCTTCCAGTTCTACCTGAACGGTGATTGTAAGTTTCAATTTCGTCTGGCAATTGATAATTCACTACGTGAGTAATGTTATCAACGTCTATTCCACGAGCTGCAACGTCAGTAGCAACAAGCATTTGAATTTGACGGCCTCTAAACGATTTCATAACGCCATCACGTTGCGCTTGAGATAAATCTCCGTGCAAAGCTGCTGCGCTATAACCATCTTCAATTAATTTTTCTGCAACAGCTTGTGTATCACGTTTAGTTCTACAAAAAACTACAGAAAATATATCTGGATTAGCATCGGCTAAACGCTTTAAAGCTTCGTAACGGTCACGAGCATTAACACAGTAAAATTCGTGAGAAACGGTAGCCGAACCTGAATTCTTATGTCCAACAGTAATTTCAACTGGTTCTGCCATGAATTTTTTAGCAATACGCGCTACTTCTGCAGGCATTGTTGCTGAAAATAACCATGTTTTTTTCTCGTCTGGAGTATCCGATAAAATGGATACGATGTCTTCATAAAAACCCATATTCAACATCTCATCTGCTTCATCAAGAATACAAAAATTGATGTTTTTAATGTTTACAAGACCACGATTAATCATGTCTTGCATTCTACCTGGAGTTGCCACAATAATTTGTGCTCCACTTTTAATCTCTCGGGCTTGTTCTGTAATGCTTGCACCGCCATAAACTGCCACTGTATGTAAGCCTTTTACATATTTTGAGTATTGTTTAATCTCGTTGGTGATTTGTAAGCATAGCTCACGCGTTGGTGATAAAATTAACGCTTGTGTACTTCTGTCTTCAGCATCTAATTTTTGAATTAGCGGAAAACCAAAAGCTGCTGTTTTCCCTGTTCCTGTTTGTGCTAATGCGACTAAGTCTGTGTTTTGTTCCAATAGTACTGGAATCGCTTTTTCTTGCACTTCTGACGGATTCTCAAATCCTAGATCTTTGATCGCCAGCAGTAACGATTCATTCAGACCTAATTGTTCAAATTTATTCATAAAGTATTTTAAAATTTGGTGCAAAGGTAGTTTTTAAATACGATATAAACTAATTTGTTATTCATTGAAAATTAATAAGTTAGCGTTTTTAACTTATTGATAACAATTATAAAAAAGCAAATGAATTAAATTTTGTTCAAAAAAAATCAATTATTTAAGAAAATCTATTAATTTTTTTACTGCTTTTCCTCGATGACTAATAGTCGATTTTTCTTCAATTGAAAGTTCTGCAAAGGTATTGGTGTAGCCGTCTGCAACGAAAATTGGATCATAACCAAATCCGTTAGTTCCAATTTTTTCTTCGATTATTTTACCGTTAATAATTCCAGTAAAAAGATGTTGTTCTCCGTTTATATTTAAACAAATAACGGTTTTAAAATTCGCTTTTCTGTTTGATTTATTCTTTAAATTTGATAACAATTTATTCATGTTGTTATCATCATTCTTGGGTTCGCCAGCATATCTTGCTGAAAAAACTCCTGGTTCACCATTTAAAGCATCGACTTCTAAACCAGAATCGTCTGCAAAACAGTTTAAGCCGTATTTTTCAGTTATGAAATTCGCTTTTAAAATAGAATTTCCTTCAATTGTGTCAGCAGTTTCTAGAATATCATCATAACATCCAATATCTTCTAGACTTACAATTTCAATCGTTTTAGGAACTAAAAGCTGAATTTCTTTGATCTTATTTTTATTATTTGAAGCAAAAACTAATTTCATCTTTTTTTTAGCAAAGTTACTATCTTTTTACCATCATAAAAAAAATAAAAACACGTAAAACTACGCTATTCTATATCTAAATAACCGTTTACTTTTGTATTAAGTAGTTAGGTTAAATTTTGTTGTCGAAATGGCGAGAATACTAAACTTCATAGTATTTATTCACACTTTAATTCGTTATTCGATGCAAATCAATTTAATTATCATCTTTTACCGATTTTACTATTATTGAATACTTCATTTATAGTTATAAATTGATTTGGGGCTTTTTATTAATCGGAAAATAAAAGAAGATTATTTTATTGAAAATTAAATGGAGCAATCTTAAGTGGTTGCTCTTTTTTTTAAATTTAAAACCTATTAATAATTTTTTTCGTATATTTAAAACCCGAACTTATTCAGATTTACCAATGAAAATCAACAAAATTATATTTGTATATTTATTAGTGCTTTTCTTTTTTTGTATTTCAAAAAGTTATTCTCAATTTTTAATTAGAGACAATCAAGATTTTACTTTTAGTTCTTTACATAAAAATGCTAAGATACTTGATGTTGATGATCAGCAACTTACTATAAATCAGGTGCTCAAAATAAGTGATGATAAGTTTAAAACATTGCCAAATGATAACACTGATTTAGGTTTTACAACTTCTAATTATTGGCTTCATTTTAAAATAAAAAATGAAACTAACGATGATTTACAATACTATATAGAAACTTCAAGACCTATTGTTGATGTAGCTGAATTTTACCAAATTAAATCCAATGGTGTAATTGAAAAGCAAGTTAGTGGTGATATTATTCCGTTTCATAAAAGATGTTTTCAACAAAGAAAAACAATTTTCAAACTTAATATACATCCACTTGAAACCGGAAATTATTATATACACTTAAAAAGTGATGGCGAAGTTATAAATGCGGCTGTTATTTTAAGATCGCCTGAAAATTTAGTCTCTATTACATCATTTGAGCAAATTATTTTCGGCTTTTTTTACGGAATTGTATTGATTGCTTCCATTTTATATATATTCTTTTTTTATGCAATGAAAGAAAGAGTGTTTTTGTATTATAGTTTGTATGTAATTTTCATCGGATTATTGCAATTTTCTATTGATGGTTATTTTCATCAACTTGTGACTCCAAACGGCGGTTGGTTTTCACAGCACTCTGTTTTAATATTTGCAATGATTGCAGGTAGTCTTTTGGGTAAATATGGAGAAGTATTTTTAAAGATTAAACAATATAATTCTGTAATTTACATACTTTTTAATGTTGTGTATGCTTTAGCAATTGTTGTTATTGTCATTATATTTTTTGTACCATCATTATTTGCTTACTGTTATCCTTTAGCTAATATTCTAGGTTTGATTATTTTAATACTAATTATTAGTTCGGTAATCTATTTATATTATGATAAAAAGCCAGTAGATGTATTTTTTAGTATTGGTGTTGTGTTTTTAATTTTAGGATTTGGTATTTTTATTTTGAATAATTTCGGAAAAGTTCCAAACAACTTTATAACCCAAAATAGTTCAAAATTAGGAACCGGATTAGAAATTATATTTCTATCACTTTCGATGGGAAATTTAATTAAAAAATTAAAAGAGGATAGAGAAAGCCTTCAAACATTAGCTCTAGAAAAATCGGAGGAAATGAATGAAATGAAATCTTATTTTTTATCTAATATTAGTCATGAATTGAGAACTCCACTAAATACAATTATGAATTTTATTGATTCAATTAATGGTGAAACTGATAGCAAAACAATACAAGAAAAATGTGAAGTTATTAAGAGTTCTTCTAACAGTTTATTGAGTTCTGTGAATGATATTTTAGATTTTTCGAAGATTGAAAAAGATGAAATCAAGCTTGAAGTATTTGAATTTAATGCACATAAATTGTTTAATGAAGTTTACAGTAACATATTAATTAGAGCTCAAAATAAAGGTTTAGATTTTCAATATGTTCAATCTCCCAATTTACCAAAATTTTTAATTGGCGATGAAAATAGAATCAGACAAATATTGATGAATTTACTCTATAATTCATTAAAATTTACAAATGAAGGAATCGTAAAATTTAAAGTTGATTGTGAAATTGTTGATGATTTAGTGAAAATGACTTTTATAATTTCTGATTCAGGTGAAGGAATTGCAAAAGAAAAAATGAACAGTATTTTTGATTCTTTTTCTCAGCAAAGCATCAATAATAAAAGAAAATATGGTGGACTTGGTTTAGGATTGTATATAGTTAAAGCTTTAGTTAATCTTCACGGCGGAAAAATTAATATTGAAAGTATTTTAAATCAAGGAACAATTTGTACAATAAATTTAGATTTGAAGAAAGTTGATGAAAAGTTAATTGCCAAAATTTTAGAACCATCAGATTATGATTTAAAAGGCAAACGCATTTTGGTTGTTGAAGATAATGCTATGAATCAAATTGTATTGAAAATGATTATAAAAAAATGGCTAAATACCGAGGTTGATTTTGCTAATAATGGCGAAGAAGGATTGGAGTCTTTAAAAAATTCTAAATACGATATTATTTTAATGGATTTACAAATGCCAATTATGGATGGCTATGAAGCTACTATTGAAATTAGAAAAGGAAATTCAGGCATCAATGATAAAAACATACCAATAATTGCGGTTACTGCCGATGTAATGGAATCAACCAAAATAAAAGTTATTGAGCTAGGAATGAACCATTACATGTCAAAACCAATAGAAAAAACAGAATTATTTAACGCTATTTTGAATTTAGTTTAAATTATTTGATATTAAATTTTAAACTTTTAGAACCTGAACCGTTTGCTATTTTGCAAATATACAACCCAGATTGTAAGTCATTTACATCAATACTTTGTTGGTTCAATCCTATTTTTAAATCATTTAATACAACTGTTTTTATTTGTCTTCCAAAAACATCAAATACAGTAACTGATATTTCTTGAACTTCATTGATTGAAAAAGACAAATGAATTTTGAAATCATCAATTGGGTTAGGAGCAATTACAAAACTTGATTCATTAAAAAGATTTTCAGTAGTGCTTAAATTAGGTGTCATTAACCAATCGGTGATATTCATGATTAATTTTTGATGATTTCCAGCTGCGTCAGTTATATAACCATCATACAGTGTGTCACCAGTATCTCCGGTGCCATCATCTACAATAGAGCTGTCACCAACTGCTGCAACTTTTCCGTTTCCATAATTTGCGTAAGCACAAAGAACATTAGTAAAACCTGTTGTTGAAGCTCCAGTTTTGTAGGCTACACCTTTAACGCTTGAATTACTTGTTGTGTTTAAAGTCATTGTAGTACCGCCACTCCATTGAACTTTGGTAACATTTCCGTTAGAGCCATGCAATATTGGATCTGTTGGTAAATTTGCAACATTGGTGTAAGTTCCAGAAATATCAACATAGTCAAATGCTATTCCAAATGGGTCTTGAACTACGCTATTGTTTCCCAATAAATCATTCCAAATATGTGGTGAATCATAACCATCATTATTTCTGTCTGAAACATCATGATCTGCAATCATAAATAATCCGCCACCAGCAGCAACAAAGTTTATAATTGCTGTTTTTTCAGAGGCAGAAAAAAGCATATTAGGTTCAGTTACCATAAAGGCTTTGTAGTTACTTAAATCTTGTGGATTGCTTGAAACACCATAAGTTATTGCAGCATTGTAAGGTAGTGATTCTACAACATAACCTTTTTTAGCACAATCAACTGCCCAATATGAAAGCGCACCTTGCCAATAACCTTCAGTTGTAGTCGCAGTAATTCCTGATTGTGCTGGAGTTGGATATCTTTGCGGATTAGACGCACCAGTTGTTCCTGTACTTGCATAAGGTAAATGTGTAGTGCTATTAAAGTATATGTTGTGTGCGTCAGCATCAATAATCCAATCTGCATTTCCGGCCATTTCGGCTTTAGTAGCATCAAATAGTATTTTGTTTTGAGCTACGGCTATAGAATTTATCGAGATTAAAATCAATACTATTGCAATTTGTAATTTTATTTTCATGAAAAGGTTTTATTAAAAAATCAATCTACAAAATTAAACTATTTAAAATATTCTTTACTTAATTCTTACTTAATTATTTGAATTATCAAAATTACTACAGATTATATATTAAAATAATTTCTGCAAAACTATTTTTATTACTACTTTTGCATCGTTTTTTAACAACATATTTATCATGGTAAAAGATTTATTTGAAAGAATACAAAACAATAAAGGTCCATTAGGTAAATGGGCATCTCAAGCAGAAGGTTACTTTGTTTTTCCCAAATTAGAAGGAGAATTAGGGCCAAGAATGCAATTTCAAGGAAAAGATATATTAAACTGGAGTTTGAATGATTATTTAGGTTTAGCCAATCATCCAGAAGTTCGTAAAGCCGATACTGACGCAGCAATTCAATATGGTGCAGCTTATCCGATGGGTGCAAGAATGATGAGTGGTCATACTAATGCTCACGAACAATTAGAAAATGAATTAGCCGCTTTTGTAATGAAAGAATCTGCCTATTTATTAAATTTTGGTTACCAAGGAATTTTATCAACAATTGATGCTTTGGTTACTAAAAACGATGTAATAGTTTATGATGTTGATGCACATGCTTGTATTATTGATGGTGTTCGCTTGCACATGGGAAAACGCTTTACTTACCGTCATAACGACCTGGAAAGTATGGAAAAAAACCTACAACGCGCCACTAAACTTGCAGAAGAAACTGGAGGTGGAATTTTATTCATTACCGAAGGTGTTTTTGGAATGCGTGGTCAACAAGGAAAATTGAAAGAAATTGTTGAAATGAAAAAGAAATACAATTTCCGTTTATTGGTTGATGATGCTCACGGTTTTGGAACACTAGGAAAAACTGGTGCTGGAGCAGGTGAAGAGCAAGGTTGTCAAGACGGAATTGATGTTTATTTTTCAACATTTGCAAAATCAATGGCGAGTATTGGAGCATTTATAGCTGCTGATAAAGACATTATAGATTATTTAAAATACAATTTGCGTTCTCAAATGTTTGCTAAATCGTTACCAATGATTCAAACAGTTGGTGCGTTAAAGCGTCTAGAATTATTAAGAAATCACCCAGAACTTAAAGATAAACTTTGGGAAAACGTAAACGCATTACAATCAGGTTTACGAGCTAGAAATTTCAATATTGGCGATACTAATACTTGTGTAACACCAGTTTACCTTGAAGGAAGTGTGCCAGAAGCTATGGTTATGGTAAATGATTTAAGAGAAAACTACGGTATTTTCTTGTCAATTGTAATTTATCCGGTGATTCCAAAAGGAATTATATTATTAAGAATGATTCCTACAACTACACATACATTATCTGATATTGATGAAACACTTACCGCTTTTGAGGCTATTCGTGAAAAATTAGTAAACGGAACTTACAAAAAAATTGCTGATGCTACTAAAGTAGATTTAGACGCTTAAAAATACTTTTTAATATAGGTAGAAAATCCATTCATTAACGTGAATGGATTTTTTGTTTTACTATTGTAAATTTAAAAAAAAATCAAGTAGAATAAATTCTACAGCGATAAGTAATTAATACTACATTTTTTTGATTTTGTAGTACCTATTTTTGCATTGTTTTTGAAAGAGATAGTTTTGTTTTTATTTGTATATAAAGTTTAAAAACTTATTAAAACAGTAGTTAATTAAAGTGATAAAAAGTTTGGAGAAAAATAACAAAAGAAAAATATTTCATCAGTCTTTGTTGGTAATAATTATAATTTTACAATGTTTAGTTATTTTATTTTGGTGTTTTGAAACAAAAACCGATAACAAAGTAAAATCGTTAAATAATAGAATGCTACTTCTTAAAGAAGGGAATTTATACACAAGACAAGCATACAAATCATTAGATGAAGCTCAAGTACATTACAAAAATTATATAAATAAAAATAATAAAAAAAAATCGTTACTTAAATATTTTTCTTCAATTAAAGAATTGAAAATGAATTTGAGAATGTTAAATTCATTATTAGATAACTCTACAGAGATAAATTCTAAAAAAAGCCAATCTCAAAAAGTCAACCAAAAAATAGATTCTATTTTAAATAATCAATCTGTTATACTAAATAACAATATTGACAAATTAAAATTTGAAACATTTGACTATAATAATATTTTAAAAAGCGTAAGTGTTGATTCAATAATAACCAATGATAGTGTAGCTAGAAAAGGATTAATTTCAAGGATTTTGTTAGCAATATCTGGTAAATATGACATAAAAAAAGAAAAACTCAAAGTTATTTTAAGTTATAAATATCTTAACCAACTAAAATCAAATGATGTAAAGAAAACCATAGAAAATTTACTTAAGGAGTCGGATGCTTTTTACAAGAAAGAGATAAATAAATCTCGAAGTACTTTTTTTATAACTAATAAAGACGAATTAAATCTTTATAGTTTAAATAATAATTTATTAGATGAAAGTCATAATCTATTAAATTCTTATAATGATATGATTAATTCTCTTAAAGATGATGATCAAAAGAGACTCTATGTTATCTATAACAATTATGCTAAGAATCGTAATTATGTATTAATTTTTTTGGTGTTATTAATGTTAATATTTTCTGGAATTTTATTTTATTTTACACGTTTGGCATTTGATTTTGAGAAAAAAATATTGATCGCAAAAGCGCAAATTTTTAAAAGTCTAAATTATAAGAATAGAATTATTGGAATGATTAGTCACGAAATTAGATCACCATTAAATATATTAGCCATCTACAGTAGAAAAATTAGTTTGCAAACACATGATAATGAAGTTAAAGAAGTTTTCACTTCTATAGAATCTACTATAGGTACTCTAATGTTATTGGTAAATCAGATTTTAGAATATTCCAAAAATGAAAGTAAAAAAATGGAATTGAAAAATAGTTCCTTTGATTTAAAACAAGAAATAGCCAAAATTGTTACTAATGTGAGATCATTAGCCGAAAATAAAACAAATAAATTAATTGCAACAACAAACATTCCTGATGATTTTATTGTGAATTCAGATATTGTTAAGATTAATCAACTTTACTATAATATCATAGGGAATGCTATAAAGTTTACAGAAAACGGAACAATAATTGTTAATTCTATATTGACAAAAACTGTTTCAAATAATTTTACTCTTTCTGTTGATGTTACCGATGATGGAATAGGAATTCCAGATGTTGATTTAGATGCCATTTTCGAAGATTATTATCAAGGAAGTCCATCAAAAAACATAGATGATATTGGCGCAGGATTAGGCTTAAAACTTTGTAATGATATAATTAAATTATTTAATGGAACTATATCTGTAAAGAGTGATTTAAATGAAGGCACTAAAGTAAATTTTAAAATTATTATCGAAAAGAATGATTAACTAATCAACATTTAGTTTAATAACTGGATTAAAAAAATATGGTATGTTTATAAAAAAAAATTTAAATTTTTTACTTGCTGACGATCACACTATAGTACGAAAAGGGATGAGTTTGTTGATTGAGGAATTAATTGAAAATCCAATTATATATAATTCATCAACAATTTTTGAGACATTAAGCATACTTGAAAAAAATAAAGTTGATGTTTTAATTTTAGACATTAATTTTCCAGAAGGAACTACTATTAGTTTTATACCTGAAATAAAAATTATCTATCCAAATGTTAAAATATTAATTTTTTCAGCATTAGAAGAAGATATATATGCATTAAGATATATAAATGCTGGTGCAAATGGCTTTCTAAATAAGTTAAGTACTGAACAAGAAATGAAATCAGCGCTATCTGAGTTTTTGTTAAAAGGAAAATATATTACTAAAAATATAAAAGATAAAATTTTAGATAAGTATATGTACAAAAAAATGCTTAACCCTTTGGATCAATTATCTGATAGAGAAAATGAAATTGCAAGACTTTTAGTCAAAGGTCATAGTAATTTTGAAATATGTTTGATGAAAAGAATTCAGCCAACAACAGTAAGCACTTATAAAAAAAGAATATTTGAAAAATTGAATATTGATAATTTAGTTTCTCTTATTGAAATTTTGAATTCTTATGATGATGATATAAATTAATTTTTTACTTCAAAATTGTAAATTGTTTTTTAGATTTAAATTATTTAATCTACTAATAACTCCTCGATATAATTTAATTCTTTTGAATAATAAAAATAGATTTGGTACTCTAATATTGAGAGGAGTTTTAATAATTAAATCCATTCATTAATTTGAATGGATTTTTTTGTTATAAAAACTTTTTATAAGTTCTTCGTCGTCTAAAAGTAACTGGGTCAAAATGTTTCCACAATTGATGAATAGCAATGTTATCCTCTAATTCTGGAGTTCTAACACAATCTAAAATTCCTTTTTCAGTAAAAGTTTTATAATATTCATCAAAAATTATTGCCGTCACACCTTTGCTCTGGTATTCAGGAAGTACTCCAATTAAGTAAAATAAAACTTCTTTACTTTCTCTTTTAGCTTTTAATAAATGATAGAATCCAAACGGAAATAATTTCCCTTTTGCTTTTTGTAGTGCTCTTGAAAAACTTGGCATCACAATACTAAAAGCAACCATAGTATCATCTTTATCCATTACAAATTTTATGTATTCAGGATTGATGAAACTAATGTATTTTTTCTTGAAATATTCTTTTTGAACATCAGTAATTGCCACAAATGATGATAATTCAGCATAAGATGCATTGAATAAATCAAACATTTTATCAACATACGGCATGATGTCTTTAGTTTTGGTAAAATTCAATTCTCTTAATTGGTATCTTTTTTTTATTAAAGGAACAATTTTTTCAAAAGATTCAGGTTTTACATTAGAAAAAGGAAATTTGTTTTCGAGATATTCTTTCTCTTTCACATAGCCTAATTCTTCCAAGTGTGTTTTGTAATACGGATAATTGTACCAAGTAATCATCGAACCAATTTCGTCAAATCCTTCGGTTAAAACTCCAACTTTATCTAAATTTGAAAATCCCATCGGACCTTCAACATGTTCCAAATTATTTTTTCTACCTAATTCATTAACTTTTTCAAGCAATGCTTTAGTAACTTCAACATCATCAATAACATCCCACCAACCAAATCTTACCTTTCTTTTACCTTGATTATTTACTTCATCCCAATTAATAATTGCTGTAATTCGCCCAACAACCTCATTGTTTTTATAAGCTAAATAAAAATAGGCTTCGGCACTTTCAAATGCAGGATTTTTAGTTTTATCAAATGTTTCCATATCATCCTGAATCAATGGCGGCACCCAATAAGGATGTTTTTTATATAATGTAAACGGAAATTTCACGTATTCTTTTAATAACGCTTTGCTAGTAGCTTCTTTTATTGTAATCATTTTTGTTATGGCTTTTCAACTTGAACTTCGTCTAAACGTTTTTTTGCTTTTTCTTTCTCTTTTCCTTTTTTGCTTTTGGCTTTTTTCTTATCTTTTTTAGGAGCTCTAATCATTACATCTTTATAATTAGTATCTGAACGCCATGAAACGCCAAATCCTGCATAAGTAAAAGCCGGAGTATCTTTATAGTTTTTAGTAAAATAGGCATCAACTTGAAAATTACTATTCACTAAATAAGCTGCGCCAAAAGAAAAAAGTCCGTCGGCATAATAATCACCTTTTACGCCTTTATTTTCTAAAAATCCTGACCATTGATCGCTAAATCCTTTTGTCAATGTAACAATGTAACCTAAAGTTTGATTGTTAGTTCCAATTTTATCTACAAATATATTGGTAACAAATACCCACGCACCTGGAAATAGATTTTGAGTAATGACCATCGCTTTAGGACTTAATCGGCTTAATTCCTCATTATTATAAAGAAATGGATTGGAGCTAAAATTCAAGTTAGCACCAACATAAGCAGAAACTACTGGAACAAATTGATGCCATTTGAATTTATGATTTGCTTTCCAGCTATAAATATTTACAGGCTCTTCGTAATTTTTAAAAGGATCATAAACTAAATATTTAAAACCTAAAGTTGTAGCTTTTAAACCTTTTCTGTTTTTGGTAAAATCCTCTGTAACATAAGTGTCATTTTGATAATTGATTTCTAAAATGGCTTCCAATTGCTCTTTGTAAAAACCATATCTTGTGTTGAAATCAAAACTTAAACCTTTGGCATCATAATCTAATAAATTGTGTTTTTCTTTAACATAACTCAATCCAGATTCAATTTGAATCACAGTTTTTCCTACCGCAAATGCTGACTGCGATTCGCCCGGACGATTAGAATTGATAACATCAGTATGTTGCCCATAATTGTTTTGAAATAAAAATAAAGTGATAAAAAGTGCAAAAAGTTTCAATTTCATGATACTAATATTAAGAATTCAATTTTTGGAAATTCAAATGTACTATATTTTATTATTTATTTAAGACAGAATCCTAAATTTGAACCTTGTAATTTAGTATTTTTGACAAAATTTTTTACATTATGCAGCAAGCATCTTTAAGTGGTTTAATTGAAACTTTATTTTGGATATTTTTCGTTATATACGCTCTAAAATTTTTAGCACGTGTATTTTTGCCAGTCGTTGCAAAAAAAGTAGTCGAAAAAGCTACAGAGCAATTTCAACAACAACAAGCACAACGAAACAACCAAAATCAATACGATAATCCAACAACTTCTAAAAGCGATAAACCTCGTGAAACTAAAAAAGTTGGCGATTATATTGATTACGAAGAAGTTGACTAATTAATATTCAATTATAATCCAATATTTAAAATCTTATCTTTAAAATTTAATATAAAAAAATGAAGCAACTTCAAAAATTATATCCTCATTTATTAGCCGTTCTAGGTTTTGTTTTTATAGCCATTATATATTTTTATCCTGTTATTCAAGGAAAAAAAATGATGCAATCAGATATTGTTCAATATACCGCTATGGCTAAGGAACAAAATGATTTTAGAATTTCAGATAATGCAGAACCATATTGGACAAATTCAGCTTTTGGAGGAATGCCAACCTATCAATTAGGAGCACATTATCCGAATGATTTTATTGGATATTTAGATGATGTTTTACGTTTTTTGCCGCGTCCAGCAGATTATTTGTTTTTATACTTATTAAGTTTTTATTGTTTGTTGTTGGTATTAAAAGTTGATTCGTTAAAAGCTTTTTTTGGTGCATTAGCCTTCGGATTTTCAACTTATTTAATAATAATTTTTGTTCCAGGTCATAATTCTAAAGCGCATGCTATCGCTTATTTGCCGTTGATTGTTGCTGGTGTTTTAATGGTTTTTAGAAAGAAATACGTTTGGGGTGGATTATTAACCTCGTTTGCAGTTGCATTAGAATTGAATGCCAACCACTTTCAAATGACTTATTATTCATTAATTATTCTAGTTTCTCTAGGTATTCATTACGGATACAAATTAATTAAAAACAAGGATTTTAAAGCTTTAGGAAAAATTGCAGCAACTTTTATGGTAGCATTAATTTTTGCGATAGCGTCTAATGCTACTGGTTTATTAGCGACTCAAGAATATTCAAAATTCAGCACAAGAGGAAAAAGCGAACTAAAATTAGATGAAAATGGAAAACCGAAAACTAGTGAATCAACGCTTAGTAAAGACTACATTTTACAATACAGTTACGGCATTGCCGAAAGTTTAAATTTAATTGCACCAAGGCTTTTTGGTGGTGGTAGTGGTGATGTTTTAAGCAAAGATTCAAGCGTGTATGATTACATGCTAAAATACGGCGCATCAGAATCGCAGGCAGAAGATTTTATGAAAGCTTATGCACCAACATATTGGGGTGCACAACCTGGCGTTGAAGCACCAGCCTATATTGGAGCAGTAGTTTTCTTCTTATTTGTACTCGGATTGTTTCATGACAAACGAAAAATTAAATATGCTTTTTTAGCTGGTGCAATTTTGTCGTTATTGCTTTCTTGGGGCAAAAATTTCTTAGTATTATCTGATTTTTTTATTGATTATATTCCGCTTTACGATAAGTTTAGAGCCATAACATCTATACAAGTGGTTTTAGAATTGTGTGTTCCTGTAATTGCAATTATGGGATTACAATCTTTCTTTTCTGAAAATAAAGAAAAACAATTTGATAGTTTATGGAAAGCTACTGCTGTAACATTAGGATTGATTGTCGTTTTGTTTGTATGCAAAGGAATGTTTGATTTTGTTGGTCCATTAGATGGTCAAATTCGTCAGATGCTAAGTCAAAGTCAAGATAAAACTTTCGGAGTTGGTTTTATAGATGCGCTTAGAGACGATAGAAGAAGCTTATATTCAGCTGATTTATTGCGTTCAGGATTTTTTATTACTTTGGCAGCATCTGCATTGTGGATGTTTATTAAAAATAAATTAGCCGCGTCAACAGCGGTTGTAGTAGTTGGTTTATTATTGTTTTTTGATTTGTTTTTTGTTGACAAACGTTATGTAAACGGAGATAATTTTGCTAGTGCTAGAGAAGTTGATGTACCATTTGAAGCTACAACTACCGATTTACAAATTCTTCAAGACACAACCAATTACAGAGTTTTAGATGTAGACGGAAACATGTCAGATGCAAGACCATCTTATTTTCATAAATCAATAGGAGGTTATAGTGCGGTTAAGCCGAGAGCTATGCAAGAATTATTTGATTATCAAATTGCTAAAAATAACAAAGAAGTAATTGATATGTTGAATGTAAAATACATCATTCAAACCGATGATAAAGGCGAGGCCAAAGCCGTTGTTAATCCGGTTGCCAATGGAAATGCTTGGTTTGTTAAAGAATTGAAAATGGTTAAGGATGCTGATACTGAAATGAAGGCTTTAGATAAATTGGACACTAAAAATGTTGCTATTTTTAATAAAAGCATAGAAATATCAGGATTATTCAAAAAAATGCCTTCAAAAGCTATTGAATTCCAAAAAGACTCGACGGCAACAATTAAATTAACAAGTTATAAACCAAATCACTTAAGTTACATTTCAAATAATAAAAATGCTGGCTTTGCAGTTTTTTCTGAAATGTATTACAAAGACGGTTGGAATGCTTATATAGACAATAAAAAAGAAAATTATATTGAAGTAGATTATGCTTTACGCGGAATGAATATTCCAGCAGGAAATCACAAAATAGAATTTAAGTTTGAACCTCAAGTTGTAAAAACTGGTAGCATTATAACATTAATAAGTTCTATTGGAATGTTTTTTTTATTAGTTGGCGGAATTTTTTATGAAAGAAAGAAGCAATTAAAATAGTTTAAGTAAATTTGATTTAATATTTTAAATATGAAGACCAACAAATTAAATCATTATCATCCATCAAAAATGGAAATGCGCTACATTGAAGAGGTTAGACAAATGACACCTCAACAACGTTTTGAAAAATTGATGGCTATTATTGAAATTTCTTATCTTTTGAAAACTGCAAAAAAAATATCAAAGTAACTAAATGAATAGTCAAATAATTGAAATTTGGAAACACTTTTTTTTGCATAAAGTAAAATATTTAACTATCGGTGGATTTGCCGTTAATATATATGGATATGGAAGAAATACAGGTGATATTGATATATTTATTGAAGATTCAATAGAAAAGCGAGAAAATCTTAGAATAGCTCTTAAGGAACTTGGTATAGGAGATTTTAAAAATCTAAATACTATGCAATTTATTCCTGGTTGGACTGATATAACCTTAAATTTTAATTTGCGCTTAGACATTATGACTTCTGTAAAAGGGCTAGAAAATTCTACTTTTGATGACCTTCTTGAGAAAGCTTACGTAGCAGAAATTAATGATATACCAGTTTATTTTATTGATTATGAGAATTTAATTATTGCAAAAAAAGCAACAAATAGCCCAAAAGATATTTTAGATATTGCAGAGTTAGAAAAAATCAATAAAAAATCTAATTCAGAAAATTGAAAACAGTACAAAAAAAACTTTTAATAATAACCTATTATTGGCCACCAGCAGGCGGTCCAGGCGTGCAACGTTGGTTAAAGTTTGTAAAATATTTACCCGATTATAATATTCAACCAATTGTATATATTCCTGAAAATCCAACGTATCCAATTATTGATAATGGTTTACTTGAGGAAGTTTCAGAGAAAGCTATTATTCTAAAAAATAGGATATTTGAACCCTATCAATTAGCTGGTTTTTTATCTAAAAATAAAACAAAAAAAATAAGTTCGGGAATAATTCCAAATAAGAAAAAGCAATCGTTTTTAGAAAAAGCAATGCTTTGGATTCGAGGAAATTTATTCATTCCAGATGCTCGAAAATATTGGGTAAATCCATCAGTAAAGTATTTAAAAAAGTACATTCAAGAAAATGATATTGACACAATTGTAACATCTGGACCACCACATTCTTTGCATTTAATTGGACTCAAATTGAAACAAGATTTGAATGTAAAATGGTTTGCTGATTTTCGTGATCCTTGGACAACGATTGGTTATCACAAACAATTGAAATTGTCTTCTTATGCTAATAAAAAACACAAGAATCTCGAAAGTCAAATTTTAAATTCTGCCGATACTATAATAGTGACGAGCAAAACTACTAAAATAGAATTTCAAGCGTTAACATCTAAACCAATTGAAGTTATTACCAATGGTTATGATGTTGAAAAAGTTGAAAAACAAGTGTTGGATTCTAAATTTAGTTTGGCACATATTGGTTCGTTTTTATCCGAAAGAAATCCATTGATTTTATGGCAATCTTTGACTGAATTAGTTGAAGACGTTCCAAGTTTTATAAACGATTTAGAAATCAAATTAATTGGCGCTGTAAGTCAAGAAGTTTTGCAAGCAATTTCCGATTTTAAATTAGATTTGTATTTGAATAATTTAGGTTATGTTTCGCACAATGAAGCGGTTGTTCATCAAAGAAAATCGCAAGTTTTATTATTAATCGAAATTGATTCTGAAGATACCAAAAGTATAATTCCAGGAAAATTATTTGAATACATGGTTTCAGAGCGACCAATAATTGCTATTGGGCCAAAAGATTCTGATTTTGCAGAAATAATAAAATCAACAAATACTGGAGTTTTCTTTACATATGAAGAAAAAGAAGCTTTGAAAAAGACTATTCGGTCTCATTATAATCTATTTTTAGAACATAATTTAAAAGTTTCTCCAGTAGGACTGCAACAATATTCTAGAAAAAGTTTAACCAAAGATTTGGTTGAAGTAATCTTTAAAAATTAACATTAAAATAATTGAAAAATGACAAGTGAAGGAGTAATCAATGAAGTAAAAATTCAATTTGAAAAAGTTTTAGTTTCAAATTTATCAAATGAATTAAAAGTAGATAAAATGATGGAAATAGCATTATTATATCAACAAAAAAGTGCTGAATTAAAATTGTATTCCAAATCGGAATTAAAAAAACGAAAAGCTTCAGAATATTTTCAAACTTATAAAAAGAAAAATATTGAGAAAATAAAAGAAAGAAGCAGGTTGTATTATTTAAGAAAAAAAGAAGCTGCTAATAATAAATAATAATATTTTCAACAATGGGAATCGTACAATCACAATCCATCAAAAACACAATTATCACGTTCTTCGGATTTGGTATTGGTGCTATTAATGCGTTGTTTTTATATACTAATTTCCTAGGAAAAATGCACTACGGAATCGTAACAACAATTCTCTCGGGTGCAAATATCATGATGCCTTTAATGGCGTTTGGAGTTCAAAACACACTAATTAGATTTTTCTCTCATTACAAATCCGAAAAAGAAAAAGAAGAATTTCTAACGTTTATGTTAGTCTTACCTTTAGTGTTAATTATCCCAATCGCTTTTGTATTTTACTTTTTTTACGACTCAATTTCGTATTCTTGGATTGCAAAAAATCCTTCGTTAAAACCATTTTTTTGGCTAATTCCGGTTGTGGGTTTGTTCATGGCTTATTTTGAAGTTTTTTATGCTTGGGTAAAAGTCCACATGCAATCGGTAATTGGAAATTTCATCAGCGAAGTTTTTGTAAGATTGATTGTAATGGCATTGTTGATAAGTGTTCACTTTGATTGGATTTCCAAAAGCACTTGCGTGTACAGCATTGCTTTGGCTTATTTTGTACAACTTATCGGGATGAAATTATATGCAATTTCTGTAAAAAAACCAGTCTTGCGATTTGTAATTCCAGAAAACATAAAAGATTTAATTTACTATTCGTTATTCATAATCGTTTCAGGTGGAGTTGCCGTAATGCTGATTGATTTTGATAAAGTGATGATTGCAAAATATCTTGATGTAAGTCAGAACGCGTTGTATTCAGTAGCGATATTTATTTCGACAGTAATTGCTGTTCCAAGTCGTGCTATGACTCAAATTGTTGCGCCAATTACCGCTAAATTAATGGTGCAAAACAAACATGATGAACTGAATGATTTGTATCAAAAAAGTGCTATAAATCTTCAAATTATTGGCGGATTTATAATGATGCTTATCTTTTTAAACATTAAAGAATTATATCATTTAGTTCCGAAGGATTACAGCGGTGGCATTTGGGTGGTTTTTATGATAGGTTTATCAAAATTCTACGATGTATTGCTCGGAAATAATAATTCCATAATTGTCAATACTAAACATTACCGAACCGTGTTGCTTTTTGGAATTTTCACAGTGGTTTTAATGATTGTTTTAAACATGATTTTTATTCCAATATTCGGCATTGAAGGTTCAGCATTTGCTACATTATTAACGGTTGTAATTTACAATACAATCAAACTTTTATTTGTGGTTAAGAAAATGAATTTGTATCCGTTTACCATCAAAACAGTTTATTCTTTAGGGATTTTAACGGTTTGTTTTTTGCTTTTTTATTTTTGGGATTTTCCGTTTCATTTTATAATCAACATCATTTTGAAATCAATATTAATTTCAATTTTCTATTTATTTGTAAATTATAAATTAAAAATTTCTCAAGAAGTAAATGATGTTATTGATAGTTTGTTGAAGAGATTTAAAATAATTTCATAAAAAATCCTGCTTCATCTTCCCAGAATTCGCAGGACTTTTACAAAACTAACTAACCAACCAATTTATTTATTATCTTCTTTTTTGTTTTCTTCAACTTTGGCACGAGTACCATCTGATTTATAATAGTAATAGTCATTGTTGTTGTAAGTTGAAGTGTTGTGGTAATTATCGTCATCATAGTTATTGTTGGCATATCCACCATTAGAACCATAATTAGAATTTGTAAATCCGTTTCTACGTCCTTTTACTTGACCAAAAATATCTACAATTTCGCCTCTACGATTGTAAACAATTTGCAAACCCCCAACTTGAATCAAAGCAAAACGGTTGTATCGCATGTAAACACTACCAATTCTACTAACTCTATCTTGGTTGTCATAATTAATAAAGGTGTTTCCAACTCTACGAACTCTACCAAAACTGTCGTGTTCTATTAACACACCATAATTTTCAGGAGCACCGTTTCTTCTATCAGCTTCGGTAGATCTTCTACCAGCTTTTTTATATTGATAATCGCCTTGAGAATCATCTGGACGCGTATTGAAATCAAAGTCACCATTGGTGAACACAAAAAACTCAATGCCTCTTTCGGTAAATGATATTGGCTCATCACAGCTGTATCGTGTTACAAATCGTTCATCAGCAATTTTCATTGTTTCTGATGCTTTCGCAAAGTTTCCAAACAGTAAAACACTTGCTACTAAAAGGGTAATTTTTTTCATAATAAATCGTATTAAGAGTTTGCTTACTCGTTCGATTTTCAGCTTCTTCGACCAGAATGTTTTTCTGATGTTTTGTATATTTCAAGATGTGTGCCAAAACCTATTAAACGAAATGTCAACGATTTGTTAATGAATTTTAACCTATTGAAAAGCAGATTTTTAGAATTTATAAAATACTTTTAAAAATTTTTATTAAGTAGTTATAATTTTATTATTTTTGATGCCAATATCTAAACAAACTATAATTTTAATTATGAATTATACAAAAAAGAATCTATTACTCATACTTTTCACTTTATTTACTATTGGCACTTCTTTTAGTCAAACATTTATTCAGGCGTATGCAAATGTTGTAAATCAATGTTCTCAAACTAATATTAATGACGATTTAACTCAATTTGAATCTTTAGGATTGAAACGAAGAGGAACAGCTTCTTTACAAAACACATTAGATTGGTTAAAAAGCAAGTATTCTAGTTACGGATATACAACTGCTCAAGTTCAAGAAGACTCTTATACTTATTCAGGTTCGACAGCAATATGTAAAAATTTGATAGTTACTAAAGTTGGAACTTTATATCCTAATACTTATGTAATTGTTTGCGGACATTATGATTCTATTGGTGGAACTGGAACCAATGATAACGGAAGTGGTACTTCATGTATTCTTGAAACGGCTCGGTTACTTCAAAATATTCCAACAGATTATTCAATAAAATTTATAAATTTTAGTGGTGAAGAAGACGGATTGTACGGCAGTCAACATTATGTTTCATCTATTGTAAATGGAACTACTCCTAAAATGAATATTCGATTAGTAATAAATTTAGATGAAGTTGGTGGAGTTGCAGGACTAACCAACAATACAATTACTTGTGAACGAGATACTAATAATTCGCCATCTACTAATAATGCAGTTTCATCTACAATGACTACTCAATTAATAAATTGCGTAACTTTATATTCGCCATTGCAAACTTTTTTATCTTATGCTTATGCTTCAGATTATATGTCGTTTCAAAGTAATAATGAAATTATCACAGGTTTATTTGAGAAAAATGAAACCACACATAAACACACTAATACCGATTTATTGATTTATATGGATCCTGTTTACAATTACAATGTTGCTAAGGCAACGATTGGAGCTACAATGCATTTTGCCGTAGCGAGTACAACAGCATTAAATAACGAACAAGTTTCGTCTGATTTTAATGTTAGCTTTTTTCCAAATCCTACGAAAGATGTTCTGAATATTAATTTGGGTTCTTTAAATGAAACTAATTATACTTTTTCATTAATAGATATAAACGGTAAGGTTGTTTTGCAAAAATCTTTTGAAAACGCAAAATTAATAGAGTCAATTTCTGTAAATACTCTCGCTAAAGGTTTGTATTTAGCAATAATGGAAAGTGGTAATAATCGTATTACAAAGAAGATTGTAATAGAGTAAATCTAAAAAAAAAAGGTTCAAATTTTGATTTGAACCTTTTTTTATATGTAAAATTTATTATCTAAAAGTGTAACCAACACTCAATGTTAGCCAATTTTTTTTGTACATTATAATATTAGAATTAGCTAAGTTAGTTGCACCAACATTATATTTTAAGTTCAAATCTAAATGTTCGAAAAAGATATATCCAGCTCCAAAAAAAATACTTCCATCAATTAATTTAAAATTATCATGAAAAGCAAAATTATCACTAGTTGGTGTTTGTTGCACATCTTTTATAGGTAATTTTCCGAAAAAATTAGTTCCAATTTCACCACCAATAAAGAATTGGTATTTCTCTTTTAATATGTAATGTACACTTAAAGGAACGTTTATAGAATGAATTACTAAAGGCGTATCATAATCTTTTATTTTGGCACCAATATTATTATAAGAAACTCCGCTTCTAAAAGAAAAAGTTTCGCTAATTGGTTTAAATTGATAATATCCAGCATAAAAACCAGCTTTAGCAGAGGCATCATCAAGTCCGTTGATAGAAGATATTAAACCTCCAATCTCAATACTTCCATAACAATCATCACAAACATTCATATAATATTGTGAATGTGCCGATTGAAAACTCAATAGTAATACTAGTGCTGAAAATACTTTTTTCATTGATTTATTAGATTTAGATTAAAATTTACCCAAAAAAATACTATTAAAGTCGGCTAAAATAGTATTTTTTTAAGAAATTTCTTCTATTGTAGAAAAAAGTTTTAGATTTTTAAATAATCATTAATGGATTTAGGATTTCATGGTTTACAACAGAAAATTTAAAGTTATAATTTCGCCTTCAAATATTTCCCAGTAATAGACTTCTTATTTTTAACAATATCTTCTGGAGTTCCAACGGCTAGTAATTGTCCGCCATTTTCTCCACCTTCGGGTCCTAAATCAATAATCCAATCGGCACATTTTATTAAATCTAAATTGTGTTCCACCACCATTATCGAATGCCCTTTATCAATTAATGCATCAAACGAAGCTAACAATTTTTTAATATCGTGAAAGTGCAAACCAGTTGTTGGTTCGTCAAATACAAATAACGCTTTGTCTTTGGTATTTCCTTTTACTAAAAACGATGCTAATTTTATACGTTGTGCCTCGCCACCAGAAAGTGTAGAAGACGATTGTCCTAATTGCACATAACCCAATCCAACATCTTGCAAAGGTTGTAGTTTTTGCATGATTTTAGTTTGTTTGTGTTCACTAAAAAACGAAATAGCATCGTCAATTGTCATTGTTAAAATATCGTCGATGTTTTTACCTTCAAAGTTTACTTCTAGAATTTCTTTCTTAAAACGTTTGCCATTACAAGTTTCGCAAGGCAATTCCACATCTGCCATAAAAACCATTTCTACGTTTATAGAACCATCGCCTTTGCAGGTTTCACAGCGTCCACCATCAACATTAAACGAAAAATGTTTGGGTAAATAACCTCGAATTTTAGACAGTTTTTCTTTGGCATATAAATCACGAATATCATCATAAGCCTTGATATACGTCACAGGATTGGAACGCGAACTTCTTCCAATTGGGTTTTGATCAACATATTCAATGTGATGAATTCTATGATAATGACCTTGCATATCGCTAAATTGACCTGCTTTTTCACCAACACCTTCCAAACGTTTTTGAATGGCTGGAAATAATATTTTTTTAACCAATGTGCTTTTTCCGCTACCCGAAACACCAGTAATAACTGTCAAACATTCCAATGGAAAACGAACGTCTAGATTTTGCAAATTATTTTCTCTTGCTCCAAGAATATCAATATATGTAGCCCATTTTCTGCGAATTCTTGGCGTTTTTATCTCCAATTCGCCATTCAAGTATTTTGCTGTTAGTGAATCGGATTTTAAGATTTCTTCAAATGTTCCTTGCGCGACTAAATTTCCGCCATGAGTTCCAGCTTCTGGACCAATATCAATAATCATATCGGCTTGTTTCATGATGTCTTCATCGTGTTCAACAACAATTACTGTGTTTCCTAAATCGCGTAAATTTTTCAGAACTTCAATAAGTAATTCGGTATCTTTTGGATGCAAACCGATGCTTGGTTCGTCTAAAATATACATTGAACCCACCAAACTACTTCCTAAAGAAGTTGCTAGATTAATACGTTGCGATTCACCACCAGAAAGCGTTGCCGAGTTTCTGTTAAGCGATAAATATTCCAAACCAACATTACTTAAAAATGCCAATCGGCTGTTGATTTCTATTAAAAGTCGTTTGGCAACCGTTTTATCATAATCAGATAATTTCAATTCTGCAAAAAACGAAATCAATCGTTTGATAGATAAATCCACCAAATCAGAAATCGTTTTCCCACCAACTTGAATGTAATTAGCTTCAATGCGAAGTCGTTTTCCTTTGCAAACATTGCATTTGGTTTTGCCACGATAACGCGAAAGCATCACACGATTTTGAATTTTATAATTCTTTTCTTCTAATTCTTTAAAGAAATCATTTAGTCCTTGAAAGTATTGATTTCCTTTCCAAACTAAGTCTTTTTGCTCGTCTGAAAGTTCAAAATAAGGTTTATGAATAGGGAAATCAAACTTATAAGCCTTATTAACCAATTCATCGCGATACCAACCCATACTCTCACCACGCCATGGATAAATAGCGTTTTCAAAAATAGAAAGCGCTGTATTCGGAATCACTAAATCTTCATCAATACCAATTATATTTCCGTAACCTTCGCAAGTTGGGCAAGCGCCATACGGATTATTAAAACTAAATAAATGTACGTTGGGTTCTAAAAAAGTCATTCCGTCCAACTCAAAGTTAGAACTAAATTCTAGTCGGTTATTTGATCCAACTTCTTGCAAATAACATTCGCCTTTTCCTTCAAAATAGGCCGTTTGAATAGCATCAGATAATCTGTTATAAAAATCTTCTTCGTCTTTTACTACAATTCTATCGATTATTAAAAGCGTGTTTTTGGTTGTTAATTTCTTTGTATCACTTAGCGCAGTAGAATTGTCATTGTTAAACAAACTATCCAATCGAATCATTTCATCATCGACCAAAATTCTTGCAAAACCTTGTTGCAAAAGCACTTTGAGTTTGTCTTCAAGTTTTCGGTCTTTTTCTAAATGAATAGGAGCAAGGAGTAACAATTTGCTATCAATTTCAAATGTTTTTACTTTATTAACTACATCAGAAATAGTATCTTTTTTAACTTCATTTCCAGAAATTGGCGAAATAGTTTTTCCAATTCTTGCAAAAAGAAGTTTTAAATAATCGTAAATTTCGGTTGAGGTTCCAACTGTTGAACGCGCATTGGTAGTATTTACTTTTTGTTCGATTGCTATTGCTGGAGCGATTCCTTTGATGTATTCTACTTTGGGTTTGTCCAATCTGCCAAGAAATTGTCTTGCATAAGATGATAAACTTTCTACATAACGGCGTTGTCCTTCGGCATATAAAGTATCGAATGCTAAAGATGATTTTCCGGATCCAGAAAGACCAGTTATAACGACTAATTTATTCCTCGGGATAGCTACATCAAGATTTTTTAAATTATGAATAGCCGCACCTTTTATTAATATATTTTTCTTTGGTTCGAGTGTTGAAATGTCTTTTGGAATCATAGCAAGAAATCAATTTTTGCAAAGATAATCATTTCTGAAATTAGAAACGTGAATGAACGATTCACAATTTTTATATAATTTGCTATTAATAAATTGAAAAATCACATTAAAATTACTTTGTATAAACCACTTTGAATTAGAGTTATAAAATATTCAAATTGTTAAATCATCAATTTTAATGTAAATTAATTGTAAATCTATTTTTTAATAAATATTTATTATTAATTGTTCAAGTTTTTAAACTACTCAGAATATATTTTACCTATACATTACTACAACATTTTGTAATTATCATTGATTTTATAAAATTATTTTTTTGATATAAATATCACTTAAAGCCTTATTTCAATCGATTTAGTTGATATTTTTTTTGTATAGTTTTTATATAGTTAAACAAAAAACCAAAAACTACATAATGTATTAAATTTGAATAATTAATAAAATCAAAAAACTAAAAAATGAAAAAAATTACTTTATTACTTTTATTCAGTATCACATTGGGATACTCACAAATGCCTACAAGCGCTGCACCAACTCCGCCAGCAAGAAATGCAACCGATGTAATATCTATTTATGGGTCAGTTTACTCAAATATATCGGGAGTAAATACAAATCCAAATTGGGGACAAAGTACAGCAGTTACAGAAGTTTCTATTTCTGGAAATAATGCGCTTCAATATGCCAATTTTAATTATCAAGGTACTGATTGGGCTGGAAATGTTCAAAACATTTCAGGTTTTGAATATCTACATGTTGATGTTTGGACCAATTCTCAAGCGCCAAATGTATTTGCAATTAGCACCGGACCAGAAATTCCACATGCAATATCAAGTGTGCCAGGTTCATGGCAATCTCTTGATATTCCGGTTGCGGGACTTACAGGAAATTCTAATAATGTTATTCAATTTAAATTTGACGGTGGAAACGGCGGTACAATTTACTTAGATAATTTATATTTTTGGAAAACTCCACCAGCATCAGGATCAGATGCAACATTAAGTGATTTAAAAGTTGCTGGTACTACTGTTCCTGGTTTTAATTCAAGTGCTACATCTTATACATACGAATTAGTAGTAGGAACAACAACAGTTCCTCAAATTACATCGGCAACTCCTAATGATCCTGCTGCAACTTCTGTTACAATTAATCAAGCTCCATCAATACCTGGTAATGGTACCGTAGTTGTTGTTTCTCAAAACGGAAATGTAACGAAAACATACACAGTTTCTTTTGTTGCAACATTACCAAATCCATCTCCAACACCTTCAACTCCACCATCTGAAGTTTTAAGTATTTATGGTGATACTGGTGGTTTTACAAATATTTGGGTACCAAATTATAATTTTGGTAGCAATGAAGGATATCCTGATTTAGACCCATCTGCTGCTGTTAATCAAGCTATTAAAATGAATTTTGCTACAGCTGGTTATGGTGAAGGAACAAGTGGTGTTACAGATATTACGGCTTACAATTGGTTGCATTTTGACTATTTTGCAGACTCTAATTCAACTCAAATAAGATTTATAGTTATAGGAAATAATGGTGGTGTTGTAGAATATCCATATGAATTAACTACTACAGGAAGTAACGGTACACTTATTCAAGGTTCTTGGCAAAGTGTTAATGTGCCATTGAGTTTCTTTCAAGGTTCAGGATTCAATAAAGCTACATTTTTTCAATACAAACTGGGTACTACATCTGATTTAGTTTCGGATATTGTTTATTTTGATAATATTTATTTTTCTGCTAATCCAGGAACAATACTTGCTAATCAAAACTTTAATCGCGACGTAGTTACTGCTTATCCAAACCCAACTCAAAATGAGTGGAATATTAATTTGAATCAAAATATTACTTCAATTCAATTGTTTGATTTAGTTGGAAAGAAAGTAAATGTATCAACAAATTTTGATGGTTCTAATGTTGTAATTAATGCTTCTGAATTATCTAATGGTATTTATTTTGCAAATATTGTAACTGATAAAGGAACTAGTGTTGTAAAATTAATTAAAAACTAATCTTATAATTTTTTAAGAAAAAGACTGTCTGAAAAGGCAGTCTTTTTTGTTTACTTGTTTTTATGTTGTTGTCGAGAGTTGAAAATTTAAATATTTTTTTACTTTTATTTAAATAACATAAAATTGTATATCTTTATAATTATTCAAAACAAATTAAAATTCGACCTATGCAAAATGTAAATTGGGTAAAAAAATTATCTTTATTTATTTTGTTGATTTCACTTTTTGGCTACTCTCAAGAGCTTCCACCAATAATAAAATATTCACCTTCTGTTTGCGGTGCAGGAAATCAAAACTGGACAATTTCTCAAGACAAAAATCGATTTGTTTATTTTGCTAATAATGATGGTTTGTTAGAATTTGATGGTTCAACTTGGACGTTAAATCCGTCACCTAATGAAACTATTATTCGATCTGTTAAAGTTATAGATGATAAAATATACACAGGCTGTTACATGGAGTTTGGCTATTGGAAAAGACAAAGTAACGGTCAATTAAAATATGTTTCTTTAAGTAATTCAATAAATAGTAAAATTCTTTATGAAGAACAATTTTGGAATATAATTAACTACGATCAATGGGTTGTATTTCAGTCTTTAAGTAGAATTTACATCTATGATACTAAGACAAAAAAATTCAAAATTATTTCACCTAAAAACAGCATAACCAAAGCTTTTAGAACTCCTAATGCTATTTATTTTCAAGTGTTAAATGAAGGACTATTTGAAATTGAAAATGGAAAAAGTAAGTTGGTTTCAAATAATGATTTATTTAAAAACAGTAAAATTGTTTCTATTTTTGGAAATGAAGGTGATTTATTGATTCAAACGCAATCTTTAGGATTATACAAATTAAAAGACTCAAACTTAACGAGATTTACTACCGAAGCTGATTCACAATTATTATCAAATACGGTTTATAGTTGTCAACAATTATCAGATAAAAATCTTGCTATTGGCACAGTTTCAAATGGAATTTATATTCTATCAGAAAATGGTACTATTAAATACCATATCACACAAAGTAAAGGATTGAGTAATAATACTGCCTTATCACTGTTTGAAGATTTAGATAAAAATCTTTGGGTTGGGTTGGATAACGGAATCAATTGTATCAATTTGCAATCACCTGTAAAAAGTTATTCCGACAATACCGGAATGTTAGGAACGGTTTACACTTCTATTTTGCATAACGGTTTTATTTACATTGGTACCAATCAAGGTTTATTTTATAAAAAATATGAATCTACCGATGAATTTAAGTTTATAAATGGCACAAAAGGTCAAGTTTGGTCATTATTTGAATACCAAAACACTCTTTTTTGTGGTCATGATTCTGGAACTTTTATTGTTGAAAATGAATCGGTTAAATCTATATTTTCTCAATCGGGTACATGGAAATTTGAACCTGTTCCAAATAATAAAGATGAATTATTTCAAGGAAATTATTACGGAATTTCAATTTTAGAAAAAATAGGCAATCAATGGGTTTTTAAAAATAAAATTTCTGGATTTGATTTTTCATCTCGGTATTTTGAACCATCTGGATCTAATGAAATATTTATAAGCCACGAATATAAAGGAGTTTTTAGAATTAAAGTTAATCCAAGTTTGACTAAAGTAATTAAATTTACTACTTATAATTCGCCCAAAAAAGGAAAAAATTCCTCTTTAATAAAATTTAATAACTCAATTTACTACGCTTATAAAGAAGGTGTTTTTAAATTAAATCCAGCGACTAATAAATTTGATAAAGACCTACAATTAAGTTCTGTTTTTGAAAATGATGAATATACTTCTGGAAAATTAATTACTGATAAGTCTAATAAAATATGGTTGTTTTCTAAAAATTATATCCATTATTTTTCAATGAGTAAATTGGGAACTGAATTAAAACAGAATATTATTCCAATTCCGTCATCTTTAACCAATTCAATGTTAGGTTTTGAAAATATTTTTCAATTGTCTAATTCTTTATATCTTATTGGAACTACAGATGGATATTACACTATAAATATTAACGATTTAAGTTTTAGAAATTATAGAGTTTCAATATCAAATATCAATATTAATAAATTAAATCAAAAGAATACTAATTGTTCAATTTCAACAAAAGGTGATTTTAAGTACGACGAAAATAACATCACTTTTAATTACACAGTTCCAGAATATAACAAATATATAAATGCCGAATATCAATATTCACTAGAAGGATTTCAAGATGAATGGAGCGAATGGAATGCCAAATCAACAGTGAATTTTAAAAATTTATCTTCTGGTGATTATACTTTTAAAGTACGCGCAAAAATTGCAAATTCCTCGCTTGAAAATATAGCTTCTTATTCATTTACCGTTTCTAAACCATGGTATGCAACTAATTTAGCAATTATTTTATATTTTATTATCATATTAATTGTTGCCTACAGAATTAATAAAGCTTATAAAAACTATTACAAAGAAAAAGAACAAAATCTTATTGATGAAAATAATTTGTTGCTTGAAATTAAAGAACTTGAATCAGAACAACAATTGATGAAGTTACGTAATGAACAACTTTCACAAGATGTTGATAGTAAGAGTCGTGAATTAGCAGTTTCAACTATGAGTTTAATTAATAAAAATGAGCTACTTACCGTAATTAAAGAAGATTTAAAGAAGACAAACGATGATGGTGGAAACAGAAATATAAAATCTGTAATACTAGCAATTAATAAAAATATATCTGAAGAAGATACTTGGAGAGTTTTTAAAGAAGCCTTTGATACAGCCGATAAAGACTTTTTGAAAAAAGTAAAACTAGCGCATCCGCTATTAACACCAAACGATTTAAGGCTTTGTGCTTACTTAAGATTAAATCTTTCGTCTAAAGAAATAGCTCCTTTATTAAATATTTCTGTTCGAAGTATTGAAATAAAACGATATCGTTTGCGTAAAAAGATGGAATTAACCCATGAACAAGGTTTAGTAGAATATATTTTAGGAATTTAATACCTATTACATCATTCATTTTACCTATACAAAACTACAACATTGGTGTTTTTTGCAGCTTTTCTTTTTGTATGTTTTTCTTTTTTATATTGTTTTTTTACTCTTTTAAACAAGGCTTTTTTATTAAAAACTTAAAAAAAAGCTATAAAAAGTGTGATGTATGTTTTTTGTTGAGGTCGTTTTTATAGTAGAAGTAGTATTTAAAACTATTTTTATAAAACGTTATAGTTAATATCTGTAAATTCATTTTTGTTTACCTCAATAATTAATTTATAATTTTTTTTAACCCAAATAATTATTTTTTTAAATTTTAAAATCAAGAATATCTTATGAAAAAATTAATTCTATTTCTATTTTTTTGTTGTTTTTCATTCCAAGTTCATGCCCAAGCTGATAAAGTATCAGTTGTAAACGAACAAAATAACTTTAAACTACTAGTTAACGGTAAGCCACTTTTCATAAACGGTATGAATTGGAATTATGATCCTATTGGTACTAATTACAACTACAGTTTATGGAAACAATCTGATGAAGTAATTAAAGCGGCTCTTGACAACGAAATGAGTATGTTAAAAAATATGGGAGTTAATACAATCAGACAATATGTAGGAATTCAGCCCAAGTGGATAACTTATATTTATCAAAAATATGGTATTTACACTATGCTTAATCATTCATTTGGGAGATACGGTCTGACTTTAAACGGTAATTGGGTTCCAAATACAGAATATTCAAATCCAGCAACTAGAGAATTATTGTTGAAAGAAACGCAAGACATGATTCAGGAATATAAAAACACACCAGGATTGTTATTATTCCTTTTAGGAAATGAAAACAATTACGGATTATTTTGGGATGGAGCCGAAACTGAAAATATACCACTAGAAGATAGAAAATCAACCAAAAGGGCTAAAGATTTATATAATTTATTCAATGAAGCTGTTGTTGTAATGAAAAAAATCGATACATCACATCCGATAGCTATTTGTAATGGTGATTTACTTTTTCTTGACATAATTGCTCAAGAATGTAAAGACATTGATATTCTTGGAACTAATATGTATCGCGGTGTTTCTTTTGGAAATGCTTTTCAACAAGTGAAAGAAAAACTTAATAAACCAGTTCTATTTTCAGAATTTGGTGCTGATGCTTACAATGAAATTGATAAAGCTGAAGATCAAAAATCGCAAGCCTATTACATGGTTAATAACTGGAAAGAGATTTATGAAAATGCTGCCAATTTAGGAAAAGCAGGAAATTCATTAGGTGGTTTTACTTTTCAATTTAGTGATGGTTGGTGGAAATATGCTCAAACAAAAAACTTAGATATTCACGATACTAATGCTTCATGGTCTAATGGTGGTTACACTAATGACTTTGTTCAAGGACAAAATAATATGAACGAAGAATGGTTCGGAATATGTGCAAAAGGTCCAGTAAGTCCTAGAGGTTTATATGATTTATACCCAAGAGCAGCTTATTATGCTCTTAAACAAGCTCATAATATAAATCCGTATGAAAGCGGAACTACTTTAGAAGGAATTTCTACTTATTTCAATAACATTCAATTAATGGATGCTGTATTAAAAGCAAGAGGAGATAAAGCTGCACTTGTTGGAAATAGTTCTGATAAATTGAGAATTAGTAATTTAAGAGCCGAGTTTACAACATTCAATACAGGAGGAAGTTTAATTACTACGCCAGATGTAGCCGATACAAGTGTGAAAAAATATCCGAATCAATTGGGATTTGACCACATGGAATCTTATTATTTTGGAGTTGAAGGAAATCCTACTTCTAACATGCAAGCCAATGTTAATGTAAATGTTTTAGGTAATGTTGCTAGTAATCCAATAAATGAAATTTTTTATGAAAATCGTGGTAGAACACAAACAGTAACTACACCAAGCGGAACAGTTGATTTAACTGATGCTAATAGAGTTCAAGTGTATAATGCATCTTACAATTGGAATGCTAAAGAGTTTGATTTAAGAGGTTTTTACAGAACAGGTCATTATCATTGGGGATATGAAGGCGATTTCTTCGGATTGTATCCTGAAGCTAATTATGGACCAAACCTAGATATATATAACGGAGAAACATTAGGTTTTGAAGTAGATGGTAAAAAAAGCTTAAACGGATTGAAAGCCGCTTTCGGACCTCAATTATGGTGGGGTGCAAATCCTGCAGTTTTATTAAAATACAATCACAAACTAGGAAAAATTGATGCTACAGCCGTTTATCACGAAGATATTGACAATGCAGCAGCAGCAACAACATCAATAGCAATTCCTTTACCAAAAACGCGCAGAGTAACACTTCACTTGAAAACTAAATTGGATGCTTTCGGATTTGAATTAGGTGGAATTTGGGGTGGACAACCTTTAAATGGTCGAACTTTTCAATATGCAGAAGGAACGTCAGGCAATTACACAATTTATGATGATAAAGTAAATTCTAAAGACAATTGGGGTGGAAAAGCTAAAATTACTTTTTCTAAAGGTAAATTTAACATGTATTCACAAGGAGCAATAATGGGTTTAGTAGCGAATGGAGGTGCAGATAATACTAAAACTTTTACAGGTTGGCGATTAAAAGACAGTGGAAGTGGTAACCAAGCTAATTTTTTAACAGGATTTACTTATAATTTTGGAAATTTTCAAGTAGCACCTAACTTTTTATGGCAAAAACCACTTGTAGACGCAATGCCAAATGATGTAAATGCTCCAGGCAGATTAAGAAATATTCAAGCTGATCCATTTATAGTTAGAGTTAATAGAGAAACTATTGGTGGTGAATTGTTGTTAACTTATGACCCAACTCCAGCAACTTGGATGTATGAATGGGATAACGATATGACAGAAGATGCTAAATTTGCAATAAGTACAGATTTTGTTTACCGTCATTTACCAACCACTCAAGATGCTGCAATAGGATTTTTAAGCAATCGTACTGCTTTTGCTTTTGCAAATTCTGCGCCAGCACATGACTTATGGGAATCCAATACAAGAATAGTTTCTAAATTATCACCTGATTTTGGATTAATAACCAATTTCTATTTTGGAAATGCACAAGCCAACGGTAGTGATACAAGATTGATAGAAAGAATCGGTGCCGATGTTAGAGTAATTTATAAAAAAATTAAGATTACAAGTATGGTAAAGGTTAATGATTGGGGTCCGTATGATTATCACCGAGATTTCAATTTGACTTATCCACTTCAATTAATGTTAGATATCTCTACTTGTGTAGGAAAACCAGATTGGTTCATTTTACCAAATACCAAAATAGGAATAATGGGAACTTGGCGTTCTCTTGACCAATATTCACCAAGATATTCTCCTAATCAAACTGCAACTGCTTTTTCAACGGCACCAATAATAAGTCCAGTTGGATTTAATAATGGTACAGAATGGGAAATTAGAACCTACATTCATATAAATATCGGAAAATAATTTTAAAAAAAAATGAATATGAAAAATAAAAAAATTAATTATTTAAAAATCACTTTCCTTATTGGACTGGCGCTTACAGCATGCATTAGTTGTCAGAGAGATTTATCAGATGATGCGGTATTGTCAACTTACTCTAAAAACGGAGATGTTTTTATTGATGCTTTTAGTGCTGGCCTAGGTTATGGAGCTTTTGGTGGCTCTAAATACACTGCATTTTCAGTTGACAATGAAGTGAAACATTTAGGAACAACTTCTATGCGATTTGACGTGCCTAATGTTGGAGACCCGCAAGGTGCGTATGCAGGCGGTGTATTTATTGATGCTTCAGGTAGAAATTTAACAGATTATGATGCCTTGACATTTTGGATTAAAAGTTCTCAAGGTGCCTCATTAAACGAAGTTGGATTCGGAACTGATTTTGCAGCAAATAAATATAATGTTGTGCTAAAGAATGTTAGTATTGCTACCAATTGGCAAAAAGTAATTATTCCTATTCCAGATGCTTCAAAACTACTTCAAGAAAAAGGAATGTTTTGGTATTCTGAAGGACCAGAAAACGGACTCGGATACACGTTTTGGATTGATGATGTAAAATTTGAAAAATTAGGTACAATTGCTTATCCAACACCTTCTATTCTTGATGGATTGGACAAAGTAGAACAAACATTTATAGGGTCTAATAGTACTTTGTCTGGCCTTTCTGAAACCTTTAATATGCCAACAGGCGCAAATCAAACAGTTTCATTAGCGCCAAGTTATTTCACATTTATATCATCAAACCCAAGTGTTGCAACAGTTGATGAACTCGGTAAAGTTTCAGTAATAGGAAGCGGTACAACAATTATAACGGCTAAATTAGCTGGTAAAGACGCATTAGGATCATTAACATTAACTTCTTTAGGCGTTTTTACTCCTGCGCCAACACCTACAAAAGATGCAGCTAATGTAATTTCTATTTTTAGTAATGCTTACACCAATGTACCTGTAGAATACTATAATGGTTTTTATCAACCTTATCAAACTACTTTAGGCGGAAATGATATTCATATTAATAACGATGATATCATTAGATATACAAATCTTAACTTTGTTGGAACACAGTTTTCTCAACCAACAGTTGATGCTTCACAAATGACATATCTTCATGTTGATATTCAAGTTCAAGAAGCAATGACAGCTGGTGATCACATTAAAGTTCAATTGGGTGATTTTGGTGCAAATGCAGTTTTTGGTGGCGGCGATGATACTAATGGTAGTGTAAATTTTACAAATACTAGTTTCACAACTGGAAGTTGGGTTGGGTTAGATATTCCGTTATCAAGTTTTACAGGATTAACAAGCAAAAGCCATTTAGCACAAATATTATTTATTTCTGATGCTACTATTTCTAATATTTTAGTTGATAACATTTATTTTTATAAAGTTCCTACAGCTCCAACTACAGCAGCTCCAACTCCTACAGTTCCATCTGCAAATGTTCTATCTGTTTTTAGCGATGCTTACACCAATGTTGCTTCTAATTTGAATCCTAATTGGGGTCAAACTACAGTTGTAACTCAAGTGGCAATTGCAGGAAATAATACATTAAAATATGCAGGTTTAAATTATCAAGGACTTCAATTTGCAAGCAGTCAAAATGTTTCAGCAATGACTTTTTTACATATTGATTATTACAGCGCTAATTCAACTTCATTAAAAACCTATTTAATTAGCACTGGTCCAGTTGAAAAGGCTAAAATTTTAACCGTGCCAACTTCTACCGGTTGGAATAGTATTGAAATTCCTTTGTCTAATTTTTCACCAGTGAATCTTGCTGATATAATCCAAATGAAGTTTGATGGAAATGGAGATATTTATTTAGATAATATTTATTTTCATAACTAATAAACTAATTTAATTCAACTTTTAATAAAAAAATCATGAATATAAAGAATAATAGATTTTGGAATAACACAATCATAATTTGCTGTTTGTATTTGGTATCAGGTTGCTCTGTTGATGAAAAACAAAAAGTAACAAATTATACCAATTTGGTAATGCAAGACGAATTTAGTACAGACGGCGCATTAAGTAATTCATTATGGAATTATAATATCGGAACAGGTGCTAATGGCTGGGGAAATAACGAATTAGAATATTATACCGACCGACCTGAAAATGTTAAGATTGAAAACGGTATGCTGAAAATTACAGCTATAAAAGAGTCTTACATGGGTTCGGCTTATACTTCGGCAAGAATAACAACCAAAGGTAAGTTTACCCAAAAATATGGTCGATTTGAAGCTCGTATAAAAATGCCTTATGGTCAAGGAATGTGGCCAGCTTTCTGGTTATTAGGTGAAAATAGCGATGCCGTAGTTTGGCCTCAATGTGGTGAAATTGACATAATGGAATTTAGAGGTCAAGAACCATCTACAACTAATGGAACTATTCACGGACCAGGATATTCTGGTGCATCAGCAATTACTAAATCATACACTTTACCTAATGATAGATTAGATACTGATTTTCATGTTTTCGGAATTGAATGGGGAGAAAATTATATTAATTTTTATGTTGATGATGTTTTGTACAACCAAATTACTCCAGAAAAAGCTAATGGTCAATGGGTATTTGATCAACCTTTTTATATAATAATAAATCTAGCAGTTGGTGGAAATTTTGTAGGTGCACCAAATACGCAAACCGTTTTTCCTCAATCAATGTTAATTGATTATGTGAGAGTTTACAACTAATATTTTAACTAAAATTAAATAACATGATTTGGCTTTCTTATAAAGTTAATTCATGTTATTTATTAATAAAATTACAAAAGAATACTACAATTAAATCATGAGTAATAGTCAAACCTTATTTGCCGAAAATGAAACTAAGTCAATTGCAATGGAAATTGTTTCAATTAACGATGAAAAATATTATAAAATAGCCAATAACGATGCTATGCGTCCGTTTTTCATGAGTATTGTGAGCGATTCCAATCATTGGATGTTTTTATCAAGTAATGGTGGATTAACAGCTGGTAGAAAAAATGCTGAGTTTGCACTTTTTCCTTATTATACAGATGATAAGATTACAGAATCCTATGATATTACCGGAAGCAAATCGATTTTTCAAATCCAGCATAATAATGAAATTCACATTTGGGAACCTTTCTCAGAACGGTTTTCGCATAATATGTTTAACGTTTCTCGAAATTTATATAAAAACCTTTACGGAAATAAAGTAGTTTTTGAAGAAGTAAACCACGATTTAAAAATCACTTTTCGATATCATTGGAACTCAAGTAATAAATTTGGATTTGTCAGAAAATCAGAATTAATTAATCAATCTGAAACTAATTATCAGATAAATGTACTTGATGGAATCCAAAACATTCTTCCTTTTGGTGTAACAAGTGATTTGCAAAACGCCGCAAGTAATTTGGTCGATGCCTATAAAAGAAGTGAATTACACCAACAAAGCGGCTTAGGAATATTTGCTTTAAGTGCAATAATAGTTGACAAAGCCGAACCAAGTGAAGCATTAAAATCAAATATAGTTTGGTCTATCGGGATGAAAAATCCATCTTATTTAGTTTCATCATTACAACTTTCAAAATTCAGAAATAAACAAAAAGTAACTTTAGAAGACGATATTAAAGGCGAAAAAGGAGCTTATTTTTTAAATTCTGAAATCATTTTAAATCAAAATTCAAAACAAGATTGGACAATTATTGCTAATGTCAACCAAGATCATTCGGATATTGCTCAAATAATAAACACCATTCAAACTGAAAAAAATCTTGAAGAAGTAATTAATCAGGACATTGAGTTAGGAACAAAAAAACTTATAGAACTCAATGCTTCGTCTGATGCTTTGCAACTTACAAATGATAATTTAAGAGATACACGACATTTTGCCAATACACTTTTCAATATTATGCGTGGCGGAATTTTCGATTTTAATTATCAAATAGAAAAACAAGATTTCTTAAATTATATCGAGAAAGCAAACCATTTAGTTTATCAAAAATTAGAAAAAAGCTTAAACCAACTCACAGATTTATTTAGTTTAGAAACCATAAAAGAATTTGCATCTAAGCAAAATGATTCTGATTTTGAACGATTAAGTTTAGAATATTTACCGTTAAAATTTAGTAGAAGACACGGCGATCCAAGCCGACCTTGGAACAAATTTTCAATCAATACACAAAGTGAAATTGACGGTTCTAAAATTTTAGATTATGAAGGTAACTGGCGTGATATTTTCCAAAATTGGGAAGCATTGGCACATTCGTTTCCAGATTTTATCGAAAATATGATTCATAAATTCCTAAACGCAACCACTTTTGATGGGTACAATCCGTATCGAGTTACCAAAGATGGTTTTGATTGGGAAACCGTCGAAGAAGACAATCCTTGGTCGTACATAGGATATTGGGGCGATCATCAAATAATTTATTTGTTGAAATTCTTAGAAATAATCGAAAAACACCAACCCAAAAAATTAGAAGAACTTTTTAATAAGGATATTTTTGTTTATGCCAACGTACCTTATGTTATAAAATCATACGATGATATTCTTAAAAATCCAAAAGATACAATTGAATTCAATCACGATTTAGACATAAAAATTCGTGAAGAAAGAACTAAAATTGGAGCCGATGGAACTTTATTAAAAGATGCTAACGGCGACATTTATAAAGTCAATTTAATTGAAAAATTGTTGGCTACCGTTTTAGCTAAAATGTCGAATTTTATTCCAGAAGGTGGAATTTGGTTGAACACACAACGTCCAGAATGGAACGATGCCAATAATGCTTTAGTTGGAAATGGAGTTTCGATGGTTACTTTATATTACTTGAGAAGATTTTTAAATTATTTCCAAAAATTAGTTGAAAATACTGAAGTTGAAAGCATCAAAATATCTAATGAAATGGTAGAATTTTATCATTCAATAAGAGAAAATTTAATCAAGTTTGAGCCTTCTTTAAAAGGAAAATTCAATGATTTCGAAAGAAAAACGATTTTAGATGTACTCGGAAATGCCGCTTCAGAATACCGAAATCAAGTATATCAAAATGGCTTTTGGGGTAATAAAAGAACACATTCAATGACTGGTTTAAAACAATTTATTGAAGTAAGTTTAAAATTTATCGACCATTCTATTGAGGCAAATAAAAGAGAAGACAATTTGTATCACGCTTATAATTTAATGACCGTTGAAAACGAAAAAGAAGTATCAATTTCTTATTTAAGCGAAATGCTCGAAGGTCAAGTTGCCGTTTTGAGTTCAGGATATTTATCTCCCAAAGAAGCTTTAAATGTTTTAGACGGTTTGAAAAACAGCAAACTTTTTAGGCAAGATCAATACAGTTATATTTTATATCCAAACAAAAATTTGTCAAAATTCCTTGAGAAAAATACAATTTCAAGTGAAGTTGTGTCTAAATCAGAATTATTAACCAATTTAATTGCCGCAAATAATACCCAAATAATTAAGAAAGACTGCAACGGAATTTACCATTTTAACGGAAATTTTAAAAATGCTGGCGATTTAGAAATTGCCTTAGAGTCACTTTCAAAAACATCTTTTGCTAAGCAAGCAGAAAAAGATAAAAAACAAGTATTACATGCATTTGAAACTATTTTTAATCACAAATCATTTACAGGTCGTTCGGGAACATTTTATGGTTATGAAGGTTTGGGTTCGATTTATTGGCACATGGTTTCCAAATTGCAATTGGCAGTTCAAGAATGTTGCTTAAAAGCCGTTGAAGAACAAGAATCAGATGAAGTAATAGGAAGATTATTAGAACATTATTACGAAATCAATGAAGGAATTGGCGTGCACAAATCACCTCAATTATACGGTGCTTTTCCAACCGATCCTTATTCGCATACACCAGCAGGAAAAGGCGCACAACAACCTGGAATGACAGGTCAAGTCAAAGAAGACATTTTATCTCGTTTTGGAGAATTAGGTGTTTTTGTTACAAATGGAAAACTATATTTCAATCCGTGTTTGTTGCGAAAAGATGAATTTCTTTCAGAAGCTAAATCATTCAATTATGTAGATGTAAATTTCAATTCAAGAACAATTGAAATGCAACCAAATTCTATTTGTTTTACTTATTGTCAAATTCCAGTTGTATACACAATTTCCAATCAAAAAAGGATTGAAGTTAGTTATAGCAATAACACAAATGTAAATTTTGACGGATTAATTATGGATGCTAAAACTAGTAAACAAGTTTTCGGTAGAACTGCTGAAATCAGTCAAATTAGAGTAGCTATTTTAGAAAGTGAATTGAAATAAAAATATGAAAATTAAAACTTTATTTTATATAAAATCAGCGTTCAAATCATTTGCTCTAGTAGTATTGATTTTAATTGCATTTTCATTTAGAATGGAGGTTAAAAAGAATAATTACATACCAAAAACAAAAAAAGTGACGGCAAAAGATATTTTAGGAAATCCAAATTATTTAGCAATTTGTTACGGCGGATACCGACAAAAAACAAGAGATATTCAACCAACAATTGAAGAAGTAAAAGAAGATTTAAAGATTTTGTCAGTTCTAAAAATAAAAGTAATTCGAACTTATAATGTTCATTTAAAAGAAGTTGCTACAATTCTAAAAGCTATTGAAATCTTAAAAAAAGAAGACAAGCATTTCGAAATGTATGTAATGTTAGGCGCATGGATTGATTGTAAAAATGCTTGGACAAAATTGGAACCAAATCACGATGTTGAAAGCGATAGAAATGCCATTGAAATTGATGAAGCTGTTCGTTTATCGAATAAATATCCAGATATAATTAAAATTATTTCGGTTGGAAATGAAGCAATGGTCAAATGGGCAACCAGTTATTATGTGCAATCTAACGTAATTTTAAAATGGGTAAATCATCTGCAAGAATTGAAAAAAAGCAACAAATTACCTAAGGATTTATGGATTACTTCTTCTGATGATTTTGCTTCTTGGGGCGGTGGAGACGAAAGTTACAAAACTAAGGATTTAGAAGATTTGATTAATGCTGTCGACTATGTGTCAATGCACACTTATCCATACCACAATTCACATTATCATTCTGATTTTTGGAAAGTTCCACAAGAAGAAGATAATCTTTCTGATGTTGAAAAAGTAAATTCTGCCATGAATCGTTCGTTAGAATTTGCCAAAATGCAATACAATACGGTTAAGAATTATGTTCACAGTATCAATCCAAATAAACCAGTGCATATTGGTGAAACCGGTTGGGCTTCAAGTTCGGATGGACTTTATGGAAACGATGGTTCAAAGGCATCTGATGAATACAAACAGGCACTTATCTACAACGCTATGAGAGCATGGACAAATAAAGAAGGAATTGCTTGTTTTTTCTTTGAAGCTTTTGACGAACCATGGAAAGACAGCGGAAATCCGTCGGGTTCAGAGAATCATTTTGGACTGTTAACAGTTGATGGAAAAGCAAAATTTGCTCTGTGGAATGATGTAGATAAAAAAGTTTTTAATGGTTTAAAACGTAATGGAAATGCTATTGACAAAACGTACAATGGTAATTCGAGTGAGTTAATGAAAACTGTATTAATTCCGCCAAGAAAGTAGTATTATGAAATGTATAAAACACCTATTTTTCACGCTATTAATTTTAACAATGTTTGATCTATCAGCACAAAAAAAAGCATTAGATGTTGAAGTATACGAAACTTCGGCTTCTGGCAATGCTTTGACTAAAATAAATAAATTTTCGACAGATAAAAACACAGTTAAAATTGCTATTAATCCGAATGAAAAATTTCAAACGATTACTGGTTTCGGTGGCGCTTTTACAGAATCTTCGGCTTATTTACTCAATCGATTGAGTGAAGGAAATCAAAAAAAAATAATGGAAGCGTATTTCAGTAAAAATGGTGCTAATTATTCTTTGACAAGAACACACATCAATTCGTGTGATTTTTCATTGAAACATTATGCTTACGCTATGGTTGATGGCGATACCAATTTAGATAATTTTTCTATAGAAGGAGACAAGAAAAATAATTTGATTCCGATGATTTTACAAGCCAAATCCATTTCAAAAGACGGATTCAATATTATTGCTTCGCCTTGGACTGCTCCACCATGGATGAAAGACAATAAATCTTGGGTTGGCGGAAAATTATTACCAGAATACAATGATACTTGGGCTTTATATTTTTCAAAATATATTGATGCTTACAAAAAAGAAGGAATTACAATTTGGGGTGTAACAGTAGAAAACGAACCTCACGGAAACGGAAATAATTGGGAAAGTATGTTGTTTTCTCCAAAAGAAATGACCGATTTTGTTCAAAATCATTTAGGACCAAAATTAGAAAAGGACGGAAAAGGAAACGTAAAAATTTTTGGTTACGACCAAAATAGAGCAGGACTTAAAGATTGGGTTGATGAAATGTATAGAGATGAAAAATCTTCTAAATATTTTGCTGGAACTGCCATTCATTGGTATGAAAGCACTTATGATTATTTCCCAGAAGCGTTGCAATATGCTCACAATAAAGCTCCAAATAAATATTTAATCGAAACAGAAGGTTGCGTAGATTCAGAAATTCCAAAATGGAAAGATGATGCGTGGTATTGGAAAAAAGAAGCTACCGATTGGGGTTGGGATTGGGCAAGTGAACAAGACAAACATTTGCATCCAAAATATGCTCCAGTTAATCGTTATGCAACCGATATTATTGGTTGCTTAAACAATTGGGTTGACGGTTGGATTGATTGGAACATGGTTTTAGACAAGCAAGGCGGACCAAATTGGTTTAAAAATTGGTGTGTTGCGCCAATAATTGTTGATCCCGAAACAGATGAGGTTTACTTTACACCTTTATATTATACAATGGTACATTTTAGTAAATTTTTGCGTCCAGGCGCTGTAAAAATTGGATGTACCATTGATAACAAAGAATTAATGGCAACTGCAGTTAAAAATCCTGATGGAAGTATTGCAATAGTAGTCTTTAATCCAACAGAAAAAAAAGAAACATTAGAGATCAATTATAATAATCTACAAAAAATTATTTCTATTGATGCAAAAGCATTACAAACTATAATAATCAAATTAAACTAACCATATAATTTAAAATAAAACCTATGTCAAATACTACTTCAACTTCAATAGGAAAAGTTCCGATGGGTCAAAAGATTGCCTTTGGATTAGGTATGCTTGCCAACCAAATGTTTCCTGCAATGATTGGGATATTTACAGTAGTATTAGTAGAAAAACTGGGATTTAGTGGTCTATTACTCGGGTTAACTTATTTTATACCAAAGTTTTATGATGCTTTGTTTGACTTGATAATGGGCTATGTTAGCGATAATACCAAATCCAAATGGGGTAGAAGAAAACAATATATTTTAGCAGGTGCAATTATTTTAGGAATTTCATTTGCATTAATGTGGCAATTGTATGCTGAAAATGGCGTTACATATAATTTTTGGTACTTTTTATTGATTTCATTGATTTTTTACTCTGGATTAACCATTTTTAGTATTCCTTATGTTGCGATGGGTTACGAGATGAGTGATGATTTCCATGAGCGAACAAATATTATGGCGACTTCACAACTTATTGGACAGTTGGCTTGGGTTGTTGCTCCATGGTTTTGGGTAATAATGGCAGATCAAACCTTGTTTCCATCAAGTGAAGTTGCGGTTAGAACTTTGGCGGTATATGTTGCCATTGGTTGTGCTATTTTAGCGGCAATTCCTTCATTTTTTATTCCAAGTAAATCTACGCTTAACGAAAATTATAGCCCGATTGATTTAAAAGGGATTTTGGGAAGTTTTGGCGAAATAAAAGAAGGTTTGAAAGCATCTATTGAAATTAAACCATTCAGAAAAATTTGTATTGCTACTTTTTTAATTTTTAACGCTTTTCAAACCACAGCAGGATTTTCTTACTTTATAATTAAATATTATTTATTTAAAGGAAATGAAAATGGTTTTGGATTGTGGCCAACTTTATTTGGATGTGTAGGAGCAATTATTACTACGGTTGCGGTTATTCCTATTGTGGCAAAAATGTCTAAAACAATGGGAAAAAAGAAAGCTTTCTTATTATCTCAAGGGATTTCTGTTATAGGTTACATCTTACTTTATGTGTTGTTCGTCCCGGGAAAACCATATCTATTTTTGTTTGCATTACCATTTTTCTCATTCGGAATAGGTAGTTTATTTACTTTAATGATGTCGATGACTTCCGATGTTATTGATATTGATGAACTTAATACTGGCAAAAGAAGAGAAGGAAGTTTGGGAGCCATTTATTGGTGGATGGTAAAATTTGGAACAGCAGTTGCAGGATTATTAAGTGGTTTAATTCTTTCTTTAGTTGCTTTTCAATCAAATGCTGCTACACAAACCGATGAAAGCATGTTTTGGTTACGAATTTTCTTTGTTGGAATTCCAATTTTAGGAACATTAACTGCAATTTGGGTAATGAAAGATTATGATATAGATGAAGCCAAAGCCAGAGAAGTAAGAGTTCTTTTAGATAAACGAAAAGGCAAAGAAAAAGTACAATCATCTGCTTATCTTTCAGGAAAACTAGTTTCATTATTAAAAAATGGTTCTATAATTACTACTATTGATAACGAATTGAGTACTAAAAATGAGACTGAATTAAAAACCCTTTATTCTGAAATTCTTAATAATGGACTACACGGTCTTTGCTTTAGCCCATATGTAGAAAATCAAAAAGCTGGTGATGTGCTAACTTCTGATCAAATTAAGAGAAGATTAGATATCATTACCAAACATACAAATTGGATTCGTTCCTTTTCATGTACTGAAGGAAATGAGTTAATTCCTGAAATTGCTCACCAAAACGGATTAAAAACTGTTGTTGGTGCATGGATTAGTAATGATAAAACCAGAAACGAAAAAGAAATTGAAACGCTTATTAATTTAGCAAAATCTGGTTTAGTTGATATTGCGGTCGTTGGAAACGAAGTTTTACATCGAAATGAAATATCTGAACAAGAACTTATTGCTTACATAAAAAGAGTTAAAGAAGCACTACCAAATACTCAAGTTGGATATGTTGATGCGTATTATCAATTTTTAGACAGGCCAAATTTAATTGCTAGTTGCGATTTAATTCTTGTAAACTTCTATCCATTTTGGGAAGGCGCTAACATAGATTATACTAATTCATATTTGCAAAATATGCTAGAAGTTACTAAAAATATTGCACAAGGAAAGAAAATTATTATTTCAGAAACAGGTTGGCCGAGTAAAGGAGAAACGGTTGAAGAAGCAATTCCATCAGAAATCAATGCAATGAAATATTTTATTGCATCTCAAAAATGGGCAAAAAATAACAATATTGAGTTATTCCATTTCTCTTCTTTTGATGAATCTTGGAAAATTACTCAAGAAGGAACCGTTGGAACAGCTTGGGGAATATGGGATAAAAATGAAAAATTAAAATTTAATTAAACTATGTCATACAGAGAAGGTCATTATTATTCATCAAATGAAAATTCAAATGGAAATTCAAATGAAAACACATCTGAATATGTAAATCATAACATAGTTTTTTCTAAAATTTCATCTAAAAATTTAACCGCTTTATGGAATGAAACTTTAGAAAACGGAATGCACGGAATTTGTTTCAGTTTATATGAAGACGGCCAAAAACCCGGAGATATTATTACTGCCGAACAAGTCAATCGTCGTATTCAAATATTAAAACCACATAGCAAATGGGTTCGTTCTTTTTCGTGTATTGAAGGAAACGAGCACATACCAAGAATTGCGCATCAAAATGGCATGAAGACTCTAGTAGGAGCATGGCTCGGAAATGATTTAGAGCTCAATGAAAGAGAAATAACATCTTTAATCGAATTAGCCAAAGAAGGTTGCGTAGATATTGCAGCCGTTGGAAATGAAGTAATGTATAGAGGCGATTTAACCGAAGAACAATTGTTGGAATATATCAACCGTGTGAAATTAGCTTTTCCAAATATTCCAGTTGGATATGTAGATGCTTATTACGAATTTTCTCATCGACCAAATATTACAAATGCATGCGATGTTATTTTGACAAATTGTTATCCTTATTGGGAAGGTTGTCCGATTGAACATTCTTTAAATCATATGATCAGTATGTTTAATTCGGCTAAAGATTCTGGTCAAGGCAAACGAGTTATTATTACCGAAACAGGTTGGCCAAGTGAAGGCGGTTTTCTTAAAGGTGCAGTTGCGTCAAATGAAAATGCAATGAAATATTTTATAGAAACTTCCTCTTGGTGTAAAAAAAATAATATTGAAATTTTTTATTTTTCTTCTTTTGATGAATCATGGAAAGTCGGACCAGAAGGAGAAGTTGGAGCCTACTGGGGTTTGTGGGATAAGAATGAAAAATTAAAATTTTAAAAAATATAAAAATTGGTATCATGAAAAAAAATATCTCTTTTATTTTATTCCTTTTTCTTATTACACAATACAGCTTTTCACAAGTTGATGTTGTTTATAACAATTTAGTTTGGTCAGATGAATTCGATGTTAATGGTCCAATTAATACCAATAATTGGTTTCATCAAACGCAATTACCGTCAGGCGGAAGCTGGTTTAGTGGTGAATTACAACATTATACAAATCGTATAGATAACTCGATTGTAAATGCAGGTATGTTAAATATAATTGCAAAAAGCGAGGTTTTTACAGATCAAGGAATTACAAAAAATTATACATCGGCTAGATTAAATTCTAAATTTCCGTTCAAATACGGACGAATAGATGTGCGTGCAAAACTGCCAATTGGAGCCGGAACTTGGCCAGCTATTTGGATGTTAGGCAAAAATATAAACGAAGATGGAGCCTATTATGACGCAACTTACGGAACCACCAATTGGCCTGCTTGTGGAGAAATAGACATTATGGAACACGGCATTTTCCCATCGCAACCTGTTGATTATATTCAAGGAACGTTGCACACACCATCATCTTTTGGAAATTCTATGAATAATGGTGGAACATTAGCTTCCGATTTGCAAAACAATTTCCATGTTTATTCTATGAATTGGTCGCCTTTTCAAATATCATTTCTATTGGATAATGTCGTTTATTATACTTACAATCCTGCTGTAAAAAATGCAGCTACTTGGCCATTTGATAATGAGCAATATTTATTATTAAATGTAGCAATGGGCGGAACAGCAGGAACAATTCCGTCTAATTTTACTCAAGCGTCAATGTTAATAGATTACGTTAGAGTCTATCAAAACACTTTAGTTGACACCCAAAGTCCAACTAATTTTACAGCTAGCGTTGGAGCCGTGACTAGTTCTAGCGTTGAATTACTATTAAATGCAAATGATAATTCGGGAACTGTAGTTTACACTATATCTTATGGAAGTACAACTATGACATTTGCAAATCCATCTGGGGTTCAAAAATCGGTTGTTATTCCTAATTTGAATCCAAATACTAATTACAATTTTACCATAACAGCAACTGATATTGCTGGAAATTCTTATGTAAATAATCCGATAGTTTTAAATGCAACAACAGTAGGCGCAACAGGTTGTTCAGGAACCGATTCAGTTGCAACTCAAGGGTCATTTACAACTGGTTATAGCTACACATTTGAAACTATAGGAACCGATGTGAAAATAACATTTCAATTATTAGATACAGATAAAGTTGGAGTAGTAGCTTATTTGTGGAAGCAAAGTCCTTTTACAGAAACTCCTATGACTAATGTTTCTGGAACTACTTTTACTAAAACTATAACTGGGCAAACAGTTGGTTCAACAATCAACTATGCAGTAAAATTTGCTTATGCTGGAGGATTATCAGTAACTAAATATGTATCCTATATTGTAGGAAATAATTGTGCATTGAATGTATCAACTCAATCGCAACTCGACAAATTTTCTTTTAATAATCCTTCTAATGATTTTGTTTTAATTAATTCAGAACTAGATATTGATAAAGTTGAAATATATACATTATTAGGAAATCTAGTATCGTCTACAACTTACAATACCAAAAAAGTAGATGTTAAAAACCTACCTAAAGGAATCTATTTATTAGAAATGTATTCAGGTGAAATAAAATCGGTGAAGAAACTAATTGTTGAATAAGTTTTTGAAAGATATTATTTGTAAAAAAAATAAACTACTTCAAATAGAATAGATTAATTAAAAAATCCTCTGAATTACTGGTTATTTTAGTGTGTTTCTGAAGAATTTATTCTACAATTTCAATTTTATTGTATTGAAAGTGTTAAATTTTCATATTTTATTTGTTTCTTAAGAAAACTTTGTGTTACATTTGGCTATAATTTAATAAAAACTTAACAGTCGCCTATCGAAAAAAATTACTTTTAGAAAAAACATTACGATTTTTTAACCCAAAACTAAAAGGTAATTTTATGGCTGCTATTCAAACCCCTGACGCATTATTGGTAAAGAATTATATAGCCGGCGACGAAAACGCTTTGGCTGTATTAATCAACAGACATCAGTCTAAAATTTATGGATTTATATATTCCAAAATGGCAGATAGAGATGTAGCTGATGATGTTTTTCAAGATACCTTTATTAAAGTAATTAAGACTTTAAAATCTAATTCTTACAACGAAGAAGGTAAATTTTTGCCTTGGGTTATGCGTATTTCGCACAACCTAATTGTTGATCATTATCGCAAAAATAAAAAAATGCCAATGCTTCGTGAAACCGAAGAATTTTCTATATTTTCAATTTTAACCGATTCTTCTTTGAATATTGAAGGACGAATTATAACTGAAGCTATTGAAAAAGATTTGCAAAAAATTATTCAGGAACTTCCTAATGATCAAAAAGAAGTTTTAATGATGCGCATCTATCAAGACTTAAGTTTTAACGAAATTGCTGAAATGACTGGAGTTAGTATTAATACGGCTTTAGGAAGAATGCGATATGCACTTATGAACTTGAGAAAATTAATTGAAAAAAATCAAATTATTTTGACCAATTAAACAATATTTGTAAAGTTACAACGTTATAGATATATAATTTAAAACATTCTATGGCAAAACTTTACTCTAAAAAAGCATTAGCAAACACTAAAATGTTACCAAAAAAAGAAACAATAAGTTTTATTCTAAATTATTCAAAAGCATTGAATATTATTAAGATTGGTACAATGAACTTCGAAATCATTGCTAATTAAGAAATATCCCGGTAAATTTATCGGGATATTTTTTTTTCATATTCGTTCAAAATAGTTTTTCTGCCAATCGTTTTGGTGATAATATCTTTTTCTAAATTCCAACCTCTTGCTGGTGAGTACTCGCGGCCGTACCAAATTATTTGTAAATGCAAATCATTCCACAATTCTTCAGGAAAAATAGCTTTGGCATCTTTCTCAGTTTGAACCACATTTTTACCAGAAGTTAAATTCCAACGATACATCAATCGGTGAATGTGCGTATCAACAGGAAATGCCGGAACGCCAAATGCCTGACTCATGACCACACTCGCCGTTTTGTGTCCAACTGCTGGAAGTGATTCTAATGCTTCAAAACTTTGCGGAACTTTCCCATCGTATTTATCAATTAAAATGTGTGACAATCCATGAATTCCTTTAGATTTCATAGGAGATAATCCACACGGACGGATAATTTCTTTGATTTCTTCGACACTCATTTTGATCATTTCATACGGATTGTCTGCTTTTGCAAATAACAATGGCGTAATTTGATTCACACGAACATCAGTACATTGCGCAGAAAGCAAAACTGCAATCAATAGGGTATAAGGGTCTTTATGGTCTAAAGGAATCGGAATAGTTGGATAAAGTTCTTTTAACGTATTTATAACAAACGTTGCACGCTCTTTTTTGGTCATTTTTAACTAAATTTGAAATGTAAAATAAGTAAATTTAAAGGACAATTCAAACATCTTATATTTAATATCTAAAATCTAATAGTAAAAATGACAACACTTAAAAAAGGCGATAAGGCTCCGAGTTTTTCAGGAAAAGACCAAGACGGAACAACACATACATTAGCAGATTATACAGGTAAAAAATTAGTAGTTTTCTTTTATCCAAAGGCAAATACGCCGGGTTGTACTGCCGAAGCGTGTGATTTGAGAGATAATTTCGAACGTTTTCAAGCCAATAACTATGCTTTGCTTGGTGTAAGCGCCGATAATGCCAAAGCACAAGGAAAATTTAAAGACAAATTTGAGTTTCCTTTTCCGCTTTTAGCTGACGAAGACAAATCGGTAATTGAAGCATTTGGCGTTTGGGGTCCGAAAAAATTCATGGGAAAAGAATACGACGGAATTCACAGAACTACTTTTGTAATAGATGAAAACGGAATCATTGACGACGTAATATCTGAAGTTAAAACTAAAGCGCATGCCGCTCAAATATTGGGAGTTTAAGGTTTTTTATAAGGACAATTAATTTACTGGATTTTTATGTCATTTAGTGCACCGTTGTTCTAATCTGTACATGTTTTATTGACAACAAGCCGCTAAATTGTAAAGTTGTATTACTTCACTTTGTGATATAACTCTGTTGTATATAATGACATCATCTAATAAACCATTGTATTCTTTTCCTAAAAATAAATCGCCAATATTTAAAGTAGGTTGGCTTGGCGGAGAACAATTACCACCTCCGCCATAGGAAGGATTGTTTGGTGTTAGTATTCCATTTCTATAAAGTTTCAAGTCATTTCCATAACAAGTTACTACTAAATGTTGCCAAACATCATTGTAGTCAGCAGGATTATACAAAATAGCAGGATTATACCAAAGCGAATACTCATTAATTCCAAATACTGGTTTTCTTCCGTCATATAATGAAACTGACCATTGGCCATAGGTGTCTGGACAATGTACTCCCATGTCTCTTCCAATTAAGCATTCAAAAGACCATGTTCCTATTGGTTTATACCATACTGAAATTGAAAATGGTAGTGTTTGAAAATTATCTATGAAACTGGGATTTATATATTTTAAAAATTCATTGTTTGCTTTAATAAAATTAAATGCACAATTTGGGTTTCCTTCTCTATCTGCACCAGAACTTGCCGTAGTTGGATTTGTAAGGTTGTAATTATTACCAGAATAATCATTTAAACTTCCTGAACTAAAAGGATAAAAAGCTATGATTCCATTTTGTAAATTACCTGAAAGACAACTTTGATTAGTTTGAATAACTTTATCGGTTTCGGTATTATTACAACTAGAAATTAAAATTAGAGCAAGTAAGCTTAAGATTTTTTTCATTTGATTTTTACTTTTTGTAATGTGCATCATATTTTTTTATAATTGACAAATTTCGTAACTTAATATTTACTAATAAGATACTGTTTCTTGCGAAAGAAAAATGTGATTTTGCCACATTTTTAGTCTGTTCGTGTAATGGCTGTTAGTGGCAGGGTTTTTTGTTATTAAAAATTTTTCTTTCATATGCTTCCTTGTACAACTTCGGTAATAATTTATTTCTACGTCTAATTCTTTTTCTTTCAGCAGCTTTTATACTGACAAAATCATAAGTTCCAGTTTCTAGCAACACAACTTCTAGAACATTACAGTTTTCAGTGATTTTAATCGTTTCTGTATCACATCCAATAAATCTAATTGTTATATATTTTATTTCTGAGGTGCATTTGAATTTGAAGTTTCCATTGTAATCAGTTGTATCTATTATTTTTGAACCAGACATGATTAACACCATTGCAAGTTCTTTTAATTGGCTATCGACAACTTTTCCGGTTATAATATTTTCTTGTCCAAATGATTTTTGGACAATCAATAGTAGTAAAACGATAATTGTTATTTTAAGTTTTTTCATAACCTTGCTTGTATCGTTGGCGGCCTCGCGGAGCGGCGAACTTCGTAACTGCATATTTCCACTAAGATACTATTTCTTGCGAAAGAAAAACGTGAATTTACCACATTTCTCGCAATTGCTAGATACGGCTGTTAGCGGCTGTTTTTATTTTTCAGTTGTTTTAATAAATTTAGATATACTTTCTATCCATTCAACTTTATTCTTAATTAGGTAATTTTCGTGTCCGGTATTTTTGAAAACATTAAGTTCTTTTATTCCTTTCAAGTTTGTGAAAATTTCGTTGGTTTCATTTCTGCTTACACTTTTATCTTTTTCACCATAAAGTAGCAAAGTTGGACAATTTATTTTTTTCGCATACTCTGATGGATTGTGACTAAATCCCCAAAAGCCATTTTGAATTCCGCCCCAAAATAATAGAATACCCGCCATTGGAAAAGTTGGAGCGTTCATTTTATTAAATCTTGCACAAACTGTTTGATACATTGTCCCAAATGGACATTCAATAATTATTCCTTTCGGTTTTATTTGATTATCATTTATACATTTCATTATTGCGACAGAACCCATTGATGTTCCAAATAAATAAATATTTTTTTCTTTGCATTTTATTAAATAATCAAATGCTGTTTTAACTTGTTCTGCTTCTTTAAATCCAATTGTTGTTTGATTTCCTTCGGAATTTCCACTACCCATAAAATCTACAAGTAAAGTATTAAAACCCAATTTTATAAATTCATCAGATTTGTCAATCATTGATGATTTTTCACCACCATAACCGTGAAATAAAATAATTGTTCCTTTCGATTTTTCTTTTTTTATTGACCAACATTCAATTTCTTTATTGCTTTTTAATGTTACAACTTGATATTTGTAACTTGGTGTTTTTAAATTTTTTGGTTTAGGGTTATTTACTCCGAATAATATAGTTTTAATCTTTTGAGTTGTAGTTAATCTTTCGGGACTTTTTGTTTTTTCGGTATTATTTTCTGTGAAATGCGTAAATTTATAAGCATGAAGAAAAGCAATAACATTCAACAATAAAAATAATATTATTAGAACTTTAAAAAGTTTTTTTATGTTCTTAATTTTCTTCATTTATCATTTTTTCTTCATTTTTGTATATCTCCAGACGGCTTCAAGAAGTGGCGAACTTCTTAATCGAATATTTTTCCCTAAGATACTATTTCTTGTGAAAGAAAAGCATGAATTTTCCAAATTTTAGCCATTTCTTAAAACGGCTATTATGCGTTCGGGCTTTGAGTTTCTTTATCGCTCAATTTTTATCAACTTTATACTGTCTACTGAGTTTCTGAACCCAAATAAATATTCATTTCTAATTTTATATTGTGTTGAGTCTGTTTTTAAAAAATATTCGTTTCCACTTTTACTAAATTTTCCTTCTAAAAACTCAGTTGTTGAACCCTGATTTGTACTTTCTGTCATGCTAAAAGTGTTGTCAAGTTTCGAGTGTACAATTGCAAAAATTGTATCTTTTCTGTTGAATTTCCAACTTTCAAATTTTAGGTTTTTATGCCTTTCTATTCCGTTCAAAAATAAGAAGTACACTAGGATTGCTGAAACTAAAGAATTGATAACGAAAATTTTTGTGTATTCTCTTCTGAGGAAATATAAAACGAGAGCAATAGCTAGATTTATTATGATAGCAATTGGAACTAAAATTACTAAAGCAATTGAAACACTTGGGTCAGGGTCACTTTCTTTAACCCAAAACCAGATTATAATGAAGTCAATTATTGTGAGTAGAAATAGTTTTATAAATAATTTCACTTGTCTTTTTTAGTAATTTTTCAAGTCTGATGTACAACGTTTCCGAGCTTTGCGTCTGTTGCGAGCTTCGGAACCTGGTACTTTTCACAATGATAAAATTTCTTGCTGAAGAGAAACGTCCGGCTTCCACAAATTTCGCAATAGCGCAAAACGTGTGTTATGCGGTCGTTATTTTATTCTCCTTGTGAATGTCATAATATTTGCATACTTGATACGTCTCAAGTTCACCATTTTTATTATTTTCTTCAAATAGGAAGGTAACTCCTCCTTCTGTGTCGATAAAAGTATGCTCACAATCTTCTAGTCCAAATAGATGTGCTCCAGCTGTCTCAAAATTTTTCAGGGGTCCTTTTATTGTATATTTTTTATAGGTTATATTTCTTTGGGCGATTTCACTTTCTATCTTTATTAAACTTCTCTTTTTTGAAATCCACGGAATGTTTACCCCTTTAAAGTCTTTTTTTGAGAAAAGAATTTCAGGTCTGTAACTTATCCCGTTAATTTTTTCATTATAAATATGAAACTCAATAAATCCAATTTTAACTATGCCATAAATGAGTCCATTAACTTCTGTCTCTTTTACAGACCAAAAGTCGACACCAAATATATTAATTAACTTTTCCATTGAAGTGCCAGGCGCCAGTCCTTCAATAAAACCTTTTTTAAGAAAATGGTCAAAATCGTTTGTCGAAGTCATTGTTATTCTCTTTTTTTATAATGTCACACAACTCTTTAATAAACGAATATATAAAATTTAAGCAATTAAATTATAAAAACAATAAATCATATTTAAAATTCAACAATGGAGTTTATAAATTTCCTTAATTATGATTTAGTATAGTTGCAACAAAATCAACTACAAACTTCCATTTTAAAATGCGTGATTCTTTTTATCAATTCCAATGGCATCGGTTTATCTATAGGAAATTGTACTGAACCTTTTCCTTGTTTGTAGTTAACTAATTCGGTACTAAATTTTTCGTGTCCTTGTGGCGTAGCATAAAATCCGATGTGGTTTTTAAATGCTGCAAAATATACTAAAGGTGTTCCGTTATATTTGTATGCTGGCATTCCGTAACTTATACTTTCAACAGCTTTTGGTGCAGTTTCTTTAATGATTTTGCGAATTTCGTGTAAAATTTCTCGCGTTCTTACATCGAAAGAATTGATGTATTCGTCAACAGTATTCATTTTGATTAAATTGTAACATATCAAATATAAAAAAAAATCCTCAATTGTTTTCACAATCAAGGATTATATATAATTTTTAAAAAGTAAATTATTGAGCTTTCTCTAAGACTTTAGTTGGGTCGTAACCAAACAATTTGTGTTGCTTTATCAATTCTGCAGTGCCTTGTGGCAACATTCTTTCCCAACCAGGAATTCCAGTTCCAATCATTCTCAAAACTTCTCTTGAAAAGATTTTTAGATTTTCAGGATCATAAACTGGTACATCAACCACTTTTCCGTTATAAGCGAAGAATTTGTATAATTCTTTCATTCTTGGATGTACTTTTAGGTTTTGTGAAGTAACAATTTCGCCATTATCTTCCATAGGATATAAATATACCTTTAAATCACGATAGAATAATTTTCCGAATGCTTCAAGAATTCCACCACTTAAATGGCGGTAGTATTTCTCATCAAAAATATCTACTAAATTGTTTACGCCCATAACCAATCCCATACGCGCTTTGGTATAACTTGAGAAGTATTCGACTACTTTATAATATTCTTGAAAATTTGAAATCATAACAGTTTGCCCAAGCGAACAAAGCAATTCAGCTCTATCCATAAAGTCACGTTCGTCAATTTCGCCTTCTGAGCGCAAGTTAGAAAGTGTAATTTCGAAAATTACAAACGTATTTTCTTTTTCAACTTTATTTTCTTCGATAAACATTTCGAGTGATTTTTCATACATATCCATGTTTACCTTGGTAACTGGGCGAAAACTTCCTCTTAAAGCTAAAATGTTTCTTTTATAAAGTACTGCTGCTGGCAAAATATTATGCCCATCGGGACCAAACATTACGGCATCGGTCATTCCGTTTTTAACCAATTGCAAACTCATTAATCTGTTGTCAACATTGGCAAAACTTGGACCAGAAAAATTAATAGTATCAATTTCTAATTGGTCTTTATCTAAATGATCATACAAATATCGAAGTAATTTTTTAGGATCACCATATTTATAATAAGCGCCATAAATTAAATTTACGCCTAGAATTCCTAGCGTTTCTTGTTGCAAACGTGCATCAGTTTCTTTAAAACGAATGTGAAGTGTAATTTCGTTATAATCTTCATCAGGCTCAACTTGGTATTTTATTCCAACCCAACCGTGACCTTTAAATTGTTTTGCAAAATCAATAGTTGCTACAGTATTGGCATAACTAAAGAATATTTTATTTGGATGTTTGTCTCTGTCTAAACGTTTTTCAATCAAGTCTACTTCATGCGAAAGCATCTTTTTTAATCTACTTTCGGTTACATATCTTCCATCTTCTTCAATGCCATAAATAGCATCACTAAAATCTTTATCATAGGCAGACATTGCTTTTGCAATAGTTCCTGATGAACCACCAGATCTAAAAAAATGCCTCACCGTTTCTTGACCAGCACCAATTTCTGCAAAAGTTCCATATATGTTTTCGTTCAAGTTGATGCGTAATGCTTTATCCTTTAATGACGGAACGTGCTCAATTACTCGATCACCTTTTAACTTAATATCCAATCCAATATTTCCCATAATCGTTTCTATACATTGCAAAGTTAATAAAATACGTGCTTTATTAAAAGATAAATAATCCTATTTTTGTATTAAATTTACTTCTGGTTGATTTGCTATTTATTTGTAATCAAATATCATGCTAAAAGAATGCTAATTACGATGTAGAATGAATTTGTTTTCGAGCTAATTTTTCAAATATAAATTTAAAATGAAAATCTATTTTCTTGGCACTGGAACTTCTCAAGGTATTCCTGTTATTGGAAGCCAACATTCGGTGTGTTTAAGTGACGATTTTAAAGATAAACGTTTGCGCGTTTCCGTTTGGATTCATGACGAAAATAGTTCAATTGTGATTGATTGCGGACCCGATTTTAGACAACAAATGCTTGCTTCTAAATGTTCTAGAGTTGATGCAATTTTGTTTACGCACGAGCATTCCGATCATACTGCTGGTTTAGATGATATTCGTCCGTTTAATTTCAAGCAAGGTGAAATTCCAATTTTTGGTCACCAACGAGTTCTTGATAATTTAAAAAAACGATTTGATTACATATTTGAAACCGAAAATAAATATCCAGGAGCACCATCAGTTAAACCTATTGAAGTTATCAATGATAATCCATTTTCTGTTGGAAATTTAAAGATAAATCCGATTAATGTTTGGCATGGAACACTACAAGTTTTTGGATATAAAATAGATAAATTTGCTTACTTAACCGACGTGAAAACGGTAGATTTGCAAGAAATTGAAAAATTAAAAGAGCTAAAAGTATTGGTAATTAATTGCTTAAGAGAAGAACCACACCATTCACATTTTAGTTTGCAGGAAGCATTAGATTTTGTAACTTTGGTTCAACCGGAACGAACTTATTTAACTCACATAAGTCATTTGCTAGGATTTCATGAAGAAGTTCAAAAAAAACTACCAAAAAATGTGTTTTTAGCGTATGATAATTTAGAAATCTCGATTTAAAATAAATTTAATAAAAATAAAGGTTACTTTTATGAAACGACAATTGTATTTATATCTATTTATTCTTTCAACTTTAGTTTTGGCATTTACGTATATGTATTTGAGCAAGCAAGTAGCATTTGAAAAAAAGAAAAGCCAAACCGAAACTAAAAGTTTTAATGATAGCATCACTTTAATGAAAGAGAAACTGCAAGATGCTGATTATTTTTCGTTGGAACAAAATCAAATGGCTCAAGAATATTTTTTTGAAACTGGTTACATGAAGTTGTTGCCTTTAATTAAAGAATCATTACTTGCATTTAATGATGATCCTAAAGGAAATATCTACACCGGTCAAGAAAAAATGGGTGAACAAAAATTCATCATTAATAAAATAAAAATTTTAAACCACCGTTGGATAATTGCCGATTATAGCAATGGTCAAATGTGGGGTCATGTTCTAATAAAATATTTTGTAGAAGAAAATAATAAAGTTTCTTTTCAAGTAATGGATACCTTTTTATTTCCTAAAGAGAACTATTAATTCAATTTAATATGTATAAAAAAATAACACTTATAGTCTTAATTTTCACGGTTTTTATTTCTTGTAAATTAAAAGATGATGCTTCAGATGAAGTTGCAAATAAGAAAATACAACCTAAAGATTCAACAATTGTTGGAGCCGATCAAGACGAAAACGGATGCCTAGCTTCGGCTGGATATACTTGGTCTAAACTGAATAAAGAATGTGTAAGAGCTTTTACAGGTATTCAGTTAAATCCGGCTGCAAATGTCGCTACAGAAGATGTTACACTTTGCGCTTATGTACTTTTTAATTCAAATGCAGACAAAGCAGAAGTATTTTTACCAGATGAAAAATCGTTTATTTTGACACGTTCTGCCGAAGGTAAACCTTGGGTTTTTAATGAATATCAATTGATTCCTAAAAACGGTTATATTCTTACTAAAGATGGAACCACAATTTATTCAGGCGATGGCGAAATAGGAAATAAAGTTACTGGCTCAGATAATCCCGAAGGTCAGGAATAAAGATATTTAAACCAAAAGAGACGTAATTAACGTCTCTTTTTTTATTTATGAAAGTGAAAAACAAATCATTAAATTTGGCCAACTTAATTGTTTACAGCAAAAATTATTATTTTTACATCATCTTAATGAAAATTAAGTTTAATTCAAATAATTATATGTCAACTAAATAGATGGAAAAACAAAAAACAATAGTAAAACTAAAGTTATGAAAACTAAAAATTACCAAGGTTTAAGTAGTATCAAAATAATTAGTTTCGTACTTATTTTATTTTTAGCTAGTTTTCAAAGTTTTTCTCAAGGTGGTTGTAGTTATCCTTATGTAGATAATGGTGGTGTATCTGGAGATTATTTACCCAACACTAGCACAACTACAACTTTTTGTCCGAGTTATCCCAGTGAGGTTGTTACAATAACTTTTAGTTCATTTAATGTTCAATCAGAATATGATGGATGGTATGTTTATGATGGAAGTTCTATTGCTGACCCTTTAATTTCTAGCACAAATCCAGCAGGATATGTTCCTGGTGGTTTAGCTGGTGCTTTTTGGGGTTCAACAATTCCTGGTCCATTTACAGCTTCAAATCCTTCAGGATGTTTAACCTTTGTATTTAAAAGTGATGCAGCTATTCAAAATTCAGGTTATGTTGCGAATGTTAGTTGTGGTCCGCCACCATCAGGATTTAATCTTATTCCATTTTTAGATGCGAATAATAATGGTACTAAAGAAGTAAATGAAGTTACTTTTCCTCTAGGAGATTTTCAATACCAAAAAAATGGTGGAGCAACATTATACACTTCCGGCTCTTTTGGAAATAATTATTTAAGTGAAAATAATCCAACTAATACTTATGATTTTACCTATCAATTGTATCCAAATTATAGTTCGATGTATAGTTTCACAGGTACTAATTACACAAATGTCTCTACTGGAACATTTCCTAATTTAGTGACTTTATATTTTCCAGTTATTTCGTTAATAAATACTAATGATTTGAGTGTTAATGTTACAAATTTAAGCAAACCAAAAGCAGGTGCAACTTATATTAGTAGAATAAGTTACACCAACAATGGCGATGTTGCTAATGGAACAATAACTTTTACAAATGATTCAGCTAATACTATTACAAATATAACAGCACCAAATAGTATAACGACAACTACAACAGGATTTTCATTAAATTTTTACAATTTAGCTCCTTTTGAAACGCGATATGTAGATGTAAGAATGAGTGTGCCAAGTATTCCAACGGTTTCAATTGGACAGTTAATGACTAATTCAGCAAGTATTTCAACTCCAGCTACCGAAAGTAATTATTCTAATAATAATAGTAGTTTCACAGAAGCAGTTGTGGCATCATACGATCCAAACGATATTACGGAATCTCATGGTGAAAAAATTGTATACTCAACTTTTGCTCCAGATGATTATTTATTTTACACGGTTAGATTTGAGAATACAGGAACAGCACCGGCATCAGATGTTGAAATTGTTGATGTTTTAAATTCTAATATTGATGAAACATCAATACAATTAGTTAGCTCCAGTTATCCAAATGTTTTAAACCGAAATGGAAATACTATTAGTTGGAAATTTAACAATATTGAACTTCCTGTTTCAATACCAAATACAAATACTGGTAAAGGATTTGTAACTTTTAAAGCAAAATTAAAATCAGGGTTTTCTGTTGGAACAGTAATTCCAAATACAGCATCAATTTACTTTGACACTAATCCAGCAATTGTAACAAATACATTTACTACTGAATTTGTATCTACGCTTTCTAATTCGCAATTTGTTTTAAATTCTGATTTAAAGCTGACACCAAATCCTACAAAAGAATTTTTGAATATAAAATTAAATCAAAATTCATCTATTTCATCTATCTGCATTTTTAATACAATTGGTCAATTAGTATTAAAAGTTAATCCAACCAATGATAAATTAGATGTTAAAAACTTAGAATCAGGACTTTATTTTATAAAAATTGAATCAGATAAAGGTCTTTATCAAAGTAAATTCATAAAAGAATAGATAAATAACAAAATCATTAAAAAGTCAGCGAAAGTTGACTTTTTTTATTTCTGTTCCAACCAGTTTTTAAAGTCAAAGAAATTTTGTGGTGCAACGCCATGTCCAACAGTATATTCTTTATAAACAATATCAATTCCTAATTCTTTCAATAATGGTGCTGCTTTTCGAGCCCAATCAACTGGTACAACTTGGTCAACTGTTCCGTGAGAAGCAAATATTTTTAAATTTGAAAAATCATTTTTCTCAAAATTTGGTTTAGCAATTTCAGCATTAAAATAACCACTCATAGCAACAACACGTTGTACTTTTTCAGGATAAGAAACTGCAATTGCATAACTCAAAATACAGCCTTGACTAAAACCAATCAAAGTTACGTCTGAAGCATCAATTGCTTGATTTGCAACCAATTCATCAATAAAATTAGCTATTATATCTCTTGATTCTTGCGCTTGATTAATATCAGAAAATTTGTTTTCATCAGCATCAAAATTTATAGCATACCATGCGTAACTTCCGTATTGCATGTCAAAAGGCGCTCGAGCAGAAATAACATAATATTCATCAGGAAGTTCTGAGGCAAATGAAAATAAATCTTCTTCGTTGCTACCATATCCGTGAAGTAAAAGTAATAACGGATTTTTGTCTAATTTTATTTTTGGCTCTCGAACTAAGTGATGAAGTGTCATTTTTAAAGTATTTTATAAATTTGAAATTAAAGCGTACATTTGTTAGAATGAATTATTTAAAACCTAAATAAGAATTCTAATTTTAGTGCAAAAATACATTCTATTATTTCAAATTGTTGTGCCGAATGAAAAAAAATATCTTAGTATTAATTATAATATTGATTCATTTGTTCAGTTTTGGACAAAGTAAATTTGATATTTCATACAACGAAACAATTACACTTAAAAAATTAGAAAAGACTACAATTTTTACTATTTCTAGTGATTACGGAATTGTAAATTTAACCGGCGATGCAATTAATCAGTATAAATTTAAAAAACCCGGAATCTATTTGATACAAGTGATTCAGAAAATTGAAAACTCTGGAGAAGAATGCAATCATCCAATTTTACCATCACAAATTACTGTAAATGTTAGTCGAATTAAAATGAAATTTGATTCAAGCAAACTAAAATTTTCTGAATTAATAAAAAAAAATACGGAAACCTCAGGAAGTACATTAAGTATTCCGGTTGTAATTGAAACATTTGATAATAAGTCAGTTATGATGAATGTAATGCCAATAAATTCATCTGGAATTGGTACGTCAATAACGGCAACTTTAAAAAATGAATTTCAAAATCTATCAACAGGAAAACATATACTAGTTTATGATTTGAAAGGAATTACCAATCAAAATTCGTTCTTAATGTTTGATTTTATTGATGCTAATGGCAAAATTCAATCAGTTTCTTTAAAATCACCAATCGAAAATTAGATTATGAAAGCACTGTATTCATTTCTGATATTCCTTTTAAGTATCAATTTTGCTGCAGCTCAATGTGGTAATTCTATTTTTTGTAACGCCAATACCGGAGTGTACTCTAATGATACTGCAGCCGATATTGCTTATGACAATATGAGTTCTGGATTTCATACTACCTGCATAAAAGAGCCGTCTGGTAATTGGAAAGTTTGGGGCGAATATGTTGCCAATGATGGTTTTTCAAATGTTCTTTCGCCAATAGATTTTGATGTGACCAATTATCCAGCACTTACTGGAACTATCTATAAAATGGTTATTGGTTCTAATTTTGGTCAAACCATACAATTGATAGTTTTAACCTCAGACGGATTATTTGTTTTAGGAACCGAAGGTGCTGTTATAAGTGATGATATCACCACTTCAACTACTTTTCAAAAGATTACGATTAATGGAAAAACCGACGGATTGCCAACAAATATTTCTCCGGTTGATGTTAAAATGATGTTTGCCACATCTTATTCATTAATGCTCACAACTTGTAGTGGTGAAGTTTATGTACTTTCTCAAGATGAATTTATGCGTGGTGATGGCGGAGTTGGTTCGGCATTAGAATGGAGTAAAGTTATGCAAAACGCTTCGACACCATTAAATAATGTAGTTGTAGCTCGAGGAAATTCTAAAGTTGGTTTTGCTTTAAAAGCAAATGGCTCTTTATGGACTTGGGGTTATCAAACTTTTCTTGGCGATGGTTCTTTCTCTTTAAGTAGAAGTTTTGCTGAGCAAATGGTACTTCCGTCAGGATTAACAGGAATTAAAATGATTCAATGTACCAATGATTTTTTTACAACTTCGGTAGATAATACTATTTCGTATTATATTCTTGGAACCGATAAAAAAATATATTCTTTAGGAACCAATAATAAAGGTCAACTTGGCGATAGAACTTCAATTGATAGATTTGTTTGGGTAAATGCCAAAAATCCAGATAATTCAATTATTTCTGATGCGGCATGGATTTCATGTAACGAACATGATGAAAATTTATCATCGCTTGCAGTAATTAAAACTAATGGCGTTTTGTACACTTGCGGTAACAACAGTTATTATATGATAGGTCGAACTAATGGTGGCGCAAACATAGATGGCGATATAAATTATCTTGATTTACCTACCGGAATTTCGGCTACCGATTTTATAACTTATGCCGAAGCTGGCGGACACACTTGCGCATTAATAAAACGTTGCACCGCTAAATATGGTTATGTTGGTCATCGAATAAGAGGTTCAATTGGTGACGGCTCCGATGTGATTGAAACTATTCCATCGTATGATTTTATATCGCCACCAGCAATAGCAGTTTGTGGAGCCCAATATACTGTCCCAACAATTGTAACTTCTAACGCTTCAATTTGTTCCGGACAAACGGCAATTTTTACAATTACTGGTGCAATTGGTGATGTAGTTTCTTATACTATTAACGGAAGTTCAAATCAATCTGTTACAATTGGACCATCAGGTTCTGCACAGGTTACCGTTGTTGGAGCAACAAGCAATCAAACGATTACTTTAATAAAAATAACCGATACCAATGCTACTTGTTCTTATGATTTATTAATTTCTGCAACTGTCATAATAATACAACCAATACCAGTTTTTGCGCAAGTTCCTCCCATTTGTGAAAGACAAATAATTAATCCGTTATTATCAACTTCAATTAATGGGATTGAAGGAGTTTGGTCACCAGCATTTAATAATCTTCAAACTACAACCTACACTTTTACGCCTTTAAGTTCTTGTGCAAGTGCAGTGCAGATGACTGTTGTGGTTACTCCAACAAATGTTCCTACATTCAATCAAGTTGCGCCAATATGTGAAAATACGCCGCTATCAGATTTACCTTTAATCTCAATTAATGGTTATAATGGTAGTTGGTCACCAGCTTTAAATAATCTTCAAACTACCACTTATACTTTTACTCCAACGCCAATATCTGGTGTTTGCATTGATTATTCTTACATGACAATTGTGGTTAATCCAAAAATCACACCAACTTTTACTCAAATTTCACCTATTTGCGAAGGCAGTATTTTAACTAATTTGCCAACGACATCGAATAACGGAGTTCAAGGAAGTTGGTCGCCAGCAATGAATAATCTTCAAACTACAGTTTATACTTTTACACCAACATCTAGTTTTTGTACTAATTCTGCACAAATGACAATTGTAGTAAACCCAAAAGTAACTCCGGTTTTTCCAGTTTTTCCAACGTTATGTTATGGCGATACACTATTTAATTTACCTTTAATTTCTAGTAATGGAATTTCTGGAAGTTGGTCTCCGGCATTAAATAATACAGCTACTACAACGTACACATTTACACCAAATAGTTCAGAATGTGCTTACAATGCATCGGTTTTAATTCCGGTTTATAGCGATTTTGATTTTGATTTAACAACAATTTGTAGCAACCATGATTTTATAATTGAAACCAATACAAGTTCAAACAATTTAGAATATACTTGGCAAATTAATACTGTAAACGTTTATTCGGGCATAAATTTTAATTTATCGGCTTACTTGAATAGTACTCCAACTGTTGAATCGTTTCCGATAACAATTACAGTTACTGCTAAAAGCACTAGTAATTGTTTTAAAACAAAAAGTATCACAATAAATTCTGTTTTTTGTGATATTCCAAATGTGATTACACCTAATAATGATAATTTCAATGATTCCTTTGATTTGACTTTACTAAATCCGAAGAATTTAATAATTTACAATCGTTGGGGTGTAAAAGTGTATGAAAAACAAAATTATTTGAACGAATGGCACGGACAAAATAGTAAGGAAAAAAGTCTGCCTGATGGCGTTTATTTTTATGTTATTGATTTACAAACTGGTGATAGTAAAGCAGGTTGGGTTCTTGTAAAGTTTTAATTATTTAGTAACAAATCTTTATTTTTATTGGTTGCATAAGAGTAGGTTTTTCATTTGAATCATTTTTAATGTATTCGAAATAATCTTTATAAAACCATTTTCCATTTCTATTTTCTAAAAAATCTCTTATTTTAGTTGGATCTAAAACTTCATTTTTTCCATAAGAAAAAGCATTTTCATTAACTTCGAACGATTGTAATTCTTTCCATTCATTGGAACAATAACTGTAAATTTTGCAACTGTTTAGTAAACTCCAATCGCAATAATCAATAACTAGCGCAACTTCATCTTTTTGATCATTGTTATTATCTCCAATATTTATCAAGCAATAAGTACCAAAACTCCAACCTAAATCAAGTTGATTTATATTTTTATTTGATGATTTTAATGAAGTTTGAATATCATGTTTAGAATAATACCAAACAGTACTGTCAAAATCATTGATAAATGGAATTTCGGTAATAATATGTTTTTGATTTTCTGAAGTATGGATTTCAGTTAAAGTGTCTAGCTTTTTGTCTCCATTAAAATCGCCTACAATAAAACTACTTGTCAATTTTTGTTTTCTAATAATTGGAATTGACTTTAATGTTTTTATAGGTAATTTTTTATTTGAATTTTTGCAAGAATATAATGTTATAAAAAAAGCAAGAACAACAAACCATAAAGAAAATCGCATTAAAAATTACTAAACCATTTTTGAAACCATTTTCCCAGTAGTGGAAGTGGTGTAACTTCACCTTTTGCTGCAGTGAAAATTCCATAAATAGTTAAGACTGATATGAAAATCCACATTGGTGCAGCAACCATTATATTTTCAAAATAACTTATTGAAATTCCTAAAGTAATGAAAGTCAATGTTAATCCCAATCCTTGTCGAATGTGAAATGACGCAAATTTATTCTTGTTTTCAGAATTCATAGATAATGCAATTAACACTCCTATTATTAAGATGTAACTTGTTATTGCTGCTGATTTTCCTTCTTCAATTATTTTTTGATCCATTTTAATCAATTTTTATGCTACTTTTGGTTTCAATATTGGTTCTTTTATCAAAAATTATATCATAATATTTTGCTTCACCAACCTTTCCAGTGATTAATAATTTTGTTCTTCCAGCTTCTAAATCTTTTTTGTCAAAAGTTTTAATTGAAATTTCTTCATTAAAATTTTTATCAAAAATAAAATAAATTACAACTTTATTGTTTTTTCCTCCTAAAGAATCATTTTCAATACTAAATTTACCGGTTTTTAATCCTTTAGAAGTTAATTTATCTGAAATTTTAATAGTACAATCCAACGATCTATCGACTCCTTCGGTAACACCTTCAACGAATTCAGTAGCCGTTTTTCCGACAGCTTCTCCACTTTTATTAATTGTTTCCTTAGCTGTTTCCTTAACTTTATTACAAGAAAAAAAAAATATAATTATGACAAAAAGTGACGTTTTTTTCATTCTATTTAATTTAAAACTAATTGTGTATTATTGCAAATTCCGATAACTTTTCCTTTCATTTTGCTTCCAAGAAAAGCCGAATTTTTAGATTTTGATAAAATATTTTCTTTAGTAAAAATCCATTCAGAATCTGTTGTGAATAAAGTTAAATTAGCTTTATTGCCTTCTGAAATTTCATGTTGAGGTATTTTAAAAATTGATTTTCCAGAAGTTAGTTTTTCTACAATTTTATCTAAAGGTAAAACTGTTAACAAAGCTCCAAAGGCACTTTCTAATCCGATTGTTCCGTTTTTAGCCAAATCAAATTCCATTTTTTTATGCTCAATATCAATAGGATTATGATCGGAAGTTATGGCATCAATTGTATTATCTAAAACTCCAGATAATAAAGCGATTCTATCGTTTTCAGTTCGCAATGGTGGCGCAACTTTATATCTTGTATCGAATTCGTTTAATTTTTCATCAGTCAATACTAAATTATGAACGGCAACACTGCATGTAACTTGTAAACCTTTTGCTTTAGCATTGCGAATCAATTCTACCGATTTTGCTGTAGAAATAGTTGGAATATGCAATTTTCCGCCAGTATATTCTAATAAAAACAAGTTTCTTGCCACAATCAATTCTTCTGCTAGATTCGGAATTCCTTTTAAACCCAATCCTGTAGAAACGATACCTTCATTGGCAACGCCATTTCCTTTTATTTTTTCGTCTTGACAAAAAGCGATTACCAATCCGTCAAAATCTTGAACATATTGCAATCCGATTTTCAATAAATTAGCATTGGATAAACTCTTATTATAATCACCAAAAGCAATTGCTCCAGCATTTTTCATGTCAAATAATTCCGCTAAATCAGTTCCGTCACTATTTTTGGTTAAAGCTCCAATTGGAAATAATTCGGTTGCCGTAGCAGTTGCTTTTTGTTTCACAAATTGTACTTGCGATTGATTGTCAATAATAGGGAAGGAGTTAGGTTGTAATGCAATTGCTGTAAATCCACTTTTTGCTGCAACATGTAATCCATTTGCGATTGTTTCTCGGTCTTCAAATCCTGGTTCGCCAAGTGAAACACTACTATCAAACCAACCTTGCGAAAGATGTAAATTGGAATATTTTATTTCTTGATAATCAGCATCTGAAGTTAAATTTGCACCAATTTTTTCAATGATTCCATTGTTGATTTTTACGTCAACTATTTGGTTGTGAAAAGCACTTTTTGGATCGATAATTTTGGCTTCTTTGATTATGATTTTCATTTGACAAATTTTTGAATTAAAACCTCCAATGCAATAAATAATAATGTAAAAATAATAAACCATTTCCAAAGTTGATTGTCAGCTCGATTGGCTTGCAAAGTATCAAAAATAGAATCTACAGAATTAATTTCTTTAAAATCACTTGCAACATCAGAATTGACATTTGATAAATTACTCTCGGTTCGATTATAATTGAAACTAATATTTTCTATAGGTTGATTGTTGTTGAATACATTAAAATTTCCAGCTTCTTTTGGGTTATCATTGAACGTTAATTTCACTTTACTGTTCAAAATTTGTTGCACCGGAATAAAACTTTCTTTGTAGTTTTTTACGTTTACAATTTCGTCTTTTCCTAATAAAGTTTCAATTATGAAGGGTTTGTTTTCGCCAATAATTAACGCTGTAATTCCAGCTTTTTGTGCATTTTGTCCCATATTATAAAACGTCGGAACAATGATTGGTGAATTTTGAAAATTACTATTCACTTTATTAATTGGAGCAGCAAAAACATAAATCGAACCAACACTATTTTGAATTGCACTCAAAAACGAAGTTTGATCGCTATAACCCAAAACCATTGGAGCCGAATTACTAATTTCAAACGAAGTTTTAGTATTAGGATATTGAAAATTGTCTACTTTTTTCTCAAAAACACTACTAAATAATGGATGACTAAAGTTGATTTTAGTAACCATTTTTTCAGAATTTTCAAGCGATTTGAATTGAATTCCACCAAAATTAGACAAGAACGTATTCAAATTACTAATCGAACTTTCACCACTCGGAATCACTACAACATTGCCACCTTTTTCTGCAAAAGCTTTTAAAGTGGTCTGCAACGCTTGCGGAATATCTTTCAACTCATTTAAGATAATTGCATCTTGCTTGTCTAACAAATTATAATCTAACGATTGCAAGGAATAATTGGCATAATTGAATTCATTTGAAGTATAAATTCGAGAAAGAAAACCACTTTTTTCAGGTTCACCAATACTGATTACATTACTTTTTTGTGGTTTTGAAATACTAAAATAATACGTATTGTCATAATCCAAACTATTGTCTGAAATGGAAACATAACCATGAAAATCTTCTTTCGGAATAGTGAAATTTATCGTTTTATTTTTAGTTTCAAAATTCACTAAAGTTTTAGCAATCAACTTGTTTTTGTTGTACAAAGCAATCGGAATATCTTTAAAATCTTCGCCGAAAGCATCCATTTTTACTGCAATTTCATAGAAGTTTTCCATCGTTTGATTGATGTAAACGCTATCAATAGCAATATTGTCTTTTTTCTCAGCTTCGGGTAAAATGAAATATAAATTTTCGTCGTCATTTATTCCTTTCACTTGATTCGGTTGTAATCCAACGCCATCAGTAATTACCACAATATCTTTGTTAAATGCCGATTTGTGTGCTTTAATTTTGGATAAAAGATTGTCCAATTGAAAAGGCGATGCACTGTATTTTAAGTTTTGTAATTCCTTTTGAATAGATTTTATATCGGTATTCCAATAATTATCTGAACACGTAATCAATGAGAAATTTGCATTTTCTGGAGTGTGTTCCAATAAATCTTGAACGGCGCGTTTTAGCAATTCGCCTTTCTGACCTTTGGCTTGCATACTAAAAGAATTATCGAGAACGATATACAATTCGTTAGTAGCATTTTTACTGTCTTTAGCTTTGAAAAAAGGTTGTGCAAATGCAATAATCAAGAACGCTAACAACAATAATCGAGTAATAAGAAGTAAATATTTTTTAAGTTTAGAACTCTTACGAGTCTGAATAGCAAGTTCTTTAAGAAACTTTACATTCGTAAAATATTCGGTTTTGAATTTTCGTAATTGAAAAAGATGCACCAGAATCGGAATAACCAATAAGAATAAGAAATAGAGAATTTCTGGATGTTTGAATTGCATTTTTTAAAAAGGATTTGTCAAAAGTAACAAAAAGTTTAAAGGTTTAAAAGTTTAAAGGTTTAAAAGTTTATAAACTGCAATCTAAAATCTGCAATCTGTTATTTTTTTCTCTTAGCATCACGTTTACGTTCCACACCACGATTACGAGAAGCTGTTTTTCTTGGTTTGGTTTTGGCTGGTCCACCAAGATTTACTTGTTTGTTTTTAGCAGATTTTTCATGAAATGCTTCGCCACCTTCTTTTTTGACACGTTTTAGTAATTGTTTTACTTTCTTTTTGTCTTTTTCGAATTCCAATAAACGAGTAGCAACTTCAACACCTTCTGGAAAATCTAGAAATTTGATTTCTTTTTCCATCAAAATTTCCGCTTGAATTTGAATTTCTTCTTCACTCGGACTTATAAAACTTATGGCAATTCCCGATTTATCGGCACGACCAGTTCTACCAATTCTATGAATGTATTGCTCCGGAATTTCGGTGAACTCAAAGTTAATAACGTGTGTAACATCGGAAATATCCAATCCACGTGCCATAACATCAGTCGTTATAATTCCACGCAATTCGCCAGCTTGAAACGATGCCATGGTATTCAAACGATAATTCTGAGATTTATTCGAGTGAATTACACCAAATTGCTCTGGATAAATTTCTTCAATGCTATTCGCAATTAAATCAACGGTTTTTTTATTATTAGCAAAAATTAAAATACGAGAAGTACTTTCATCTGAAGCTAGAATGTGATTTAATAAATTTATTTTGGTCAAAAAATTAGGTGTATAATACGCTAATTGTTCGATTTTTTCTAATGGTGTTCCCGATGCGGCTAGTGAAACTTCTTCGGGTAATTCAAAATATTCGTCCAACATAGCATCAACATCATCAGTCATTGTTGCAGAAAATAGAATATTCTGACGTTTGTTACTCATCATCGTCAACAGCGAAGTAACCTGCGAACGGAAACCTAAATTCAAGATTTCATCAAATTCATCGATGACTAATTTTTGTAAAGAATCGAATCTAATTACATTATCCAAAGCTAAATCCATAGTTCTTCCCGGAGTTCCAACAAGAATATCGATTCCTAAATACACTGCTTTTTTTTGAGTGTTGATGTTCACGCCACCATATATACCAAGCGTTCGCACCGACATATATTGTGTAAGACTTTCGATTACATCAACAATTTGCACGACCAATTCACGAGTTGGAACTAAAATCACGACACGCGGCGAATCGGTATTGACGAATTTCCACTGTTTAAGAAGCGGTAATAAGTACGCCAATGTTTTTCCGGTTCCAGTTTGTGCAATTCCCATTACATCGCGACCCGACATGATTACAGAAAAAGATTTTTCCTGAATTGGAGTAGGTGTAGTCAACCCCAAGTCGTCTATGGCTTTCTGTAAAGATTTAGGAAGATTAAATTGCTCAAAAGTATTCATTGCTTTGTATTTTGCGCAAAGGTAAGGAATTCTTTTTTGGGAAGGGAAGTAAAAAAAAGCCACAGATTATGAACATGCCCCAAAAAGTTAAACACTATTTGGGTGCAGTTTATTATCGATGGCTTTAATTAATTATTTAAATTTTATTTAATATGTATTCTCCAGCAGGAACTCTCATTTCATCTATTGCGTTGGGGCCTGTTGTAGTAGACACTCCTTCTGTATAAAGTTTTATCTTTATTTGAGTGGCACTTATGGAACGAAAAACAATAGCAAGGTTTTGATACTTTCTTTCTGGATCATAGAAGAAAGATTTTATTCGATATTCTCCAACATTACATTCAGGGCATTTTGGATATTCTAATCTTATTAATGATTTAGCTCCTGAAATATTATGATGAATAGAAGGAATATTTATATCTGAGAGTGTGTTTACAATTGTTGTACCATTACTATCAATATATTTATATTCTCCTATGATAATGTCATTATAATAACTTCCATAATCTTTGTGTAATACTTTTAATAATGTAATGGAAAACTGTTCATTACCTTTTTGATAGTGCCATGTGCCAACAAAGTTGTTTAGAAAATTTTCAGTATCTTTTATGTAAGCATTATTGGGTATTTCTACATAAGCATTGTTTTGTGGTATAATCTGCGATTTACAAGAAAAAGCAATAAATATGGTCAAGGTAATAAGTGTTTTTTTCATAATTAAAAAACTAAAAGCCATTCATTATTTAAGACTAATTTTAATTTACGGTTGTTTTATTAAAACATAAGTACTATTAGGAATAGTTGCTCCAACAAATTCAGTTTGGTAGTTATCAATAGCATCTCCAGTATATTTTATACCATCACTTCTCATGTAAGCAGATAGTGCATTTTGACCACCTACAATTATTTTTCTCAAAACTAAATTATAACCAACATCTTTTAAAGGATCACCTAAACTCAATTGTAATCTCAATTCATTTATTCCGCAATCATTACATAATGGATAAATAAAACTGTAAATAAATGAGTTTCCCGATATATTTTGATTTATTTTATATGGAATATCTACATTCAAATTTTGCAATGTATTAATTTTAGTATTACCATTTTCAATATATTCATATTCTCCAACAAGAATATCCTTTGTATTATAACCGTTGTTAAATCCAATAATTTTTCTAAATACAAATTTTAATGAAGTTGTTCCATTCGTGTAAAGCCATGTACCAACATAAGGATTTAACAAATTATGAACATCTTTATAATATGTTCCTTCGGTACTTAAACCTTTTAAATCCTCTATTGGAACTATTTGTTGTTCAAGTATTTGTGCTTTACAGCAAGTGAAATTAAAAACTAAAAGGCACAATAATATTATTTTTTTCATAATTTTAAAATTTAATTATTACAAGGTGATGATGTGTAAACTGTACTATTCGAATTTAGTGGTGGATTTAATTTTTCCCATCCATTAACATTATCTGTTGCTCTATACAAACTTATACCATTATTTTTTAAAGTGTTTAAAAATCCTGAGATAAATTTATCATAAATGTTAACACCATTTGAAAAATTTGATGGATTACATGAACTGCAACACATTTTGTTGAAAATATTATTTCTATTTATTTCAGTTTGCACTTGACTTGATGTTTGGATAGCATCTGGATTTGTTAATATACTACTTAGGAAACTTTTAAATGCATTCAAGTTGTCAATCTTAATTGCAAAAGTAGATGAATTAGGTAATGTTAAAATAAAAGTTACGTTAGGTATGTTTTCAGGATTTGTATTAGTATAAATAGCATAAAGATTCATTAAATCTGCAAAAGAGAACATTGGAGTTTGTGATTCATCATCTTAATGAGTATGCACAGCAGCATATATTGTTGGACCAGTAGGAATATTAACAGCGTATGAGACACCGTTCGTAATTGTGCTAGAAATTATTTGTGAAGAACTATATGCTGTGCCTATTTTATTAAAGGTAGCAGCTTTTTCACCTAAAAATCCAACACCATCAGATTGAACTGCTATAATTTTATCTCTAGCATTACCAAAAGTAGGATTTAATAAATTGGATAATGTTGTGCAAGGATCAAGAAATTCTGCTTCGTTAGGACAAATTACGCAAGGTAAAGGTATAGTTATTATTGAGATTGTATTCGTACCACCATTATAGCTGTTAGGACCAGTATTACCTCCATTTGAAACAGGTGTTCCAGGTTCTGCTGGTCCACCGCCACAGTCACTAGGAACCCAAACAGTTGATAAATGTGAGCCATTTCCTGTATGATGGCAACCAGAACCTGCAACATGACTAGAATCTGCATAACCTCCATTACCATCGTTATCACACATAATTACAAAACTTCCACAACCTGGTCCTTGATATTTTGTTAGTAATTCAGTGATATGAATTTCTGTATGTTTTATTTCCTCTTCGGATAAGGATAATAAATCTTTTTTAGTAAGATTATATTTAAATAATGCAATATTATATTCATTATCTTCATTGATATAAAACACAACATTTTCAACTTTATTTATAATACTATCTCTGTAAACTGGAAATGTGTATGATATTTTTCCATTTATATTAATATATTTTCCATTTTCATCGTCAAAATAAAAATCATAAATACTATCATAAACTATTTTAGATGATAGTTCTTTTCGTTTATCTTTTAATTTATTTAAAGCACTCTTGAGTTTAAAATCATTTCTTGCAATTTTATCATTTAATGAAACATCATTAAAAACAATATTTTTGTTTGTTTTAAGCCCATCATCATAAGGCTCCTTCTCGCAGCTTGCAAGAACCATTAGAGCGCATATTGCTATAAATTTTGTAATCTGTTTTAATTGTTGTTTCATAATTGTAAAAGTTTTGAATTAATAACTGTAAAAAAGCTTTTTTAATTTTGATTCAAAATTAGTTTATTTTGAATTTAAATTTATGCGTAGTTTTACGTGTTTTAAAATAATTTACATTTATTTTACTCAATCTTTTTTCCATCAACATCAATAATGATTTCTTTTCCTTTGAATACTACTTTGGCTGTAAGTTTATCTTCGGAATTGTATTCAAAATCGCTTAGTTTATCATAGTAGAAATGTGTGATTTCTTTCCCAGATTGATTTATGTATCCAAATCCAAAGTCAATTTTAGCGATGCAAAAACCATTTTTGAAATCGTAAATATCATCATATTTAATTGGAGTTATAAGTATATTATCGCTTTTGATTATTCCAAATTTAGAATCAATTTTAATTTTAAATAAGCCATAATTTAGAGATTCAAGGCTGTCATATTGTAACGGAATTATAATTTTCCCTTCATTATTTAATAAACCACATTTGTATTTTTTATCTTGATTATATCCTTGATATTCTGGGGTTAATATTCTAGCTGCAATTTTATTATTTGTAAAATATAAATAATCATATTCACATGGAATTATAATTTTTCCATCAGAATTTAAAACTCCGTATTTCCCATTTTTTAGTATTGTTCCTAATTCATTATTGTTTGATGTTTCCAAAATAGAATCATATTCACAAGGTAAAACTAATTGATTATTCAAGTTTATCAAACCATACTTAGTGCCTTTTTTTACCAAAAACAAACTGTTTTTCCAATGATAAACTAAATCGTAATTGCTACCAATTTCTTTAAAATTCATATCTAAAATATACTGTTTGTTGCTGTCGTCATAAGAAGAAGTTCGGTAATATTTTTGATACGGATTTTGTTGCTCGAAACTGTATTTGAATTCTGAAATTTCTTTTCCGTTTTTGTCAATTGCACCAAAACCATTAGTTTTAAATGCCCAATATTTCCCAGAAGGTTTGTATTCTTCAATAATATCTTTAATGTTTTTATAAATAGGTTTTGTTATAATTTTAAAGTTTGAATTTATAATTCCGTACAAAGTATTTTCTTCAGAATTATCTTTAGTGATTTGATTTGCATATAAATAAAAGTCGGTTTTGTACTGTAAATCAGTATAAATAGGTTTGATTAAAATTTTCTCTTTAAAGTTAATTAATCCGAATTTTTCTGATTTTTTTATTCTTAAAACATTGTTTTTTATCGGAATTAATTCTTCATATTTTGGCTCAATCATAACTTGATTAGTTTTAAATCCCCATTTACCATTTTTTAGCATGGTGTACATAAAATTGGAGTCTTGTTCGTCATTAAAGTATCCAAAACTGTTAGCAATACTGACTTTATAATCATTGTTATAAGAATTTATTCCGTCATAAATTACGTCTAATATTGGTTTTCCTAATGTATCAATTATTCCAGCTTTATTATTTTCGGTTACATAAAAATTGTATTTTCCGTAGAAAGGATAATTCGATTTTGCTCGATGTTTATCTTCAATTACATTCAAATGCGATACAATTAGAATTGATTTGTTTATTGATGCAAAATCTGTTGCAACATAAGGTTTTCCTCTAAGATTATATTGATGTACTAATTCTCCTTTTTCATTTCTTAAAATAATAGAATTGTGACCATAAAATCGTTTTCTAATGCTATTAATAGGATTTCTTGCATCTTCAAAATCTACTCTAGCTTTTTCAAAATTGTTGTAATCAATTTCAATCATTTGAATGCCATTATAAAATGGGTAATAAATAATATTTGGGACACTTTTGGCTGCATCAAATTCCATATTTGGTAGCATAATTTGACCTTTCGATTTATTGAAAATCAAAAATAAAGTGAATAGAAGAAGTTTGTATTTCATAAAAAAAGTAAATTCTAATTATATAGAGTACAAAATCGGATAAAAGGTTGGAATTGATTTTGCTTTTTATTTATTGATACGGAACTACGTAAGGTTGACCAATTTGAAAATCATGAAATTCAATATTTGAATTCTGAAAAGTATTCGTTTTGATAATGTTACTTCCGTCAATTGGCAATGATGGATAATAAGAAAACGAAATTTGGAAACTACTAAAAACCAAATAATTATTGTTTACTAATACACCAATTCCTATTTGAGAATACATTTTATTTTTAAAAAACACGTTATTTCCTTCATCAAGAAATCCTAAAGTGTAATTTAAAAACGGACTAAAATTAAAGCCATACCAAGTTTTTTGATTATAAGATTGTGTTTGAAATGTGGTCAAGAATTTTTTAGTTCCAACTAATGGCGAACTATTAAATCCGGGAATTCCGTTGATATCAATTAGGTTCAATCGATCTCTTGTTGTGTCCAATCGGTTGTTTCCTAAAACTAAGACTGGTTTTACAAATTGTCGAAATTTCCAGCTTCCAATAGGAAATAAATCGGTGAAATAATTGGCTTCAATTTTTATGGTTGTTTGTTCCGTTTTTCCGTTATTAAAGAAACTTCCAAATTCAATATTTCCTTGCAAATAACCAAAATCAGTATAATCGCCATATGAAAATCGACTTCCAAAATAAGCTCGATTTTTATTATTTTTATTTTCAACACCACCAGTTATTGAGAATACTTTTCCGTAAGGCACATCTTCAACAATACCAAATCTAAACAAATATTTATCTTGGTGAAAGCGTTGACTAGAAATTCCAATAGTTGCTAAACCCATTTTGGAAGAACTAAAATACGACAATGGATCGAAAGTAGTATCGGGTTTTTCTAGATAGGTTGTATTGCTAAATCCGACCGAAACAATTAAATTAGTTCCTCTAGGAAATTCATTAGCATTTCCAAAAATATCAAATGCTCGTGCACCCCAAAATGAATAGCTTTTCACCTTGTAATTTAGTTGTGTAGTCACTAAACTAGTATCGGTTAAGAGTTCGCTGTAGGATTTGTAATCGTAATAAGTTCCGCCTGCCCAACGCGCGTAAGTAGAAAAAAATGGTCTATCAACTCGTATGCTTTTAAATGTGTTATTATTCAAATCGGTTCGTGATTCAAGAGTGGTTTTAACAAAAGTATTTTTGAAATTCGGAATAATGTATTTTGATTCGTATGCAAAAATGTTATTTGTAAAACTTCGAATATAATTCAAATCTAATTCGTGACCTAAGCCAAAAATATTGCGATCAGTTACCTCTAAGTTGGCTTTAGAATTAGAAAATGCGCCAGTCGGAATTAAACTCCAAGTATCAAGAACACGAATAGAAATATCAATAGAATCTTTGCAATTTGCAATTGGAACTGGTTTGATAACAACACTTCTAATGTATCTTTGATTTCGTATTAAACGTTCAGATTCTTTTATTTTAAGTGAATCTAAATTGTCATTTTGTTTAAATAGTAATAAGTTTTTTATGGTCCATTTTTTACTTTTAACATGCAAACTATTTCCAAAACGTTCTATTTTTTTCTCGGGTTTATCGGTTGTATTTTCGGATGAATATCCAAACGGATCTAGAGTTTCAATTTCGATGTTTCGAATAATTTTACACTCATACAAATCATACGATTTCTTTATTGGGTTGGTATAACTTCTTTTTTTCCGGGTAACTGTTGTAGTATTTTTTTTTCGAAACATCAATTTGTGAAAAAATTTAAAAAACTTTTTATCTTGAGAATATTCATCAATTTTTTTATAAACAGAATCCGATTTAGTAGGCGCAGGCGTTTGAGCCATCATGATTTGACAGCTAAGAAGTACTATTAAAATATAAAAGTATAATTTCAATTCTACAGATTTAAAGAAAGTAAAGATATTACATTGCAGTAAGAAACCTAAATCTTTAACAAATAAGAAAAAGAAATCCCCAATTGAATAACAATTGAGGATTAATTATTTATTTTTTTCACTGCAACCTGCAATCTGAAACCTGAAACCTAACTCTTCTGTTCTTTATTAAAATAAACCAAGTAATAATACATTTGTTTTTCCTCGTCCCAACCTTTTTCTACAAATTTCTCAGCGCTTTCTGGGTTTATAAAATCCAATTTAATTTGGATATTAGTATCTAGGTTAATCACATTTTTGATCGATTTACGAGCATCAGAAACAGCAGCATTAGCAATTGGAAATGACGTAACATCTTCAATACTGTATTTTTCGCCACGATCGGCTTTGTAGCTTTTGAATTCTGGAATCAAATCAGGATTATCCATAACTTCATTCAAGAAAGTAGTTTCTTCAAAGTTGTCGTTTTTAGCAAAATGGTTTACCGCACGATTCATAAACATTACTTCTTGCTTTTTATCTTCGGCAGGAAATACTACTTCTTTAGCAAACTCTTGACAGAATTTCAAATACTTTTTGGTCATGAAGTTTTCATCTTGAAAAGCATCAACCGATAGAAAATGTTCCAACCAATATTTGGCATCATAACGGTTGCTATCAATGGTTAAAATTTTGTAACCTTCTTCTTTTTTGTGATTGAAAATCAAACAACCTTTATCTAATTTATTCAAGTTGATTCCTTCTTGAAGAATCATTTCTAAATTGCTGTTTTTTTCTTCAAATTGCAAGAAATCGGTGCGTACTTCACTTTTGAAAACGCCAATAGCATCAACAACATTATTGTCAATTGAAACGTTGGTTAAATAAGTGACATAAACTTCACCGTTCTTAATATGCGGATGATTGGATTGCTCAAAAAGATGTTGTGTAATCTTTTTAGAAACCTCATGTACCGAACTTGGATTAGTGAAAATTTCAGTTGCCAAGTTGAACATATCGTTGTATTCTAAATCAACTTCATGCGCAAATTGAAAGTAATTTTCTTCTTTTTCACGAAATGATTTAAAGAAGTATTCCTTCAATAACGGAACAATTTCATCGTTCAATCCGTATTGATTTTCAGATAAAAATATAGATTCGTTACGGCTTTTATTTCCTACGCGGTGTATTGATAAACTCTCAATATGAGTGTTGAATAAATTAATCATGTTTTTGTTTTAGAATAAAGATGATAGAATATAGAACATAGATAGTTCATCATATTACAACACATCTTTACATATTTTATGTAGTCTTTTTTCTATTCTCTTTTGTCTGTTTTCTTGGTTTTAATTCCAATTCTCCTCAAATCCAAAATCCTCAAAGCTATCATCACTTCCAAAAGCATCAAGATCATCTTCGTCTAAATCGTCTTCAAATTCATTGTAACTTTCTTCTTCTTCAAAATCGGCTTGAAAATGTTTTTCCATTGCTTCGGCTGGCATTTCTCCGTGAGAAAATAATAGATTTGGATAAACCATTCCGATTTCAACAGCTTCTTCAACGGCAGCTAATTCTACTAAAAATGTCCACATATTGATAAAATCATAAACGTAGATTATTTTAGTATTTTCAGTATCTAATATATCAGCCAATTGATAATCGCTCATGATTTTGTTTTCGCCAGGAATATCTCCAGCATCAAACATCGGAATTTCGTCTTCTTGATTCCAAGTGTCGTCACAAGTGTAAAATGATGCTACTTCTAATCCGTCAAAGCCAAAAGCATTTACGATTGCATTGTGTAAATCTTCTAAAGTATCGTCTTGAAGAATAGCAATATCTCTAAAAATATCTTCTTCGGCATCGAGAATAACTCTAAATTTATAAACCATGATTCTAATTTTATTTGAAGCGTCAAAGGTAAAATATAAATTAGAAAAACGAATTACGATTTGCGAATTGTTGATAAGATTTTAAATTATTGAAGTTGAGTTTATAATCGAAAACCAATTTTTATTCCGCCCCATTTGTAAGCTCGACCAATTTCGTATTCTCGAGTTTGAAGTGTTTGAAAATATTCAAAATACATTCTTTTTGTTTGCATTATTAAGCCATAATTACTTTGAGCTGTAAAACGTTCAATCGAATTAATTGTGTACGGACTTTTATCATTAAATAATCCGCCTTGAAGTGTTGCATCATAACCAATTGCACTAACTAAAGCTTGTGAGAAAAAGTAAATTTCAAATTTATTTTGGTGTTTAGAACTTGAAAACGGACTGTTTATTATTCCGATTGTTGCGTTCAAACCCAAAGAAGCATTGGTATATAAAGTCCCAATTTTAGCATTAGAACTGGCATTTAATGAAAATAAATTGGCGTAACGAATCAATTGCTTTTCGTAATTCAATTCATAATTCAGCACGATATCATTTTTAATTTGATTTTGCCAACCGCCCGGAATTGTGTTTCCGGTAGCTTTATGAATTGCAACTTGCATTTCTTTTCCGAATGCTCCTGGACCAATAATTCCAACATTTAATGAGGAAACAAATCTTGATTTTTGAATTGTATCTGTAGCAATAGCAAAACTTTTTAGCATTATTGCTGCTGCAAATGGTCGGTCGTCGTATTGAATTTCTTCACTTTTAATATTATCTGGAGTAAATCCGATATGTTCTATCGATAATCCATATTTGAATTCACTATTTGTAGGTTTTAAAAACAAATAATTAATTGGATTTTTTTTAAAAATTGGCGCGACTAATTCAAAATTATAACCTTGAGTATAATTCTGATCGGTTCCAGTAAAATAATCATTATCATAATTAAAACGAAAATAATTCGGCGCTTTAATATCTCTAAATGAAGCGGTATTTTCTATCTTTTGAGCTAAAAGTAGCGCTGGAACAAAGAAAAGTAAGAGTATAAGTTTTGTAGTTTTCATATTTTAAAGTACGAAATCTTCTAAACTTAAGTTTTATCGTTCATAAAATTCTATTGGCAAATCATTAGGATCATTCATGAAGAAAAATTGCTTTTTAGTATGTTCATCAATTCGAATTTCTTCGGCAAATAAATTTTTAGAAATAATATAATCTCTAGTTTTTTGAATATCATTGACTTCAAATGCTAAATGTCTTAATCCATTGGCTTCTGGACTTGAAATTCTTTTTGGCGGATTGGGAAACGAGAATAATTCGATACAATAAGTTCCGTTTAATGCCAAATCTAGTTTATACGATTCGCGTTCGGCACGATAAATTTCTTGAACAATTTCTAAACCCAAAATGTTGGTATAAAAATCTTTAGAAACTTCATAATTAGAACAAATTATAGCGATGTGATGGATTTTATTAAGTTGTAGCATTAAAGTATCATTTGAAGTAAAAATAATAAATTCTGTTGATAGTTAAATCGAAACTAATCATTTTAACGTATTTTATTTCAATTAGGAATTTGTATTTTTGAACACATTAAAAATAAGTTATGAAGATTGTTATATCGCCAGCCAAATCATTGGATTTTGAAAGTCCGTTACCAACTCAATTACACACTGAATACGGTTTTGTAAAGCAATCGTTAGCAATTGATAAGGTTTTGAAAAAGAAAAAACCTAAACAATTAATGGATTTGATGTCAATTTCAGACAAACTTGCCGATTTGAATTGGAATAGAAATCAAGTACGAAATGTTGCTGAAATTTCTACAGAAAATGCTCGCCAAGCTATTTATGCTTTTAATGGAGAAGTTTATATTGGATTGGATTCGTATTCTTTATCGGAAGAAAAAATAACTGTTTTGCAAGACAAACTCCGAATACTTTCTGGATTATATGGTTTGCTGAAACCACTTGATTTAATGCAGCCTTACCGATTGGAAATGGGAACCAAATTACCAATTGGAACTAAAAAAAACTTATACGAATTTTGGAAACCAATAATTACCAAAGAATTAAATTCTGAATTAGAAAAAGGCGAATTATTTATCAATCTAGCAAGTAATGAATATTTTGATGCAGTTGATGTAAAGAAATTAAAAGTTCTAGTAATTACTCCAGAATTTAAAGATTACAAAGACGGAAAATTAAAAATGATTAGTTTTTTTGCCAAGAAGGCGAGAGGTTTAATGGTTCGTTATATTATTGATACAAATGCCGAAACCATTGATGATTTAAAAGGATTCAATTATGAAGGTTATGCTTTTGATGCTAATTTAAGTAAAGCAAATACGTTGGTTTTTACGAGATAATTTTAAACGTATAAATATTCTTGGTATTCTCTAATTGTTTCCCGAGTTGCTTTGCGTTGGTCGCGTGCAATTTCTCTAACAGCATCTACACCTTTTTTGGCACAGCGTTTTACTTTGGATAATTTGGATGAAAATTCTAATAACTTCTTGGCATCATCAGGAGTTAATTTCGATTTTAGTTCGTTTACTAATTCACTAAACTCGCTAACAACGGCACTATTTTCTTCATAATCTGATTTTAATTCCACTAACAATTCATCAATTTCGTTAGTAATATCATTACTAATGTCTTCACTTTTCTTGCAAAGTTCTGCGATGATTTTCTTGTCATTGTTACCAAAAAGTCCCATGATTGAATAGTTTTTTAAATTAATATAAAGTTAACAATCAATCAAATATAAATAAAAAATTAGTTGGTTAACAAAATTGTTAATAAGTTCTATTTTTAGTTAAAACAAAAAACTCCGAAATAAAATTCCAGAGTTTTTTAACCAACATTTAATTAACCAAATTTTAATGTGCTGCGTCTGCTAAATTTATTTTGTTTTTTCCTCTTTTTATAAGAAGAATAATCGGAATACAGCACAAGAATAAAATACCCAAGTACAAAAATATATCCATGTAAGACAATACGGTACTCTGTTTTGTAACAGAAAAATCCAATACTTGATATGCTTTTTTGAGTGCTTCATTAGCAGCAAATCCTTTCGACATAAATGCGCGTTGTAATATTTCAATACGTTGTTGAACTTCAACTCGAGTAGTATCAAGATGCGGAATTAAATCAACTCTATGTTTTTGAGAAAATCGGGTAATAAAAGTTGTTACAATTGCTACACCAAATGATCCACCAAGTTGTCTAAACATTCCAGTAAAAGCGGCGCCTTCACCAATACTTTTACCTTGCAAAGTTGATAACGAAAGTGCTGTAATTGGCACAAAAAGTAATCCTAAACCAATTCCTCTAAATATTAAAGGCCAAAAGAAATGTTCAACACCAGTGTCAATTGTCATAATGTTTCGCATCCAAAAAGTGAAAATGAAAAACACTAAAAATCCAACGCCAACCATGTAACCTTGTGGAATTCCTTTTTGAATCATTTTACCAACAAATGGCATTAAAATGGCGGTTGTAATGGAACCCGGAATTAATAATAATCCTGCATCAGTTGCCGTCCAACCTAAAACCGATTGCGTGTAAATTGGTATTACTAAAGTCGAACTATACAATCCGAAACCTAGAATAAAACACATTACAATTCCGATGCGAAGATTTCCATCTTTTAGAACTCCTAAATTAACAATCGGATGTTTGTAAGTGAGTTCTCTCCAAATAAAAGCGAGTAATCCGAATAGTGAAGTTACGCTCAACGCGACTATTAACGGTTCGTTAAACCAATCGTCTTGTTGCCCATGTTCTAATACAAATTGAAGTGATCCTACAAATAATGCTAAGAACAAAATTCCCCACCAATCGACTTGATTTGCTTTGAGTTTTTCGCCATATTTTGGACTTCTAACAAATGTTAATGTCAAAATTGTAGCAATAATTCCGAGTGGAATATTGATATAAAAAATAAAAGGCCAAGACGCATGATCAACAATATATCCACCTAATGGCGGACCAAGCGTTGGACCAACAATAACTCCCATTCCGTAAATTGCTTGCGCCATTCCACGTTTTGCTACCGGATAACTTTCGGTAATAATGGTTTGAGCGGTTACCAATAATGCACCGCCACCAAGTCCTTGAATGAACCTAAAAGCGACTAATTCCCATATATTAGTTGCGTTTCCGCATAAAAACGAAGCGGTTGTAAATATGATTATTGATACGGCGAAATAATTTCGTCTTCCAAATTGTTGCGATAACCAGCTCGTCATCGGAATCACAATAACGTTGGCAATAGCATAAGCAGTAATCACCCAAGCCACGTCAGTAAGTGTCGCGCCTAGACTTCCTCTCATGTTGGTTAACGCCACATTTACGATGGTTGTATCAACAATTTCCAACAAAGCACACATTACCGCAGTTATTGTAATAATAACGCGTCTAAAGCCATATTCTACTAAATCGTCTGCTTGAACCATTTTAATTTTAGATTTTAGATATTAAATATTAGATTTTAGATATAATGGCTTAGTTAAAACTAAATTTACTTTGATAAGTATATTTGATATCTAAAATCTAATATCTAAAATTATTTTAAATGAACATCCACATCAGCATTCATTCCCGGACGAAGTAATTTCAATTTTTCAAGATCATTATCAGCATCAATTGAAATTTTTACTGGCAAACGTTGAATGGTTTTTACGAAATTTCCTGTAGCATTATCTGGAGGCAAAATTGAAAATCGTGCACCTGTAGCAGGAGAAAAACTAGCAACTGTTCCTTTTAATTCGGTATCTGGATAAGCATCTACTTTGATAGTTACTTTTTGACCAACAATCATTTTGTCTAATTGGGTTTCTTTAAAATTGGCTGTTACCCAAGCTTCTGAATTGTTGATAATATAAAATAATGATTGTCCAGGTTGTAAAAATTGTCCAGCTTGAATAGATACTTTAGAAACTTGTCCGTCAATAGCTGCAGTTACAACTGTGTAATCTAAATTTAATTTGGCTGCTTCTAAATTTGCTTGAGCACGTTTGATATTTGCTGCTGCAACATCGGCTTGCTTATTGGAAACATTTGTTCTAGCTGCTGCCACATTTTTTTGAAACGAACTTGCTTTTTGTTGTTCTTGCAAAATTCTCAATTGACTTTGAGCTTCCAGTTTTGCTGCTTCTGCTTGTTCGAATTGTTGTTTGGTAATCGAATGATTTTTATACAAATTTGAATATCTGTCAAAATCATTAGAAGCTCTGTTCAATCTAATTTTTGCAGTTTCAATATTTCCACCAGCCGATTGCACATTGGCATCAGAAACCGAAACATTAGCTTGTGCCGTTCCAATATCTGCTTTTGAAGCTTCAAAACTTCCTTCTGCCGAAACTAAAGCAGCTTTTGCATCTTCCAATTTCACCAAATAATCTCGGTTGTCAATTGTGAATAATGTGTCGCCTTTTTTTACAAAATCATTGTCTTTTACAAAAACTTTGATAACATAGCCAGCAACTCTAGGAATTATCGGATTCATGTTTTTTTCTATTTGCGCATCATCAGTCGATTCGTGTGCTAATGAGTGCAAGTATTTAATCACGCCGTAAGTTCCGCCAAGAATAATTAATGTGGCAAAAATGAATATAAATTTTTTATTGGTTTGTTTCTTTTCCATGATGCTATTATTTAGTAGATAAGTTGAATGAGTTGATTAATTTTCCTGATGCGAATTGTAATTGATAATATTTTAATGCAATATCGGCTTGCGATAAGGCTAAGTTTATTTTACTTTGTAGTTGTTGAACGTCGGCTTCCAATAAATCATTTGTTGTTGATAAACTATTATCGTATTTGTCTTTTACGATTCTGTAATTTTCGTCAGATTGTTCTACAGCCAAAGCATAAACTTTATTTTGTTTTAATGATAAATTGTAATTTTCTTGTGCTAAATAAGCATCCTCTTTTATTCTATCATTTAATATTGCAATTGCGTTTTTAGTTTGTTCCGATTTGCTTTTCGCCAATTTAACTTCTTTTCCGTTTTTGAAAATCGAAGCGATATCATAACTTAATCCAACTCCAAAATTCATTGCATTAGTTACTGTTAAAGTATTTTTCAAATCGAAAGCAATATAACCGCCAGAAACTGAAAGCGAAGGAAAGTAACCTGCTTTTGCGATTTTAATTCCAGATTCAGATGCTTTTTCTTGAAGTGACAATGCTTCCAAATCATTTCGTTGACCAGTTGTAGATGTCAATTGACTTTTAGCCATATCACTTTTTACGGTGTCAATGTCGATATCAATGATTGTGTTTTCGGATAAATGCAATAAAGTTGCTAGTTGATAATTTACAACATTTACATTTTTAATTGCGTTATCCAACGAAAGTTGAATGTTAGATTCTTGCAATTGTACTTTCAATAAATCATTTCTCGCCAATAAACCATTGTCAACCATTGCCGAAAAATCTTTAGTTCGTTGTTGTGAACTTTTTAAATTTTCTTGAAATATTTTTACCGTTTCTTGAGATTTGTACAAGCTGGCAAACAATTCAACTACTTCTTGAGCCAATTCTTCTTTGGTATGTGATGCCGAAAAGGTTTGGGCTTTGTACAAACTTTCCGATGCTGCAATGCTATTTTTAAGTTTGAATCCACTAAAAATTGGCATGTTAACCGTTGCTTGAGCTAGCATCAATTGACTTACGTCTAATCCGCCACCAGAACCACCCAAATGCGAAGTTACATTAGCGCCAGTCAATCGCATGTATTGACCAGAAATTTTCGCACTAGGATATTGGTTGTTTTTCAAAGTTTCCAATTCCAATTTAGAGGTTTCTACTTTAGTATTGGCTAAAATCGCTTCGTTACTGTTTGCAATTACTAGTGCGACAGCATCTTTTAGCGATAATTTTTTTCTTTCTTGCGAATAACTTGTGATTATTCCAAAAAGTAAAAAAGTAAGCAGTGCTATTTTGTTAATTTTCATAGGTAAGTAGTGCTTTTATGGTTTTTTGAATGTGTTGTGTAAATTCGTTTTTGATGTAATTATCAAATTCTTCATCAGTTTTTAAATTGAATAAATCTCCATACAAAACTTTGTTCATGTGAAAATAAATCAATGATCCAATTATAAGCGGAGAAAATAAGGCAACATTTACATCGGTTTTAAACAAACCTTTTTCTTGTCCTTCTTTGACAATACTTTGAACAAGTTTAAGATTGTTCTTTTTTAATTCGGTGAACGATTGAAAATTAATTTCTCGTTTTTTATTTGAAATTTCGTTGTTTACAATCTGATGAATGTGTCTGTTTTTATTTACTTGAATAATATAAAATTCAATTATTTTTTCAATTTTTACAACAGGCGAGATGTTTTCATTTAGGAGGTTTTCCAATCGCAAACCCATACTGCCAATTCGGTACAAAACTATTGATTCTAAAAGCTTCTCTTTGGAACCAAAATAGTACGAAATCATTGCTACATTAATGTTGGCAAGTTTAGCAATTTCCCTTACCGAAGTTCCGTCAAAACCTTCTTCTGCAAAAAGCTTTTCAGACACTTGAAGGATTTCAATTTGTTTATCGTTAAATTCCATTTTAAACGTAGAGTTTTAAATCGAGTACAAAATTAAACAATTGTTTAAATTAAACGTTTGTTTAAATTAAATTTAACGTAATATTAACATAAAATTCACAATAGAAATAATCTATATTGAACATATATTAAATTAATAATCAATAGTATGAGTGTTATTAATTAAAGTATTTGTTTTATAAAATTCTGAATACTATTAATTGAATTAGTTGTAATGAATTTGATAAAAGCACTTCCGATAATAGCTCCTTTTTGATGTTTTGTTGCTTGTTCAAATGTTTCTTTCGAGTTAATTCCGAAACCAATAATCTGTGGATTTTTAAGATTTAAGTCGGCAATTCTTTCAAAATAAGCAGCTTCATTTCCGCCAAAACCTTCACTACTTCCAGTTACACTTGCGCTACTAACCATGTAAATAAAACTATCTGAAATTGTATCAATTTGGAGTATTCTTTTGTGTGATGTTTGTGGTGTAATTAGGAAAATATTTTTCAAATTATTGGCTTCAAATATTGATTTATATTGCTCTTCAAATTCCTTTAAAGGCAAGTCAGGAATTATTAATCCGTCAATTCCAATTTCGTAACATTTCTTGCAAAATGCTTCAATTCCGTATTGATACATCGGATTAAAATATCCCATAATCAATAATGGAATGGATACGGTTTTTCGAATGTTTTTAAGTTGTTCAAATAACAAATCGGTTGTCATTCCGTTGTGAATTGCTTGAGTTGAACTTGCTTGAATAGTTGGTCCATCGGCTAACGGATCGCTAAAAGGCAAACCAATTTCAATCATATCAACACCATTTTTTTCTAATTCTTGAATAATAGAAACTGTATCGTTTATATTTGGATAACCGGCTGTAAAATAGATGGATAATAGTTTTTTATCTTCTTGTAATTTGGAATTTATTCTATTCATTTTATTAAAGTTTAAAATAATCAATGTAAGTATTCAAGTCTTTATCGCCACGCCCAGAAAGATTAATTACGACAATATCAGTTGATTTGAATTGTTTTTTGTCTAATACTGAAAAAGCGTGTGCCGTTTCAATTGCTGGAATTATTCCTTCCATTTGAGATAACTCGATACCACTTTGCATCGCATCTTCATCAGTGATTGCTATAAATTCAGCACGTTTTGTTTCAAATAAATGGGAGTGAAGCGGACCAACTCCGGGATAATCCAATCCTGCCGAAATGGAATAAGGTTCTGTAATTTGTCCGTCATTGGTTTGCATTAACAAGGTTTTACTTCCGTGAATAATCCCGATTTTTCCAAGAATTGAAGTAGCGGCACTTTCACCAGATTCGACACCTTTTCCTGCAGCTTCAACAGCAATTAAATTAACGTTTTCATCATCCAAAAAATGGTAAAAAGTTCCAGCAGCATTACTTCCTCCACCAACACAAGCAATTACATAATCTGGAAATTCTGTTCCTTCTTTTTCTAATAATTGTGCTTTTATTTCTTTCGAAATTATGGCTTGAAAACGAGCCACCATATCAGGATAAGGATGTGGACCAACTACCGAACCAATAATGTAATGAGTGTCTTCAGGATTGTTTATCCAATCTCTAATGGCTTCATTGGTAGCGTCTTTTAGTGTTTTCGAACCTGATAATGCTGGACGAACTTCGGCACCAAGCATTTTCATTCGTGCTACATTTGGAGCCTGACGTTTTATATCAACTTCACCCATGTAAACAATGCATTGTAAACCCATTAGCGCACAAACGGTTGCCGTTGCTACTCCGTGTTGACCTGCACCAGTTTCTGCTATAATTCGGGTTTTACCCAGCTTTTTTGCTACTAAAATTTGCCCAATTGTATTGTTAATTTTGTGCGCACCAGTATGACATAAATCTTCACGCTTTAAATAAATTTTGGTATTGTATTTTGCTGACAGTCGTTTTGCGAAATACAATGGTGTCGGTCGTCCTACATAATCAACTAATAATTCCATAAATTCCTTTTGGAATGAAGGTTCAGCAGTTATTTTTAAATAATTTTCACGCAATTCTTCCACATTTGGATACAACATTTCTGGAATAAATGCGCCTCCAAAGTTGCCATAATAACCGTTGTCAGTTACATTAAAATTCGTTTTCATAAAGCAAGTTTTTAAATTCTGATAATTCTTTTATTTTTTTAATTCCGGGTTGGCTTTCAAATTTGCTGTTGATATCAATTGCAATACAATTTTGAGCCATTTTAGTTTTTTGAAAGCTTTTTATTTGTGTAATTTCTTCTAATCCAATTCCTCCGCTTAGAAAAAATGGTTTATCAATGTTAAATTTTTCTAATAATTTCCAATCGAATGTTGTTCCGTTTCCGCCAGGAAGTTTTCCTTTTGTATCGAATAAAAAGGAATCACAAACTAATTCGAATTCTTTTAAAATCTCAAAATCAAAATCTTCATTTATCGAAAAGGCTTTGATGATTTTAATATTTGAATCGTACAATTTTTTGCAAAATTCGGGACTTTCGTTTCCATGTAATTGAATTAAATCTAATTTGTATTTTTCAATTTTAGAACTAATTTCATCAAAATTGGAATCTACAAAAACGCCAACTTTTAAAATCGATTTTGGGATTTTTGGTATAGTTTCATCAAAAAAACGCGCTGATTTTTCCCAGAAAATAAACCCTAAATAATCGGGTAGGAGTTGCGCTATTTCTAAAATGTTATCGAAATTTTTCATTCCGCAAATTTTGAGTTTCATAACTTTAATTTGTTTATAAATTCTTTTGTAGAAGCTCCAGCATCATTTGATTTCATAAATGTTTCTCCAATTAAAAATCCCTGATAACCATAGTTTTGTAATTTTTTAACAGAAGTATAACTTGATATTCCGCTTTCAGATATTTTTACAAATTCATTCGGAATTTTCGAAGCTAATTTTATACTGTTTTCAATACTAACTTCAAAAGTTTTTAGGCTTCTATTGTTCACTCCAATCAAATCTAAACTTGGCATAATTGATTTTTCAAGTTCCAATTCGTCATGCACTTCTAACAAAACTTCTAATGCTAACGATTGAGCAAATTCAGAGAATTTTTTAATTTCTTCTCTCGTTAAAACGGATGCGATTAATAAAATAACATCAGCTCCAAATGCTTTGGCTTCCAAAATTTGATATTCGTCAACAATGAATTCTTTTCGCAATAATGGTACATTTACGGATGCTCTTGCTAACAATAAATCGTCTAATGAACCACCGAAATATTTGCCATCGGTTAAAACTGAAATCCCACAAACACCAGCGTTTTCATAACCTTTTACTACTTCTTCGACAGTGAAATTGTAATTTATTTCAGCTTTAGATGGCGAACGGCGTTTGTGTTCGGCAATAATTCCACTCGAACTAGCACGCAAATTTTTACTTAAGGAAACTGTTTTACTATTAAAAAGCACCGAATTTTCCAATTGTGATATCGGAATTAGCGACTTTTTCAGCAATACTTCTTGTCTTTTATCGATGATGATTCTGTCTAAAATATTCATAGTTATTTGCTTAAATCTTGTAAAATTTTCAATTTTTCTAATGCTTTTCCGCTTAATAAACTTTCTTTGGCTTTTTCAAAACCTTCTAAAATTGAAAGGTTTTCAACAGTTGCAATTGCCATACCAGCATTGGCACAAACCACATTATTTTGCTCGTTTGTTCCTTTTCCAGAAATCACATTATAGAAAATCGTTGCCGATTCTTCTATAGTTTCGCCACCTTTTATTTGATGTAATTCCTGCTTTTTCAGATTGAAATTTTCGGGTTTCAAAATGAATTCATTGTTTTTGGATATGATTTTTGTTTCATCTGTTAACGAAATCTCGTCAAAACCATCCAAACCGTGTAGAATGCAGAAATTTGTATTGGTATTTTGATATAAATAACTGTACATTCTAGCCAATTCTAAACTAAAAACGCCAACCAATTGATTCTTTGGAAACGACGGATTTACCATTGGACCGAGCATATTGAAGAAGGTTTTCACTCCAAGTTCTTTACGAATCGGACCCACATTTTTCATCGCCGGATGAAATAACGGTGCGTGAAGAATAGCAATATTGGCTTTATCCATGCTTTTTTGAACAAAATCGTTATCAGAACTTAATTTAATTCCCAAACTTTCCATCACATTACTTGATCCTGAAATAGATGAAACTCCGTAATTTCCGTGTTTGGCGACTTTAATTCCAGCGCCAGCGGTTACAAATGAAGCTAAAGTTGAAATATTGAATGTGTTTTTTCCATCGCCACCAGTTCCGCATAAGTCAATAGTGTTGTATTGAGAAAAATCTACTGGAATACACAATTCTAAAAGTGCTTCGCGAAATCCTGCAAGTTCTTCAATAGTTATACTTCGCATCATGTAAACTGTCAAAAAGGATGCAATTTGACTCGAATTATATTGCGCTGTTGAAATATTAACTAATATTGATTTTGCTTCTTCTTTAGTTAGAATTTCGTGATTTATTAATCGGTTTAGTGTTGTTTTCATGTCATTGCGAGGAACGAAGCAATCTCATTCCGTTTTTATTTATTGATTTTTGATTTTCTTACTGATTTATCCAATTGTCTAAAATCTGTTTTCCGTTGAGTGTTAAAATACTTTCTGGGTGAAATTGAACGCCTTTTACATCATATTTTCTATGTCGGATTGACATTATTTCGCCGTTTGCATCAACAGAAGTTATTTCTAAATCGGTTGGAAAATCATCTTTAGAGATTACCCACGAATGGTAGCGACCGACTTCAATCTCGTTTTCCAATCCTTTGAATAGTGATTCATCGGTAACTAAAATTTCAACTTTAGTGGCAACTCCGTGGTAGACTTTTTCAAGATTGGTAAGGCTTCCGCCAAATACTTCACCGATAGCTTGTTGACCAAGACAAACACCCAAAATACTTTTAGTTGGAGCATATTTTTGAATTACAGCTTTCAATAATCCGGCTTCTTCTGGAATTCCTGGTCCAGGCGAAAGTAGGATTTTGTCGTATTTTTCGAGTTCATTCAATTCAAATTCATCGTTTCTGAGAACGGTTACTTTGCAGTTCAAATCTTCTAGATAATGTACTAGATTGTATGTGAAACTGTCGTAATTGTCTATGATTAGTATGTTTTTCATTTTATTTTTTTTACCGCAAAGTCGCAAAGTTTTTTCGCAAGGTTCGCAAAGGTTTATTTTTTAAGTCGCTAATTATTTATTCTAAATTTTTAATTTACTTATATGTTTTCTGCGAGTTCTAATGCTTTGTCTAAAGCTCCGAGTTTGTTATATACCTCATTTAGTTCGTTTTCTTCATTAGAACTTTCTACAATTCCTGCGCCAGCTTGATAGTGTAAAGTATGATTTTTACATAGAAAAGTCCGAATCATTATGGCGTGATTGAAGTTGCCTTTGAAATCCATGAAACCAATTGCTCCACCATAAAATCCGCGATTTGTGGTTTCAATTTCGTTGATTAATTCCAATGCTTTGTGTTTGGGTGCGCCAGATAATGTGCCAGCTGGAAATGTATCAGCTACTACTTGCATTGAATTAGCCGTTGGAAATAATTTACTAGTTACTTTGGAAACCAAATGAATTACATGCGAAAAAAATTGCACTTCGCGGTATTTTTCGATTTTGACTTGGTTTCCGTTTCGGCTTAAATCATTTCGTGCTAAATCTACAAGCATTACGTGTTCGCTATTTTCTTTGCTGTCTTCGGATAATTGTTTCGCTAAAATGGCGTCTTGTTCGTCGTTTCCTGTACGTTTAAAAGTTCCTGCAATGGGATGAATTTCGGCGATTCGGTCTTTGATTATCAATTGCGCTTCGGGTGATGAACCGAATATTTTGAAATTTCCGTAATCAAAAAAGAACAAATAAGGTGACGGATTTATACTTCGTAACGCACGATAAACATTGAATTCATCGCCTTTAAATTTTTGAGAAAATCGTTTGGAAAGTACTAATTGAAACACATTTCCGCGTTTGCAATGTTGTTTTGCAAAAGTTACATTGGATTTGAAATTTTCATCAGAAATATTGACTGTTTTTTCACCTTCTTTTTTGAATGAATAGGAAGCAAAGTTTTTGGATTGTAATAATTGAGCAATTTCTTCAATATTATTTGTTGAATCAATAGCATTACAAAAAATAAAAGCTTCATTTTTGAAATGATTAATGGCGATTATGTTTTGATAAATGGCATAAAAAATATCGGGTGTTTCGTTAGAATTTGGTTTTTTTGTTATGCTAGTTTTCTCAAAATAACGAACAGCATCGTAGTTGATATAACCAAAAAGTCCGTTGGTTATGAATTTGAAATTCTCATTGTCAGATTCAAATTGTGAGGCGAATTGCTGAATTTCATTTGCAACATTTATTTCTTTTGATATTGAAATTGTTTCTGATGAATTGTCTGGGAAAAGTTTTGTAATGATTTCATTTTCTACTTTTATAGAGGCAATTGGATTGCAGCAGATGTACGAAAAACTATTATCGTTTGCATGATAATCAGAACTTTCTAGCAATAAACTATTTGGAAATTTATCACGCAGTTTTAGATAAACACTTACTGGTGTAATTGTATCGGCTAGGATTTGCTTGTGTTGCGTATTTAGTTTGAATATTTTCATTTTAATTAATTTTTAATTTCTCAAAGCTTTGCTTTGGTTTTTTTGCCACTGATTCACTGATTAAAAAAAGATTTTAAAAAAATCTGTGAATCAGTGGTAATTATTTTTATCATTTTTAAAATAATTTATTTTATTATGTTGTGTTTCTTCGACTGTATTTCGACTAGGCTCAGTATAAACTAGGATGACAAATCAGTTTAATGAAATTCTGAAAGAAACCGAAATAAATTCAGTTCAAGAGTTCAGAATAAAAAAAAAGGACTTGCCGTGATGACAAGTCCTTTTATATATTTGGTTTTTAAATTATACCAATGGAAGACTACTTCACGACGTTTGACGTAAATTGTTCCACCACCAAGTATTGTTTAAAATGTTATTCATTTTCTTTATTTGAATTACAAATGTAGTGATTGTTTTGATATGACCAAATTGTAATTGGGTTTTTTTACAAGAATTTTGCGAATTTGAATAGTTTATGAATTAGGTATGAATTTTTATTGGAATTAATTTGAAAAGTACCATTTCATTTTAAGACAGATTGCGAGAAAGATAGCAGTGAAAATCCTTTTTATCCCGATTTTTTATCGGGATAAAAAGATTGTAACGAATAGCTTGGTGCGCTTTTTTGCGCACTCGCCCAAATAAAAAAGCCTCAAAGATTTCTCTCTGAGGCTTTTCCTTTTCATAGCAATTTTTCCCTTTTATTAGAACTGTAGAGAAACAGTTAATTCGAAATCGTCGTTGATAGTTTTGTCTCCTAAGTTGTCGAAGAAACTACCTGAACCGTATTTAATTCCGTATTTAGTTCTGTCAATTTTTAAAGTTGTAGTTGCAGTTGTTCCTTTAACAGTGATGTCGAAAGTTACTGGAGCTGTTACATCTTTGATTGTTAAATCGGCAGTTACTGTGTAAGTTCCGTTTTTCTTGTCAGCGATTTTTTTGAAAACTAATTTTGCTGTTGGGTATTTTTCAGTTCCGAAAAAATCTTCTGATTTTAAGTGACCGTTTAGTTTACCTAAGTAATCTCCAGTTAAATCAGTTGAAGTTAACGATGTCATATCAACATTAAAAGTTCCACCAGTTAATTTTTTACCTTTAAATACTAAGAAACCATCTTTTAGGTTCACTGTTCCTTCGTGTTGACCAGTTACTTTTTTTCCAACCCAATGAATTGAGCTTTTAGATACATCAACTTTTTTAGTTTGAGCTGTAGCAATAGTTGAAACTGCAACAAATAATGCAATTGCGATTGTTTTTAAATTTTTCATTTTTTTAAGTTTTAAATTTTGTTTATTGATTATAATGTGATGAATAAATCATCGTTTGATTTTCTTACTTTAGCATAATGTTGTGTGTCATCTTCTGCATCACGGTATCCAACTGCAGCTACTAAAGCAGCGTTAAGGTTAAGTTTGTCTAAACCTAAAATTTCGTTGTATTGTGCTGGAATAAATCCTTCCATTGGAGTTACATCAATTTTTAATTCGGCAGCTGCGTTAAGAAGATTTCCTAAAGCGATATACGTTTGTTTTGAAGTCCAAATTGGTTTTACATCTTCAGGTAAATTTCCTAAAAAACCTTTCATGTAATCTCCATAACCTGAAAGTGCTTCAATTGGTAAATTTCTTGTTGTTGCAACATTGTTTAAATAATTGTCAACATCTTGATTATCAACTGTTGTTTGATTGGCGAAAACTAATAAATGAGAAGCGTCAACAACTTGAGATTGGCCCCAAGACGCTGCTTGTAATTGTGTTCTAGTTTCAGGATTTTCAACAATAATAACTTTGTACAATTGTAATCCGAAAGAAGAAGCAGATAATTGAATTGCTTCTTTTAGTATTGCTAAATCTTCGTTAGATACTTTTTTAGTAGTATCAAATTTTTTAGTTGCGTAACGCCATTTTGCGTTTTCGTTAAATTGACTCATAGTAATTTGTATTAATTTTTATTTTAAGTTTCGGTATTTTTCTAATAATGTATTTAGTTGATGTAATTCGGATTCAGATAAATTGCTTGCAAATAACTTTTCATATTGTATTACTTTAGGATCTAATTCATTCAATAAATTTAATCCTTTTGGAGTAATTAAAACTTCTATTTTTCTTCGGTTTTCTGGGCAAACTTCTCTTGTAACAAAATCTTTTAGTAATAATTTATCAATCAGTCGAGTAGTGTTGCTACTTTTGGCAATCATTCGCTCTTGAATAATGCACATATTCGCTGGACAACCTTTTTGACCTCTTAAAATTCGTAACACATTATATTGTTCGCCTGATAAATCATGAGGTTTTAAAACTTCATTAAATTTATCTGCAATTATATTTTGAGTGTACATAACATTTAGAACAACTTTTTTAGCATCGTCCATTGTAACTGTTGATTTTATTATTTCTTCAATCGTCATAATTGTTATTACAATATTTGTAGGTACAAATTTAAAGCATTTTTTATTTGTATATACAAATGTTATGTTATTTTTTTGTTAAGAATATTTTTGTTTTTTGTAAACTTTAGATTTGAAGTCGTTAGAATTTATTATTTTTGAAAAAAATATAATTATGAATTTATCACAAGAGGATTGGACATCACAACTGAAATTAGATGAAAATGCTGTAATTATTGACGTAAGAACAGAAGATGAATGGAATGACGGAATTATTTCAGGAGCTTTATTAAATGATATACACACTGGTCAAGCTTTTATATACAAACTAGAAGATTTAGATAAGACTAAAAATTACTACGTTTATTGTAAAGCTGGTGGACGAAGTGCGCAAGCATGTAGTATAATGGGTCAAATGGGATTTGGAAATACATTTAATTTAGAAGGTGGATTCATGAATTGGAAAGGTGAAATAATTTTTCCAGATACTGAATAATTATTTAACTTGATTTTTAGGAACTTTTTTTAGAATTGTCATATAAAATTCTTTAATACTTTTGCGGTTCAATTGAGTTGTTTGAAATTCAACTATAGAATTATCTTTTTCTTTTATTACTATTTTATATAAATAAAATTTGTGTAACAATGAATATACTAGCAAAACAATACCAAAAATTACTAGGCTTGCATACATTTGAATTTTTTCTGACTCGAAAAAAAAATAAGCGAAAGAAAATACGCACATACTCAATATGAAGATAAATAAGTTTGAATAAAAGACACGTCGTTTTATTAAATTAATTTTATCAATAGAGTCAATTCTGATTTTATTATTACCATGTAATTTTGTTAGAATCACTTGATTATCAGTGATTAATCCAAATTTATCACTAAAATGGATTACTTGATTATCCGTATTAAATGTTGTCATATTTTTTCTTTTTCTTATATACGAATAACGTTATAATATTGGATTTATTGGAGTAGAAAGTTTTCTACAAAAAAAAGGATAATTTGAGTAAATTATCCTTTTAAGTGGAGTCGCCGAGAATCGAACTTCCTTTATTATTGCTAGTCTTTATTGGGTTTTGGGGTGGTCTAAATTAAAATGTCCCCGATATTGTTCCCTATCAAAATAACTTAAATTATTCTAAA